>NZ_JBITTO010000009.1:0-469741 GCF_044541975.1 Streptomyces sp. NPDC085460
CCCTTGTAGCGGAGCTACTTGGGCGTTTCGGCCGTGCGGCGAGCGTGCGTGCCGGGCGGGCCGGACCCGACGGGAATGGTCAGACACGCCCTAGGACCGGTCTCCCCCCTCGGTCCCCGGCGGCGGGCCGTAACCGCCGCCGCCGGGGGTGCGCAGGACGAGCACGTCGCCGGGGGCGACATCGGTGGTCGCGGCGCCGCCGAGGGTCTCCACGGTGCCGTCGGCGCGCTCGACGAGGTTCTCGCCGAGCGCGCCCGGGGCGCCGCCCGCCATCCCGTACGGGGGGACCCTGCGGTGCCCGGTGAGGAGGGTGACCGTCATCGGCTCCAGGAACCTCAGCCGCCGCTCCACGCCGTCGCCGCCGTGCCAGCGGCCCCGGCCGCCGCTGCCCGCGCGGACGGCGAAGGCGTCGACGCGGACGGGGTGGCGCCACTCCAGGATCTCGGGGTCGGTGAGGCGGGAGTTGGTCATGTGGGTCTGGACGGCGTCGGCGCCGTCGAAGCCGTCGCCCGCGCCGGATCCGCTGGCGACCGTCTCGTAGTACTGGACGCGGTCGTCGCCGAAGGTGAGGTTGTTCATGGTGCCGGACCCCTCGGCCTGGACGCCGAGGGCCGCGTAGAGGGCTCCGGTGACGGCCTGGGAGGTCTCGACGTTCCCGGCGACGGTGGCGGCCGGCGGGGCGGGGGCGAGCATGGAGCCGGGCGGGACGCGGATCTCCAGGGGTGCCAGGCAGCCGCTGTTGAGCGGGATGTCCTCGTCGACGAGGGTGCGGAAGACGTACAGGACGGCCGCCATGACGACCGCGGTGGGCGCGTTCGCGTTGCCGGGGAGCTGGGGCGAGGTGCCGGTGAAGTCGAGGACGGCGGAGCGCCGTTCGCGGTCGACGCGGACGGCGACCTGGATGACGGCGCCGGAGTCCGTCTCGTAGCGGTGGGCGCCGTCGTGGAGGCGGGCGACGATCCGGCGGACGGACTCCTCTGCGTTGGCCCGCACATGGCCCATGTACGCCTGGACGGCGTCCAGGCCGAACTCGGCCACCGCCTTGCGGAGTTCCTCGATGCCCTTCTCGTTGGCGGCGATCTGGGCCCGCAGGTCGGCGAGGTTGGTGCCGGGGTCGCGGGAGGGGTGGGGGGCGCCGGTGAGGAGGGCGCGGGTCTCGGTCTCGCGGAGCCGGCCGTCACGGACGAGGAGCCAGTTGTCGAAGCGGACGCCCTCCTCGTCGATGGTGCGGCTGAACGCGGGCATGGAGCCGGGGGTGATGCCGCCGATCTCGGCGTGGTGGCCGCGGGAGGCGACGAGGAAACGGAGCGCGGTCCCGGTGTCGTCGAAGACGGGGGTGACGACGGTGACGTCGGGGAGGTGGGTGCCACCGTGGTAGGGATCGTTGACGGCGTAGACGTCGCCGGGGCGGAGGTCGCCGGCGCGGCGGCGCAGGACCTCCTTGATGGATTCGCCCATGGAGCCGAGGTGGACGGGGATGTGGGGGGCGTTGGCGACGAGGTTGCCCTCGGCGTCGAAGAGCGCGCAGGAGAAGTCGAGCCGTTCCTTGATGTTGACGGAGTGGGCGGTGTTCTCCAGGCGGACGCCCATCTGCTCGGCGATGGCCATGAAGAGGTTGTGGAAGACCTCCAGGAGGACCGGGTCCACGTCGGTGCCGGCGGCGGTGCGGGCGGGGCGCGGGACGGCCCGGGTGAGCAGCAGGTGGCCGGTGGGGGCGGCGGTGGCCCGCCAGCCGGGGTCGACGACGGTGGTGGCGTCGTCCTCGGCGAGGATCGCGGGCCCGTCGACGGTGTCTCCGGGGCGGAGGTCCTCGCGGCGGTGGAGCGGGGTGTCGGTGGCGGCGGTGCCGTCGTGGGTGCGGACGGTGGCGCGGGGGACGAGGGGGCCGGTGCGGGCTCCCGGGGCGAGGTGGACGGGGCCGTGGGGGCCCGCGGTGCCGACGGCCTCGACGGTGACGGCCTCCACGACGAGCGGCTTGTCCATGGTGAAGGCGTAGCGCGTGCGGTGGTCGGCGGTGAAGGCGGCCGCCATGGCGGCGGCGGGGCCGAGGTCGACGGGGAGGCTCGCGTCGGTGCCGGCGTAGCGGAGGAGTACGCGCGCGTGGGTGGTGATCGCGGGGTCGGGGAGGCCGTCGGCGCGGAGCTCGGCCCGGGTGCGGTCGGCGAGTTCCGCGGCGACGGCGGTCACGCGCGCGGGGGTGCCGGGGGCGTCGAGCGGGGCCTCGACGGACCGCTCGCGCAGGGCGGTGGCGTCGGCGAGTCCGATGCCGTAGGCGGAGAGGACCCCGGCGAGCGGGGGGACGAGGACGGTGTCGACGCCGAGGGCGTCGGCGACGGCGCAGGCGTGCTGGCCGCCGGCTCCGCCGAAGCAGGTGAGCGCGTAGCGGGTGATGTCGTGGCCGCGCTGGACGGAGATCTTCTTGACGGCGTTGGCCATGTCGGTGACCGCGATGCGCAGGAAGCCGGCCGCGACCTCCTCGGGAGTGCGGTCGCCGCCGACCTCCTCGGCGAGGGCGGTGAACCGCTCGCGGACGATGTCGGCGTCGAGGGGTTCGTCGCCGTGCGGGCCGAAGACGGCGGGGAAGTGGGCGGGCTGGATGCGGCCGAGCATCACCTGGGCGTCGGTGACGGTGAGCGGTCCGCCGCGCCGGTAGCAGGCGGGGCCGGGGACGGCGCCGGCCGAGTCGGGTCCGACGCGGTAGCGGCGGCCGTCGTAGTGGAGGACGGAGCCGCCGCCGGCGGCGACGGTGTGGATGCTCATCATGGGTGCCCGCATCCGCACCCCGGCGACCTGTGAACCGAGTTCACGCTCGAAGGCCCCGGAGTAGTGCGACACATCTGTGGACGTGCCGCCCATGTCGAAGCCGATGACCCGCTCGTGCGCGGCCTGGGCGGAGGTACGGGCCATGCCGACGACACCGCCCGCGGGTCCGGAGAGGACGGCGTCCTTGCCGCGGAAGTGGGCGGCCTCCCGGAGCCCGCCGTTGGACTGCATGAACATCAGGCGCACCCCGGCGAGTTCGGCGGCGACCTCGTCGACGTAGCGGCGCAGCACGGGCGAGAGGTAGGCGTCGACGACGGTGGTGTCGCCGCGCGGGACGAGCTTGATCAGCGGGCTGACCTCGTGCGAGCAGCTGACCTGGGTGAATCCGGCGGCGCGGGCGGCGGCGGCGACGCGCAGTTCGTGGTCGGGGTGGCGGTAGCCGTGCATGAGGACGACGGCGGCGGAGCGGAGGCCGTCCCGGTGGGCGGCGGCGAGCGCGGCGGCGACGGCGTCCTCGTCGAGCGGCCGGACGACCGTGCCCCGGGCGTCCACCCGCTCGGGGACCTCGGCCACGCGCGCGTACACGGCCTCGGGGAGGACGATGTGCCGGTCGAAGAGGCGGGGCCGGTTCTGGTAGGCGATCCGCAGGGCGTCGCGGAAGCCCTCCGTGATCAGCAGCAGGGTGGGTTCCCCGCGCCGTTCCAGGAGGGCGTTGGTGGCGACGGTGGTGCCCATCTTGACGACGGCGATCCGGTCGGCGGGGACGGGCTCGCCGGGGCCGAGGCCCATCAGGAGCCGGATTCCGGCCACGGCGGCGTCCTGGCGGCGGGCCGGGTCGTGGGAGAGGACCTTGCGGGTGACGAGCCGCCCGTCGGGGCGTCGTCCCACGACGTCCGTGAAGGTGCCGCCCCGGTCGATCCAGAACTCCCAGCGCCCGCTCATTCCCCCATTGTCGCCGCGAGGGCCTCGGCGAGGGCGGTCTCGGCGCGCGCGTCCAGCGGGCCGGTCCCGGCGCCCGCGGCGCGGTGGAGGAGTTCCTCCCCGGCGAGCAGCAGGAGTTGCGGCAGCAGGTCGCGGCTGCGGCGCAGGACCCAGCCGGTGCCGGCGGTGGCGAGCCAGAGGGCGGTCTCCGCGCGCGTGGGCGGCGGTTCGGACGCCGACGGGGACGGCGCGGGCCCCCGGGCGAGGCCGCGCTCGGCGAGGAGCCGGTGGAAGGCCCCGGCGACGGCGCGGTGGCCGCGCTCGCCGGGATGGAGCCGGTCGGCGCTCCACAGCGCCCGGTCGGTGGTCCAGGCCGGTTCGGCGAGGTGGAGGTGGACGGCGCCGTGCCGGGCCGTCAGCGCGTGCACGACCGCGTTCACGGACCGCCGCCGCCGGGCGAGGGGCCGGGCCAGCGGCGCCGGCAGGCCCAGCATCCGGCCCGGGTCGGGGAGACAGGCGGTCAGGAGTACGGCTCCGGCCGCGTCGAGCGCCCCGAGGACCCCGTCCATGCGGCGGGCGAAGAGACCGATGTCGAAGGTGTGCCGCAGGGTGTCGTTGACGCCGACCACGACGGAGGCGAGGTGCGGCCGGAGCGCGATCGCGCGCGGCGCCTGGTCCTCGGCGACGTCGGAGCTGAGGGCGCCGCTGACGGCGAGGTTGACGAATTCCAGTCGCTGCCCCGGCCCGGCGAGCCCGTCGGCGAGCAGCGAGGCCCACCCGCGCCACGCCCCCGCCGCCCGGTCCCCGACCCCCTCGCTGAAGGAGTCCCCGAGCACCACGAACCGCAGCGCCGCGACCTCCGCGGCGTCCGCGGCATCCGCGCGAGCGGGGGCGCCGGGGGCCGGGGGCGCGCCCACAAGGGTGGTGGCGCCGGCGGCGGAGGCACGGGAGACGGGCGTACCGGAGGCCGGCGCACCGGGGACGAGCGCACGGGAGACGGGCGCACGGGATACAGGCGCACGGGAGACGGGCGCACGGGAGACGGGCGTGCCGAGCGCGGGGGCGCCCTCCTGACGAGCGGGCGGGGCGAGGGCCGGAGCGCCCTCCCGGCGGGCGGGGACGGCCGGAGCCGGGGCGGTTTCACCGGAGGGGATCGCGGTGCGTTCCTTCTCCGGTGCGGGGGCCTGGGGAGGGACGCGGTCCTCCCGGAGCGGGGTCACGCGCCGGCCCCCCGGCTCCGGGCCGGCGCCCGCTCTCCGGCGGCGGTCTCGGCGGGGCCCGTGAGCGGTGGCCCCGCCGGGGCCACCGGGGCCACCGGGGCCACCGCGCCGGCCGCCGGGAAGGTCTCCGGGGACCTGGCCGGGGCCGTGGCCGCCTCGTGGGCTTCGAGGAAGGCGGCCACCGAGCGGTCCCAGGAGAAACGCTCGGCACGCGCGCGTGCGGCGGCCCTGCGGGCGGCCTCCGGGAGGGCGAGCAGGCCGCGGGCCGCGTCCGCGAAGGCCGCCGGGGTGTCGGCGGCGGCCGCGCCGGCCGCGCCGACGACCTCGGGGAGGGCGGAGGAGGCGCTGACGACGGCGGGTGTCCCGCAGGCCAGGGCCTCCAGGGCGGAGAGCCCGAAGGTCTCGGCGGGGCCGGGGGCCAGACAGAGGTCGGCGGCCGCCTGGAGGTCGGCCAGTTCCTCCCGGTCGGCGACATGGCCGAGGAACCGGACGGGGAGGCCCCGTTCGCGCGCTCGCCGCTCCAGGCCGGGCCTCAGCGGCCCGTCGCCCGCGACGACCAGCCGGGCCGGCACCCCGGCGTCCAGGAGGCCGGCGAGGGCGTCCACGGCGGTGCCGGGCCGCTTCTCCACGGAGAGGCGGGAGCAGAGCACGAGCAGGACGGCGGCGCCCTCCGCGTACCGGGCGCGGACGCCGGGGTCGCGCCGGCCGGGCCGGCAGTGTTCCAGGTCGACGCCGAGCGGAGCGCGTACGACATTGCGGGCGCCGACCCGGACGAACTCCTCCTCCGCCCAGGCCGTGGTGCACACGATCCGGCCGTAGGCCCAGGCAGTGCGGCGGTTGAGCCGGTCGGCCGCGCGGGCGGCGAGCGGCGCGGGGACGCCCCAGGTGCGCAGGACGCCGTCGGCGGTCTCGTGGGACACCATCACCGAGGGGACGCGGGCGCGCCTGGCCCACTCCCCCGTCCAGCGCAGGGTGGTGCGGTCGGAGACCTCGACGCGGTCGGGGGCGAGCCGGTCCAGGAGCTCGGCGAGGCGGCGCCGGTCGGCGAGGACGCGGTAGCCGCCGGTGCCGGGGAGTTCGGGCCCGGGGAGCGTGACGACCCGGCCCTGCGGGGTCTGCTCGTCGCCGGCGGTGGCGCCGGGGACGACCAGGACGGGCTCGTGGCCGGCCTCCCGGTAGCCGCGGCCGAGCCGGTCGAGCGCGGTGCGCAGGCCGCCCGAGGTGGGGGTGACGAAGTTCGCGAGGCGCACGATGCGCAGCCCCTCGCGGCCGTACGAGGCGTGGCGCGCGCCGCCCGCCCGGGCGGTGTCGGTCCTCGTGCGGGTCCCCCCGTTCACGCCGCCACCGCCGTCCGCTCGCGCAGCACCTCCAGGTAGTGGCCGATGAGTTCGTCGCCGAGGGCCTCCCAGGTGCGTCCCTCGACCTCGGCCCGGCCCGCTCTGCCGTAGGCGGCGCGCAGCGCTGGGGCGGCGGCGAGGGCGGCGACGGCCTCGCGGAGGGGGAGCGGGTCCTCCGGGGGCACGAGGAGGCCGGTGCGGCGGTGCGCGACGAGGTCGAGCGGGCCGCCGGCGGCCGGGGCGATCACGGGGAGTCCGCTGGCCATGGCCTCCTGGACGGTCTGGCAGAAGGTCTCGTAGGGGCCGGTGTGGGCGAAGACGTCGAGCGAGGCGAAGATCCGGGCGAGGTCGTCGCCGGTGCGCCGGCCGAGGAAGTGGGCGCCCGGGAGCCGGTCGCGGAGGGCGGGCTCGCTGGGTCCGTCGCCGACGACCACGAGCCGGACGCCGGGCAGCCCGTCGGTGGCGGCGAGGAGGTCCACCCGCTTCTCCGGGGCGAGGCGGCCGACGTACCCGACGAGGAGCGCGCCGTCGGGGGCGAGGGCGCGGCGCAGCTCCGGGTCCCGGTGGCCGGGGTGGAAGCGGGTGGTGTCGACGCCCCGGCCCCAGAGGCGTACGCGGGCGATGCCGTGCGCCTCCAGGTCGCGGCGGGCGGCCCGGGAGGGGGCGAGGGTGCGGTCGGCCGCGCCGTGGACGGCGCGGAGCCGGCGCCAGGCGGTGGCCTCCCCGTGGCCGACGTAGGTGCGGGCGTACCCGGCGAGATCGGTCTGGTAGACGGCGACGGTGGGCACCCGCAGGCGGGTGGCGGCGGCCATCGCGCGGACGCCGAGGACGAAGGGCCCGGCGAGGTGGACGAGGTCGGCGCGGTGGGCGGCGATGGCGGCGGCGACGCGGCGGCTGGGGAGGGCGACACGCACCTGTGCGTAGCCGGGCAGGGGCAGGGAGGGGACGCGGACCACGGGGCACGGCGCGTCGGCGTCGGCGGCGGGGTCGGGGACGGCCGGGGCGATCACGAGGGGCTGGTGGCCCCGGCGGACGAGGTGGCGCGCGGTCTGCAGGGCGCAGTGCGCCACACCGTTGATGTCGGGGGGAAAGGATTCGGTGACGATGACGACACGCATACGGGTGTTCTCGTCCCGCCCGACGTGTCCCCGCCGACGTGGATCTGGACGCGGGGGGAACGTCCCGTGAGCTTTTCCCGCCCCGCGCGGGAGAGACGACTCCGGTACGCGAACGGAACGACCGCCGCCCGGCCGTACCGACACCGCCCGCGCCGCCCGGCCCTGCACTACCGGCACCGCCCGCGCCGCCGGCATCGCCCGCGCCGTACCGACTCCGACCCGGCACCGTCCGCGCCGGGCGGCCCCGTACCGACCGGACCGTCACCGTCCGCGCCACCCGGCCCCGTACCGACCCGACCGTCACCGTCCGCGCCACCCGGCCCAGTACCGTCACCGTCCGCGCCGAACCACCAGGACCGCCACCGCCCGCGCCGTACAGACTCCGACCGGCACCGCCCCCGCCCGGGGCGGGGCCTCGCTCGGCGGGTCGTGCCGGGGGCCGCGCCGCCCCGGGCGGGGGCGGAGGGTGTCGGGTCAGACCTGGAGGTCGGGGCCGATGCGGTTGCGGACGGCCGTCTGGACCTCGACCTCCTCGGCCGGGTCGGCGGCGAGGCGGCGCAATCGCTCGGCGACGCGGACGTCGGCCGTCTCGGCGTGCTGGGCCGCGATCTCGCGGGTGGTCTCCTCGCAGTCCCAGAGGCATTCGACGGCGAAGCCGCTGGCGAAGGAGGGGTCGGTGGCCGCGAGGGCGCGGGCCGTGCGGCCGCGCAGCTGGGAGGAGGCCGTCTCCCGGTAGACGTGGCGCAGCACGGGGGCCGCGCAGGCGATGCCGAGGCGCCCGGCGCCGTCGACGAGGGCGCCGAGGGCGGGCGCGTCGGGCCCGGCGGCGCGGATGGCGGTGCGCAGCGCGCCGAGGACGAGCCGGGAGTCCCGGTCCTCGCCGCGCGCGGCGAGGAGTTCGCCGGCGGCGGCGCCGAGGGGGTCGGGTCGGTCGACCCACGCGCGGGCGCGGGCGACGGCGTCGTCGCCGCACATGCGGAGGTACGCGGTGACGGCGGCCCGTGCGACGTGCAGGGCGTCGCGGTCGACGGCGCCGGGGACGTCGCCGTACGGCTCGCCCTGGGCGGACGCCTCGGCGGCGGCCGCGCTGTCGAGGGGATGGACGCCGTCGGCCGCGGCCTCGACGAGGTCGAGGACCGCGGGGTCCCGGCCGGCGGCCAGGTGGTGCAGGACGGCGGCACGCGCGCCGGGGGCGCCGTCGCGGCCGGCGGCGAGCAGCTCGGGGCGGTCCTCGGGCCCGGCGACCGCGGCGAGGCAGCGGGCGGCGGGTCCCGCCAGGTCGGCGCCGCGCTCGTACCCCTCCTGGGCCCAGTCGAGGACGGCGCGCACGCTCCAGCCGGGGCGAGGCCCGGTGGGGCGCAGCTGCCGCTGCCAGCGGTCGAAGGAGCCCTGTTCCTGGGCGGCGCGGACGCGGGCGCCGACGGCGTCGCGCTGGTCCTCGGCCCACAGCCGCCAGGGGCGGGGCTCGAAGGCGTCCCGGACGGTGCCGGCGAGGGCTGCGTCGCCCTCCTCGTCCTGGGGGAAGCGGGCGAGGACGGGCTCGGCGAGGGAGCGCAGTCCCGCGTCGTCGTCGCGGAGCGCGAGCTCGTCGAGGGCCCAGGCCCAGTTGGCCCCGGTGGCCGCGTAGCGCCGGAGCAGGAGCAGGGCGTCGTGGCGTCCGTAGGCGGCCAGGTGGCCGAGGACGGCGAGGGCGAGCCCGGTGCGGTGCTCCTCGGTGTCGAGGTGGTCCTCGGGCGCGAAGAGGTGCGCCTCGACGGCCTCCAGACCTCCGTGGAGGTCGAGGTAGAGCCGGGCGTAGTAGAGGGAGCGGTTCTCGATCCGCCAGTCGTGGCGGGGGTCGGCGAGCACGCACCGGTCCAGGGCCGCGAGGGCCTCGGGGCGGGGGGCGGCGAGGGCGTGCAGGGTGCCGTCGCCGCGGCCCCTCTGCAGCAGACCGAGCAGGGTGCCGCTCGGCGCTATGGCTGGTTCGAACATGGGAAGACGCCTCACATCAAGCTGTCGACACGACGGGATGGACCGGGGTGGACCGGGGCGGGCGCTGGGCCCGTCCGCACGGTGGCCGCCCTAGTAGGCCGCGGGACAACAGGTCGGGCCGTCCGTCGTACGTCGCCGCTTGTGTGCGCTGCTCATCTTCCTCTGCCTCTCGTCCATGGCCCGGTCGGACGGCCGGGCTTGTCGTCATGATGACCGACCGTTTCCACCGCCGCGACCACATTTACGACACCGCTCCCACCTGGGGTTCAGCTGTCGTTCACCGGGTCGTGAAGAGCTCCAGGAGCTCGGTCTTGCCGAACATGCGGGCGGTGTCGACGGCGGACGGAGTGCCGGACTCCGGATTCGCTCCGCCGGCCACGAGCGCGCGGACGACGGCGTCCTCGCCCTTGAAGACGGCGCCGGCGAGCGGGGTCTGGCCGCGGTCGTTGGCGCGGTCGGCGTCGGCGCCGCGCTCCAGGAGGGCGGTGACCGCGGGGGCGTGGCCGTGGTAGGCGGCGAGCATGAGGAGGGTGTCGCCCCGGTCGTTGGTGAGGTTCGCGGGGACGCCCGCGTCGACGTAGGCGGCGAGGGCCGCGGCGTCTCCGGCGCGCGCCAGGTCGAAGACCTTCGACGCCAGCTCGACGACCTCGGGGTCCGGGGTCTCGCTCATCTTCACAACCGCCTTCCGTGCTCCGCCGGCGTCCCGCGCGCGTGCCGCCCGGTACCGCCTGCCCTTGACCTGCGCACGGCAAGCGCGGCCGTACGAGTGAATCGACAGGGTACTGCCCGCGCGGTGACATGACCGCGTCCGGCCGAGGCAAGGATCACCGCGTCCACCAGCCGTGACCGGGCCCTTCGGTGCCCCCTTACCCCAGTTCGGCGGTTTCGCCACCCGGGACGGGGACCGGCGTCCGCCGGTCAAGTGAAAACGCCCGCTATTCACCCGAATGAACCTTTAGTCACATAGATACTTGCCGTGAACCTGGAAGGACTGATCGTGACTGTCCCCTCAACCAGGAGAACACCCCATGATCCTGTCCATCTCAGGCGTCGTCCTGCTCGGCATCATCTGCTTCCTGTTCTTCAAGAAGGACGGCCTCAAGGCCTCGCACGCCCTCGTCTGCGCGCTCTTCGGCTTCTACCTGGCGGGCACCGCCATCGCGCCGAGCATCACGGCAGGCGGCCAGAGCCTGGCCGGCCTGCTGGGCGGAATCAAGTTCTGACGCCTCTCACCCCCTTCCACCCCTTCAGGAGTACGACGTGGCCCGGCGACCACTCCCCCGCATTCTGAGCAGCGGCAGCGCGCAGCTGGCGCGCAGCCGAGAGATCGCGCGGTCGGCCGCCGACAGCGCCACCGACGTGCTCCACCCGCTGATCACGGTCTCCCGTGGTCTGCGGAAGCTGGCCGCGACCGCGCGGACCAAGTGGGCCGCGACCCCCAAGGAGCGGCGCGGTCCCACGCTGTTCCTGGTCGCGGCCTGCGTCCTGGTCGTCGCCCTCGCGCCGTACGGGCCGCTGCTCGCGCTCGTCGCGCTCATGGGCGCCGCCGCGTGGAAGGGGCGTGAGAAACCGGTCGTGAAGACCGGCCCCGACGAGGCGGAGATCGCCCGGCTGAAGGGCCTCTACGAGGCCCTGGTGCCGTACTTCTCCGTCCCCGAGGACCCGGAGCCGCTCTACGCCCACGGCGGCGACTGGAGCCGGACCTTCGCCGACCACGCCTTCGACGCGAACGGCCGCCCCACCCGGCTGCGGATCTCCTACCCCCCGTACTTCCCGGACGGCGAGCCGGCCTCCCGCGCCCGCATCGAGCAGCTGCTCCACGCCAAGTCGGGACGCGGCCGCGAGTACCGCTTCGACTGGGACGAGGAGGGCAACCGCCTCGTCATGGAGGTGCTGCCCGCCCTCCCGACCACCATCGCCGCCCAGCGGTTCGTCACCGCCCCGGGCGAGACCGTGCTCGGCTTCACCGACGCCGACGCCGTGCAGCGGACCGTGCCGGTCGTCTCGGCGGACGGCGCCGAGGACGCGCCGGCCGTCGTCTGGCGCACCGGCCCCCGCTCCACCGAGCCCCACCTGCTCGCCGTCGGCCAGCCCGGCAGCGGCACCACCACCCTGTTGCGCTCCCTCGCGCTCCAGGCCCTCGAACACGGCGACGTGCTGATCGTGGACGGCTCGGGCGCCGGCGAGTACGCCTGCCTGGTCGGCCGCGACGGCGTCCTCGGCGTCGAGAGCGAGCTGTCCGGCGCCCTGGAGAGCCTGGAGTGGGCCGCCCACGAGACCGAGCGCCGGCTGATCTCCGCCAACCGCGCCCGGCAGGCGGGCCACCCGGTCCCGCAGGACTCCCGCCGCCCGCTGTGGATCCTCCTCGACCGCCCCGGCGCCCTCGGCCACCTGGCCGCCTCCGAAGGCCGCCCCGACCCCCAGGAGCTGCTCCAGGTGCCGCTGCGGCACGGCCGGGCCGCCCAGGTGACGGTGGTGGTGGCGGAGCAGTTCGAGACGGCCGACGCGCTCCACGAGGGCGTACGCGCGCACACCCGCGCCCGCGTGGTGCTCGGCCCCGCCTCCGCCGAGCAGGTCGCCGCGGTGCTGGGCGCCGCGCCGCACACCACCCCGACCCCGCAGGTCCCGCCGGGCCGGGGCTACGCCCGCCTCGGCACCGGGCAGGTCCTCCGGCTCCAGGTGCCGGCGACGCCCGACCCGTACGACGACGCCGTCGGCGACACCGACCGGCAGGCCGTCCTCGACCTGCTCCCGGAGCGGCGGGCGGCGGCCACGGTGGCGCTGGAGAAGGTCCCGGAGGCCGCGGCCGAGCCGACCCCCGGCCCGTTCCCGCGCCACGCCCCGGTCCCGGCGGAGGGCTGACCGGCCCGCGCCCCGCGCGCTCGGACGGCGAAGGCCGGTACGGACCCCGAAGGGTCGGTACCGGCCTTCGCCGTCTCCACGCGCGCGTGGGCGAGCCCGAAGCAGCCGCGCGCGGGGATGAGCCCGACGGGCCGCGCGCGTGGGTGAGCCTGAACAGCCGCGCGCGTGGGTGAGCCCGATCCAGCCGCGTGCGTGGGCGGGCCCGATCCGGCCGCGCGCGTGGGCGGGCCCGAACAGCCGCGCGCGTGGGTGAGCCCGATCCGGCCGCGCGCGTGGGCGGGCTCGACCGGCCACGGCCGGTCGCGGTACGGCCCGCTCGCCCTCAGGCCACGAACGTCCGGGGCGGCTCCACTCCCCCGCCGAGCCCCGATTCCACCAGCCGGGCCGCCGCCGCGAGCCGGCTCGCGGCCTCGTCGGCGACCGGGCCGCCGACGGTGAACGGCAGCCGGACGTACCCCTCGAAGGCGCCGTCGACGCCGAAGCGGGGACCGGAGGGCACCCGGACGCCGACCCGCTCACCCGCCTCGGCGAGCCGCGAGCCGGAGAGCCCGCCGGTGCGCACCCAGAGCGTCAGCCCGCCCTTCGGCACCTCGAACTCCCACTCCGGCAGCTCCCTGCGGACCGCGGAGACGAGCGCGTCCCGGTTCTCGCGGGCCTGCGCCCGGCGCAGGGCGACCGCCTCCTCCCAGCCTCCGGTGCGCATGAGCCAGTTGACGCCCAGCTGCTCCAGGACGGGCGTGCCCAGGTCGGCGTAGGCGCGGGCGGCGACCAGGGAGCGGATGACGTCGGGGGCGGCGCGCACCCAGCCGATCCGCATCCCGGCCCAGAACGCCTTGCTGGCCGAGCCGACGGTCAGGACGGTGGAGCCGGCCGGGTCGAAGGCGCAGACCGGGCGGGGCATCTCCACGTCGTCGTCGAGGTGGAGCTCGGTCATGGTCTCGTCGACGACGAGCACCGTCCCGGCCGCGCGGGCGGCCTCCACCAGCCGCCGCCGCTGGTCCTCGTCGGCGAGGGCGCCGGTCGGGTTGTGGAAGTCGGCGACCACGTACGCGAGGCGGGGCGCGGCGTCGCGCAGCACCTGGCGCCAGCGGCCGAGGTCCCAGCTGCCGAGCCCGTCGGACATGGCGACGGGGACCAGCCGGGCGCCCGCCTCCCGCATGAGCTGGAGGATGTTGGCGTACGAGGGGGACTCGACGGCGATCCGCTCGCCGCGCCCGGCGAAGAGGTGGCAGATGGCGTCGATGGCGCCCATGGCGCCGGTGGTGACCATGATCTGCTCGGGCATGGTCGGGATGCCCCGGGCGGTGTAGCGCTCGGCCAGCATGGCGCGCAGGGCGGGGAGCCCGGCCGGGTAGTCGCCGTGGGTGTGCGCGTACGGCGGCAGTTCCTCCAGGGCCCCCTGGATGCCGCGGGTCAGCCACGGCTCGGGGGCCGGCAGGGCCGCGCAGCCGAGGTCGATGAGGGAGCCGAGGGTCTCGGGCGGCAGCGGTTCCAGACCGCGCGCGGGCAGCGGGTTGCCGGCCGGGACGGCGGTCCAGCTGCCGGCGCCGCGCCGGGACTCCAGGAAGCCCTCGGTGCGCAGCGCCTCGTAGGCGGCGGCCACGGTGGTGCGGCTGACGGTGAGGGCGAGGGCGAGCTCGCGCTCGGCGGGCAGCCGGGCGGCGACCGGCACCCGGCCCTCCAGGACGAGCAGGCGGATGCCGTCGGCGAGGGCGCGGTAGGCGGGCGGCTTCCTGGCGCCGGGACCCGCGGGGCGGGGCTGCTGCGCCTGGAGCTGCCGGGCGAGCTGGGCGGCCCCGACGGCTGAAGTCCACTGAGCCATGGAAATCAGTCCACCTTCCTCGAATTGGCCATGGTTGGCATCCGTTCTCCCGCCACAGAGTGTCATGAGTCGGTCCACCGTCACCACACCGGGCCGCGATCCACTCCCGTACACCACCCCAGGGGGGCAGCTCCATGTCCATCGCCTCCGGCCAGCGCGGCCGGCACCTCACCCGCCGGCTCGTCCAGCTCTACGCCGGCCTGACCCTGTACGGGATCAGCTCGGCGCTGCTCGTCAGGGCGGGGCTCGGCCTGGAGCCGTGGGGGGTGCTCCACCAGGGCCTGGCCGAGCGGACGGGGCTGACGATCGGGGTGGTGTCGATCGTCGTCGGCGCGGTCGTGCTGCTGCTGTGGATCCCGATCCGGCAGCGCCCGGGTCTGGGCACGGTGTCGAACGTGTTCGTGATCGGCCTGGCGATGGACGGCACCCTGGCGCTGCTCCCGGACGGCCACGGCCTGCCGATCCGGATCCCCCTTCTGGTGCTGGGCATCGTGCTGAACGGCGTGGCGACCGGCCTGTACATCGCGGCCCGCTTCGGCCCCGGCCCCCGGGACGGCCTGATGACCGGACTGCACCGGCTGACCGGCCGGTCGATCCGGCTGACCCGGACCCTGATCGAGATCGCGGTGGTCACCACCGGCTTCCTGCTCGGCGGCTCCGTCGGCGTCGGCACGGTGCTCTACGCGCTGTCGATCGGCCCGCTCGCCCAGGTCTTCCTGCGCCTCTTCGCCGTCCCCGAGCCGGACGCCGCCGACGCACCGGAACAGGAGGCCACCCCCGGGCCGGACGCCGTCGACACGCCGGTCGTCGCGGAGTCACCGGAAGGCGCCATACTGCGGCGGTGACTCGCGTACGCCACCCCTACCTCGACCACCCGCTCCCGCTGCCCTTCGCCCACCGGGGCGGCACGGCGGACGGCCTGGAGAACACCGCCGCCGCGTTCCGCCGGGCCGCCGCGGCGGGCTACCGCTACTTCGAGACCGATGTGCACACCACCGCCGACGGCGTGCTCGTCGCCTTCCACGACGCGACCCTGGACCGGGTGACGGACGCCGGGGGGCTCATCCGCGACCTGCCGTGGGCGGCGGTGCGGGAGGCACGGGTGGCCGGCAAGGAACCGCTGCCGCTCTTCGAGGACCTGCTCCAGGAGTTCCCCGAGGCCCGCTGGAACGTGGACCTCAAGGCCGAGTCGGCGCTCGTCCCGCTGATCGACCTGATCTCCCGGACCGACTCCTGGGACCGGGTCCTGGTCAGCTCCTTCACCGAGGCCCGGATCGCTCGGGCGCAGCGGCTCGCGGGGCCCCGGCTCGCCACCTCGTACGGCGTGACCGGCGTCGCCGCGCTGCGGATGCGCTCGCTCGGCGTCCCGGCCCCGCTGCGGGCCGGGGCGGTGGCCGCGCAGGTCCCGGAGACGCAGGGCGGGATCCGCGTGGTGGACCGCCGCTTCGTCCGGGCGGCGCACGCGCGCGGGCTCCAGGTCCACGTGTGGACCGTGAACGATCCGGAGCGCATGGAGTCTCTCCTGGACCTGGGGGTCGATGGCATCATGACCGATCATCTGGAGACGCTGCGCGAGGTCCTCACCGCCCGTGGGGCATGGACCTGAGGCCGGGCGGGCGTCCCGGGACGGGGACGAGCGAGGGGGCGTGCGGCCGTGACCGCCGAGACGACAGGTCCTGAGGGGCCCATCACCGACCCGGCCGCGCGCGGACGGGAGCAGCGCGGCTGGTACTTCTACGACTTCGCCTGCTCGGTCTACTCGACCAGCGTCGTCACCGTGTTCCTGGGGCCGTACCTCAAGACGGTGGCCGAGAACGCCGCCGGCGGCGAGGGGAAGCTGGTGTACCCGCTGGGCATACCGGTGGCCCCGGGTTCGCTCTTCCCGTACGCGGTCTCCGTCTCGCTGGTCGTGGCCATCGTGGCGATGCCGCTGGTGAGCGCGGCGGCGGACCGCTGGGGCCGCAAGAAGCCGCTGCTCGCGGCGGCCGCGTACCTCGGGGCCGGCGCGACGACCGGCATGTTCTTCCTGGAGGGCACCCGGTATCTGCTGGGCGCCTTCCTGCTGATCGTGGCGAACGCCTCCTTCGCGGTCGCCATGATGCTCTACAACGCCTATCTGCCGCAGATCGCCGATCCCGAGGAGCGGGACAAGGTCTCCTCGCGCGGCTGGGCCTTCGGCTACACCTCCGGCGCCCTGGTCCTGGTGCTCAACCTCGTCCTGTACTCGGCCCACGAGTCCTTCGGCCTGGAGGAGGGCGAGGCGGTGCGGATCTGCCTGGCCTCGGCGGGCCTGTGGTGGGGCGCGTGGGCGCTGATCCCGCTGCGGCGGCTGCGCGACCGGCGGCTGCCGCCCTCCGCGGGCACGGACCGGCCGGCGGGCGGGGGCGCGGTCGGCGCGGGCTGGCGGCAGCTGCGGTCGACCATCAAGGACATGCGCAAGCATCCTCTGACGCTCGCCTTCCTGCTCGCGTACCTGGTCTACAACGACGGGGTGCAGACGGTGATCTCGCAGGCGGCGATCTTCGGCGAGGAGGAGCTGGGCCTGGAGAAGACCACCCTGATCACGGCGGTGCTGCTGGTGCAGGTGCTCGCGGTGGCGGGCGCCCTGCTGATGGCCCGCTTCGCCCGGACGCACGGCGCCAAGCGGACGATCCTGGGCGCGCTGGTCGTCTGGACGGTCATCCTCATGGCCGGGTACCTGCTGCCGGCCGGGGCGCCGGTCTTCTTCTACTGCCTGGCGGCGGCGATCGGGCTCGTGATGGGCGGCACCCAGGCGCTGTCCCGCTCGCTCTTCTCGCACCTGGTCCCCGAGGGCAAGGAGGCGGAGTACTTCTCGGCGTACGAGCTGAGCGACCGCGGGCTGAGCTGGCTGGGCCCGCTGATGTTCGGGCTCGTGTATCAGCTGACGGACAGCTATCGAGCTGCCATCATCTCTCTGGTGATCTTCTTCGTGGCCGGTTTCGCGCTGCTCGCCAGGGTGCCCCTACGGGACGCCGCACACGAGGCGGGCAATGTCGTACCCGAGCGAATTTAGACGCGGAAGTGAAAGGCCGGTAGTGTACGCGTTTGGCCTGCCAGGCGGACCGTTACTGCGTGCTGCTTTAGTGAAGACGCCGTGTCATATCTGCCGCCAGATGTGACAAAACGGGCACTGGTGGGTACAACAAGGGGCGGCACGACGGGCGACGCATGACCCGGAACGGGAATCTTTATCGCCGACCGGACGTTGACCGGATGACGACGACAGCGACACCTGTCCTGTGGGCGACAAGCCCGGGAGGCACGATTCATGAGTGAGCGAGCTCTTCGCGGCACGCGCCTCGTGGTGACGAGCTACGAGACCGACCGCGGCATCGATCTGGCCCCGCGCCAGGCCGTGGAGTACGCATGCGAGAAGGGCCATCGTTTTGAGATGCCCTTCTCGGTGGAGGCGGAAATTCCGCCGGAGTGGGAATGCAAGGTCTGCGGAAGCCAGGCGCTTCTGGTGGACGGCGACGGACCCGAGGAGAAGAAGGGCAAGCCTGCGCGTACGCACTGGGACATGCTCATGGAGCGGCGTACCCGCGAGGAGCTGGAGGAGGTCCTCGCCGAGAGGCTGGCCGTCCTGCGCTCCGGCGCCATGAACATCGCGGTGCATCCGCGCGACAGCCGCAAGTCCGCCTGACGGACGCCACGGCAGAGAAACGCCGAGGGGCCCGGTACACGAAACGTGTACCGGGCCCCTCGGCGTTGCCGCGTGACGGCCGCGGTGGCCGCCCGCCTTCGCCGCGGCCGCCCGCTCAGGGTCCCCGCGTGACGGCCGCGGCGGGCGCCCCGCTCAAGGTTCCCGCGTGACGGCCGCGGCGGTCACGCTCAGGGCGTCAGCGGCGGGCGCCCGCCTTCGGCGGGGCCGTACGGGCTCCGGGGCGCCTCGTCGCGGATGACCTCGCCCTGGACGACCTTGCCGTCCGGGCGGTGCATACGGGCCTGCTGGAAGGCGTCCTGGAGGCTTCCGGGAGGTGCGGCGGTCATCCGGCGCTCGACGGCCTTCTCCGCGGCGCGCCCGAGGGCCGTACGGACCGGGGGCACGAGCAGCAGCAGACCCGCCACGTCGGAGATCAGGCCGGGGAGCATCAGGAGCAGCCCGCCGAGCATCAGGAAGCCGTTGCGGTCCTCGGCGCCCTTGCGGTCGGCGGCGGTCGGCGGCGTACCGCTCTGCGCGGCGGCCTGGGCCTGCTGGAAGGTGGCGGAGAGGTTGGCGAAGGCCCGGCGGCCGGCCCGCTTGACGACGGTGGCGCCGAGGACGGCGCCGCCGACGAGGAGCAGCAGCACGGTCAGCCCGCCCGCCGCGTTCGCCACGACGGTGAGCAGCCAGATCTCCAGGACCAGCCAGGCGGCGAGGCCCAGCGGGAGGAAGGTGCGCGCACGGGAGCGCTTGGGGGCGGGAGGGGGCGTTGCGCCGGTCGTCATGCCGTCCAGTGTGCCTGGCGCGCCGCAGGAACGTCGTAAAGGAAGGATCAGCCCCCGGAGCCGGGCTCCGGGGGCCGGGGGGCCGAAGTGGATCAGGCGCGCTTGCGGCTGCCCAGGGCCTTGGAGAGCTTCTCGGCGCGGGCGGTCACGCCCCAGCCGGTGACCCGCCAGAGCGCCTCGACGACGATGTTCCGGCTCATCTTGGAGTCGCCGATCTCGCGCTCGACGAAGGTGATCGGGACCTCGACGACGTGGAAGCCGGCGGCGACGGCCCGGCGGGCGAGGTCGACCTGGAAGCAGTAGCCGGCCGAGGCGACGTCCTCCAGGCCGAGGCCCTGGAGGGTCTCCTTGCGGAAGGCGCGGTAGCCGCCGGTGACGTCCCGGATGGGCACGTCGAGCATGAGGCGGGAGTACAGGCTGCCGCCGCGGGAGATGAACTCGCGGGACTTGGGCCAGTTCACGATCCGGCCGCCGGGCACCCAGCGGGAGCCGAGGACCAGGTCGGCGCCCTTGAGCGCGGTGAGCAGCCGGGGCAGCTCCTCGGGCTGGTGGGAGCCGTCGGCGTCCATCTCGACGAGGACGTCGTAGCCGTGCTCCATGCCCCAGCTGAAGCCCGCCAGGTAGGCGGCGCCCAGCCCTTCCTTGCCCTTGCGGTGCAGGACGTGGACGTGGTCGTCCTCGGAGGCGAGCTCGTCGGCGAACTTGCCGGTGCCGTCGGGGCTGTTGTCGTCGGCGACGAGGATGTGCGCCTCCGGCACGGCCTCCCGTACGCGCGCGACGATCGGCCTGATGTTGTCCGCCTCGTTGTAGGTCGGAATGATCACCAAAGCCTTGCCGAGCGGGCCGTAACGCCTCACGCCACCGTCGTTCACTACTGCCCCTTCGGATACAGACACAGGCCCCCACCTTAGCGAGGTCTTCGGCGTGGTCCGGTCCTATGGGGTGTGAGACGTGCGACGCGCGGGCGCGGGGCGGGTGCGGTGCGGGGCCCGACGTCCTTCGGTCCGACCCGGGACCCGCTGGCTGCGGATCGGCCGAAGGCCGTTGTCTACTGAACGTCCGGGCCCCACCCGGGTCGCACCTTCCGCCGGCGAAACCTTCCCTCGCGGCCGAGGCGCGGGCGGCGGTCGGCGCGGGCGAGGAGGTGTGGTCCGGTCGGACGTCCTGTGGTGGACGCCCGAGAACCTACCGGGCCATGGCGGTCGGCTGTCAACACCCGCTTGACCTGCGAGGTTCCCGAAAAGCCGCAGGCGGGACAGGAAGATCCGCAGGTCGGGGACGAACCCGTGGTGCGTACATCCGGGTGGCCGTCAACCGGACATCACTCGTTCGGCCGTACGAAAACCGTCCGTCCATCCACCACGGTCCGCAGGCAGACCGGGAGGTCGACATCAGGGGACAGATCAGGCAGACCGGGCGTTCCGGAACGGGGGTCGGTGGACCAGCGGGCCACCCGGTCGTCGGGGGCCTGGACGACCAGGTCGCCGGTCCGCCAGACCGCGTAGTCGGCGGGGGCGCCCGGCACCAGGGTGCCGGCGTCGTCCCGGCCGACCGCGCGCCAGCCGCCGCGGGTGTGGGCGGTGAAGGCGGCCCGGACCGAGACCCGGTGCTCGGGGGTGCGGTGGAAGGCGGCGGCCCGGACGGTTCCCCACGGGTCGAGCGGGGTGACCGGGCTGTCCGAGCCGAAGGCGAGCGGCACACCGGCGCGCAGCAGGGCCGCGTACGGGTTGAGCGTGCGGGCCCGCTCGACGCCGAGGCGCTCGGCGTACATGCCCTCGTCGCCGCCCCAGAGGGCGTCGAAGGCGGGCTGGACGGAGGCGGTGAGGCCGAACTCGGCGAAGGCGGCGACGGTCTCGGGGGTGAGCATCTCGGCGTGCTCGACGCGGTGCCGGGCGGCCCGGATCCGGGCGAGGCCGAGCTTCTCGGAGGCGGCCCTGACGCCGTCCACGACGGCGCCGACGGCGGCGTCGCCGATGGCGTGGAAGCCGGCCTGGAGGCCCGCCTCGGTGCAGGCCACGACGTGGGCGGCGACCTCGGCGGCGTCCAGGTGGGCGGAGCCGGTGTGCCCGGCGGAGTCCGCGTACGGCTCGTGGAGGCAGGCGGTGTGCGAGCCGAGGGAGCCGTCGGCGAAGAGGTCGCCGGCGGCGCCGAGGGCGCCGAGCGCGCGGGCCCGCTCGATGTCGAGGTCGGCCCAGTAGCCGACCACGCGGGGACCGGGTTCGCCGCGGGCGAGGTCCAGCAGGCCGGTGAAGTCGTCCTCGGAGGAGATCCTCGGCCCGCCGCACTCGTGGAGGGTGCCGATGCCGAGGGAGGCGGCGTGGGCGCGGGCGGCGCGCTGGGCCTCGGCGCGCTGGCGCGGGGAGACGGCGGCGAAGGCGGCGGCGCGGACGGCGTGGTGGGCGTCGCCGGTCAGCGGGGCCCGCCCGTCGTGGAAGCCGTCGAGCCCCCGTACGCCGGGGACGAGGTCGAGCAGCGCGGTGGTGACGACGGCGGAGTGCACGTCGATCCGGGTGAGGTAGAGCGGACGGCCGCCGGTGAGGCCGTCCAGCTCCTCGCGCGTGAGCGGGCGCCGCTCGGGCCAGCGGGAGGCGTCCCAGCCGTGCCCGATGAGGATGCGGTCCTCGGGGCGGGCGGCGGCGTGGGCGCGGACGAGCTCCGCGGCCTCGGCGAGCGAGGCCGCGGCGGAGAGGTCGAGGCCGGTGAGCGCGAAGCCGGTGGCCGTGGTGTGGACGTGCGCGTCCACGAAGGCCGGGGTGACGAGCGCGCCCTCCAGGTCGATCACCTCGTCCACGCCGGAGGCGAAGGCGTCGGCGGCGCCCTCCTCGCCCACCCAGGCGATGTGGCCGCGCTCCACCACCATGGCGGTGGCGAAGGGATCGGCGGGGCTGTGGACTTCTCCACCGCGCAGGAGCACGGTGCGGTGTGCGCCGGAATTCAGGCTTTCGCTCATGCGACCAGGCTAAATGCGCGGCGGCCTGGCTTCGTACGGGGTGGACAGGACGACGGTGGTGCGGCTGGAGACGTGCGCCTGGGAGCGGATGCGGCTGAGCAGGTGCTCCAGCTCCAGGGGGGTCGCGACCCGCACCTTGAGGATGTAGTTCTCGTCGCCGGCGACGCTGTGGCACGCCTCGATCTCGGGGATGTCGGCGAGCCGGTCGGGGGTGTCGTCGGGGGCGCTGGGGTCGAAGGGTTTGACCGAGATGAAGGCGGTCAGCGGCAGGCCCACCGCCTCGGGGTCGACGACTGCGGCATAGCCGCGGATGACACCGCGCTGCTCCAGCCGGCGGACGCGCTGATGCACCGCCGACGTGGACAGGCCGGTGGCCTTGCCCAGGTCGGTGTAGCTCATGCGCCCGTCCTTGACGAGCAACTCCACGATCTGACGATCCAGCTCCTCCATGCGCCGACCCTATTGCGCCGAAGGGTCCCGGGCCCAGCCGGGAGCGGGCCGTATGCGCCGCAATGCGGCAGTCCCGGGGCACCTTTACCGGGCATGTGACGAACGCCACAGGTTCGGACCAGGCATCGGGGTACGGCTCACGGTTATGCGGAGTTCCGCATGGGAAGGGCTTGCTGTGGTTCCGGCCGCACAGCATCGGCCGACCTGTTCCGAGGGGGAGTCTCCATGCAGGAGCCCGTTGATTCCGTCGATCCGTTCGATGAGTTCGACACGTACGACACGTTCGAGATGTTCCGGGTGATGTGCCCGGAGTGCGATCAGCCGATCGCCCTGCTGGCGGACGAGGACGCGCTGCCCGAGCACGCGCTGTGCCCGTCGCCGTGGAACCCCTTCACCCTCACGGTCTGCCCCGGCACCGGCCGGGCCGCCGACGAGGCCGATTCCGCCGACGACGGCGCCGGCGTCCAGGAGCAGGACACCGCGCTGCTCCTGACGCTGCCCCAGGGCCTCGACTGGCGGACCCAGCCGTTCTCGCACATCGGCGGCCCGGGCTCGCGGCCGATCCGCGCGGCCCAGCTGCGCCGCGCGGCCTGAGCCCCGGCTAGCCCGCGTCGGTCCAGTAGCTTCCGCGCACCATCGCCGCGAGGGTGGCGTGGTGCAGGATGAGGCGGTCGGGGTCCGCGGGGACCTCGACCTCGCCGAAGTACGCCTGGCGGTACGCGATCCTCAGCATCACGATCGCGTGCCGCAGCGCCGCGTAGAGGGTGTGGAACTCCATCGCGCGCGGGGTGTGCCCGGTGAGTTCGGCGTACCGCCGCTCGACCGCCTCGCGGCGCAGGAGGTCCGGCAGTCCCGGCTGGCCGAAGCTCACCGTCAGGTCCTGGAAGAAGCGGTGCAGGTAGACGGTCCAGCCGAGGTCGACCTCCCGGGGCGCGCAGGCCGCCATCTCCCAGTCGAGGACCGCGGCCGGGGTGAAGCCGTCGTAGACGATGTTGCCGATCCTGGCGTCCCCCCAGCAGAGCACCGCGGGCCCCTCGTCGTCGGGCCACAGCTCCTCCAGGCGCGCGAAGGCGGCCTCGATGAGCGGTGACGGCGCGAGCCCCTCCACCACCCAGGCGTAGTAGGCGCGCTGGGCGTCGACATGGCGGCGCAGCGGGCTGCCCCCGCCGTCCGGGAGCAGGAACTCGGCCTCCTTCGCGGGGACCTGGTCGTGCAGCCGCGCCAGGACCGCCACCGACTCGGCCTCCAGCAGGGCGCGTTGGGCGTCGGTGGCGGCGTGCAGCCAGTTCCCCTCGTACGTGTACGGCATGACGTCCGGCGGCACCCGGCCCTCGGCGCGGGCCATCACGAAGAACGGCGCGCCGAGCGGCGCCGGGTCCTCCTCCAGCCACAGCACCCGTGGGACGGGCACGTCGGTGTGCTCCGCCACGAGCGCCATCACGCGGTGCTGGCGGGCCATGTCGTAGTCGGGGAAGACGGTGTACGCCGCCGGGTCGGCGGCCAGCCGCAGCGCGCAGCCGCGCACCGGGGCTTCCGGGTGCTCCAGGTCGAAGAGCAGGGTCTCGCTGGACATGCCGTTGGAGCCGGGGACGGCGAGACCGGAGACGGCCGCTCCGGGGAGCCTGCGGTCGAGCCAGGCGGTGAGCCGGACGGCGAGCTCCTCGGGGTCGCGGGTGGTGGTGCGGGGACGCGGTGCCGTGGCCATGCGTACCTCCTCTGCGACGGGACGCGGAACGATCGGGATGATCTGGATGATCAGGACGCGGAACGATCGGGGTTCAGCGGGCGGTCGAGGTGAAGTCGGTGAAGCCGCTGGGGTCGTGGCGGCCGAAGGAGCCGTGCTCGAAGATGCCGTGGCCGGTGCGGCCGTCCAGGGTGAAGCGGGCCGCGTGGTCGGTCACCCCGTACGCGGCGAGGGGGTGGGCCGACGGGTCGGAGAGGTCGTAGACGCGCCGGTCGGTCCAGTCGCGGCCCTGCCAGGTGCCGTGCTGCCAGTCGCCGGCCGGCGGATAACCGGCGCCGACGGCGAGCGGCGAGGAGGCGAGGATCTCGACGCCGATCTCCAGGGGCTTGCCGCCGGGGTCGGCGAGGTGGACGACCGCGCTCTCGGGGTGGCGGGTGCCGGGCCGGTAGGCGATCTCGGTGCGCGGCCAGCCGAGTTGCGTGTCCCGCCGCCCGTTGCGGACGAGCTGGGCCTGGTTGAGGGTGCGGTAGCCGTCGGCATCCTCCTGCGCGACGACCATGACGAAGCGGTCGTCGAAGCGCATGGGTATCCAGAGCCAGTGGAAGCCCTCGGGGCGCGACTCGGCGGCGCGGCCGGGCTCCTCGCCGGGGATCGGGCGGACGCCCCAGCTGCGGTCGCGGGTGCCGGTCCACTCCCCCGCCGTGACCTCGAACCGCTCGCCGCCGGCCCGGATCACGCCCGCGCAGCGGCCCGCCTGGACGAAGCGGCGCCCTTCGAGGGTGAGCCGGCCGCCGGTGCGCTGGAGGTGGTGCGGCTCCCAGAGGGCCGGGAAGTCGGCGGTCCAGGTGAGGTCGAAGGAGAGCCCGTCGGGGTCGGCCGGGTCCGCGGCGCAGCTCAGGGTGAAGCGCCGGAGGGGTTCGTCGACGGTGATCCGGAGTGGGCCTACCTCCAGGCGCATCCGGTCGCCGCCGAGCGCGTCGGAGGCGCGGACGGCGTGCAGCCGGTCACCGGTGCGCAGGGTGGCGTAGGCGTCGACGACCCCGGTGTTGGGGTAGACGCCGAGCCCGGCGATGAGCAGGGCGCGGCCGGAGTGGTCGAGGACGTGGAAGATGCAGCGGTCGTAGACGTTCCGGTCGCCGCTGACGTGGTGCTTCATCGACAGCGGGGCCTGGTGCACGGGGTATTCGTCGAGCGCGACGGGCCGGTCGTCGTCCACGGCTGACCTCCTGGTCCTCGAAGGAGATCTGACGGTACGTCAGACCTGAGGCCGAGGACCAGAGGCGTGCGCGGGACGGGGAGGCGGCGCCGGTGCGGGAGGGAAGCGCATGCGGGTGCGGGGGGAAGCGCATGTGGGTGCGGGTAAGAGGCGAACTGTCGCCCGAATCCGTTCGGCGGTGACCCCGGCAGGCCGGGACGCGTTGGTCCGGGCATGACCACCCTGTACTCCACACCCAGCGGAGTCGGTCGGCATCGGCAGACCGAACCGCGCGGTGAAGAATCGGTTCCGCAGGTTCCGCAGGCTCCTCACTGGCCTCCGGAGGCGCCGGCCGCACCCGGACCCGCCCCCGAGGGCGCCGCACCGGCACCGCTCCCCGCGCAGGCCACGGCTCCGGCGGAGACACCCGCGCCCGTGCCTCTGCCCGCACCCGTCCCGGTGCAGGTCCATCCGGACCCGCCGATCTACCAGGCCCTCTACGCGCTCTGGGCCAGCCAGGGGCGCGCGCTGCCGGGGCGCCGGGACGCCGAGTGGACGCGGCTGGCCGCGGCGCCCGTCTGGGCCGACCGGACCGTACGGGTCAGCGGGATCCTGCTCCCGCCCGGCGAGCCGCGCTGACCGCCCGCCGGGTCACATGAGACCCGCTCGGGTGACCAGGACGGCGAGCAGGACGACGAGGGTCCAGCCGAGGACGTGCTCCAGCAGCTCGGGGCCCCGGTCGTCCTTGGGGCCGCCCGTGCGCGTGCGGGAGAGAAGACGTCCGGCGAGGGTGGTGGTGGCGCTCATGGCCACCACCATGAGGCACCCGGCCGCCTCCGGACCAGAGACGTCCCTCACACCCCCGCCCCGCCGCGGTCCGGCTCACACCACGCCGACCGCCCGAAGCGCCTTGCGCTGCGCGGAAGTCGGCCGGTCGGGGAAGTACAGGTAGCAGACCCCGCCTGTGCCGGACACCACTTTCCCGCTCGCGTTGTACCGCTTGGTACGGAGCCAGATGTTCTCCCACTCGCGGCGGCGGTAGACCCGGCGGACGGCCTCGTTGGACGGGGAGGCCGGGTCGTTGGCGATCACGTCGCCTTCGGTGGTGAAGCCGATCACCGTCATGAGGTGGCCGGAGGTGCCGTAGCCGGCGCCGGTCAGCTCCTCCGGGCGGAAGGACTGGGACGTGATGGCCGGGATGCCCGCCCGGATCAGGGTCTCCAGGTCGGTCAGCGAGCGCAGCCGGGTCACCACGGCGTTCATGGAGGGGTAGGAGGCCGCGTAGGCGGCGTTGAAGGGCCAGTTCCCGCAGCCCTCGTACTGGTGGTCGTAGGTGTACCGGGCCGCGTGGCAGACCTGCGGGTCGGCGTAGTCGGGGTTCACCCAGGCCAGCTCCGCCGCGGAGGGCCGCCTGCCCCAGTGTTCGAGGATCATCTGCGAGGAGGTCGGGCTGCACCACGCCTCGCCGCCGTTGTCGTACTCGGGGTACTGGCCGACGTGGGTGTTCTGGGAGTAGCGGGGGACGGCCAGCTCGCGGGCGAGGCCGGGCGCGGAGGCCGGGACCGTGAAGCGGTCCGGGACGTCCGAGGCCATCGCGCCGAGCCGCCAGACCGTGGGGGTGAGGGTGGTGCCGGGGCGGCGGTAGAGGGTGAGCCGGAGCCGGTACGCGGCCAGCCGGAGGCCGCTCGCCGGGTCGTCGACCGCGAGGGTGTCCGTCCAGACGCTGCTCCGGCCGTCGGTCTGGTCGTCGACCGAGGTCCGCCGGATGTCGGTGTCGCCCGAGGCCCAGCGGCCCATCACGAACCACGGGGTCGCCGTGCCGTCCGCGTACGTGCCGGACAGCTCGACCTGGAGCCAGGTGCCGGCCGGGGTGCGGGCGTTCCAGGAGGCGATCACCTCGGTGGCCGGCACCGCGGGGGTGTGCGCGGGCGAGGTCCAGCGGGCGTACTCCCAGGCGGAGGTGAGCCCGGTGTGCGGATCGGTGTAGTCGGTACGGCCCAGGGGCGCGGCCAGGACCAGGCCGGGGCGGAGCCCGGCGACGGCCCGGGTGCCCTCGGCGGCCCCGGACCGCCAGTCGGTGAAGGTGGACCAGAAGCGGTTGGCGACGGTCTCCGGGGACGCCTGGCCGGCGCCCTCCCCCGTACCACCGGGTGCGGACGCCGAGGCCGGTACGGCTCCGGCCGCGGCCGTGCCCGCGGCGGCCGCGAGCGCTGCGGCGAGGACGGTCCGGCGTGAGGCTGATCCGGGCATGGCGAGGACCCCCAGTCGAGGACGGAACGGCGATCGGGCGGGCTGCGCGGGCCCACTATCCCGGCTCGGCGGGGGCTCCGCCAGCACTTCGGCCCGCGTCGCCGCCACCGACATGGGTAGAGACCACTGACGGCGGCACCTCGCTGACCTGCGACGGCACCCCCTGGCCTACCCTGGGCCGCATGGACGACCTCGACCGCGCGGCCCGCGCGCTGCGCCGGCTGCCGCCCTCGCTCGGCCCCGTCCGGCTGGTCGCGGTCGACGGCCACGCCGGCTCCGGCAAGTCCACGCTCGCCGGCCGGCTCGCCGCCGCCCTCGGCGGCGCGCCCGTCCTGCGCCTCGACGACCTCGCCACCCACGACGAGCTCTTCGCCTGGACCGGCCGGCTGCGCGAGCAGGTCCTGGAGCCGCTGGAGCGCGGCGCGACCGCGCGCTATCACCCGTACGACTGGACCCTGCGGCGCTTCGGCCCCGCCCGCGAGCTGCCCCCGGCGCCCGTGGTGCTGGTGGAGGGCGTGGGGTCCGGGCGGCGGGAGCTGCGCCCGTGGCTGGCGTGGCTGCTGTGGATGGAGCGGCCGGCCGGGGCCTCCTGGGACCGGGGCAGGCGCCGGGACGGACCGGAGCAGGCGGAGTTCTGGGACGGCTGGGTGATGGCGGAGACTCGCCATTTCGCCGAGGACCCGTCGCGGCCCTTCGCCGACACCCTGGTACGGGAGCGGAACGAGGGCTACGACTGGCTTCCCGGGCCTGCTGTGACAGCGGCCCCGGACCAGATCATCACCCACCGTGACGGCGTGATGGCGGTGGACTGAGCCGCCGGAACTCCGCTTCCGCAAGTGCCTCAACTGCGCTTGACCCCGGGGGCGTACAGGTCTTACGTTCTCAATGTGCGGCTTTTCGACAGCCGCCGCGGACACGAAGCCCCCGGTTGTTCCCCCGTGATCGGGGGCTTCGTTCTGCCCGCAGCACCCCTTCCCGGACGGCTTCCGACCCCTCGCGCTCACCCAGGGTCACCGATTCCGGATCTTGCGCTTCTCCTTAAGCGCACCACCCCTGCGCAGGTACGATGCCCGCAGGTGCGGTCAAATCCCGTCCATACGCCGACGGTTGTGGGGGACCCGATGGACATCGGCACGCAGGGCGCGCAGGCCCCCGCCGAGCTCGCCTGGCTGCGCGGAGTGGACGCCTACACGATGGGCGCCTATCCGCAGGCCGAGGAGGAGTTCCGGGCGGCGGTCAGGATCGACCCCGGCATGGCGGACGCCTGGCTGGGGCTGCACGCCCTCCGGGTGGACACGACGGCCGCGCTGCTGCGCATGTACCGCAGCCGCGAGCGCTTCGGAGAACAGCGCGCCCGGCACCGCCGCACCCTCAACTCCTGGTACTGGCTCGGCTGGTGGGTGCAGCCGGTGCTCGAGAGCCCGCGCGACCTGCTGCTCGCGCACGCCTCCCACTGGCTCGACGGGCGGCACGTCCCCGAGCTCGACCGGGCGCTCGCCGAGCTGCCGCCGGTCGACACCGACCCGCAGGTCCGCTTCCTGCACGCCTGCCGCGCCTACCTGGTCAAGGACTGGGAGCAGCTGGTCCGGCACACCGAGCCCCTCGTGGACGATCCGCTGCTCGGCATCGAGGCCGGCCTCTTCGGCGGCATGGCCCGGGTGCGCCTGGAGATGTACGGGCAGGCCGAGCCGCTCCTCTCCGCCGCGCTGATGCGCTGCCGCAGCGAGCAGCCGCAGCGCAAGGAGCTGCGCTACTGGCTCGCCCGCGCCCACGAGGGCACCGGCCGCAGCGCCGCCGCGCTCCCCCTCTACCGCGCGGTGCACCGCGTCGATCCGGCCTTCATGGACACCGCGGCCCGGCTCGCCGCCATCGCCGAGTACGACGGCTTCGACGGGCTCGACGGCATGGACGAGCAGGCCGGGCTCGCCACCGTCGCCCTCGGCCAGGCCGGTGTCGCCCCCGGGCAGGAGGGCACCGACACCGCCCCGGGGCCGGAGGCGGAGCCCGGCACGCCCGGCGGCGACGGGCTGCGCCGCTTCCCCGACCCGGTGCCGCCCGCCGCGCCGCCGGAGGTCGTACGCCACAGCTCGCCGGTGCCCGCGCAGCCCGGGCCGCCGCGCTTCCCGGCCGGGCCGACCGATCCGGTGCTGCTCGCCGAGGCCCTCGCCGAGCTGGAGGGCATGGTCGGGATGGAGCCGGTGAAGCGGCAGGTCAAGGCGCTCTCGGCGCAGCTGGAGATGGCCCGGCTGCGGGCCGGGCAGGGGCTGCCCGTGCAGCCGCCGAAGCGGCACTTCGTCTTCTCCGGGCCGTCCGGCACCGGCAAGACGACGGTGGCCCGGATCCTGGGCCGGGTCTTCTACGCGCTCGGTCTGCTCGGCGGCGACCACCTGGTCGAGGCGCAGCGGGCCGATCTGGTCGGCGAGTTCCTCGGCCAGACGGCGGTGAAGGCGAACGAGCTGATCGACTCGGCGGTCGGCGGGGTGCTCTTCGTCGACGAGGCGTACGCGCTCTCCAACTCCGGCTACAGCAAGGGCGACGCCTACGGCGACGAGGCCCTCCAGGTGCTGCTGAAGCGGGCCGAGGACAACCGGGACCACCTCGTGGTCATCCTGGCGGGCTATCCGGAGGGGATGGACCGGCTGCTCGCCGCCAACCCGGGGCTCTCCTCCCGGTTCACCACCCGGGTCGACTTCCCCTCGTACCGGCCGCTGGAACTGACCGCCATCGGGGAGGTCCTCGCCGCGGCCAACGGCGACGGCTGGGACGAGGAGGCGCTGGAGGAACTGCGGTCGATCAGCGCCCACGTGGTCGAGCAGGGCTGGATCGACGAGCTGGGCAACGGCCGCTTCCTGCGCACCCTGTACGAGAAGTCGTGCGCCTACCGGGACCTGCGGCTCTCCGGCTACTCCGGGACGCTCACCCGGGAGGACCTGGCGACGCTGCGGCTCGGTGACCTCATGCAGGCGTACGGGGAGGTCCTGTCGGGCCGCGGCCCCTCGGACCGCGGCCCCCAGCAGGACCCCCCGTTCTGACGCCCAGGGCCTACCCGGCCATGATCCGCCGGGCAGGGCCCGGGGTCGCGACCGGATCCGGGGCCGGGCGCAGTCGGTGGGCGGGGTCGCGGACCTCGCCCACCAGGGTCTCCAGGACGTCCTCCAGGGCGACGAGGCCCAGGATCCGCCCGGAGGCGTCGGCGACCTGCGCGAGATGGGTCGCCGCCCGGCGCATCACGGTGAGGGCGTCGTCGAGCGGCAGTTCGGCGCCGACGGTCGCCATCGGGCGCCACAGCTGCCGCGGCACCGGCCGCTCCCGCTCGTCCGCGTCCAGGACGTCCTTCACGTGCACGAAGCCCAGGAAGACGGCCGGGTGCCGGCCCTCGGCGCGGACCGGGAAGCGCGAGTAGCCGGTCCGTACGGTCAGCTCCTCGATCTCGCGCGGGGTGACGGACGGCGGGACGGTGACGAGCGCGGCGGCCGGGAGGAGGACGTCGGTGACCGGACGGCTGCCCAGCTCCAGGGCGTCCTCCAGGCGCTCCTGCTCGGCGGGGTCGAGGAGTCCGGCCTGCCCGGCGTCCTCGACGAGGCGGCCGAGCTGGGCGCTGGTGAAGACGGCCTCGACCTCGTCCTTCGGCTCGACGCCGAAGGCCCGCAGGACCAGGCGCGAGCAGGCGCCCAGGGCGGCCGTGACGGGCCCGCAGAGCCGGGCGAAGCCGACGAGCGCGGGGGCGAGCAGCAGCGCGGTCCGCTCGGGCGCGGCCATCGCCAGGTTCTTCGGGACCATCTCGCCGATGACGAGGTGGAGGAAGACGACCACGGCGAGGGCGATCACATAGCCGAGCGGGTGGATGAGCCCGGCCGGGACGCCGACGGCGTGGAAGGCCGGCTCCAGGAGGTGGGCGACGGTCGGTTCGGCGACCGCGCCGAGGGTGAGCGAGCAGACGGTGATGCCGAACTGGGCGGCGGCCATCATGCGCGGCAGGTTCTCCAGGCCGTACAGCACCCGTGCGGCGCGGGCGCCGCCGATCGGCTCGATCTGGCTGCGGCGGACGGAGACGAGGGCGAACTCGGCGCCGACGAAGAAGCCGTTGGCCAGGACCAGGAGGAGGGCGAGGAGGAGGTGGAGGGTGCTCATCGGACGGCCTCCGCCATCGGTACGGGGGCGGTGCGCACGATCCGGACCCGTTCGGCCCGGAAGCGGTGGACGCGGCGGACCGAGAGCCGCCAGCCGGGGAGTTCGGCCCGGTCGCCGGGGGCGGGGAGCCGGCCGAGGAGGTCGGCGACGAGCCCGGCGACGGTCTCGTACGGGCCGTCCGGCACGTCGAGACCTATCCGGCGCAGGGTGTGGACCCGGCAGGAGCCGTCGGCCTCCCAGGCGGGGCGGCCGTCCTCGGCGGGCACGGCGGCCAGCTCGGGGCGGGCGTCGGCGGCGGTGTCGTGCTCGTCGCGGACCTCGCCGACGAGCTCCTCGACGATGTCCTCCAGGGTGACCACGCCGGCGGTGCCGCCGTACTCGTCGACGACGACGGCGATCGGCTGCGCGCGGCGCAGCCGCTCCAGGAGGGTCCGGACGGGCAGCGACTCGGGGACGAGCAGCGGCGGGACGGCGATCCGCCCGACCGTGGTCCGCGGGCGGGCCCCGGGGGCGACGGCGAGGGCGTCCTTGAGGTGGACCATGCCGACGATCTCGTCGATGCGGTCCCGGTAGACGGGGAAGCGCGAGAGACCGGTGGCGCGGGTGAGGTTGAGGACGTCGGCAGCGGTGGCGTCCCACTGGAGGGCGCTGACCTTCACGCGCGGGGTCATGACCTGCTCGGCGGTGAGACCGCCGAGGGACAGGGTCCGTACGAAGAGGTCGGCGGTGTCCTGTTCGAGGGCGCCGGCCCGGGCGGAGTGCCGGGCGAGCGATTCCAGCTCGCCGGGGGTGCGGACCGAGTCCAGCTCGTCGGTGGGCTCGACGCCGAGGGCGCGGACGAGCCCGTTCGCCACCCGGTTGAGCAGGGCGATCACCGGCCGGAAGACGGCGGAGAAGCGGCGCTGCGGGGCGGCGACGAAGCGGGCGACCTGGAGCGGCCGGGAGACCGCCCAGTTCTTGGGGACCAGCTCGCCGACGACCATCTGGAGCGCCGCGGCGAGCAGCATGCCGATGACCACGGCGACCGCGGAGACGGCGCCCGGGGGGAGCCCGGTGGCGGTCAGCGGGGCGCGCAGCAGCGAGGCGAGCGCGGGCTCGGCGAGCATGCCGATGACGAGCGAGGTGAGGGTGATGCCGAGCTGGGTGCCGGAGAGCTGGAAGGACAGCTCGCGCAGCGCCGAGACGACCGTGCGGGCGCGCCGGTCGCCGGCGGCCGCGGCCCGCTCGGCCTCCGCGCGCTCGACGGTCACGAGACCGAACTCGGCGGCGACGAAGAAGCCGTTGGCGAGGATCAGGAGGAGGGCTGCCAGGAGGAGCAGCAGGGAGACGATCATGCCGCCGCCTCGGACGAGGGGGCGGCGCGGGTACTACCGGACGATCCGTCCATTGCCGGAGGGAGTCACTCCTCGGGTCGCAGGGTGGCCTCGCCGGCCGCCGGCGGCGGCCCTGCACACGCGAGGCGGTGGTGCGCTCGGCACCACCGCCTCAAGAGTAGTCACGCGGACGCCCCGCGTGGCAGGGGGACGCCCCGGATGGGGGACGGACAGGGGTTCGCCCGGAGGGCCGGATCGGGGTCCCGGGTCCGGATTCGGGGGAGGAGGCTCGGGGTGCCGGCGTCCGGATTCGGGGCAGCAGGCTCGGGGTGCCGGTATCCGGGTTGTTCGGGGTGCCGGCGTCCGGTTCGGGGTTCAGGCCGCCTCGACGCCGGTGCCGCGACTCTCCGCGAGGGCCCGCAGGGCGCGGGCGTCGCGGATCGCGGCCTCCTTCGCGATGCCCGGCTGGATGCCGAGGGCGGGGTGGCTGGTGCCGTCGCTGAGGTCGAGGAAGACCCACGGGTCGCCGGGGCGCAGGTTGACCCGGAGGATCTCCGCCCAGGCGAGGCGCCGGGTGCGGGTGATGTTGACGACCGTGACGCCCTCGCTGTCGGCGACGACCTTGGGGCGGCTCAGCAGCACCAGGACGAGGAGGAAGAGCGCGGCGGTGAAGACGAAGCTGGCCCGCTCCCCCGGTCCGAGGTGCTCCAGCAGCAACGCCACGGCGGTGATCGCCACGAACATGACGATCCCGACGGTCAGCAGGACGGCGCGGGTGCGGCCCGGCCGGAAGGTGACCGGGAGGGCGGGCGTGGACGGCTCGGACATCGGGGTTCCTCGGTGCGGTACGGGTGGTGCCGGGCCGCCGTCAGAGACGGCAGGCGTGGATCGCGGTGGTGAGGATGGCGCGGGCACCGATCTCGTACAGGTCGTCCATGATCCGCTGCGCCTCCTTGGCGGGGACCATCGCGCGGACCGCGACCCAGCCCTCGTTGTGCAGCGGGGAGACGGTCGGCGACTCGAGGCCCGGGGTGAGGGCGACGGCCTGCTCCAGGTGCTCGGCGCGGCAGTCGTAGTCCATCATCACGTAGCTGCGGGCGACCAGGACGCCCTGGAGGCGGCGCAGGAACTGCTGGACCTGCGGGTGGTCGGTCTCGGCGCCGTGGCGGCGGACCACGACCGCCTCGGACTTGAGGATCGGCTCGCCGATGACCTCGAGCCCGGCGTTGCGCAGGCTGGTGCCGGTCTCGACGACGTCGGCGATGATCTGGGCGACGCCCAGCTGGATCGCGGTCTCGACGGCGCCGTCGAGGTGGACGACGGAGGCGTCGATGCCCTGGTCGGCGAGGTGCTTGGCGACGATGCCCTCGTAGGAGGTGGCGATCGTCATGCCGCCGAAGTCCTCCGGGCCCTTGGCGGTGCCCGGGCGGGTGGCGTAGCGGAAGGTGGAGCGGCCGAAGTTCAGCGCCAGGATCTCCTCGGCGCTGGCGCCGGAGTCCAGGAGCAGGTCACGGCCGGTGATGCCGATGTCCAGCTTCCCGGAGGCCACGTAGATGGCGATGTCCTTCGGCCGCAGGTAGAAGAACTCGACCTCGTTGTCGGGGTCGATGACCACCAGTTCCTTGGACTCCTTGCGCTGGCGGTAGCCGGCCTCATGGAGCATGGCCGACGCAGGTCCGGAGAGGGAACCCTTGTTGGGGACGGCGATGCGCAGCATGGGTGTGGGCTTCCTTTGCCTGGGAGTGGTGGGAAACGGGGGGTGTGCTCGGGGCCGGTCGGGTCAGAGGTGGGCGTAGACGTCGTCGAGGGAGATCCCGCGGGCGACCATCATCACCTGGACGTGGTACAGCAGCTGCGAGATCTCCTCGGCGGCCGCCTCCTTGCCCTCGTACTCGGCGGCCATCCAGACCTCGGCGGCCTCCTCGACGACCTTCTTGCCGATGGCATGGACGCCCTTGCCGACCAGTTCCGCGGTGCGGGAGGTGCTGGGGTCGCCGTTGGCGGCCTTGAGCTGGAGCTCGGTGAAGAGCTCTTCGAAGGTTTTGTTCGCCATGATGTCCTTAGAGTACGGGTTCACCCTGGGGCCCCGTCGCCAGGGTTCACTCCGTGGACTGGCGCCAGGGCTCGCTGACCGACCGGAGGGTGGTGGCGGTGGCGACGGCGGCGGTGACCGCTTCGTGGCCCTTGTCCTCGTTCGACCCCTCCAGGCCGGCCCGGTCCAGCGCCTGCTCCTCGTTGTCGCAGGTCAGCACGCCGAAGCCGACGGGCACGCCGGTGTCGATCGACACCTGCACGAGGCCCTGGGTGACGCCCTGGCACACGTAGTCGAAGTGGGGGGTGCCGCCGCGGATGACCACGCCGAGGGCGACGACGGCGTCGTAGCCGCGCTCGGCGAGGACCTTCGCCACGACCGGGAGCTCGAAGCTGCCGGGGACGCGGAGCAGGGTGGGCTCGTCGATGCCGAGTTCGGACAGGGCGCGCAGGGCGCCGTCCACGAGGCCGTCCATGATCTTCTCGTGCCACTGCGCCGCGATGACCGCGACCCGCAGGTCGCCGCAGTTCTTCACGCTGAGGACGGGTGCGCCCTTGCCGCTCATGGTTCTCCTTGGTGGGTGCGAAAGACGATCGGGGTTACTGGTTGCCGCAGGTGGGGGCCGGGGAGCCGTCCAGCCAGGGCAGGTCGTGGCCCATCCGGTCCCGCTTGGTGGTGAGGTAGCGGAGGTTGTGCTCGCCGGCCGTGACCGGCATCGGCTCGCGGCCCTCGACGGCGAGGCCGTGGCGGGTGAGGGCGTCGATCTTGTCGGGGTTGTTGGTCATGAGCCGGAGGCTGCGGACCCCGAGGTCGGCGAGGATCTGCGCGCCGGCGGCGTAGTCGCGGGCGTCGGCGGGCAGGCCGAGTTCGAGATTGGCGTCGAGGGTGTCGCGGCCGCGCTCCTGGAGCTCGTACGCGCGCAGCTTGGAGAGCAGGCCGATGCCGCGTCCCTCGTGGCCGCGGAGGTAGACGACGACACCGCGGCCGGCCTCCTGGATGCGGTCCATGGACGCCTGGAGCTGGGGGCCGCAGTCGCAGCGCAGCGAGTGGAAGACGTCGCCGGTGAGGCATTCGGAGTGGACCCGGACGAGGACGTCGGCGCCGTCGCCGATCTCGCCGTGGACGAGGGCGACGTGCTCGACGCCGTCCACGGTGGAGCGGTAGCCGTAGGCGGTGAACTCGCCGTGGGCGGTGGGGAGGTGGACCTCGGCCTCGCGGCGGACGGTGGGCTCGGCGGAGCGGCGGTAGGCGATCAGGTCCTCGATGGAGATGATCGTCAGGCCGTGCTTGCGGGCGAAGGGGACGAGCTCGGGGAGGCGGAGCATCACGCCGTCCTCGCCGGCGATCTCGACGATCGCGCCGGCCGGGCGCAGGCCCGCGAGGCGGGCCAGGTCGACGGCGGCCTCGGTGTGGCCGGGGCGGGCGAGGACGCCGCCCTCTCGGGACCGGAGCGGGAAGATGTGGCCGGGGCGGACGAAGTCGGACGGCTCGTGGTGGCCGCTCGCGAGCATCCGGAGGGTGGTGGCGCGGTCGGCGGCGGAGATGCCGGTGGTGACGCCGTGCTCCGGGCTCGCGTCGACGGAGACGGTGAAGGCCGTCCGCATCGACTCGGTGTTGTGCTCGACCATCTGCGGGAGGTGGAGCCGCTCCAGCTCGTCGTGCTCCATGGGGGCGCAGATCAGGCCGCGGCACTCGCTCATCATGAAGGCGACGACCTCGGGGGTGGCCTTCTCGGCGGCGATGACGAGGTCGCCCTCGTTCTCGCGGTCCTCGTCGTCGACGACGACCACGGGGCGGCCGGCGGCGATGTCGCGGATGGCCTGCTCGACGGGGTCGAGGGCGAGGTCCTCGGTGTCCCAGACGGACGGCGCGGTGCTCATGCGGGGGCTCCTTCCAGAGCGGGGGTGCGCGTCCGGAGCCACCAGTCGCGCATGCCCCACAGGACGAGGGCGAAGTAGACGACGTAGACCAGGCCGGAGAAGGCGAGGCCGCTGCTGAAGGCGAGCGGGACGCCGACGAGGTCGACGAGGAGCCAGGCGAACCAGAACTCGACCAGGCCGCGGGCCTGGGCGACCATCGCGACGAGGGTGCCGACGAAGATGTACGCGTCGGCCCACGGGCTCCAGGAGAGCGACGGGTAGAGGGTGAACAGGCCGCCGACGGCGAGGGTGCCGAGGAGGGCGCCGCCCGCGAGGACGCCGCGCTCCTTCCAGGTCGCGAAGCGGACGGCGATGGAGCCGTCCTGCGCCTGCTGCCTGCCCCGGTTCCACTGCCACCAGCCCCAGGCGGCGACGCCGATGACGAGGAGCTGCTTGCCGACGCCGCCGGCGAGGTGCGCGGAGGCGTAGGCGCCGACCAGGATGAGGCCGGAGAGGAGCTGGGCGGGCCAGGTGAGGATGGAGCGGCGCCAGCCGAGGGCCAGGGCTATCAGGCCGATGGTGTTGCCGATCATGTCGGACCACATGATGTGCTGGTCGAGGACGGTGAACGCCTCCGAGTTGAGCCAGTTCACTGGTCGTTCTCCCGTCCGTCCGTGCCGAGCAGCCGCTCGACGTACTTGGCGATGACGTCCACTTCGAGGTTGACCGGGGCGCCGGGCTGCTTGTGTCCCAGCGTGGTCAGGGCGAGGGTGGTGGGGATGAGGCTGATGGTGAACCAGTCGTCGCCGACCTCGACCACGGTGAGGCTGACGCCGTCGACGGTGATGGAGCCCTTCTCCACGATGTAGCGGGCGAGCGGGGCGGGGAGGCCGACCCGGACGAGCTCCCAGTGCTCCGAGGGGGTCCGCTCCAGGATCGTGCCGGTGCCGTCCACGTGGCCCTGGACGATGTGGCCGCCGAGCCGGCCGCCGACGGCCATGGGGCGCTCCAGGTTGACCCGGGAGCCGGGCTCCAGGGCGCCGAGGGAGGAGCGCTTGAGGGTCTCGGCCATGACGTCGGCGGTGAACTCGCCGTCACCGGTCTCGACCACGGTCAGGCAGACGCCGTTGACGGCGATGGAGTCGCCGTGGCGGGCGCCCTCGGTGACCAGGGGGCCGCGGAGACGGAAGCGGGAGGCGTCCGGCAGTTCCTCGACGGCGACGACCTCGCCCAGCTCTTCGACGATTCCGGTGAACACGGTCAGGCTCCCTTGGGGGTCGGGACGGCGGTGATGCGGATATCGGATCCGATGTGCGCGGTCTCGGTGATGTCGAGGCGCAGCGCGCGGGTGAGGGTGGTGATGCCGGCGTCGGCGAGGGCCGCGGGGCCCGCGCCGAGGAGGACCGGGGCGAGGTAGCCGACGACCTGGTCGACGGCGCCCCCGGCGACGAAGGCGCCCGCGAGGGTGGGGCCGCCTTCGAGGAGGACGGAGCGGACGCCGCGCGCGTACAGCCCGTCCAGCAGTTCGTGCACGCCGACGCGGCCGTCGCGCAGGGGCAGCCGCAGCAGGTCGACGCCGGGCAGGTGCCGGGTGTCGGCGTCCTCGCCGACGACGAGGAGGGTGGGCGCGGCGTCGTCGAGGATCCGGGCGGTGGGGAGCAGCTGGGCGTGGGTGTCGAGGGCGACCCGCAGGGGCTGGGTGGCGCCCTCGATGCCGCGGACGGCGAGGTGCGGGTCGTCCGCGCGGAGCGTCCCGCCGCCGACCAGGACCGCGTCGGCCTCGGCGCGCAGGCGGTGGACGTCGGCGCGGGAGTCGGCGGAGCTGATCCAGCGGGAGGTGCCGTCGGCGGCGGCGATCCGGCCGTCGAGGGTGGCGGCGTACTTCCAGCGGACGAAGGGGCGGCCGGTGCGGACGGAGGTGAGCCAGGCGAGGTTGCCGGCCTCGGCCTCGTCCTCCAGGACCCCCGCCGTGACCTCGACGCCGGCCGCGCGGAGGGTTTCCGCACCACCGGTGGCCTGCGGGTTCGGGTCGGCCACGGCGTAGACGACGCGGGCGATCCCGGCCTCGATCAGGGCCTGCGCGCAGGGGCCGGTGCGGCCGGTGTGGTTGCAGGGTTCGAGGGTGACGTGGGCGGTGCCGCCGCGGGCGAGGGCGCCGGCCTCGCGCAGGGCGTGGACCTCCGCGTGGGGGCCTCCGGCGCGCTGGTGCCAGCCCTCGCCGACGATCCGGCCGGAGGCGTCGGTGACGACGCAGCCGACGACGGGGTTGGGGCTGGTGGCGCCGAGTCCGCGGGCGGCGAGCTCCACGGCGCGTCGCATGGCGGTGATGTCGGCCTGCCGGTCCACCGGGTCCTCCTGCCTCTTCGGGCACGGACTCCGGGGCCTGTCGATGACGACAGAGAGCGGGTACGACGACTGCGCACGGGTGTGCCGGAACGGCCGGAGGTCCACGGGTGCGCCGACGGAGATCGGCCACCAGCGGACGTACGGCCGGCACACCCCTGTCAGGGGTCGCCCGCCGCGCACTGCCTCCCATCCGGACTTTCACCGTCGGTCCAGGAATCTCACCTGGTCAACCGGCCGCTGGCTGCGGACGGGTCGCGGACTATACCGCCGGTTCGGAATTACACCGACCCCGGAGTGCGCTGCTGCTGATACAGGGCCAGTGTGCCACGCGCTGTCAACGGGCATGCACACGATCCCTGTGCGATGACTCACACGGTCCCACGAAATTTTCCGTTGGTCCAGACCTATTGACGCACTGGTCTAGTCCTCTTAATGTCCGTGTCACCTCCGAGGCACGGACCGCCGGTGTGCGCACACCGCGGACCCAACACGTACCACCCCCTTGTTCGTTGCGTGTTTTTTCACCTCCCCGAGGAGGACCAGATCGTGCTGTCCCCCACGACCAAGAGAGCGTCGCTGTTCGCGTCCGGTGCCGCAGTCGCCGGTCTGCTGCTCAGCTCGCTCGCCGGAGGCGTCTCGTACGCCGCCGACAACGAGTCCTGTCGCCCCGACGGCCTGTACAAGACGCCCGGCGTCGACGTCCCCTACTGCTCGGTCTACGACACCGAGGGCCGCGAGAAGATGGGCGCCGACCACCAGCGCCGCATCATCGGCTACTTCACGGGCTGGCGCACCGGGAAGAACGGCGAGCCCGCGTACCTCGCCAACAACATCCCGTGGGACAAGATCACCCACATCAACTACGCCTTCGGCCACATCGGCGGCGACAACAAGCTCTCGGTCGGATCGGACGGCCCGAACAACGCCGCCACCGGCATGACCTGGCCCGGAGTGGCAGGCGCGGAGATGGACCCGGCCTTCTCGTACAAGGGCCACTTCAACCTCCTGAACAAGTTCAAGAAGCAGCACCCGAACGTCAAGACGCTGATCTCGGTCGGCGGCTGGGCCGAGACCGGCGGCTACTTCGCGGACAACGGCGACCGGGTGAACTCCGGCGGCTTCTACTCGATGGCCACCAACGGCGACGGCTCGGTCAACCAGGCCGGCATCGACACCTTCGCCACCTCCGCGGTCGACTTCATCCGGAAGTACGGCTTCAACGGCGTCGACATCGACTACGAGTACCCGACCACGATGAAGGACGCGGGCAACCCGCTCGACTTCACCATCGCCAACGCGCGCCGCGCGGGCCTGGTCCAGGGCTACGCGGCCCTCATGAAGAGCCTGCGCGAGAAGCTGGACACGGCCGGCGCCGCCGACGGCAAGCACTACATGCTGACCGTCGCCGCCCCGTCCTCCGGCTACCTGCTGCGCGGCATGGAGACCTTCCAGGTCCAGAAGTACCTGGACTACGTCAACATCATGTCGTACGACCTGCACGGCGCCTGGAACGAGTACGTCGGTCCGAACGCCTCGCTCTTCGACGACGGCAAGGACGGCGAGCTCGCCGCCGCCAACGTCTACGGCTCCGCGCAGTACGGCAACATCGGCTACCTCAACACCGACTGGGCCTACCACTACTTCCGCGGCTCCATGCCGGCCGGCCGCGTCAACATCGGCCTGCCCTACTACACCCGCGGCCACAAGAACGTGCAGGGCGGCACCGACGGCCTCTGGGGCAAGGCCACCGCGGCCACCTGCCCGGCCGGCGCCGGCCTGACCAAGTGCGGTGACGGTGCCGTCGGCATCGACAACCTGTGGCACGACAAGGACACCGCGGGCAAGGAGTCGCCGGCCGGCTCCAACCCGATGTGGCACGCCAAGAACCTGGAGAAGGGGATCGTCGGCGACTACGTCACCCAGTACGGCTTCCCGGCGAACACCACCCTGACCGGCACCTACGCCCGCAAGTACGACTCGACCCTGGTCGCGCCGTGGCTGTGGAACGCCGAGAAGAAGGTCTTCCTCTCCACCGAGGACGAGCAGTCCGTGGGCGCCAAGGCCGACTACGTCGTCGACCGCGGTGTCGGCGGCACCATGATCTGGGAGCTCGCCGGCGACTACGACTGGAACGCCGCCAAGGGCCAGTACGAGATGGGCGACACGCTCACCTCGCTGATGTACGACAAGTTCAAGGCCGCCACCCCGTACGGCGCCAAGAAGTCCAACAAGGCGCTGCCGACCCAGGCCGTGAACATCGAGACCGCCTTCACCGAGTTCAAGCTGGGCGACTCGAACTACCCGCTCACCCCGAAGGTCAAGATCACCAACCGGACGAACACCACGCTGCCCGGCGGCACGGAGTTCCAGTTCGACTACGGCACCTCGGCCCCGGCCAACGCCTCGGACCAGTCCGGCTTCGGCACCAAGGTCATCAGCAGCGACCACACCGGCTCCAACGTGGGCGGCCTGAAGGGCGACTTCCACCGGGTCTCGCTGAAGCTCCCGGCCTGGCAGTCCCTCGCCCCCGGCGCGACGATCGACCTCGCCTTCAACTACTACCTGCCGGTGTCCACCCCCTCCAACTGGACGGTGAACATCAACGGCACCACGTACGCCCTCGCCGGCGACCTGGCGCGCGGCACGACGGTGGTGGAGCCCGGCTCGACCACGCCGCCGACCACCCCGCCCACCACGCCGCCGACGACCCCGCCGACCACGCCTCCGACCACGCCTCCGACGACGCCGCCCACCGGCTGCGCCACCCCGGCGTACGTGGCCGGCCAGGTCTACAACACGGGCAACGAGGTCTCCCACAACGGCCGGAAGTACAAGGCCAAGTGGTGGACCCAGAACGAGGCGCCCGGCACCACCGGCGAGTGGGGGGTCTGGCAGGACCTCGGCGCCTGCTGACGCACCACCCCTGAAATACCCCCGGCGGCGGTCTCACGGCCCTTGGCCGCCGCCGGGCCGCACCCTCCGCGCCGCGCCCCCCTGTCCGGGGCGCGGCGCGGTCGCGTTCACGGTCCGGTCCGGTCTGGCCTGGCCGGTCTGTTCCGGTCTGGTCTGGTCCGGGCCGGTCCGGTCCGGGCCGGGCCGGGCCGGGCCGGTCTGTTCCGGTCCGGTCCGGTCCTGTCCGGGCCGCTACGGGAAGAGCGCGTCCTGCGCCGCGTCCCGGGCCCGCAGCAGCGCGCCCCGCAGCACGGCCGCGTCGCCGAGGGCGGTGGCGCGGACCTCGGTGCGCAGCGGGGAGAGCGCGGCCAGCTCGGCCTCCACGCGGGCCGCGAGACCGGGACCGCCCCGGTGGCCGGTCTCGCCGCCGAGGACCACACAGCCCGGGTCCAGGACGGCGGCGACGGCCGCCGCGCCGACGGCGAGCCGGCGGGCGCAGGCGTCGAGGAAGGGGCCGTGGCCCGAGGTGAGGGCGCCGGCCGGATCGAGGCCGTGCTCGGCCGCCAGGGTCCCGATGGCGGCGGTGCTGACCAGTTCGTGGAAGCCGCCGTCGCAGCCGGTCGCCGAGGGCAGCCCGGAGGTGCCGGGCACCGGCAGGAAGCCGATCTCGCCCGCGCCGCCGGAGGCCCCGCGGCGTACCCGCCCGCCGAGGACCACGGCGGCGCCGACGCCCTGGCCGAGCCAGAGCAGGACGAAGTCCTCGCGGTCCCGGGCCGCGCCCTCGCGCAGTTCGGCGGCGGCGGCGAGGTTGGTCTCGTTCTCGACGAGCACATGGGCGGGGAGCCGTTCCTGGAGGACGGCGACGAGCCGGCGGTGCCAGGCGGGCAGTCCGGTGGAGTCGCGGAGCTCGCCGGTGGCCGGATCGATGAGGCCGGGGGCGCCGACGGCGACGGAGTGGAGCCGGTCGGCGCCCGCCTCCCGCGCGGTGCGCTCCAGGAGGGCGACCGCCTTCTCGACGGCCGGTCCCGTGCCGGCGTCCTCGCCGACCGGGGCGGCGGCCCCGGCGAGCGGGGTGCCGACCAGGTCGGTGACGGTGACCGAGACGGAGCGGGTGCGGACGTCGAGCGCGGCGAGGTGCGCGCGGTCGGCGACGAGTCCGTACAGCTTGGCGTTGGGGCCGCGGCGCTCGGCGCCGGACTCGCCGACGACATGGACCAGGCCCGAGTCGCCGAGCCGCTCGACGAGGTCGGCGACGGTGGGCCGGGAGAGCCCGGTCAGGGTCTTGAGCTGGGCTGCCGTCAACGGGCCCTCGTCCTGGAGCAGGCGCAGGGCGAGCCGGTCGTTGATGGCCCGGGCGGTGCTCGGGGATGCGGCCATGCGGGGATCCTCTCAGACGTCACCCCGCCGGCTCCGCTCCGGACCACTATTTATCAGGCAGGGTTCCTGATAGTTTACGCGCACACCACACGACCCGGGGAGGAACACCATGACGGCGGAGACCGCCCTCAGCTCCGAACGGCTCCGGCGGGCCCGCTTCGCCGTCGCCGCCGTCTTCTGTGTGCACGGCGCCGTGACCGGCAGCTTCGCCACCCGGATCCCCTGGATCCAGGAGCACGCGGGAGTCAGCGCGGGCCAGCTCGGCCTCGCGCTCGCCTTCCCCGCCCTCGGCGCCTCGCTCACGATGCCGCTGGCGGGACGGATCAGCCATCGCTTCGGCGCCCGCACCGCCCTGCGCGGTCTGCTCGCGCTCTGGACGCTCTCGCTCACCCTGCCCTCGCTCGCCCCCAACGTCTGGGGCCTGTGCGCCGCGCTCTTCGTCTACGGCGCCACGGCCGGCATGTCCGACGTGGCGATGAACGCGCTCGGCGTCGAGACCGAGAACCGGCTGGGCCGCTCCATCATGTCCAGCCTGCACGGCATGTGGAGCGTCGGCGCCCTGCTCGGATCGGCGGCCGGCACCGTCGCCGCCCACCTCGGCGGCGACGCCCGCCTCCACCACCTGGTCGCCGCGCTCGTCCTCACCGCGCTGGGCCTCGCCCTCTGCCAGGGCGTCCTCGACCCGGCGCCCGCCGAGGAGGAAGAGGCCCCGCCGCGCTTCGCGCTGCCGCCGAAGTCCGCCCTGGTGATCGGCGCGATCGGCTTCTGCGCCGTCTTCGCCGAGGGCGCCAGCCTCGACTGGTCGGCCGTCTACCTCCGCGACGAGCTGGGGAGTTCGGCGGGGCTCGCCGCCGCCTCCACCACCGCCTTCGCCCTCACCATGGCCGTGGCCCGGCTGGCCGGCGACCGGGTGGTGGACCGCTTCGGCGCCGTCCGCACCGTCCGGGTCGGCGGCGCCGCCGCCACCGTCGGCGGGATCATGGTGGTCACCGCCCCGCACGCCGCCGTGGCGATGGCCGGATTCGGACTGATCGGCCTCGGGGTCGCGGTCGTCGTCCCCCTCGCCTTCGCCGCCGCCGCCCGCTCCGGCCCCAACCCCAGCCAGGCCATCGCGGGCGTCGCCACCATCACGTACACCTCCGGTCTGATCGCCCCGTCCGCGATCGGCGGCATCGCCGACGCCACCTCGCTGGTCTTCTCGTTCGGTCTGGTCACCGCGCTCGCCTTCGGGCTGATCCTCGGCGCGGGCGTGCTGCGGACCGCCCCGCGCGCGGCGACCTCGGCGCCCTCGGGCACCGACGCGGCGAAGAGCGCGGGCCCGGTCGGCTGAGCCCGTACACCGGCGCGGCGAGGTGCGGGCCGGCCGGCCGCGCCCGTACACCCGGTACGGGCCCGGTCGGCCGGGCCCGTACCCGGTGGGTCAGGAGCGGGGGCGGCGCAGGCCGATCGCGATGAGGAGGGCCGCTCCCAGGACGATCGCCACGTCGATCGTGATCACGGTGCGCACCCCCGCCAGGAGGTCCGTGGTCGTGGTCGCGAGGACGCCCAGCAGCGGGATGCCGACGGTAATGCCGATCTGCTGGGTGGAGGTGACCAGGCCGGTGGCCAGACCCTGCTCCTCGTCCGGCACGCCCGACGTGACCGTCAGACCGTACGAGATGATCGCGGCGAGGTGGCACACACAGGCCAGGGCCAGGCAGACGGCCGCCACCCACACGCTCCAGCCCGCGGTCCCCACGGCCAGCAGGCCGGCGCAGAACAGGCCCTGGCCCACGAGGGAGCCGACCAGCGTCGGGCCGCTTCCGAAGCGCCCGACGACCTTCGGGATGAAGCCGCCCGACACGGCCGCGGCCAGGCCCTGGAAGCCGAAGACGAGGCCCGTCTGGAAGGCGGACAGGTCCAGGACCTGCTGGAGGTACAGACCCATCACGAAGACGACCGTGCTCATCATCGACAGGGTGACGAGACCGCCCAGATTGCCCCAGGCGACCGTCCGGCGGCGCAGTGTCGTCAGCGAGATCAGCGGGTCCGCCGTGCGGGACTCCACGACCACGAACACGGCGAGCAGCAGCACCCCGGCGACCAGGGCGACGATCACGTCGGCGCCGCCGAAGCCGCGGTCGGCCGCGGTGGACAGCGCGTAGATCACGGCGAGCAGCCCGCCCGTGACGGTGAGGGCGCCCGGCACGTCCAGACGGGGGCGGCGGGGGTTCTTCGACTCGGGGAGCACACCCGGCGCGAGCGGCAGGACGATCAGCGAGAAGAGGGCCAGCAGGCCCATCGTCGAACGCCAGCCGAGGGTGTCGGTGAGCACCCCTCCCATCACCATGCCGACCGTGAACCCGAGGGAGAGCAGGGTGCCCGAGATGGACAGGGCGCGGTCCCGCAGCGGCCCCTCCGGGAAGGTGGTGGTCAGCAGCGACATGCCGGTGGGCACGATGGCGGCGGCTCCCACGCCCTGGAGGGCGCGGCCGGTGAGGAACGAGGCCGGGTCCCAGGCGAAGGTGGCCAGGAGCGAGGACGCACCGAACAGGACCAGGCCGGCGAGGAAGATCCTGCGCCTGCCGAAGAGGTCGCCGGCACGGCCGGCGACCAGGAGGAAACCACCGGAGGGCAGGGCGAAGGCGGTGACCGCCCACTGGAGGGCCGCGGGGCTCATGCCCAGTTCGCCGCCGAGCGTGGGAAGGGCGACGTTCAGCACGGAGAAGTCGAGCGCGACCATGAACTGCGCGGCGCACAGCACGACGAGGACGAGCGTGGACCTGGCCGGGGCCGCGGTGCCTTCGGGTGGCGCCCCGGCGGGGGCGGAGGCGGTCTCGGTGCTCTGGGTCATGGGTCCTGACTTTCGGGAGGGGACGGGTCGGTCGAGCGGGGCGGCGGGGGGTCAGCCCGGCAGCCGCGGGCCCGGGGCGTGGAAACCGCCGTCGGCGAAGACGAGGGCGGGGACCCCGGCCGGGCGGAGCGTCCGGCACCGTTCGACGGCGCCGATGACGATGACGTGGTCACCGGCCTCGACGAGCCGGTCGAGCCGGCAGGCGAAGTAGCCGACGGCGCCGCTCAGCAGGAGGCCCCCGCCGGGGGCCTCGGCCGTGCGGACCCCGCCGGGGAATCCGCCGTGGAATCCGGCCGCGCCCGTGGGACGGTCCGGGTCGGCGAACCAGCGGGCGAGCGGCTCCTGTTCGGCGGCCAGCAGGTTGACGACGAAGGCGCCGGTGGCCTCGATCGGCCCTCGGATGCGGGCACCGGTCCTGACCGAGAACGAGACGAGCGGCGGCGCGAGGGAGAGCGTCGTGAAGGAGCTGACCGTCATGCCGTGCGCGGCGTCGCCCGTCCCGCTCGTCACGACGGTGACACCGGTGGGCAGACGGCGGGCGACGGAGCGGAGCTCCGCCCCGGGGTCGGCCCCGGCGGCGCCCTCGGACAGGCCGGCCGGCTCCGTGTCCCGGGACGCGGCGGGGGTCGTGGGCGTGGTCGTCGTGGTGCTCAGGGCCCCGACTCCGTCCGTACGGGCAGCGGTGCCGCGCCGAGCAGCACCGCGGCGAGGTGGGAGACGCCCGCGCCGAAGAGCACCAGCGTGCCGTCCTCCGGCTCCGCGTGCTTGCGCTCCGCGAGGCGGTCGGCGAGGTTGATCAGCGGGTCGCTGCCCAGGCAGTGCGCGACGCGGCCCACGTTGGCCCTGGACAGGCGGTCGCCGCCGAGGCGGACGTCGCCGAGGTAGAGCTCCAGGACGTCGCCGGCGAAGTTGCTGGGGAGGACCGTCCGTACGTCGTCGAGCCCGCCCCCGTCCCGCCGGGCGGCGAGGCGGCCGAACAGCTCCCGGTGCGCGGCGACCCGGGCGAGGAGCTGCTGCTGCGGGGCACCGGCCTGGTGGAGGCCGGCGTCCGAGTGGTGGGCCATGCCCAGGACGGGCAGGCCGCTCGCGGTGGCGGAGACCAGGACGGACGCCGCCGCGTCACTGGCGATCGCCGCTCCCCCGGCGACGATCCGCGCGCCGCCCGTCGCCCGGGCGGCGAGGTCGCCGGTGACGACGAGGACCTGCCGGGCCGTGCCGTCGCGGACGTAGGAGGCCGCGGTGCCCACGGCGACCATGGCGGTGGCGCAGTCCATCAGGCCCGTGGTGACGGCCGTCGCGCGGGAGATGCCCGTCTCCTCCAGGAGTTCGGCGACGTCACGGTGGGCGGACCGGTCCCCGGGCAGCGAGTCGGTCGCCAGCAGCACCATGTCGATCTCGGAGGCCGGGACGCCGGACTCGGCGAGGGTGCCGCGGACCGCGTGGGCCATCAGCTCGGTGACGGGGGCGTCCGACCAGTGGTACGTGTGGAACCCGGCGCCCGGCGCGGTGAGTTCGGCGGCGACCCGGGGGTCGGCCAGCAGCTCCGGCAGCTCCGTCACGGGTTCGGCGAACTCCCCCAGTTCGTACGCGGGGGCACACAGCCGCGCGGTGATCACCGGTCCACCTCCTGGGCGGCGGCGCCGGCCAGCGCGGTGAAGCGCTCGGCCAGGCCGCGTACGGTCGACTCGTCGTAGAGGGCGGTGTCGAACTCCAGCCAGCCCGTGACGCCTTCGGGGCCCGGGTAGACGGCGAGGGTGAGGTCGTAGCGGGCCGTCGCCTTGTCGAGGTCGGCCGAGGTCGCCAGGGCGCCCTGGACGCGGCGTTCCTCCCCGCCCAGGTTGTCGAAGACGAAGACGGCGTCGAGGAGCGGGTGCGTCCCCGCCAGGCGGCGGGTGCCCTCGATCAGTTCGCCCGGGTAGGCGGCGTGCCGCAGGCCGGCCCGGGTGATGTCGCGAGCCGCCCGCAGGCGGTCGCGGTGGCCGCCGTCGCCGCCGCCCCGCAGGCGCACCGGCAGGACGTTGAGCAGGTAGCCGACCACGTCGTGGCTGTCCGGTGAGGTCCTGCCGGTGGTGAAGGTGCCGAGGAGGACGTCGTCGGAGCCGCCGAACTCGGCGAGCGCCGCCCAGGCGACGGCGAGCCAGCCGGCGTAGGCCGTGGCGCCCTCGCGCTTCGCCCCGGCGGTGACCGCGTCCGCGACGGCGGCGGGCAGCGTGAAGCCGACGCGGGCGCCGGTCCTCGTGGTCTCGTCCGCGCGCGGGCGGTCGGTGGGCAGGGGCGGCGGGGCGTCCGCGGTCTCGGCCGCCCAGTAGGCCGCCGCCGCGCGGCCCTCGGGGCCCCGCACCCAGGCCCGCTGGTCCGCGGCGAAACGGCCGAAGGTGCCGGGGGTGGCGGAAGTGCCGGGGGCCGCGTCGGCGGGGGTCCCGGCGCCGAGCGCGTCGAGCAGGAGCTCGAACGACCAGGCGTCGAAGACCAGGTTGTGCACGGCGAACAGGAGCCACGACTCGTCCGGCGCGGGCCCCTCGGCGAGCGTCACCCGCAGGAGCGGCCCCGCCGCGAGGTCGAAGGGTTCCTCCGCCTGGCTCCTCGCCAGGGCGTGCGCCTCGGCCTCGTCGCGGCAGCGGGCGCGGACGAGACGGGGCGGCAGCGCCGTGTGGATGACGGGCCGTACGGTGTCGCCGTCGGCCTCGAAGGTCGTCCGCAGCGCCTCGTGGGACGCGGCGAAGGCGAGCACCCGGTCGGCGATCCGGTCGAGGTCGACGGCGGCGCCGGTGAGGTGGACGGCCTGGCAGACGACGTCGACGGGCCGGCCGCCCACCTGGTGGTGGGCGCGCCACAGGCGCCGCTGGCCCGGGGTGAGTTCCGGCCGCCGGGCCGTGGGGAGAGCCGCGCGGAGGCGGGCGCGCTGCTCGGGGGTGAGGGCCGCGACGCGCGCGGCGAGGTCGCCGGTCACGCGTACCGCCTCCGCAGCTCGTTCAGGTGCTCCAGGCTCTGCACGACGAGGTCCTCGTCGACGCCGAAGTCGATCAGGCAGGCGATCTCGTCGACGCCCATGCCCCCGAAGCGCTCGACGACCGCGCCGCACGAGTCGGGGGTGCCGAGGAGCGCCCCCTTCTCGAAGTACTTGTCGAAGGCGAATTTGATGAGCTCGTCCTGGTCGCTCTGGGAGATGTCGCGGACGCCCGCGCCGGGGGCGAGGTTCTTCTTCTGCGAGTCGATGACGGTGAAGAAGGACCGCAGGTAGTCGCTGAACGGCGGCCAGACCGTCTCCCTGACCTCGTCGAGGTCGGTGCCGATGAAGGTGTGCAGCATCAGCGTGACGGTGGTGGAGTCGCGGTCGTGCCCGTACTCCTCCAGGGTCTTGTAGTAGAGCGCGAGCTTCTCCTCCAGCTCCTCGTTGGTCATGTCGATGAGCGCGGTGAGGACGTTGCAGCCCAGCCGGCCCGCGGTCTCGAAGGTGTCCGCGCTCTTGGTGCAGGTGAGCCAGATCGGGAGCTCGGGCTGGACGGGCTGCGGGTGCAGCTCGACCTCGACGTGGTTGCCGAGACCGTCCTGCACGTAGACGGGGGCGCCCTCCCACAGCTCGCGCAGCGTGGTCACGGCGTCGAAGGTGCGGGTGCGCCGGTCCTCCCAGCCGGAGGGGTTGATCGCGAAGTCGAGCGGGCTGAAGCCGGTGGCCAGGGCGATGCCGGCGCGGCCGCGGGAGAGGTTGTCGACGACCGACCACTCCTCCGCGACGCGGATCGGGCTGTGCAGGGGCAGGATGACGCTGCCCGCCCGGATCTGGAGGCGCTGGGTGGCCATGGCGAGGCCCGCTCCGAGCACGGAGGGGTTGGGGTAGAGGCCGCCGAAGCGGTGGAAGTGGCGCTCGGGGGTCCAGATCGCGGTGAAGCCGTTCTCGTCCGCGTACTTGGCCGCGTCGAGGACGAACCGGTACTTGTTCTTCTCGTCTCCCGAGAAGAAGATCAGGCTGAAGTCCACCGTCAGTTCCCCTGTTCCGGGCCGGCGGCGACCGCCGCGTCCGTGTCGGTGCCGGCCTCGGCGGCCAGCAGTCGTTCCATGTCCTCCGGAGCCAGTCCGGCCAGCTCGGCCGCCAGCTCGGCGATCTCGTCGCCCGCCTCGTCCGCGTCCTGACGGGTCTCGTCCGCGCGTGCGGCGTCGAGGCGCTCCTGTACGAGGGCGGCCAGCGCCCTCGGGGTCGCCTCGCCCAGGACGTCGGCCAGCGGCACCTCGACCGAGAACTGGGTGCGGACGTTGGACAGGAGCCGCACGATCAGCAGCGAGTCGCCGCCGTGCTCGAAGATGTCCGCGTCGAGCGGCATCTCCGGGTCGCCCAGCAGCTCGCGGACGAGCGCGGCGACCTGCTCGACGAGATCGCCGTCGCCCGGGTCCCCGCCGGCTTCCGCGACGGCCGCGGAGACGCCCCGCGTCGGCCGGGTGACCTGGTCGTTGCGCACCCACTGGTCGAGCCGGTAGTCGATGTCCCAGGTGGAGACCGCGACGTGGGAGACGTCGCGCAGGGTGAGCAGGCGGCGGATCGTCTCCAGGCCCTCGTCGGGCTGGATCGCCTTGTCGTCCATGCTGCGGCCGATCGCGGAGATCGCCCGCTTCTCGTCCTGGTGGTGCTGCCACACGTCCCAGGCGGCGCTGATCCACACGGTGCGGTCCAGGCCGCGGTTGGCGCGCTCGGCCGCCGCGTCCATGAAGTGGTTGGCGGCGCCGTATCCGAGCAGGCGCAGGCCGCCGAGGACGCCGGCCAGCGAGGAGAGCATCAGGCAGAAGTCCACCGGATGGTCGGCGAGGACCTTCTCCAGGACGATCTGGCCGTACGCCTTGGAGACGAAGTGCCAGCGGCACTGCTCGACGCTGGCCGCCGTGATCGCGCGGTCCCACTGCTCGCTGGGCAGGCCGGCGGCGTGGACGACGCCGTGGACGGTGCCGAACTGGGCCGCGACCTTCTCGAAGGCGGCGCGCAGCCCGTCCTCGTCGGCGACGTCGGCGTTGACGAGGAACGGCGCCGCCCCCTCCGCTTCGAGTCCGCGCAGCCGGGTGATCCGCAGCGAGGTCTCGTCGGTGGCGGGGTGGGCCGCGAGCCAGTCGTCCCAGGTCTCTCGGGCGGGCAGCGGCTCGCGGGTGAGGAGCGCCAGGCGGGCCCCGCACTCGCGGTGGAGCCAGCGGCCGATGGTGGTGCCGATCTCGCCGAGGCCGCCGGTGATGAGGTAGACGCCGCCCTCGCGGAGCCGGGACTCGGCGTCGGCGGTCCAGTCGGCCCGTACGCGGGCCATCTCGGCGATCCAGCGGGTCGCGCCCCGGAGGGTGACGGCGACCTCGGGGTGGCGGTGGCCGGCGAGTTCGGCGGCGAGGGTGCGCAGCGACCGCTCGTCGGGTTCGGCCGGCAGGTCGAAGTGACGGGAGCCGATGTTGCCGTGCTCCTGGCCGATGACGCGGGCGGCCACGGCGAGGGAGACGCGTTCGGCGGCGGGCGCCGGCTCGGCGGTGCTGATCGCGTAGGCGCCGGCGCTGACCAGGTCCAGCTGGAGCGGCTGGGTGACGTCGTGGGCGCCGAGGCCCTTCACGAGGGCGATCAGGCTGTAGAGGCCGTGGCGCTGGGCCTCCTCGAAGCGCTCGATGCCGCGCTCGGGGGGCAGCGGGGCGGTCGACCAGGCGTGCACGACGCGGGCGGGGAAGGTGTCCTCGCCGAGCAGGTCGGCGACGAGCCGGGCGTGGTCCTCCTCGGATTCGGGGTGCACCGTCCAGGCGTCGCCGTCGCGGCCGTACCGCTCGCCGGCGCGCACGGTGTACACCCGGCCGGCGAAGGCGTGCTCGGCCAGGCGGGCGGCGGTCCCCTCCTCGTCGGCGAAGAGGAGGACGGGCTCGGTGATCGGGGCGGCGGAGGCGTCGAGGGTGCCGACGGCCTGGCGCCAGACGGGGGCGGAGAGCCACTCGTCGAGGGGGAGCTTGGGGACGCCCGCGCCGGGGGCGCCGGTCGCGCCGGAGACGGTGCCGGCGCCACGGTCGATCCAGTAGCGCAGTCCCTCGAACGGGTAGGTGGGCAGCGGCACCCGGCCGCGGCCGTGGCCGGCGTGGTGGCCCGCCCAGTCGACGGGGAGTCCGGCGGCCCACAGGCGCCCCAGGGCGGCGTGCAGGGCGGTCAGGTCGGCGCGGGCGTCGCGGGCGCGGGCCGCGGACGTGACGACGGGGACTCCCGTCTCGCGGTCGGGGTGGCGGCGGGTGAAGGTGGCCAGGGTCTGTCCGGGGCCGACTTCGAGGAAGGCGTGCTCGCCGTCGGCGAGGACGGTGGCGATGTTCTCCGCGAAGCGCACGGTGTCGCGGAGGTGGCCGGCCCAGTAGGCGGGGTCGGTGGCCTCGTCGTCGCGGATCCAGGTGCCGGTCCGGTTGGAGAGGAACGGGATCTGCGGGCGGCGGAGTTCGACGGTCCGCAGGAGCTCGGTGAGCGGTGCGACGGCGGGGTCCATCATCGCCGAGTGGAAGGCGTGCGAGGTGACCACCTTGCGGTGGGCGACGCCGTCGGCGGTGAGGCGGGAGGTCAGCTCGCGGATCGCCTCCTTGGGGCCCGCGACGGTGCAGACGGACGGCTCGTTGACGGCGGCGAGTGCCACGGCGTCGTCGAGGTAGCGCGTCACCTCGTCGGGCGGGAGCATCACGGCGAGCATGGCGCCGGCCGGCAGCTCGTCCATCAGCCGGCCGCGTTCGGCGACGACCCGCAGGGCGTCCGGGAGCCGGAAGACGCCGGAGAGCGTCGCGGCGACGTACTCGCCGACGCTGTGGCCGACGAGCGCCGTGGGCTCGACGCCCCAGGCCATCCACTGCTGGGCGAGGGCGTACTCGACGGCGAAGAGCGCCGGCTGGGTGAGCCGGGTGCGGTTGATGTCGTGCCGCTCGCCCTGGTGTCCGCGCGCCCCGGGGTGGAGCACGTCGCGCAGGTCGAGCCCCAGGTGGGGGCGGAGGAGCTCGGCGCACTCGTCGAGGACGCCGCGGAAGACGGGCAGGTGCTCGTACCAGTCCTGGCCCATGCCGACGTACTGGGAGCCCTGGCCGGGGAAGAGCATGACGACGGGCCGGTCGGCGGGCTCGCCGGAGTCCTGGTGGAGGTGGCGCGGGTCGCCGGTCCTGAGGGCCCGGACGGCGGTGTCGCGGTCCGGTGCCGTGACGACGGCCCGGTAGTTGAAGGTCCGGCGCGCGGTGGCGAGGGTGTAGGCGGTGTCGCCGAGGCCCAGGTCGCCCGACGGGCCGGTCTCCCCCGGGGCGGTGGCCTCCAGGTGGTCGGCGAGGGCCGCGCGGGCCTTCTCCAGTGCCGCGGGCGACTTGGCGGAGACCGGGAGGACGACGACCGGTGTGGCGCGGGTGCGGCCGTCGGCGGACGGGGCCGGTGCCTCTTCGAGGACGACGTGGGCGGTGGTGCCGCCCATGCCGGTGGAGGTCACGGCGCAGCGCAGGGGGCCGTTGTCGTCCTGCCAGGGTTCGGTGGCGGTGCTCATCCGGAACCGCGTTCCCTCGACGGGGAGTTCGGGGTTCCACTCGGTGAGGTGGGGGGTGGCCACCAGGGTGCGGTGGTGGAGCATGAGGACGCACTTGATGAGTCCGATGACGCCGGCGGCGACGCTGAGGTGTCCGAGGTTCGCCTTGACGGAGCCGATGGTGAGCGGCTGGGCGCCCTCCGCGTCGTACGCCTGCGCGGCGGCGGTGAGCTCGATGGGGTCGCCCATCCGGGTGCCGGTGCCGTGGGCTTCGAGGTAGCTGACGGTGCCCGGCTCCACTCCCGCGACGGCGAGGGCCTCGGAGAGGACGGCGGCCTGCCCGTTGACGCCGGGGGCGGTGTAGCCGACGCGGTCGGCGCCGTCGTTGCCGATGGCGGAGCCGCGGATCACGGCCCAGACGGTGTCGCCCTCGGCGACGGCGTCGGCGAGGCGCTTGAGCACGACGACGCCGGTGCCGTTGCCGAAGACGGTGCCGTCGGCGGCGGCGTCGAAGGGCCGGACCGTGCCCGTGGCCGAGGCGATGCCGTCGGCCTCGTGGAGGTAGCCGGCCTCCTGCGGGAAGCGGACGGCGACGCCGCCGGCGAGCGCGAGGTCGCACTCCTCCGAGAGGAGGCTCTGGACGGCGGTGTGGACGGCGACGAGCGAGGTCGAGCAGGCCGTCTGGACGGAGATGCTGGGACCGGTGAGGTTGAGGTGGTACGAGACCCTGGTCGCCAGGTAGTTGGGGTCGTTGCCCATCAGCGTCGCGAGGTCCTCGCGCAGGCGGGCGACGGATCCCTTGAAGCCCTTCTCGCCCGTGAGCACGTTGTCCAGGAGATACGTGCTGGCGAGCGCGCCGGCGAAGACGCCGATGCGTCCGGCGTACTGCTCCGAGTCGTGACCGCTGTGTTCGAGGGCGGACCAGGAGGACTGGAGGAAGAGGCGCAGCTGCGGGTCCATCCGCTCGGCCTCGCGGGCGCTCAGGTAGAAGAAGGAGGCGTCGAAGAGGTCAGCGCCTTCGAGGGCGGCGGCGCGGCGCACGTAGCGCGGATCGGCCAGGGTGGAGGCCGGGACGCCGGCGGCGCGCAGGGTGTCCTCGTCGACCTCGGCGATGTGCCCGGTGCCGTCGAGCAGGGTGCGCCACAGTTCCTTGTGGTCGCGGGCGCCGGGTACCCGGCAGTCGAGTCCGACGACGGCGATGAGGCCGTCGAGGGCCGAGTCGTCGTGGTTCGCGTCAGTCACGGGGCCCTCCAGAGGCGGCGGTCCGGTCCGCGCCCGGGGCGGGACGGTTCGTGGACGGGGGTGTACGGGGTGTGGTGCGGCGTCGGCCGCGTGCGGTGAGGCGTCGGGAGCCCCGGGTCTCGCCCTCGGTGGCGCCGGAGGCCGTCGGGGCGCCGGTGCCGGACTCGGCGGCGATCAGGCGGGCGAGGGCGCGGACGGTGGGGGCCCGGTAGAGGTCGGTCATCCGGATGCCGGGGGCGACCGTGCGGGTGAGGACCTCGTGGACGGCGGCCATGCGCAGCGAGGTGCCGCCGAGGTCGAAGAAGTTGTCGTCCAGACCGGTCACGGGGGTGCCGAGCACGTCCTGCCAGGCGTCCGCGACGGCGCGCTCGACGCGGTTGCCGCGCCGGACGCCGTGGTCGGCGGCGGGGGCGGTCGCGGCGGCGAGCGGGTCCGGCAGGGCCGCCCGGTCGATCTTGTGGTTGGCGGTCAGCGGGAGCTCGTCCAGGAGCACGTACGCGGTCGGTACGGCGTGGTCGGGCAGGGTGCGGCGGAGCGCGGCCCGCAGTTCGGCCGGGACCGGCCGGCTGCCCGCCGAGGCCACCACGTGGGCGGCGAGCTGCCGTTCGCCGAGGCGGTCGGTGAAGGGCATGACGACGGCCTCGCGGATCTGGGGCAGGTCCTTGAGGGCGCTCTCCACCTCGCCCGTCTCGACCCTGATCCCGGAGATCTTCACCTGGAAGTCGCGGCGTCCGACGAGCAGCAACGTGCCGTCGTCGAGGCGCCGGGCGAGGTCGCCCGTCCGGTAGGTGGTGCCGTCGGTGACGGCGCCGGGCGCCAGATAGGGGCTGGTGACGACGAGTTCGCCCTCCCCGGGCCCCTGGACGTCGTCGCCGTCGGGGCCGACGAGCCGGACGGTGGTGCCGGTGACGGGCCGGCCGAGCGGGAACACTCCGGTGGGCGGGCGGTAGTCGGGGCCTTCGACGCGCAGCAGGGCGCAGGAGCACTCGGTGGAGCCGTACGCTCCGGCGATCCGGCAGTGCGGGGCGAACATGCGCCGGTAGGAGTCGAGGTCGGCCAGGTGGAGGGTGTCTCCGCCGAGGGCCAGCATGCGCATGGCCGGCAGCCGGGTCCCCCGCGAGGCCATGGCGCGGACGAGGGCCCGGAAGACGGGGAGGGTCGAGTGGTAGACGGTGATCCGCTCGTCGGCCATCCAGTCCAGCAGGCCGGTGACGCCGAGGGCCTTGAGGTCGACCGGGTAGAGGGCGGCGCCGTTGAGGAGGGCGGCGAAGGTGTCCTGGACGGCCGAGTCCCAGCTGTACGCGGACTGGAGGGACAGCCGGTCCTCGGGGCCGACGCGCAGTCCGTCGGTCCAGGCGCGGGTGTGGTGCAGGACGTTGCGGTGCAGCTGGGCGACGGGTTTGGGCGTGCCCGTGGAGCCGGACGTGTAGAGGACGTACGCCTCCCCCTGGGGCTCCGCGTGGACGGCGGTCAGCGGCTCGGGGTGGCGGACGAGCGCGGCGTACGACAGGACGGGCAGCCCCGGCGCGATCCGGGCGGCGGTGTCGAGTCCTCCGTCGCCCGCCACGACCGCGCGGGCGCCGGCGTCCTCGGCCATGAAGGCGAGCCGCCGCTCGGGGTAGGCGGCGTCGAGGGGGACGTACGACAGGCCGGCCTGGAGGACGCCGAGGAGTGCGGCGATCATCTCCGCGCCGTGGGAGAAGAGCAGGCCCACGCGGTCGCCCGGGCGCAGTCCGGCCTCGGCGAGCGCGGCGGCGACGCGGCCGGCGCGGTCCCGGGTGTCGCGGTAGGTCCAGCGGTCGCGGGGGGTGACGACGGCGGGCCGGTCGGGGTGGGCGGCGGCGATCTCCAGGAACCGGTGGACGAGGGTGCCGGCCCGTTCGGCCTCGGGGAAGGGGCGGTGGCCGGTGGCGGGGGTGTCGGTCATGGTGCCTCCTTCCGTTCGGCGGGGGTGGGGGCGGGGGGATGGTGGAAGAGGGCGGCCGGGTGGGGTGGCCGCCGCCTCAGCTCCGTGTACGCCTCGGCGGCTTCGTCGAGGGTGAAGCGGGGCAGCCGCATCGCCGCGGGCGTGATGGCCCCGGAGGCGACCAGGTCGAGGGCGCGCTGGAGGTTCTCGGTGACCGTGTGTTCGCCGGCGGCGGGGGTGACGCCGGTGAGGCCGCGGGCGTAGGACGGATCGCGGTATCCGGCGCCGCAGCGGGCGGCGTACCGGATGTCGAGGTTGCCGAGTTCGACGCTGAAGTCGATCCGGGCGGAGAAGCGGCCGACGCCGACCAGCCGGGGGCGGCCGGGAGCGGCCGACGCCCAGCGGGCGGCCCCGGTCACGGCGGCGCTCATGTCGCCGGTGCCGCAGAGCATGACGCAGCGTCCGCCGGTGGTACCGGCGGGCGGCGCGGAGGCCGGGAGGGCGGGGCCTTCGGCGACGGCGAGGCCGAGGGCCTCGGCGGTGGCGAGCCGGTCCGGCCGGAGGTCGTGGACGAGGACCCGGCAGCCGCGGGCCGCGGCGGTCTGGGCGACGAGGAGGCCGACCATGCCGGCGCCCACGACGGCGACCTCGTCGCTCGGTGCGAGGTCCGCGCGGTCCACGGCGTGCACGGCGGTGGCGGCGAGGTTGGCGACGACGGCGTCCGCCAGGTCCACCCCGGCGGGCACCGGCCGGCACAGCAGGTGGGGGACGGTGATGACGTCCGCGTGCACGGCCTCGCCCCAGCCCATGGCGATGACCTGGTCGCCCGGGGCGAATCCGGGGGTGCCGGGGCCGGTGGACTCGACCGTGCCGGCGGCGCAGTAGCCGAGGGTGAAGCGCTCGCCGGTGCGCGCCGAGCGGTCCAGGTAGTGGAGTTCGGTACCGGGGCTGATCATGGTCCAGCGGGTGCGGAGCCTGAGCTCGCCGGGGCCGGGCGCGGGCCTCGCCGCCTCCTGGACGACGGGGAGCGCCGCTCCGGCCGCGACGAGCTCCCGCGTGGTGAGGACGGCGGGCGGCGGCGTCACGCGTGCTCCCCTTCGGCCGGGGCGGCGATCAGTTGTTCGTCGGGGATGATGTCGAGCTCCTCGCGGTAGTGCGGCAGGGGTCCGAGCGGGACGGGCTTGCCCGACTCCTCGTAGGAGGCCCTGCGGTTGCGTTTGCGTTCGAGGCCGAGGTTGAGGCCGGCCAGGTCGACCGGACGGTGGGTGAGCAGACCGCGCGCGAAGCCTTCGGCCATCGCCTTGCGGCCCGTCTCGGTCCGGATGAAGACCCGCCCGTGCTTGTCCTGGTCGCCGCCCTGCACGCTGGCGGCGAAGATGTTCGGGTCGCCGTCGCTGACGCTCACGTCGGCCAGGCCCGACATCCAGTCGCCGCAGGAGAGGCAGCGGTGGGTCTTGTTGCCCGCGAAGTCCCTGACGGCCTGCCAGAACGCGACGCGGTGGTCCTGGCCGTCGGCCGTGCGGATGCCGATGTCACCGGGGTACTCGCCCTCGCGGTAGCGCAGGCGCACCACCGATTCCAGGGGGACCTCCGCGCGCTGGGTGATGACGGCGGCGGTGCCCTCGGGGCGGGTGCTGGAGGAGCAGGCGGGTTCGACGAGCAGGACCACGTGGTCGCGTGCCCAGCGGCCGGCCTCCGTGTCCATGGCCTGGAGCTTGCGCATGGCCTGGATGTGGCAGGCCACGCCGGACATCGCGACCTTGGCGTCGGGTTCGTGGAGCATGACGGGACGCAGCGCGCCGAGATAGGGGGCGAGCTGGTACGTGGACTGGGCCGTGCCGGCGAGCGCGGCCGGATCGCGGACGAGGGCGGGGGCCGCCCGCCAGGGTTCGTCCGCGTCCCTGCCCATCGACAGGACGACGGTCACGCCGAAGGCGGCCATGGCCGTCTGGAGGAGGGCGGTGAGGCTTCCGCCGCTGGCGGACGCCTCGAAGACGACGGGGTCGAGGGAGTGGCCCGCGACGACCTCGTCGAAGATCCCGGTCCACCGTTCGGCGGGGGTGCGGGTGCGGCGGAAGAGCCGCTCCTCGGTCGCGGGGGTGCCGGGGTCGGCGCCGGGGCAGACCGTGAGGCAGTCCGTGCACTCGCCGCAGTCCGCGGCGGTCCAGGAGTCGGCGGTGAGGACGGGGGTGAGCCCGTCGAAGCCGATCACCCCGGCGGGGCAGGCCAGTTGGCACGCCCCGCACACGGTGCACAGGTCGGGTCGGAGCACGTCCTGCTCGAGTTGCTGGAAGGTCATGGCGGTCATGCCTCCACGGCGGTATCGGCGGCGGACACGGCCGCGGCGAGTCCTTCGATCAGCTGCCGGTAGTCCGCTTCGTCCAGGAGCGCCGGCGGGACGATCTTCACGGTGGCGCCCTCGGGGCCGCCGCCGAAGAGGAGCAGCCGGCCGCGCAGGGCCTGCCCGGTCACGGCGCGGGCGCGGGCCGGGTCGGGGGCTCCGTCGCGTACGCAGTCGAAGGCGGCGAGGGCGCCGGCGGTGCGTACCGACGCCATCCAGGGATGGCGCGCGGCCAGTTCGGCGAGGTCGTGCGCGAGGCGTGCGCCGAGCTCCCGTGCACGGCGCGGGAGGTCCACGTCGGTGACGACGTCGAGCACCGCGGCCGCGGCCGCGCAGGAGACGGGGTGGCCGGAGAAGGTCGAGGTCTGCACGCCGGCGGGCAGCGCGTCGACGACGTGCCGCTCCCCCACGACGGCCCCGACCGGGAAGCCGTTGCCGAGGGTCTTGCCGAGCAGGGTGAGGTCGGGGCGCTCCGTCATGAGCTCGGCGGTGAACAGGCGACCCGCCCGGCCGAGGCCGGTGTAGATCTCGTCGAGGATCAGCAGCGCGCCGCGGGCGTGGGCCTGCCGGGCGATCTCGTCGAGGAGGGCCGGGGCGACGGGGAGGACGCCTTCGGTGACCTGGACGGGTTCCAGGACGACGGCGGCCGTGCCGCCGAGCCGGTCGGCCCGGTCGAGCGCCCGCGAGAGCCCGGCGGCGAACCGTTCGGCGTCGTCCTCGCGCGGTGTGCGCGGATCGGGCAGCTCGGCGGTCACGACGGAGGTGTCCGGCAGGTCGCTGTACGCCTTGAACTCCGGCCTCCAGGTCAGCGCGAGCGCGCCGGCGGTCTTGCCGTGGTAGCCGTGGCGGAAGGTGACGACGGCCCGGTGTCCGGTGGCGGCGCGGGCGATCTTCAGCGCGGACTCGACGGCCTCGCCGCCCGTGGCGGTGGGGAGCACCGCCGCGTCCCGGTAGGGGCTCAGGCGCGCGATCCTGTCGACCATGCGCGTGCGGGCGTCGGAGGAGAGTTTGCATCCGGTGTGGGTCAGCCGCCCCAGCTGGTCGGCGGCGGCGGCCGTGACGGCGGGGTGCTGGTGTCCGAGGGTGGCCGCGCCGCTGCCGGCGGTGCCGTCGAACCAGGGTGTCCCTTCGGCGGTGTACAGCCAGGGGCCCGATCCGGTGGCGAACTCGGGTCCGAGCACGGTCCCGGTGGAGCGCGCCTCGGCCGCCGGGGCGGTCTTCGCTTGGGTCATCGCTCTGCGTCCTCGTGGATCGTGGCGCCGACGGCACGCTGCACGCCGGCGAAGTCGGGGAAGGAGGTGCGGTGGCAGCCGCCGCCCAGGACCGTGGTCCGGCCGGGCAGGCTCATCGCGAGCGTGGCGGCGGCCATGGCCAGCCGGTGGTCCTCGAAGGCGGGGACCCGGCCGGCGGAGAGGGGGGCTCCGCCCGTGACGATCAGGCCGTCGTCGACGACGTCGACGCGTGCGCCGAAGGCGGCGCCCAGGCGGGCCGTGGTGGCGAGCCGGTCGGTCTCCTTGAAGCGGAGTTCCCCGGCGCAGCCGATCCGGGAGATGCCCGGCAGGGCGGCCGCGACCAGGGCGAGCAGGGGGACCTCGTCGATCAGGGCGTGGAGGAGGGCGGGTTCGTCCACGTGGAGGGCGGTGACGCCGTCGAGGCCGCCGCGGGCGACGAGGGTGCCGACGGGTTCGCCGCCGGAGGTGAGGCGGCGGTCCGCGTACACGATGTCGGCTCCGGCGGTGCGCAGGACGTCGAAGAAGCCCAGCCGGGTGGGGTTGAGGCCGACGTCCGGCAGGCGCAGTTCGCTGCCGTCGCCCCAGAGCAGGTGGGCGGCGAGGGGGTAGGCGGCGAGCGAGGGGTCGCCGGGGACGTCGATGACCGGCGGCACTGTGTAGCCGCCGCCGTCGCAGACGACGGCCCGCTCCTGTTCGGTCAGGCCCGCGCCGAAGGCGGCGAGCATGCGCTCGGTGTGGTCGCGGGAGCGGACCGGGTGCCGGACCGTCACCGGCAGGCGGGCGGCCACCGCGGCGAGCACCACGGCGGAACGGGCCTGCGCGCTGCCGACCACGAGGTCGACCGTGCCGGGCCGGTGGACGGGGCGCTCGACCAGGACCGGCAGGCGGCCGGGGTCGCCCAGGTAGCGGATGTCCGCGCCGAGCGCGACGAGGGGTTCGACGAGCCACTCCATGGGCCGGTGCCGCAGTACCTCGTCGCCGTCGACGACGGCTCGGGTGCCGGTGCCCGCGAGGAGGCCGACGAGCAGCCGGGCGGCCGCGCTCGACCCCTCCGTCTGGAGGTAGGGGACGTCCCCGGGCCACGCGGTGACGCCGTGGTGGGGGCGCCGGGGCTGAGGGACGGGAGCCGCCCCCCGCCGCACCGTGAGGGCGCTGCCGCCGGTGCCCGTGCCGTCGGTCTCGACGGACAGGCCCAGGGCCCGCATGGCGGGGAGGAGCGCGCGTACGGCACCGCCGAGGTTGGCGTTGCGGATCGTGACGGTGGCGGGGGCTCCGGGGAGCATCGCGGCGAGCAGCGCGCGATGGGTCACCGACTTGTCCCCGGGGACGCGCGCTTCGAGCGACGCGCCGCCCCGTACGACCCGGCCGCCGTCCACTTCGAGGTTCGCCGATGTCGTGGCCGGCATGGCGAACTCCTGGGTGTCTGGCACGGGCGACTCCTTGGCGGCCGGAGGGTTTCTGGGGGGCGGCGATCAAGCTGCCACGCCGGAACCGGTCCGCCACAGGGCAATCGGATGGCCGTCTGGTGCCGTGTCCCCTTACGGACAACCCCGACGGTCGTCTCACGATGCGATACGTGAATGTCTCAGGCGCCGGACCGTCCGCCCGGCACCCTGTCCGGCTCCGGCTATGGCCCCGGGCGGACAGCCCTCCGGCATGGACAGGGCGCGGGACGGCGCACTGGAATGGCCGTTCCCGGCCGCGGGACGGCGCCACTTCCGGAACGGTGCGCCCGTGACGGCCTTTCCCGGAACGACCACTCCCGGAACGACCTCTCCCGGTCTGCACGACGCCTTGGGGGCCTCATGACCATCGACTCCGTACCGCCGCCGGTCCGGCTTCCGGCCGTCGCGCCGCCGCTCACCGACGGCGTCGTCCACCTGCGGCCGATCCGGGTCACCGACGCCCCGGCCGTCGCCCGCGCGGGCGACGATCCGGAGGTGGCCCGCTGGACACCGTTCCCCTCCCCGTTCACGGAGCGGGACGCCGAGGAGTGGATCGGCTCACGCTCGGCCCGGGAGACGGTGGACTGGGTCGTGACGGACCGGGAGGACGGCACGGAGGTGCTGGGCTGGGTCGGGCTCCACGACCTCGACGCCGGGCAGCGGAGGGCCGAGCTCGGGATCTGGCTCGCCGCCGGAGCCCGCGGGTCGGGGACCGGGCGCCGGGCGATCGCCCTGCTCACCGAGTGGGGGTTCCGCGAGCTCGGCCTGCTGCGCATCGCGGCGCTCTGTCTCAGCGGCAACGCGAACGGCCGCCGCGCGATGGCGGCGGCCGGCTTCGTGCCCGAGGGGGTGCTGCGCGCGTACGAGGACGTCAAGGGCGTCAGGTACGACACCGCCGTCCTCGGCATGGTCCACCCGGACCTGCGGGACTGACGTACGGGCCCGCGCCGGGTGGCGTTCCGGATCCCTCAGAGGGCGCGGACGAACGAGACGCGGTCGAGGCCGGGCCCGTCGTAGTCGGGCTGGAGGGGGCGCCCGTCGAGTTCCTTCGGGCCCGGCTCCGCCGTGAAACCCATCCGCGTGTGGAACCCGTAGGAGCCGGAATTCGCCGCGGACGTGATCGCGCGCACCACGGAACTGCCCCGGTCACGGCTCAGTTCGAAGAATTTCCCGTAGAGATGCCGGCCCAATCCACGGCCCTGCCACTCGGGGGCGACCCCCACGAAATGGATGTAACTCTCGTCCGCCCTCGACTGGGAGTGGAATCCGATGAGGAATCCCACCATCTCCCCGTTCTCCTCCGCCACGAAACTGCTCGACGTGAAGTGCTGGAAGTAGAGCCGGGGCAGCAGGAGGGCGCGCTGCACACTCCCCGTACTCCCCTCGAACTCGCCCCACCAGCGGTCGAGAACCCGAAGGACCCGCGGGTGGTCCTCGGCGACCGGATGCCTCAACGTGATTCCGCTCAGCGTCATTTGGGACATGCCCGGAAGCTACCACAGGGAAGACGGACGCCTCCGGGACCGCATTCCGGTTGCGGACATGTCCACTGGCGGACAAGGAAGGCGCTGTACAGCCCCGACCCCTCACGGAAATATCGGGGCGGCCGGGGAACCACGACGCCCCCCTGTCCCCTGATCCCTTTCCCGCATTCATTCGCCCTCGACGGTCTCTGGAGATTCACTATGCCGGGCTCACCGCTGTCCGCGGCAGCCGAGATCCACGACAGACTGTGCGCCGCAGGGGTCGTCCTCAGCCTGGACGGCGGAGCGCTGCGCTACTCGGCTCCGCCCGGGGCGCTCACGGAGGACCTCCGCGCCGCGGCCCGGGGCTGCCGCGACGACCTCGTGGAGCTGCTGCGCTCCTGGGAGGACAGGCCGGAGAACGGGCCGCAGGAACGGGGCGGGCCGCAGGGCGGTCCGGAGGACGGGCCGGACGACGTCTGGCGGTTCACCGCCGATCCGGAGGCGGCCGGCGAACCCTTCCCCCTGACCGCCCTCCAGCAGGCGTACCTCGTCGGGGAACAGGACTTCTACGACCACCCGGCCCCCGCCGTCTTCGTCCACGAGTACGCCTTCCCCGCCGGATCCGCGCCCGACGCCGACACCCTCGACCGGGCACTCGACCTCCTGTCGCGGGCCCACGGCTCCCTACGGCTCGCCGTGTCCCCGGACGGGACCCAGCGCATCCTGCCCGCCCCGGACGGGCCCGCCGCCCCCGTCGTCGACCGCAGGGACCTGTCCGCCCTCTCCGCCGGGGCCGCCGAGAGCGAGCTGGCGGCCCTCCGCTCGCGGCTCGCCGCGGACCTGCCGGACCACCGGGCGGGCCGTCCGTTCCTGATCCGCCACGTGACGCTGCCCGACGGCACGGTCAGGCTCCAGGTCGCGCTGCGCCTCATCGCCTTCGACGGTGTGACGACCCAGCTCTTCTTCACCGAACTCGCCCGGTGCTGCGCCGACCCCGGCCACGTGCCGCGGGCCGTGGCGCTCTCGTTCCGGGACTACGTCAACGGCCTGGAGGAGCGGCGGACCGGGAAGGCCCATCGCGTGGCCCGGCGCTACTGGGAACACCGCTCCCGCGAGCTGCCGCCGGCTCCCGCGCTGCCCACCCGCCCGCACGGCGCCGGCCGGGCCGGGGACACCCGGGCCGGTGACACCGGGCCCGGGGGCGCCCCGCTCCGGCGGATCGCCACGCGGCTCGACGCGGCGGCCTGGGGTCGCTTCCGCGCCCACGCGACCGCCGCCGGGCTGCCCGCCGGGACCGCGCTCTTCTCGCTCTTCGCCGAGTCCCTCCACCGCTGGTCGGACGGGGCCGCCGGCACGCTCACCGTGCTCGCCTCGCACCGGCCGGGCAACGATCCCGGTCTCCAGCGGGTCTGGGGCAACGCCAGCACCACCGTGCTGGCCGGTTACGGCGCGGCGGAGCCCGGGACCTCGTTCGTCGAGCGCTGCCGGGGATCCCGGGGCGCCCTGTACGCCGACCTGGCCGCCCTGGAGGTCTCCGGGGTCGAGGTGGGCCGCGCCCTCGCCGGCGGTGCCGGGGGAGGGAGCCCCTTCCCGGTCGTGTTCACCAGCGGCCTCGACCTGGTCGACGGCGCCCCCGGCGGCTTCCTGCTGCCGCTGCCCGGGGCGCGCCTCGCGCACAGCTCCATCAGCACGCCGCAGGTGCTGCTCGACCACCAGGTGTACGAGGAGGCGGGCGAGCTGGTCTGCAACTTCGACTACGCCGAGCACGCGTACCCGCCCGGCATGATCGAGGAGCTGACCGCCTATCACCGCGCCCGTCTCCAGGCGCTCGCGGACACGGACGCGGCCTGGCACGCCACGGCGCCCGTACCGCTCCCCTCCGGGCAGCTGCGGGAGCGGCGGCTCGCCAACGCCACCTCCGCGGACCTGCCCGCGGGGACCCTCCACTCGTTCGTCCTGGAGCGCTGCCGCTCGACCCCGGACACCCCCGCCGTGCACGACGCGGAGGGGACGCTCAGCGGTGCCGGGCTCGACCTGGCGTCGGCGCGGCTCGCCCGCCGGCTGACCGCCGCCCGGGCCGCCGCCGGCCGGGCCGACGAGCCGGTGCTCGTGGGCGTCCGCGTGCCGCGCGGGCGGGCGCAGTCGATCGCCGTGCTTGCGGTGCTGCGGGCCGGGGGCGCGTACGTTCCGATCGACCCCTCCTGGCCGGCGGCGCGGGTCCGCACCGTACTGGGTCACAGCGGCGCGCGGGCGCTGATCACCGCCCCGTGGCCGGACACGGCGGAGGCCGTGCCGGAGGGGGTGGAGGTGGTCCCCTGGGACGGGACGGACCCCCTGGCCGACGAGCCGGCCGGGGACCCGGCGGACACACCCGCCAAGACGCTCCCGGAGGGCCCGGCGGACATCCCCGCCGACGCGCTGTCCGCAGGCGCGGCGGACGAGGACGCCGACCGCACCGGCGGCCCGCTCGACCGGACCGCCTACGTCATCTACACCTCGGGATCGACCGGAACCCCCAAGGGTGTCGTCATCCCGCACGCCGCCGCCGTCAACACGCTCCGCGACCTCACCGACCGGTTCGGCCTGACCGCGCGCGACAAGGTGCTGGCCGTCTCCTCGCTCGCGTTCGACCTCTCCGTCTTCGACCAGTTCGGGCTGCTCGGCTGCGGCGGCGCCGTCGTGTGTCCGCCGGAGAGCCCCGTCCCCGACCCGGAGGCATGGGCCGCGAGCGTGCGCCGGCACGGCGTGACCGTGTGGAACTCCGTTCCCGCCCTGATGGCGCTCACCCTGGAGTACCTCGGGGAGCGGGCGCGCGACCTGCTCGCGTCCCTGCGTCTGGTGATGCTCAGCGGGGACTGGGTGCCCCTCTCCCTCGTCGAGCGGCTGGCCGAGGTCTGCCCGGACGCCGAGGTGATCGCGATGGGCGGCGCCACCGAGGCGTCCATCTGGTCGAACTGGTTCCGGACCTCGGAGCAGCCCGAGGACTGGCAGAGCGTCCCCTACGGGACCCCCCTCGCCAACCAGACCATGCACGTCCTGGACGGCGAACTCGCGGACACGCCGACCTGGGTCCCCGGGGACCTCCACATCGGCGGCGCGGGCGTGGCCTCGGGCTACCGGCACGACCCCGAGCGCACCGCCGCGTCGTTCTTCCCGCACCCCGTCACGGGTGAGCCGCTCTACCGGACGGGCGACCGGGCCCGGTACCGCGCGGACGGCGTCCTGGAGTTCCTCGGGCGCGCCGACCATCAGGTCAAGATCAACGGATACCGCGTCGAACTCGGGGAGATCGAGACCCAGTTGGTGCGCGCTGCGGCGGTGGAGACCGCCGTCGCCCTGGTCGACACCTCGCGCGGCGAGCCGTTCCTCGCCGCCTTCGTCGTCCGGCCGGGAGCGGGGGCGGCGGGCCAGGGCGATCGCCCCGGCCCCGCCGTCGCCGTCGCCGCCGACCAGGCGGAACTGCGGGACCGGCTCGGCGAGGTCCTTCCCCCGTACATGGTCCCGGCCGCCGTGCTTGAGCTCCCCGAACTGCCGCTCAGCGGCAACGGGAAGGTGGACCGCAAGGCCCTCCTCGCCGTCCTCGACGAGAAGGTGTTCGACGAGAGGGCCCTCGCCGACGGGCCCGCGCCGGGCGCGGGCTCCCCGGCCCCGGCCGAGGCGCCGGCCACGCCGCTGGAGGAGCGGCTCCTCGCCCTGTGGCAGGAGCTGCTCGGACCGGCCGCCCGCGGGGTGGAGGACGACTTCTTCGCGCGCGGCGGCAACTCCCTGACGGCGGTGCGGCTGTTCCGCGCCGTCGAGGCCGCCTTCGGCCGCCGGCTGCCGCTGGCCTCCCTCTTCCGTCACCGGACGGTACGGGCGCAGGCGGCGCTGCTCGCGGACACGGCCTCCCGGGCCGGGGGGACCGGTCTGCTCACCGTGCTCGGCGGCACCGGCGCCTGCCAGGTCGTGTTCGTCCACCCGGTCGGCGGTGACGTGCTCTGCTACCAGCAGATCGTGGACGCGGTGACGGCCGGTGAGGGAGCCGGCCGCGCCACCCTGTACGGCCTGCGGGCCTCCGGGCTGCACCCGGGCGAGCCGCTCGCGGACAGCGTCGACGCCATGGCCGGGCAGTACGCGCGCACGCTCCTGGAGGAGCTGCCGGACGGCCCGCTGCATCTCGTGGGCTGGTCGATGGGCGGCACGATCGCCCTGCACATGGCCGGGCTGCTCGAACGGCAGGGCCGTGCCGTCGCCTCGCTGACCACGGTCGATTCGTTCACCGGACGCGGCGACGGCTCCGTTCCCGGCCTCACGGCCCGCCTCGGCGGCTTCTTCGGCGACCTGACCGGGCGCCCCGACCCGCTGCGACGGCTCGACCTCCCGGAGGGCGGGTCCGAGGCCCGGCGGCTCGCGGACGCCCATGACGCGCTGGTGACGGCGGGCCTCCTGCGACGCCCGCTGGAGAGCGAGGAGTTGTCGCGTCTCTTCGCGGTGTACCGCAACAACTCCGCACTCCTCGAACGGCACACGCCCGCCGTCTGGCCGCCCGCCGACGCGCCCCGCACGGGCACGTCCGCCCCCGGCGAGTCCGCCCCCGGCACGTCCTCCCCCGGCGAGTCCGACCCGGGCGCGAACGACCCCGCCCGGCCGGCCCCCGCCTGGCTGCTGATCCGCGCCGAGCGCACGCCGCACGACGCGTTCCCCTCGCTGCTTCCCCTGGACGGAGCACTGCCCGGCGCCGGGCGGCTCGCCGTCCTGCCGGAGGACCACTTCTCCGTCGTACGGGGAGCGGGGGCGGCGTACGTCGCCCGTCGTATCGCCGCGGTGACCGGGGCCGCCCACGGCCCGTCCGACCCGATTCCCGACCAGGACCACGCATGAGACTTCTCTCGACCGAGCGAGCACTGCTCGACCAGGTGCTGCCGGGCTTCGACGCGCGGCTCGCGGAGTGGGGCACGGCTGCCGCCGAGGACCCGCGCACGGGGGCGGTCGACGCCTTCCGGGCCGCCGGGGGCGGCAATCTGCTGATCCCCGCCGCCCTGGGAGGTGCCGGGCTCGGCTGCCGTGACGGCGTCCGCCTTCAGCGGGCCGTCGGCAGCAGGGCGCCCTCCCTCGCCGTCGCCTCGACGATGCACCACTACAAGGTGGCGTGGCTGGCCCGCTGCGGCGGCCCGGCGGCCGGGGCCGTCCTGCGGCGCATCGCGGCGGAGCGGCACCTCGTCGCCTCCTGCGGCGCGGAGGGCACCGTCGGCAAGAACGTGTTCACGCCCGGCATCGACGTGGTGGCGGCGCCGGGCGGGCTCCTGGTCTCCGGGACCAAGCAGCCCTGCTCCCTGACCCGTTCGCTGGGGCTGATGTCGCTGTCGGCCGCCGGCCCGGCCGGCGGCCCGTACGCGGGACAGCTGCTGATGCTGATGCTCCCCGTCACCGAGGGGGTCGAGCGGCGCCCCTTCTGGGGCAACCGCGTCCTGCGGGCCACGGAGACCGACGCCCTCGTCCTCGACCGGGCGTTCGTCCCCGAGGAGATGATCGTCCCGCTCGGCGATCCCGCCGCCTCCCCCTGGCTGTTCACCTCCAACCTGCTCTGGTTCCAGCTGCTGATCACCGCCGCCTACCTCGGCATCGCCACCGGGCACGTGGAGCGCCTCTTCACCGGGGAGCGCGGCGCACCGGGCGACCGCGTCGCGGCCCTGGCCCCGCTGGAGACGGTCGCGGCGGCCCTCGACGCGCTGGCCGCGGACCTCGACGCCGCCGGCGACGAGGGCGCGGCCCCCGCCGGAGACCCCGGCGGCGACGACGCGCTGGGCCGCGCGCTGCTGGTCCGGTACACGGCGCAGCGCGCGATCGCGGAGGCCACCGACCGGGCGCTGGAGATCGAGGGCGGCATGCCGTTCGTGTCGGGCGGGCCGGGGTCCGAACTGCTGCTGGCCAGCCGCGCGCTGACCTTCCATCCGCCGGCCGAGACGGCCGTGCGCGACCGTCTCGACCAGTGGCTCCGCGGCGGCGGTCTCACCCTCGTGTGACCGCCCGCCCGGACCCCCGCCCCTCCCCCTTTCCTTCCCGCCCCCGCGAGGCGCCTCGGCAGGCGCCGCATGAGGAGACCCGATGATCGTCCTCGGCCTTCACTTCGGCCACGACGCCGCCGTCAGCGTTCTGCGCGACGGGGCGATCGCCTCGTACGTGCTGCGCGAGCGGCACACCCGCGTCAAGCACGCGGCGACGCTCGACGTGGCCACGGTCCGCCGCGCCCTCGGCACCGCGGGAATCGGCGCCGCCGACGTGGACGCGGTGGCCGTCTGCTCCACCCAGGGCGTCGAGCTGATCGCCGACGACCCGGCGGCGCTGTCGGTGGAGTACGCGGCGACGGACCCGTTCGGCCGGCCCTGCACCCTCCTGGAGGAGGAGCCGGACGCCGCCGCCGGGCGCGGCGGCGGGGAGTTCCTCGACTTCCTGTACGACGCGGATCTGGCCGCGACCTGGCTGGGCCGCTCGTACGCCAAGCTGTTTCCCGAGCACACCGGCCTGGAGCGGTCCGCGATCCGCGCGACGCCGTGGATCGACGACTACGTCTCGGACCCGTCCTGGGCCGACGGCCGGGGCCTCGCCGAGATCGCGGCGGCGCCCTCCGCCCCGCAGGAGCGCCTGCGGTACGGCTTCCACCTGCCCGTGCGGGTGCGCCTCGACGGCGTCACCGTCCCCGGGTACGCCGTCCACCACCACCTGGCGCACGCCGGGTCCGTGTACTACGCCTCCGGTTTCCGGGAGGCCGCCGTCCTCACCCACGACGGCTACGCGGAGGGCGAGAGCTACCACAGCGGCATGTACTACCTGGGCCGGGACGAGGCCCTGTACCCGCTCGCCCCGCACCACCTGGGTCTGGGCGGTCTGTACGACCGGGTCGGCGCCGCGCTGGGCCTGGGGGTCGTCGGCCCGGCCGGCAAGCTCATGGGGCTCGCCGCCTACGGCCGTCCGCGGTTCTACTCCTCGCGCTTCCTCGGCAACCACCACGACCTGCGGGGACGGTTCCGCACGGACGTGGCCACGGCGTGGCTGCGCCACTGCCGCCGCGAGGCGGAGCGGCTCGGCTACGACCTGGCCCCGTACGGCGACCCCGGGCAGGCCACGGCGCCGGTCAACGCGGACATCGCCGCGAGCACCCAGAAGCTGTTCGAGGAGGTGCGGATGGAGGCCGTCCGCACCCTGCACGCCTCCCTCGGCGCGGCGGGCGTGACCGTCCCCGACCTGTGCATGTCCGGGGGCACGGCGCTCAACTGCCCGTCCAACAGCCAGGTGGCGCAGGAGGGGCCGTTCCGCCGCGTCTTCGTCGAGCCCGCCTGCGACGACGGCGGCATCGCCGTCGGCGCGGCCCTCGCCGTCCACCACTCGATCCTCGGCCGTCCGCGCGCGCAGGAGACGGGTCCGGGGCCGGAGTTCCCCTCGCCCTACCTGGGCGCGCCCGCGTCGCGGGACGAGGTGGCGGCGGCCGTGCGGGCGGTCGGGGACGCCGTCGTGGTGGAGCGGCTCGACGGGGCCGGGGAGGTCGCGGAGCGGGCGGCGGAGGATCTCGCCGCCAACCGGGTGGTGGCCTGGTTCGAGGGCGGCAGCGAGGCGGGGCCGCGCGCGCTGGGCCACCGTTCGATCATGGCCGACCCCCGGGACGCCGGGAACTGGGAGCGGGTGAACAGGATCAAGGACCGTGAGGCGTGGCGTCCGTTCGCGCCGGCCGTTCTGGCCGAGCACGCCGCCGACTGGTTCCGTGACGTGCCGCTGCCCTCCCCGTACATGCTCTTCAACGCGACCGTGCGGCGGGCGGAGATCCCCGCCGTCACGCACGTGGACGGCACGGCGCGCATCCAGACGGTCGACGCCTCCGCCGGGCTGTACCACGCGGTGATCACGGCCTTCCACGCCCGTACCGGGGTGCCGGTGGTGATGAACACCTCCTTCAACGGGCCGGGGGAGCCGATCGTCGAACTGCCGGAGGAGGCGCTCGCCCTCTTTCTCAAGACCGAGCTCGACGTCCTGTACCTGGACGGCCTGCGCGTCACCCGAGCCTGATCCGACGGGCCGAGAGGAAACCCATGGACATCACGGACTCCCCCACGACCGCCGCCGAGTGGAGCGGCGACGTCCTGGCGGTGGGCGTCTTCGCCGAGGACGCCCCCCTGCTCGACCGGCCGTGGCCGCGCGAGCTCGACGCGGCCCTCGGCGGGGCGCTGCGACGGCTGACCTCGTACGACTCCTTCGGCGGGGGCAGGGACGAGCTGGTCGTCGGGCCCGGTGCGCCGGGGCGGTGCGAGCGGCTCGTGCTGTTCGGCCTGGGACGCCCCGGGGAGGCGACGCCCCATACCGCGCGGCGGGCCGGCGCGGCCGTGGCCCGGACCCTGACGACCGGCCCCAACCGGCGGGTCGCCCTCGCGCTGCCGTCGTGGCGCTCCGGTGAGCTGGACGTGACCGAGCATCTGGCGGAGGGGCTGAGCCTCGCCGTGCACTGCGGCCGGTGGAACGTCCTCAAGGACCGGTTCCGCGCTGACTACGGCTCCGACCTGCCCCGGGAGCCGGAGACGGTCGAGCTGCTCGGCAGCGGGGTCACCGGTGCGGTGCTCCGCGCCTCGGACGCGTTCACCGACGCCGTCGTCCGGGCGCGCGAGTACGTCGCCGCGCCCGCCAACATCATCACCCCGGACCGGCTCGCGCGGGAGGCGTCGGAGCTGGCCGCGCACGAGGGCTTCGAGGTCGAGGTGTGGGACGCCGCCGAGGCGCACGCGCGGGGCCTGACCGGCTTCGCCGCCGCCGTCGCCGGCAGTGCCGACCCGGCCCGCCTCGTCCGGCTCACCTACCGGCCCGAGGCCCCCGAGCTGCCCCCGGTCGCCGTGATCGGCCTCGGGCTCACCCACGACGACCGGGGGGTGGCACGCTCCGGCGGCGCCGTCGAGGGCGCCAAGAAGTACATGGCGGGGGCCGGGGCCGTGCTCGGTGCCGCGGCGGCGCTCGCCTCGCTGGGCGGGCGCCGGGAGACGCACCTGATCCTGCCCGCCGCGGCCAAGGCGGAGGGGCCCGGGGCCCTGCGTACCGGGGATCTCGTCACGACGGCGTCCGGTGCGACGGTGGAGGTGAACCACGAGGACGGGCACGGACGGCTGATGCTGGCCGACGCCCTGTACCTGGCGGAGCGGCTGGGCGCCCGGTCCACGGTCAGCGTCTCCGCGCTCGGGCTGCCGGTCGCCGCCGCGCTCGGCCCGAAGGCGGCGGGGCTGTGGAGCACGGACGAGGCGCTCACCGCGCGGCTGACCGAGGCGGGCCGGACGGCGGGCGAGCTGCTGTGGCCGCTGCCCCTGGTGGAGGAGTACGGGGACGAGCTGTGGGCCCCGTTCGCCAACAGCAGGGTCGCGGGGCCGCGCAGCGGGGACGGCGCCACGGCCGCGGCCTTCCTCCACCGGTTCGCGCCCGCCTCCTGGGCGCACCTGGAGATCACCGAGCCCGCCTGGTCCCCGCGGATCGACGGCTACTACAACGCCGGCGCCACGGGTTTCGGCACCGGAACCCTCGCCCGCTGGCTGTGCGGGCGCTGACCGCCGCCCGTTCCCCTCGCAAGGAGCCCCCGTGTACGTACCCGATCTGTACCGCGCCCAGGAACTGGCGCTCCATCACGAGGTGATCGAGGCCCATCCGTTCGGGATGCTGGCGGCCGTGGTGGACGGCCGCATCCACGGCACGCACATCCCGTTCGTCCTCGACAAGGGGCCCGGGCACGGCCCGTACGGGACGCTGCGCGGCCACCTCTCCCGGGCGAACCCGGTGGTGCCGGTGCTCCACGCCGGCGAGGAGCTGATGGTCGCCTTCGTCGGCCCGCACTCCTACATCCGCCCGGACGACTACGCCTCCGAGCCGCACTTCCCCACCTGGAACTACGCGGCCGTGCACGCCTACGGCCGGCCGCGGGTGATGGAGGGGGCGGAGGAGCTGCGGCAGCTGGAGGACCTGATCGCCCACGAGGAGGCGCGGTTCCTGCCGAAGGAGCCGTGGACCCTGGACCGGGCTCCGGGGGAGCTCGTCGAGAGCTTCCGGAGCGGGATCGTCGCCTTCGAGCTGCCCCTGGACCGGCTGGACGGGATCGTCAAGTTCGGTCAGAACAAGCAGCCCGAGGACGTCCGGGCCCAGATTTCCTCGTTCCGTGCCCGCGCGGCCGAGGCGGCGGCCTCGGCGTCCGCCGTCGCGGACCGCATGGAATCCCACAACGCCGGAAGACTGGCGCCCCAGCCCCCGATTCAGGACACGACGCAGCCCCCGATCCGAAAGGCGCGGTGAAGCCATGCCCGGAGCAATTGATTCCGCTCTCTCCCCCTCCCCCGAGGACATCCAGGAGAGATTGTCGGCCATTTGGCGGGATCTTTTCGGAGAAAGCGATATGCGCATTCGTGAGGACGACGACTTCTTCGCGCTGGGCGCCTCTTCGCTGCTGGCCATGAGAATGGCCGTGGCCGCGTCCGAGGAGTTCCAGGTGGCGGTCGGCATCGTCGCCGTGGCCGAGAACCCCACCCTGTCCGGACTGGCCGGACACATCGCGGGCCTGGCCGGAGCGCGCGGTGAGCGTGAGGAAGGCGAGCTGTGAGCGGGTGAGCCTCGCCCGCGTCCGGCCCCTCCGCGGTGTCCCGGGAGGGGCCGGACGCGGTGGCCCGCGGCCCGATCCGTCAGGTGGTGTAGCCGGAGTTGAGCTCGACGTAGCCCTCGGTCAGGTCGCAGCCGTAGACGGTGAACTCGCCGTCGGCGATGCCGAGGTCGACCCGGATGACGACCTCGTCCCCCATGAGGTACGCGCGGGCGCGCTCCAGCATGGCGTCGTCCGGCTCCTCGGGGAACAGCTCCAGGTCGCCGTAGTGGATCCGTACCCGGGACGGCTCGATGTCGAGGTCGTCGTCGAGCTTGCCGATGGCCATCGCCACCCGCCCCCAGTTCGGGTCCGCGCCGTGCACGGAGGTCTTGACCAGCGGGGAGTTCACCACCGCCTTGCCCGCCCGCTTGGCCTGGGCGGTGTCCCGGGCGCCGGTGACCCGCACTTCGAGCAGCTTGCCGGCGCCCTCGCCGTCCGAGGCGATGTCCCGGACCAGCGTCAGCGCGGCCTGGTACAGCACCTCCTCGAACTCGGCCTCGTCCACCGGACCCGCCAGACCGTTGGCGAACACGGCCGCGGTGTCGCTGGTCGAGGTGTCGGTGTCGATGCTGAGCGCGTTGAACGTCCGGTCGGTCACCCGCCGGAAGACGGCGTCGAGCCGGTCCGCGTCGAGCTGCGCGTCGGTGAAGAAGAAGGTCAGCAGCGTCGCCATGTTGGGCTCGATCATGCCCACGCCCTTGGCGATGCCGACGACCACCGCGTCGCCGCAGCGCAGGTGGACGGACTTGGCACGGGTGTCGGTGGTCATGATCGCGGCGGCCGCGGCCTCGAAGTCGGCGGCGGGCAGGGGCGACGGCATCTTGGCGATGCCCTCCCGGATGCTCTCGATCGGGTACGGACGCCCGATCACGCCGGTCGAGCCGATCACCAGCTCCTCGGGCAGGACACCGGCCTTCTCGGCGGCGAGCCTGCGCACCTCCTCCGCGTGCGCGGCGCCGACCTTGCCGGTCGCCACATTGGCGTTGCGGGAGACGACGACCATGCCGCGGCTCCGGTGCCGGTCGGTGTCCTCGCGGCTGAGCACCACGCTGGGGCCGGCGAAGCGCGACTTGGTGAAGACCGCCGCGGACACGGCCGGCACCTCCGACACCACCACCGCGAAGTCGTGCGCGACGTCCTTCAGTCCCATGTTGGCGGTGTACGAGCGGAAGCCCTGCGGTACTGCCAGTTCCATGATCGATTGCCTTCTCTCATCTGTTCGACACGCGCCGACGGCCGCATCAACATTCTGGAAGCAGAATATTTACTTGCCCCAGGGTGCCATGGAACCACACGCGGAGCGTACGGATCCGCCGCCAAGTTCCTTACGGGGGCGCCGAGGAGGGTGGCGGCAGCACGCACGCTCCGCACGGCAGCGGAGGGAGGGCCGCCCCCGGTGCATAAAACCTATGCCTGTCCGCGCTCCGGCTCAGGGGTGGTCGAGCCAGCCGCGGGCCATGGCCCTGGCGCCCGCCTGGAAGCGGCTCTCGGCTTCGAGCCGCTCCATCACGTCGGTCATCAGCCGCCGCAGGGTGCGGGAGGACACGCCGAGGCAGCGCGCGATCGCCTCGTCCTTGTGTCCCTCGGCCAGCATCCGCACCAGGGCCCGCTCGCGCTCGTCGAGTTCGGCGCCGGCCTCCTCGGCACCCTCCCGGGACGCCCGGTTCACCGGTTCCCCGCGCGGCGGCACGACCGCCCCGTGCACCCAGCAGTGCTCGAAGATCCGGACGAGGACGTGGACGAGCTCCGGCCCCTTGAACTCCAGCGCGGCGAACCGGCCCTCGCGCGGCAGGGTCGAGGCGAATCCGAGCACGCCGTCCACCACGATCAGCCGGAGCGGCAGGACGGAGGCCACCCGCACCTCACCCCCCGCTTCCTGCAGGTTCATCAGATGCGCCCGCCCGTAGGGGATGCGCAGCATGCAGTCGAGGTGGATCGAGCGCATCACCACACCGCGCTCCAGGACCTGCTGGTTCCGCTCCATGCTGTCCGCCAGCATGGCGGCCGAGAGCGGAGTGCCCGGGTGCATGCTGAGGACCTCCTTGCGGGCCCGGGCGGCCGCGCCCTCCAGGGCGGACACCACCTCGGCCTCGTTCTCCAGGAGGGTCACGCCGAAGGCGCCCCGGTGGGTCGCCTGGATGGCCATCAGGTTCTCGCTCAGCGCCGCGAGCGCGACGCGTCCCTGGTGCAGCTCGTCCAGCCGCCGCCGGAGCGACACCTCCTCGCGTTCGAGCACCCGGGCGAGGGCGGCCTCGGGCGACGCCGGCGTCGGCTGTGCCGCGTTCGACCGGACCAGTCCGCTGTCGGCGAGGAAGTCCATCGCGGAGCTGAGCGCCTGCGGCTCCGCCCTGAGGTGCTCCTGGGCGTCCCTCAGGGTCGACCCGGGTGCGGTAACAAGAAATCGGAACAGTTCGTGAACAGCATCGGTCCCCACGTTCATCAGTCAACAACTCCCCCACGTACGCCGCGCCTGACAGAGGGATCCTGCGCGAGGCATAGATATGCACGCAAGCTCGCGTTTCACGATGCCTCGTTCACTCGGATCGAGGAGAATTCCGCATTCGCCCGCATACGGCGCGCCTCAGGCGATATGCGTTCCGAGGATCTTCGGCCGACGGCGCCCCCGCCTCCGATTCTTGAAGGGCTGAAGGCCGAATCCCGCCTGTTCCTTCAGCGTCTCGCCATCTGAGAAGAACGCGTCCATGTCCGCTTTCTGTCATGTCCTCAGACGGACACCGGGCGCCCCTGTACCGACGTCCGCCCCCTGACCATGCTGGGGGACGACGGCCGGACAGCACGAGGACGATCCGGCCGGATGTCATCCTTCCTGGGGAGATTCGATTCACGTGAGTGCACGTCATATGTCCGTGGGTGTCTGTTCGGGCTGGACCCGCATGTGCCGCGGCTCGGCCACGTTCGCCGCCGCGATCGTCGCCGCGGCAGGGCTGGCGGCGGCGGTGCCGACCGCGCTCCCGCCGGGCGAGGCCCGCCCCGCGCTGGGCCTCCAGAGCGGTGAACTCGGCGCGACGGAGCAGGACTTCGCCTGGGGCTGACCGGCGCCCGCCCGCTCCTCGGCGTGACGGTCCGCGTCACGCCGCCTCGCTGTCCGAGGCCACGACGTTCCGATCCGCCCGGGAGGGCTGCCGCGTGTCACCCACCAGCACGACGACGGCGAGCATGAAGTGCGAGGTGCTGCCCGCCGGGGTCGCCCTCGTCGAGTTCTCGCACGCACACGAACAGAACCCGTTCAGCAGGGCGCGGATGCGTGAACTCACGCAGCTCATGCTGGACCTGGACGCCGACGACGCCGTGGCCTGCGTGGTCCTGTACGGCGGTCGCGACCGCTCCTTCGGCGCCGGAGGCGACTTCCACGAGGTGTCGGAGTTCCACGGCGGCGACGAGGTCGACGCCTGGATCGACGACATCACCACGCTGTACAGCACCGTCGCCGGCATCTCCAAGCCCGTCGTGGCCGCCATCGACGGCTACGCGATCGGTGTCGGTCTGCAGATCGCCCTCTGCTGCGACCTGCGGATCGGCAGCCGCTCGGCGAAGCTCGTGATGCCCGAGTTCCGGGTCGGCATCGCCTGCAACTTCGGCGGCTACATGCTGGAGACGGTGGTCGGCCGCGGCGTCATGCAGGACATGCTCTACACCTGCGACGAGTGGCCGGCCGAGCGGGCGCTCGCCGACCGGCTGCTCCACGAGGTGACCGCTCCCGAGGATCTGCTGGACCGGGCGCTCGACCGGGCGCGCCGCATCGCCGGCTACACCACGGCCGCGGTCCAGTCGACCCGGTCCCGGGTGAACGGCCCCTTCGTACGGGGTCTGCAGCGGGTGCGCGAGGAGGGCAAGCGGTCCCACCGCACGGCCTTCTCCGCCGGCGAGGCGCAGCAGCGGATGCGGCGGATCATCGGAAAGTCCTGACCCCGCGCCCCGGGGTGGACTCTGTACCCGCCGCTCCCGGGGTCACGTCTGTGCCCGCCGCTCCCGAGGAGCGGCGGGCACAGGCGCGCGCGGCCGGACGTCACCCACCCGGTCCTGACGAGCCAGGGTGCCGTTCCCCCGCGCGGTCCCGGGTCATCGCCACACCGTCGGGACCCGGCAGATACGCGAGCCGGTCGCGCGCCCCGGTGACCCGGCGCCCCTCGCCGCCGGACCCCCGGCCCTCCCCCGCGGCCCGCCGGCGCCCCAGCCGTCCGAGGACGAACTCCTTCCACGCGCGCAGCCGGGTCACCGGGGACCTCCGGCGCGAACGGCGGCCGGGAGGAGCGGGGCGGTACCGGCGGCCAGACCGTTGCGGCGGCGCCAGTCCTCGCAGATGAGCTCGAAGTCCCCGAGGGTGAAGCCGGCGGCGGCCATCTCGCCGATGACGTCCTCGCCCAGGACCCGCCGCAGCAGCTCCGCCGTGTCCCCCGCCGCGGCGCTCCCGGCCAGGTCGACGGGGAGGGCCCGTACGGGAGGCAGCGTGAAGGCCACGCCCTTCAGTTCGTAGCGGACGCCGGGCGGGAGGGCGCGGGCACGACGGGCGGCGAGCACGTCGAGGGACACCGTCCCGGTGTCGCCGACGGTGTCGGCGGTGGATCCGCTCCTCCTGATCACTCCGTTCGTCGGGGGCAGGATGGGGTCGGTGGCGGGCACGGGGACCTCCGGTCGAGGGAGACGGGACGGACGAACGGACGGGGTACGGGCCGGCTCCGGGCGGCGGGCCGGTTCCCGCGCATCGGGCGGCGGCCGGTTCCGGCGCATCGGGCGGCGGGCCGGCTCCGGGCGGTCGGGGCGCGGGTCAGTTCCAGGCGAGGAGCACGACGCTGCCCACCGCCAGCGCGACGCCGACGTGCTGGATCCCCCGGATGCGCTCCTTGAGGACGAGCCGCGCCAGCAGCACGGTGCTGATCGGGTACAGCGACGACAGCAGCCCGATGACGGCGAGGCTGCCGTCCCGGACCGCGACGAGGAAGAGCGCGCTCGACCCCATGTCGAGCACGCCGGAGAGCAGGGCGAGCCGGGCGGGCCGGGCGGAAAGGGCCGGTGAGGTCCGCCGTACCAGGATGAACAGCAGGATCGCGGTGAGCGAGGCGCAGCGGGCCCACACCAGCGGCCACAGGCTGGTGTCGCTCGACGTGTGGGCCAGGAAGACGAAGAAGGCGCCGAATCCGGCACCGGCGAGCAGCGCCAGGGCCAGGCTGCGCAGCATCGCCCGCCGGTCGGCGGACTCCCCCGTACCGTCGCCGCTGAGGGAGACGAGGAGCACGGCGGCGAGGGCGCACACGACGCCGATGACGGCCAGGGCGGAGAGCCGGTCGCCCGTCAGGACGCCGGCGACGACGGGCAGCGCCGCGGCCGCGGCGGCGGTGGTCGGGGCGACCAGGCTCATGACGCCGCTGGCCAGGGCGCGGTAGAGCAGGACGGCGCCCGCGCTTCCGCACAGCCCGGCGAGCGCGCCCCAGAAGACCTCGTTCCAGCTGCTCCCCGAGCGGGAGAGCAGGCCGACGAGGGTGAGCGCGGTGGCGAGCCCGGCGGCGTTCGACCAGACGACCACGACGACGGCGCGGGCCTTCTTGGCCGCGAGCCCTCCGACGAAGTCGCCGGCGCCGAGCACCATCGCCGAGGCGAGCGCCAGGAACAGGTTCACCAGTTACTCCTTGTACGAAGAGAAGCCGGGGGCGGCCACGTGAGGGCCGCCCCCGGTGTGGTTCGGGGACGCGTTACGGACGGCTGGTCAGGTAGCCGCCCATGGTCCGGAAGAAGTCGACGCCGCGGTGCTCGACGCCGTCGTCCGTGCGCACCCGCTCCACGACCAGGCCGTACTCGGAGCCGCGGCGCGCGTCCGGGCCGCAGACGATGGCGACGCCCTCGCCGACCGGGCGGAACACCCGGCCGACGGTCCCGCCGAGCCGCATGGGCGAGACCGAGGCGGCCAGGATGCGGACGCGCTCGCCCTTGTAGTAGGCGAAGGCGTTGGGGTACGGGTCGACCTGGGCCCGGACCAGGTTGGCGAGGTCCTTGGCCGGCCAGTTCCAGTCGATCCTGCTGTCCTCGACGGACCGCTTGTGGAAGAAGGTCGCCTGCGCCGGGTCCTGCGGGATCCAGTCCGTGCGGCCGGATCCGATCAGCTCCAGCGACTCCAGCACGGCGGGCGCGAAGAGGTCGATGGTCTTGTGGAAGAGGTCGGTGACGGTGTCCTTGTCCTCGACCGCCACGCGCTTCTGGACCACGATGTCGCCGAGGTCGAAGTTCTCGTCCATGAAGTGCACGGTGACGCCGACCTCGGGCTCGCCGTTGATCAGCGCCCAGTTGAGCGGGGCGAAGCCGCCGTAGCGGGGCAGCAGGGCGTCGTGGATGTTGATGGCGCCGTGGGTGGCGAGGGCGTAGATCTCCGGGGCGACCCAGCTGCGCCAGTCGGAGGAGACCAGGAGGTCGGGCTCCAGCTCCCGCAGCCGCTCGGCCACTTCCTCGTCGTTGGCGTACTTGCGGGTGAGCACGGGGATGCCGTGGCGTTCCGCGAGCGCGGCGACGGAGTCGTTCCAGATGGTTTCGTAGGCGTGGTTGCTCGACGGGTGGGTGATGACGAGCGGAACCTCGTGCTCGGACTCCAGGAGTGCTTCCAGGACCCGGTGGCCCCAGGTCTGGTAGCCCATGAAGACGACGCGCATGGGTGTGGTCCTTCCGGTCACGGCCGCGTGAGCGGCAGCGACCATACGTAGGCGAAGCCGGCGCCCGCCTTGTGGTCGAAGGTGTCGCCGGCCTCGTACGTGGCGAGCGCACCGCTGTATCGCGAGTTCGGGGACTTCCTGCTGACCACCGTGCAGGAGCCCTTGTAGAGCTCCATGGTGATCTCGCCGTTCACCTGCGGCTGCAGCGTGGCGACGAAGCCGTCGAGGGCGCGGCGCAGGTCGGAGAACCAGTAGCCGTAGTAGGCGAGTTCGGCGTAGCGCAGGGCGAGGCCCTGCTTGTGGTGGAGCGTCTCGCGGTCCAGGACGATCGCCTCGAGCTCCTCGTGCGCGGCCATGAGGACGGTCGCGGCGGGCGCCTCGTAGATGCCCCGGGTCTTGAAGCCGACGACGCGGCTCTCGACGATGTCGACGCGGCCGACGCCGTGGCGGGCCGCGACCGTGTTCAGCCGGTCGACCAGCGCGGTGAGTTCCAGCTTCTCGCCGTCGAGGGTGACCGGCACGCCGGCGGCGAAGCCGATGGTGACCCGCTCGGCCTGCTCCGGCGCCGACTTCGGGTCGGCGGTGAGCTGCCAGGCGCGGGCCGGCGGGGGCTGCTCGACGTCGTCCAGTTCACCGCACTCGATGCTGGTGCCCCAGATGTTGGTGTCGATGCTGTACGGGTTCTCCTTGGTCACCGACACCTCGATGCCGTGCTCCCGGGCGTAGGCGAGCTCCGACTCGCGGGTGGTCAGCTCCCAGTCGATGACGGGGGCCAGCACCTTCAGCTTCGGGTCGAGCGCGGTGACGCTGGTGTGGAAGCGCACCTGGTCGTTGCCCTTGCCGGTGGCGCCGTGGGCGACCGCGTCGGCGCCCTCGGCGTGCGCGATCTCGACCATCCGCTGGGCGATCAGCGGCCGGGAGAGCGGCGCCGCCACCAGGTACTTGTTCTCGTAGCGGGCGTGCGCCTGGAGGGCCGGGAGGGCGAAGTCCTTCAGGAAGCGCTCGGAGAGCGGCTCCATGTAGACCTTCGACGCGCCGGTGCGCAGGGCCCGCTCCTTGACGACCTCCAGCGACTCCATCTGGCCGATGTCCGCGCAGAAGGCGATGACCTCGGCGTCGTACCGCTCCTTCAGCCAGTGCAGGGCGACGGAGGTGTCGAGTCCTCCGGAGTACGCGAGCACGATCTTCATGGGTTCTCCAGGGTTCTGTGGCGGACGGGGGACGGTGCCTTCGGGGTCACCGCGGCGCCGGGGCGGGCAGCTCGGCGAGCACGGCGTCGAGGGCCTCGGCGGTCTTCGCGCCGCCGGCGACCTCGCGGGCGGCCCGCAGGGTGGCCTCGTGCGCGGTCGTGAGCGTCCGCCGGGTCGCGTCGAGCCAGGCGGCGTGGCCCTCCACGGCGGCGCGAAGCTCGGCGCGGACGGCCTCGACGCTCTGCGGGGAGGTGCCGCCGGGGCTGGTGTAGCTGGTCACGGCGGTGCGCGGGGCGAAGATGTGCGCCAGCACCGACTCCTCGACGGGGTGGCCGAGTTCGGCGAGGATCCGGGCGCCGGCGGCGGTGTCGCGCAGCGTCGCGCCGCCCTTGATCAGGGTCGAGACGAGGGTGCCGGTGATGTGGTGGGCCTCGCGGAACGGGATGCCGTGGTCCGAGACCAGGTAGTTGGCGAGCTCGGTGGCGGTGGAGAAGTTGTCCCAGCACAGGTTCTCGCCGCGCTCGCTGTCGAAGCGCAGGCCCCGGGTCTGGCCGGCGACGATGCGCAGGGTCGACAGGTAGGTGTCGATGGCGTTCCACAGGTACGGCTTGTCGTCCTGGAGGTCGCAGCTGTAGCCGAGCGTCACGCCCTTGGCCATGGTGAGCAGCTGGACGAGGGTGCCGACGGTCCGGCCCGACCGGCCGCGGGTCAGCTCGGCGACGACCGGGTTCTTCTTCTGCGGCATGATCGAGCTGCCGGTGGCGTACGCGTCGGAGACCTCGACCAGGCTGTACTCGTGCCCGCTCCACATGACGATCTCCTCGGCCATGCGGGAGAGGTTGTTCCCTCCGAGCGCGAGGGCCGAGGCGGTCTCGATGAGGTAGTCGCGGGCGCTGGTGGCGTCGAGGGCGTGGCTCAGGACGCTGCCGAACCCCAGCAGACGGGCGGTGAGTTCGCGGTCCAGCGGGAAGGACGTGCCGGCCAGGGCGCAGGCGCCGAGGGGCGCCTCGTCGGTCCGCTCGAACGCGCCGCGCAGACGGCGGACGTCGCGCAGCAGCATGCTGGCGTGGGCGGTCTTCCAGAATCCGACGGAGACCGGCTGCGCGGCCTGGCTGTGCGTGTAGCCCGGGAGGATCGAGAGCAGGTCCTCCTCCGGGAAGGAGAGCAGCTCCTCGACCAGGGCGAGGTTGGCGGCGACGGCGTCGAGCTGGACGCGGCGCAGGTACATCCGGGCGTCCGTGGACACCTGGTCGTTGCGGGACCGCGCGGTGTGCATGTGGCCGCCGACCTCGCGGCCGAGGTCCTCGATGACCATCTGCTCGATGTTGAAGTGGACGTCCTCCAGCTCCGGACGCAGCGTCAGCTCGCCGCGCTCGTGCCGCTCCCACAGCTTCAGCAGGGAGCCGAGGATCGCGCTCGCGGTCTCCTCCGGGATGACGCCCTGCCGGCCGAGCATCAGCACATGCGCCATGTCCTGCCAGAGATCGGCGAAGACGAGACGGACGTCGACATCCGTCGTGAGCGTGTATTCGAGGACATCGGGCGTGATGTCCTCGTCGAAACGGCCGCCCCACAACTTATCGGTCATTGCACGTTCTTCCTTAGCTCCGGACCTGCTTCAGTCGCACTTCTCGTCCGCCGACGGCGAATTCGATCATCAGACGCGGCCCGAAGGGCTGTCCATGGGCATCCCCTGGCCGCGTCGGGTCGTGACCGGAAATGGACAGCCCACCCTGCGGGTACCGGCGGGCGAAAGAGCCCGGCCTACGGGCCGATTTCCGCCTTCCGCAAGGGTGTTGACCCCTCGTCACCTGCGCGTCTCGCCATGTGGAACAGCCTTGTCCGGCCGAGTTCTCTGTGATTTCGTCACATCGCCCGCCGATCCGGCACCGCGGTTCACGAGGGTCGGCCAGGACGGCGTCCGCGAATGACACCGCGCGTCCTCTCCTTCGCATTCCCTCCGCGCGATAAACCCCTTCTCCCGCGCCGAGTAATTTCCGCGGACCAGCGGACGATCCGTCATGTCCGTCCTTTCGCCGGAATGGCGGACCGGAGAGGAAGGCCCGCAGAGGAAAGCCCCGTACACGCGCCCCGCGCGTCCGATCCCGAAGGAAGCCACCGTGCCCCAGCGAGCCCCGGCCGCCGGCGTCGAGAACGCCCCGGAAGACCACGGCCCGCTGTACACCGCCTTCCTGGCGGCGGCGCTCGCCGCACCGGACGCGCCCGCCGTCGTCGGTCTCGACGGGGCGGTGTCGTCGTACGCGACCCTGCTCGACGCGGTGGAGAGCGCCGCCGGACGGCTGGCGGCGGAACTCGACGAGGGCGACGTCCTGGGCCTCGCCGTCGGCGACCCGGTCGCCTTCGTGGCGCTCTATCTCGCCGCGGCGAAGCTCCACGTCGTCACGGTGCTCCTCGACAGCCGGCTCTCCGAGCGGGAACGGGAGCGCGGCTGCGCCAGGTTCGACCTGACCGTGCTGGCCGTGGACGGCCCCGGACCGGACGGCGGACCCGGCGCCTTCCGCCTGGACCCCGTGCCCGGTGCCGCACGGCATCGCGAGCGGGCCGCGGAGGGCTACGTACCCGGGGACTTCGTCGTGCACTGCACCTCCGGCTCGACGGGCGAGCCGAAGGGCATCGTCATGAGCCAGGCGGCCGTCGCGGCCCGGGTCCGGCTGTGGAGCGGCGAGCTGGCGCTCACCGCCTCGGACGTGGTGCTGTGCGCGCTGCCGCTGTCGCACTGCCACGGCATCGACATCCTGGCGCTGCCGGGCCTCCTGAACGGTGCGACGGTGGTGTTCGCCCGCGGCGACCGGCTGACGGGGCGGGGGCTCGCCCGGCTCGTCGAGACACACGCCGTCACGGTGGTCAGCGGACTGCCCGTCATGTACCGGATGCTCACCTCGGCGCGCGGGGTGCCCGCGACGGCGCTCCGCACCCTCCGCCTCGCCGTCTCCGGCAGCGCGCCGCTCGGGACGAGCACCCAGGAGGCGTTCCTGGAGCGGTACGGCCTGCCGCTGCGGCAGGTGTACGGGCTCTCCGAGATCGGCGCCATCTGCTTCGACAAGGCGTACGTCGGCAGGAACTCCATCGGCACGCCCATCGCCGGGGTCGAACACCGGCTCCAGCCGGTGGACGGCGAGGACACCGAAGGCGCCGACAGCACCGACAGCACCGACAGCACCGACAGCGCGGACGTGCGCGAGCTCTGGGTGCGCGGTCCCGCGCTCGCCCGGGGCTACTACCGGGACCCCGCCCAGACCGCCGAGATGTTCGAGGACGGCTGGCTGCGGACCCACGACCTCGTCCGGGCCGACGAGGACGGCTGGTACGTCCTCGGCCGCCGGTCGGGCTTCGTCAACGTCGCCGGGCACAAGGTCGGCCCGCTGGAGATCGAGGCCGCGCTGCGCGAGTGCCCCGGGGTGCTGGAGAGCGCGGTCGTCGGCGTCCCGGACCCCCGGACCACCGAGCGGGTCGCGGCCCTGCTCGTCGTCGAGCGCGACGCCGACCTGGGCGCGGTGCGGCGGCGGCTCGCCGAGCGGCTGCTCCCCCACCAGCTGCCGCAGCGGTACGAACTGGCCGCCGCGCTGCCGCGCACACCGCTCGGCAAGACCGACTACGCCGCCGTGAGGGAACTCATGCGCACCGAGGAGAGGAACGCCGAATGACCACCGGCCTGATCGAGGACGACGTCCTCCCGGACGCGCGGGAACGGCTCGACGGTGTGGCGGACGGACTCCACGCCGCGCTCACGGCCGGCACACCGGAGGAGTACGAGCGGGACGCGGGCCCGGTGTTCGCGCTCCTCAAGCGGACCCGCGCCACGACGATGCTCGTCCCGGCGGAGTGCGGCGGCAAGGGGATGACGGCCGAGGCCGCGGTGCGCTTCCAGGTCGCGCTCGGCCGGTCGGCCCCCTCCGCGGCCATCGCGACGACCATGCACCACTACAAGATCGCCGCGCTCGGCCAGGTGGCGGCAGGCGGCGACGAGGGCGCCCGGACCATCCTGCGGGGCATCGCCCGCGACGCCCGGCTCATCGCCTCCGGAGGCGCCGAGTCGACACCCGGCCGGGACCTGCGGAACCTCGGCAGCCAGGCGGTGCGCGACGCCTCCGGCTACCGCGTCAGCGGTCTCAAGCGGCCCTGCTCCCTGTCCGGCAGCATGGACGTGCTGTCGCTGATGGTCGAGCTGCGCGCGCCGGACGGCTCGCCCGAGGGCTTCGCCCAGGCGTTCGTGGACGCCGCCGCCGAGGGAGTGGAGCGCGAGCCGTTCTGGCGCAGCCCCCTGTTCCTCGCCGCGGAGAGCCACGCGGTCCGCCTCTCGGACGTCCGCGTGCCGCCGGACCAGGTCTTCCCCCTGCGGGGCGAGACGGGCCGGCTCTTCGCCTCCGACTGCTACAGCTGGTTCCAGCTGCTGATCAGCGCCTCCTACCTCGGGGTCGCCCACTGTCTGGCCGAGGCCACGCCCCCGGGGCGGCGGCTCGGCTCGCGCGGCTGGACCGGCGCCACGGCGGGGCTCCGCGCCCTGGAGGCCGGTCTCCTCGAAGCGGCCCGCGCCACCGACGCCGGCGCCCCCGCCGGGGACCGGCTCAACCTGGCGGTGGCGGCCCGGGACCGGGTCGAGGATGCGATCGGCGGCATCGGCGCCCGGCTGCTGCGGGCCGCGGGCGGCGCCGCCTTCGCCCGCACCTCCTTCCACACCCTCCTCGCCGGCGGCCTGAACGCCCTCGCGTTCCACCCGCCGCAGCGGGGCGCCCGTGACGGCATCGGCCTGGAGTCCCTGCACCCCGACGTGAAGGACCGCGACTGATCGTGTACACCAAAGAGCAGTTCAGCCTGCCCCTGCCGGCCATGCGCGACTTCGTCCGGGCCAAGTCGTTCGGAGTGCTGGCCACCCACCACGCCGGAGAGGTCTTCACCTCGCCGCTCCCCATCGACCTGCGCGAGACCGCGGACGGCGAACTCTTCGTCGCGGGGCACGTGGCCCGCGCCAACGGCATGTCGGCCGTCTTCGAGACCGGGGCCCCCGCCACGATCACCGTGCTCGGCCCCGACACGTACGTCCCCGCCGAGTGGTTCGGCACCCGCAGCCGCATCCCCACCTGGCTCTACTGCGCGGTGGAGATCTCCGGCCGGCTCGAACTCAGCGACGACACCCGCAAGCGCGCCGACGTCGAGGTGCTGATCGACCGGCTCCAGGGGGACGCCGTCCCCGGGTCCACCTGGACCCTGGACGAGATCCCCGCGCACCTCTCCGAGGAGTATCTGAAGCACATCGTCGGCTACCGCCTGCTCGACCTGCGCCTCACCTCGTGCTTCCGGCTGAACCAGGGCAAGGACGGCATGGAGAGCCTGGCCGACGCCCTGCGGTCCGCCGGCGACAGCGCCCGCCGCGAGCTGGCGGACCTCACCCTCGCCCCGCCCACCGCGGATGCGGACCCCACTCCCGCCCCGCCCACCGCGGGTCCGGACCGCTCCGCCTCATGAGCGTGGAGGACCGGCTCGGCCGGCTGCTCGCCCTCCCGCCGAGCGACCGGATCGCCGTCGAATGGTGCGGGGAGCGGCTGACGTACGCCGGACTCGCCTCCGCCGTCGACACGCTGGCGCGCGCCCTCGGGGAGCGCGGCGCGGCGGGCACCCACGTGCTCGTGCTCGGCCCGCTGAGCCCGGCCTACGTCGTCGGGCTCCTGGCGGCGCTGCGCAGCGGCGCCGTCCCCGTCCCGGTCGACTCCGGCATGGAGGCCGGCCAGTACGCGTGGGCCGAGCGGATCGCCGCCCCCTCGGCCGTCCTGAGCAGCGACGTGTCCCCGGCGGCCCACTACCGGGGCGTCGGCGCCCCGGACGAGTGGGTGCTGGAGTCCTCCACCGGCCGTGTCCTCCTCGACCTCCCCGCCCGGCACCGCACCCGGCCCGTCCGGCGCCACGCGGCCCCCGACGCCGGCTATCTCATCCCCACGTCCGGTTCGACGGGCGTCCCGAAGGCGGTGGTGGGCAGCCGCGCCGGGCTCGGCGCGTTCCTGTCGTGGTTCGTCACCGAGTTCGGCCTCCGGAGCACGGACGTCTGCGCCGCCGTCACCCGGGTCAACTTCGACCCCTCGCTGCGCGAACTCCTGGCCGTCCTGGCCGTGGGCGGCCGGCTCGCGCTGCCCGAGGTCGACGCCCAGCTGGACCTGAGGGCCCTCGCGGACCATCTGGTGCGCAGCGGGGCGACCCTCGCCTTCCTCGTCCCCTCGCTCGCGCGGCGGGTCGCCGGCGTCCTGGGCGCGGAGTCGGCCCGCCTCGACCACCTGCGCCTGGGCTTCTTCGCCGGCGAGGTCCTTCCGGCACGGGTGGCCGAGGAGTGGCGCGCGCTCGCGCCCGGCGCCGAGTTCGTGAACCTGTACGGGATGACCGAGGGCACCCTCGCGCAGCTGTTCCGGCGGGGTGTCCGGGGCACCGGGGACGCTCCCGAGGAGGGCGTGCCCGTCGGCTCCGCCCGTCCGGGCGTCCGCGTCACCATCGACCGGCCCGACGCCGAGGGACGCGGCGAGGTGCTCATCACCTCGACCGCGCCGGCGCTCGGCACCCTGGCCGAGGGCGACGGCGAGGAACCGGGGACGTTCCGCGTCGCTCCCATGGAGCCCGTGCTGCGCACCGGCGACAGCGGATACCTCACCACCCGGGGCGAGCTGGTGGTGACCGGCCGCCTCGGGAACGACCTGAAGGTCTCCGGCCGGCGGGTCTCGTACCACCGTTTCGTCGACGAGGTCGAGGAACTGCCCGGCGTCCGGCAGTGCGTCGTCGTCGACCGGCAGGGCCCGCACGTCTTCCTGGCCGTGGACGACCCCACCGGCGCCGGGACGGAGCCGCTGCGCGCCCTGGTGGAGGAGACGGCCCGACGGCTGCGGCTGCCCCGGCCCGCCGTTCATCTGCGCGGCGCGTTCCCGCTGCTGCGCAGCGGAAAGGTCGACCGGATGGCGCTGGCCGCGTCGGCCCCGGACGCGTCGCCCCGCGAGTCTCAGGGCGCCGGCAGCGCCATGGACGTCGCCGGGACACTGCGCGGACTCCTCGGCCTCGCCGCCGCCCCCGCTTCCCCGGTCTCCTTCGTCGACGCGGGGCTGACCTCGCTGGACATGATGGAGTTCGTTCTGGAGGTGAACCGGCGGTACGGCGTGGACCTCTCGGTGCGGGACTGCTTCGCCCACCGGGACGTCGACGCCCTGAGCCGGGCGATCGAGCGTGCCCGCGGCCCCGTCGCGTCCGCCGTCGCGGCCCCCGAGCCCCGCCCGGGCACCTCCGACGGCTCCGGCGTCCTTCCCCTGTCGGCCCGTCAGCGGGCGTACATGGCCCTCTGCATGGCGGACGGGAACGCCGACTGGTGCAACATCTCCCGCGAGATCCGGGTCGCGGCGACCGTGTCCCGAGCCGACGTGGAGAAGGCGGTCGACGCCCTCGTCGCCCGCCACGACGTCCTCAGGCTCTCCCTGACGGCGGACCGGCGCCACCAGCTCCACCGCGAGGCCGCCGAAGTGCGCTGCCCGGTCGCGGTCCACGAGCGCACCGGCGCCGGCGACCCGGCGGGGGGCGGGCACCGCGCACGGGTCCAGGAGGCCCGCGTCCGGGCGGTGTCGGAGCTGATCGACCCCACCGACCCTCCTCCGCTCAGGGTGGTCGTCGTCCCCGGTGACGACACGACCTCCGTCCTCGTCGTCGCCCACCACCTGTTCGTCGACGGGCTGAGCCTGGACCTGATCACCGGCGAGCTCCGGTCCCTGCTGGCGGCGAAGCCCGTCGGCCCCGCCCCGCCGCCGCACGGCTTCCGGGACTACTGCCGGGCGACCGCGCGGGTCGCGGACGGGCGGGGTCCGGAGGCCGCGTACTGGCGGGAACTCCTCCAGGGCGCCGGCCAGATCGAGCTGCCGGAGGCCGCCGGCGAGGAGGCGCGCGCCGGCGAGCTGGTCTCGCGCCCCTTCGGCGTCACCGGCACCCGGGCCGCCCACCGGATCGCGGGGGCACACGGGGTCTCGGTCTTCGCCGTGGTGCTGGCCGCCTTCGAGCGGGCCGTCGCCCGGACCTTCGGGCTCGGCCCGCTGACCCTCGTCGTTCCCGTCCAGGTGCGGGAGGGCGTGCGGCCCGGCACCGCCGGCATGTTCACGAGCCAGCTCGTCGTCCGCGCCCGGGACGCGGGGGACCTCACCGAGCGCGCGGGCGAGTTCGCCCGGCAGCTGGAGGCCGGCGCGGACCACAGCGCCTGGGAGTTCGACCAGCGGGCCGAGGACCTGGGCCTCGCCGGCGCGGAGTGCTTCCCCCTGTCGACGGTGCTCTTCAACCAGCACCCGGGACCGCGCGGCCTGCGCGCCCGCGACCTCGGGTCCTGGCGGCCCCGGTCGCTCGGCAGGTCGCTGCGCTACCAGCTCCAGGGCGAACTCCAGATGTCGGCGGGCGAGCTGGCGCTGACCTACTACTACCGGCGGGGGATCGCCGTGGCCCGGCCCGATGTGATCGACCGGGTCCACGCGGCCGTCCTCGCGGCACTGTGCGACGCAGGGGGAGATCCGCATGAACGATGAGACGACGGCCGTACCCACCGACGCCGAGGCACGGCTCCTCGTCCACCGGGCGGGCCGGACACCGGTGTACGCCTACAGCCGGTCGGCGCTGGGCGACGCCGTGGCGCGGGTCCGCGCGGCCTCGCCCCGGGGGGCCGGCCTCTACTACTCGCTGAAGGCCAATCCGTACCCCGGGGTCGTCAACGCGCTGGCGCCGCTGGTGGACGGCTTCGACGTCTGCTCGCTCGCCGAGATGGAGACGGCGCTGAACGCCGGGACGCCGCCGGACAGGGTGCTGTTCACCGGTCCGGCGAAGTCCCGGACGGAGGCGGCGGCGGCCCTGGCCGCCGGCGTCGCGGTGACGGTCGAATCGCCGCGCCAGGCCGACCTGTTCGCCGAGACGGCCCGCGAACTCGGGGTGGCCGGGCACGGCGTGATCCGGCTCAACGTCCCCTACCCGGGCCGGACTCCGGACGCCGACCCCTCGCCGAACCAGTTCGGGGTGGCCGAGGAGGATCTGGCCGAGGTGGTCGGCACGCTGCGCGCCTCGCCCGTGACGATCCGGGGCCTCCAGCTGTTCTGGGGCTCCCAGTACAGCGACCCCGAGGTCGTCCTCGCCGCCCGGAAGGCGGTGACGGAGCGCGCGCGGGCGGTCGTCGAACGGTTCGGCCTCACCCTCGACCTCGTCTCCATCGGCGGCGGCATCGCGATGCGGTGGCGCGACCGCGACCCCGCCGTCGACTGGTCCCGGCTGTCGGAGACGGAGGACGCCCACCGGACTCCGGAGACGGAGGACGCCCACCGGGCTCCGGAGGCGGACGGCGGACGGCTGCCGCTCGTCTGCGAGTACGGGCGGTCCCTCGCGGGCCCGGCCGGCAGCCTGCTGACCACCGTCCTCGACACCAAGACGATCGGCGACCGCAGGTACGTCCTCGTCGACGCCGGGATGAACGACCTCCTCCTCGCGAGCCGCCTGCTGTCCGGCGGCGACCGGGGCGAGCTCCGCGTCCGCGTGGTGGGCGGGGAGGGGCGGCCGACGGTCCGCCACGTCCATGTGACGGGCCCGCTCTGCTCCCAGCTCGACGTGCTGGCCGAGGACATCGAGCTGCCCGAGGTGGAGCCCGGCGACCTGCTCCTGTTCCCCGGCGTGGGCGCGTACGGACCGAGCTTCAGCCCCGGCGGATTCCTGAGCCGCGACAAGGTGAGAGAGATCGTCTTCTGACATGAGTGACACCACTCCGCGGGGAACCGGCGGCGCCCGCGCGCGGGAGCGGCTGAGCCCGATCCAGCGCGCCTACCTGGTCGGCGGCCAGGACGGCCTCGAACTCAGCGGGCCGGCCCGCTACTACCTGAGCTGCGACCTCGACCCGGACAAGGCGGCCGGGATCGGGGACCGGCTGCGCCGGCTCGTCCGGGACAACACCGTCCTGCGTCTGCGCAAGGCCGCCGACCTCTCCCTCACGGAGCTGGCCGAGGACGTCGCACGGGACGTCGACGCCCGCCTCCGCTGGGTCGACGACGCCGACTTCGACGCGGCCGACGACAAGGTCCGCCGGGCCTGTACCTCCGACGCGTTCGCCTTCGGCGACTGGCCGCAGTTCGAGGTGTCCGTCGTACGCTCGGCCCACCGGGCCAGGCTCCATCTGGTGTACGCCCTGTGGCTGATGGACGCGGCGTCGCTCGGCGTGTTCCTCACGGAGCTGGTGACGGCCGGGGACGAACCGGGCGACCGGGCCTCCACGGACGCCGCCCCGATCACCGTACCGGCCTCCATGGACCCCGCTCCGATCACCGTACCGGCCTCCCCGCACGCCGCCCCGAGCGCCGTACCGGCCTCCGGCCACCCCACCCCGAGCACCATACCGACCTCCCCGCACCCCGCCCCCGCCGGCGGCGTGCGGCCCGCGCCCCGCCGTGACCGTTCCGCACGCGACGAGCGGTTCTGGCGCGCGCGGGCGGCGGAACTCCCCGACGCCGCCGAGCTGCCGCTGCGGCCCGCGTGGCGTTCCGCGGGGCCGGCGGTCTCCCATCGCGTGATCACCCTCGCCCCGGCCACGGCGGCGCGGATCGACGCGCTCGCCGGCCACCACGCGCTCACCCCCTCCATGGTCTACCTCGCGGCCTACGGCGCCGTCCTCGGCAGGCTCGGCGGCGGGTCGCCCCACACCGTCACCGTCCTGCACTCGCGTCACACGGGCCCCGTGGTCGCCTCCTCCCTCGGGAACCGGGGCAGCACGATGCCGCTGGAGATACCCGGGACGACCGGGCAGAGCTTCCTGGACCTCGCCAGGACCGTCCAGAGCCGGTATCTCGGCCAGGCCATGCACGGCTCGCTGAGCGGCGCCGAGATCGCCCGGCTCGCGGACCCCGCCGCCGATCTGCGACGGCTCGCCCACCCCTTCGCGTTCACGGCGCTCGACGTCGACAGCGCGCGCGAGGCCGCCCTCGGTCTGCGCCGCCGCTGGGACGACGTCCAGCTGCGGGTGCCCCAGGTACTGATCGACCACCAGGTCGTCAGGGAGTCCGACGGCACCGTACGGCTGGGCTTCGACTGGCGGACGGACTGCTTCGACGACGGCTTCGCCGAGGACTTCGTGGCGCGGTGCGAGGAGTTCGTCCACGAGCTCGCCGCGTCCGGCGAGCACTGGACGCGGCTCCCGGCCCGCTCCCCGGAGCCCCGGTCACAGCGGACGCCCACCAAGGCCGCGCCCCCCGCCGACACCCTCCACCAGCGCGTCCTGCGGTGTGCGGCCGACCGGCCCGACGCGCCCGCCGTCCACGACGAGCGGGGCACCCTCAGCTACGCCGAGCTGACCGGACAGGCCCACGCGCTCGCCCAGTCGCTCCTGGACGCCGGGGCGCGCCCCGGCGACCGGGTCGCCGTCCACCTGCCCCGGGGACGCGGCCAGGTCGTCGCGATGCTCGGCAGCCTGCTCGCCGGCTGTACGTACGTCCCGCTGGACCACGCCACGCCCGACGGGCGCCTCGACGGCATCGCCCGCCGCGGAGCCGTACGCTTCGCCGTCACCGCCGGCGGCCCCGCGGAGGACGCGCGCTGGGCGGAGCGCGGGGTGCGCCCGCTGGCGCTCCCCGCGCGCGGGACCGCGTCGGGCACCCCGCGACCGGCCGCCGCGCCCCACCCCACCGCCTACGTCATCTTCACGTCGGGCTCGACGGGCGAGCCCAAGGGCGTGGTGATCTCCCACACGGCGGTCCTGAACACCATCGACGCGGTGAACGCGGAGTTCGGCGTCACCGAGGCGGACCGGGTGCTCTCCGTCTCCTCGGCCGGCTTCGACCTCTCCGTGTACGACGTCTTCGGCCCCCTGGTGCGCGGCGGCTCCGTGGTGATGCTCTCGGAGGAGAGCGCCAAGAACCCCGCGCGGTGGGCGGGGCTGATCGAGCGCCACGGGGTGACCCTGTGGAACTCCGCCCCCGCGCTGGCGTCCCTGCTGGCGGAGGAGCGGGCCGCCGTCCCGACCGTGCGGGCCTTCCTGCTGAGCGGCGACTGGATTCCCCTGACGCTGCCGGCGGCGCTGCGGCGCCTGGCGCCGGAGGCCGAGGTCTGCTCCCTCGGCGGTGCGACCGAGGGCTCCATCTGGTCCGTCTTCCACCGCGTCGAGGAGGCGGACGCCGACGGGCGGTCGATCCCCTATGGCAGGGCCCTGCCGGGCCAGGAGATCCTCGTCCTCGACGCCGAGCGCGGTGAGTGCCCGGACTGGCAGATCGGCGAGATCCACATCGCCGGAGCGGGCGTGGCCGACGGCTACGCGAACGATCCCGTGAAGACCGCCGCCGCGTTCGGCGACGACCCGGTGTACGGGCGGCTCTACCGCACCGGGGACCGTGGCCGCCGTCACCCGGGCGGCGTCGTGGAGTTCCTGGGGCGCACCGACAGCCAGGTGAAGCTGAACGGGCACCGGGTGGAGCTGGGCGAGATCGAGCACCTGATCGAGAAGGTGCCCGGGGTCGGCCGGTGCGCCGTCGCCGTCCGGGACGGCGGCCGGCGCAGGCGGCTCGTCGCCTGCGTCACCCTCGACGGGGACGCGCCGGCCGGCTGGCGGCAGGACGTGCTCACGGCGCTCGGGAACGCCGTGCCCTCCTACATGATCCCCGAGGCGCTGCTCGCCCTGGACGAGCTGCCGCTGAACGGCAACGGGAAACTGGACCGTCGCCGGCTCGAAGAACTCCCCTGGGACGACAGCGACACGGCCGAGGCGCCCGACACGGCCGGGACGACCGAGGCGCCCGTGGCGGAGCGGGACGTGCTGAGCCACGAGGTCGCGGCCTGCTGGCAGGAGGTGCTGGGCGAGGCCCCGCGCGGAGAGTCCTTCTTCGCCGCGGGCGGGAGCTCGTACGACGCGATCCGGCTCCTCTCGGTGCTGCGGAGCCGGTACGGGCACGACGTGCCGTTCGGCGCGTTCATGACCGCCCCGACGGTCGCGGGCCTGGCCGCCCTCTGCCGCCGGCCCCGCGCCTCGGGCGGCTCCGGGATCTGGACGTACCAGCCGCGCTCCAGTGCCGCTCCCCGTCTGCGGCTCGTCCTCTTCCCGCCGGTGGGCGGCGGGGTGTCCTGCTACGCGGGCCTGGTCGGGGAACTCGCCGACGACATCGACGTGCACCTGGTGGGCCTCGACGCGCCGCTGGCGGAGGGCACCGGCGGCGGGCTGTCCGGGCTCGCCCGGCGCTGCCTCGCGGAGCTGGCCGGCCGGGTGCCGTCCGACGCGGTGCCCCTGGTGTTCGCGGGGTGGTCGTTCGGCGGCGCGCTGGCCCACGAGGCCGCGCGGGTCTCCGAGGCGCCGGTGGCGCGCGTGGTCGTCATCGACACCCCCGTCTCCCCGGCGTCGCGCGGCGGCGGGACCGCCGCCGGGGGCGAGGAGTCGCTGCTCGCCGGGTTCCTCAGGGACATCCGGGAGACCGGCGGCGTACGGCTCGACGCCGGGGAGCTGTCCCGGGACCCGGTGCTCGCCACCCGGTTCGCCGTCTACCGCCAGAACATGACCCTGCTGCGCGACTGGACCCCGGCCGCCCTCACCGTCCCCCTGGTGGAGTTCCGCGCCGGGGACGGCCCCGCCGAGGGCGACCCCGGCGCCTGGGGCCGGTACGCCCGCCGCGAGGAGAGCCCGGTGCTGGCCGGCGGGCACTTCGCCGTCCTCACGGGCGCCAACACGGGGCGGGTCAGGGACGCGATCGAAGGAGTGAAGAGCGATGACCTTGCCTGACGTACGCGCGGCCGTGCTCGCGGAGCTGGACGCCCATGGATACCCCCCGCTCGCCGGTCCCGGCGCGGATCTGGTCGGCCACGGCGTCAATTCGGCCGCCCTGATCCAGATCCTGTCCGCGCTGGAGGACCGCTTCGACGTCGACCTGGACCTGGAGGCGCTGTTCGCGGCCCCGGTCACGGTGTCCCGCCTGGAGGCGGAGATCGTACGCGGCGCGGGAACCGCCGGCCCCACCGGCCGAGCGGACGACGCACCACCCACGGAAGGAACCGACGATGTCCGCGACCGATGAGTACCAGCGGCTGACCCCCTCGGGAATGGGCGCGCTCGTCCCCTGGACCTCCGGCGACACCGTCGGGGACCTGGCCGCACGCGCCAAGGAGGCCGCGCTCGCGAGCGGCTGCGTCCTGGTCCGGGGCCTCGACCTCGACGAGGACGCCTTCAAGCTCCTCGTCCGCTCCCTCGGCGACACGGTCGACCACAAGTTCGGCGAGGGGCAGGCCGACCTCCTCAAGCTCGACGCCTCCCGCGACAAGGGGAAGGTCGTGACGGGCCGCGGCCCGCTGCCGCTGCACACCGACGGCCTCCTCGTCGGCGAGCAGGTCGACCTGATCGTCCTCTACGCGGCGGAGTTCTCGGACGCCCCCGGTTCCGGCGAGACGTACGTCAGCGACCAGCTGACGGCCTGGCGGGAGATGCCCGGGCACCTCCGCCGCGTCCTCGACGCGCACGAGTTCGAGTACCTGGTGAGGGAGCGGGGCTACTTCCCGACCGTCCCCGACGACTGGTACACGATCCCGACCACCCGTGACTACGGGCGGGTGAAGTCCCTGAACCTCACCACCGCCTTCCCCCAGGACGTGGACCAGCGGTCCTGGGAGATCCGGGTGAAGGGGATGGACCCCGCCGGCTCCGACCGGTTCTTCGCGGAGCTCGACGCCTTCCTGCGCTCCGAGCGCTACGCCTACACCCACCGCTGGCAGGTCGGCGACCTGCTGGTCATCGACAACCAGCGGACGCTGCACGGCCGTACCGCCATCGGGGAGGGAGGCACCCGGGTGCTCTTCCGCGGCCAGCTCACCCTGTCCGAGGCGGCCCCGGCACGGTGATGGAGGACCTGCTGCCCGCCCCGCACGTGGTCGCCGAGGTCTTCGGCGACCCGGCCGGCCCGGTGCCGCTCTTCGAGGAGGAGGAGCGGTACGTGGCCGGGGCCGTGCCCGGAAGGCGCCGCGAGTTCGCCACGACCCGCGCCTGCGCGCGGGCCGCCCTGGCACGGCTCGGCGAGGCTCCGGGACCGATTCCGCGCGGCCCCCGGGGCGCCCCGGTGTGGCCGGCGTCGACGGTCGGCAGCATGACGCACTGCGCCGGGTACCGGGCCGCCGTGGTGGCCCGGTCCGACGCGGTGCTGAGCGTCGGCCTGGACGCGGAGCCGAACCAGCCGATCGGCGGCGGGCCGCTGGAAAGGGTGACGAGCCGCCAGGAACGCCTGCATCTCGCCGAGTTGATGGATACCGAGCCCGACGTGTGCTGGGACCGGCTGGTGTTCAGCGCGAAGGAGAGCGTCTACAAGGCATGGCATCCGCTCACCGGCGGCTGGCTCGGTTTCGAGGACGTGACGGTGACCTTCGACGGGCCCGCCCGGTCCTTCACGGCGGCCCTGAACCGGCCCGCTGCCCCGGCGGGCCCTCCCTCGCCGACCCTCTTCCGGGGGGTGTGGGCCGTGCGGCGCGGCCTGCTGCTCACGGCCGTCTCGGTGCCGGCGGACTCCCCCGCCGCCTCCCGGACCCGGCCCCCGGGCCCGACCGCGCCCTGACCCGGCCTCCCCCACCGGTGCGCGCTCCCGCGCGACGCGCCGGATCCCCCTTCCCCCACTTCCCGCCCCGCCCCGTCCCGTCCCGTACAGGAGTCCACGATGCTCAAGCCCCGACAGCCCGCGCCCGCCCTCGACGTCCCCCTGGTCGGCGGCGGCCGCTGGGTCCTCGCCGACCAGCGGCCCGAGAGCTTCACCCTCGTGGTCTTCTACCGGGGCGTGCACTGCCCCCTGTGCCGCGCCCACATCACGGAACTCGACGCCCTCGTGCCCGCGCTGGCCGAGGTCGGGGTGACCTCGGTCGTCGCGGTGAGCGGCGACGGGATCGACCGCGCCGAGCGGGCCGTCGCGGAGTGGGACCTCACCCGCGTGCCCCTCGGGTACGGGCTGAGCGCGGAGGCCATGCGGGAGTGGGGCCTGTACCGGTCGAAGGCGATCAACGAGGGCAATCCGGACGAGTTCAGTGAGCCGGGCCTGTTCCTGGTCCGTCCCGACGGCACCCTGTACGCGGCGGTGCGGACGTCGATGCCCTTCCTGCGCCCTCACCTGGACGAGGTCGTCGAGACCGTCCGGTGGATCAACGAGAACGACTACCCGGCCCGGGGCGAGGTGTGAGCACCTCCGCCGCTTCCCCGTCCGCGCCACCTCACCCCGAAGGCCAGAACATGACTCCCGTCAGCAAGTGGTGCGTCGTCACCAACGTCTCCCTCCCCGACCTCGGACACCTCGCGCAGACCGCCGACCTCGGCGACCTGACCGTGTACCACCGCGGTCCCGAGGGAGTACGCCTGCCCGAGAACCCGCCGTTCACCGTCGACGTCGCCACGCTGGACCCCGACTCCCGCGGCGCCGCCTCGACCCTGCGCGTCGAGCCGGACGCCGTCACCGTCCGCGTCTCGGCGCTCAACGAGAACCCCGTCTACTACGCGGCCAACCGTTCGAGGGGCCTCTTCGCCTACTTCACGGACCTGTTCCTCGCCCCGCTGGTGCTGCCCTCGCTCGGCCTGCCCGTCCGCTTCCTCGGCGCCGGCCCCGTCCACGAGAGCGGCACGCTGCTGGACGGCGTGCTCCGGCTGCGGCACGCCACCGTGCAGCGGACGCGCCGCACCGGCGGGCACTGGCTCACGGAGGCGGGCGACGAGCACGACGTCCTGGCGGACTTCCGCACCCCGCACCGGGACGACCCGCTGGCCGCGGGCGAGGCGCAGCTGGAGGCGCTGGCGGCGGAGATCGCGCGCGTCGACGCGGCCGCTCCGGAGGGCACCGGGTACGCCACGCTGCTGTCCGGGGGCATCGACTCCGGGACGGTGACCTATCTGGCGGCCCGCGCGGGGCTCCCCGTCACCCCGTACAGCGTGGCGAGCCCGTGGGGCGACGAGCTGGAGGACGCGGCCGAGCTGTGCGCGGAGCTCGGCATCGGTCTCGAACCCGTCCACCTGACCGAGGACCAGATCATCGCCTCGATACCGGAGACCGTCCGCTGGCTGGGACTGGCCGACGCCGAGGTGGTCGAGGTCGCGCTGACCGCCACGACGGTGCAGCGGCTCGGCGCGGTCCCGGCGGACAGGGTCCTGCTGACCGGCTACGGCAGCGACCTCGTCAACGCCGGCCTCTACCGCCCCTTCGACCATCGCGACGACCTGATCGAGCAGGTCCTGTCGGCGGTCGACCGCACCCGCCGCAGCAACGAGCTGTCCAACCGGATGCCGCTCGCGTACGGCACGACCACCCGGCATCCCTTCTGGGCGTGGCCGGTGATGCGGGTCGCGCTGGAGACCACCCCCGAGTGCAAGGTCCGTGAGGGCCGGGAGAAGTACCACCTGCGCACGGCGATGGGCCGCCGCGTCCCCGAGCCGATCGCGTGGCGCAAGAAGATCGCCGTCCACCACGGCGGCGGTCTCCAGGACGGTGTGGCGCGGCGCCTGGAGAAGGAGACCGGCACCCAGGACCGGCAGGCCGTCTACCTGGCCTGTTTCGCCGGGCTCCTGGACCGGGCGGCGCGGGGCGAGCTCGATCCCGCGGACCCCTGGGAGCTCTTCGAGGGCGCCCTCCGCGCGGTCCGCTCCCGCTGAGGGGGCAGACCACCGCTCGTACGAGAAGAGCCGCGGCGACACGGCGAAGAGCCGGGACCGTTCGCCCGTTCCGGCGAAGCCCGGCCCGGGAGACTCCCTCCCGGGCCCCGCGCCTGGAAGTCTGCCCCCATGGCGCAGACCCAGTGGACGGAAGAACGCATCGGGCAGTTCGTGGCGGTCGACCCCGTGGTGGACCGGATGCGGTCGCTGCGGGCGGCCTGGCACCCGGCCGACGGGGTCGCCGTCTTCAACCGGGTGTACCTGACCGTCACCGAGGAGATCGGCCACGCCATCGAGGCGGGCGCCTTCGAGGACCGGCGGGCGGCCGCCACCCTGGACGTGCGGTTCGCCGAGCGGTACCTCGCCGCCGTCGACGCCCACACCTCCGGCGTCCCGGGCCCGGCCTGCTGGCGGCCCCTCTTCCACTACCGCCGCCACCCCGGGGTGACCCCGCTCCAGTTCGCGCTCGCCGGGATCAACGCCCACATCGGGCACGACCTGGCCCTCGCCGTGGTCGACACCTGCGCCACCCTGGAGTGCGGTCCCGCCGACCTGGAGGACGAGTTCGACCGGGTCGGTGACGTCCTCGTCCTCCTTGAGGAGCGGATCCGCGAGGAACTGATGCCGGGCCCGGACCTCCTGGAGATCGCGGACCCGCTGACGCATCTGCTCGGCTGCTGGAGCCTGGACCGGGCCCGCGACGGGGCCTGGCTGGCCGCCCGCTCCCTGTGGCAGCTGCGGGCGCTGCCCGGTCTCGCGGGCGAGTTCACCGAGCGGCTCGACCGCTCGGTGGGCCTGGTGGGGCGGATGCTGCTCACGCCCCTGTCCAGGCCCTGAGCCCCGTACGGGCCCCCGGCCCGAACCCGTACGGATCCGGCCCCGGCCCGGACGGACTCAGTCCTCCGGCAGCTCGACCGGGGCGATCTCCTCGTAGACGTCGCCCGGGCCCGGGTTCGTGCCGTCGGTCGCGCCGCCGAAGTGGTGCATCACGCCCCACACCGCGTTGAGCGCCGTCTGGACCGCGCCCTCGGCCCAGCCGGCCGTCCACGAGATGTCGTCGCCGGCGAGGAAGATGCCCCGCTTGTCCTCGGGCAGGCGGTCCTGCATGAAGTGGGTGAAGAGGCGCCGCTGGTAGCGGTAGTGGCCCGGCAGGTTGGCCTTGAAGGCGCCCATGAAGTAGGGCTCGTTCTCCCAGGAGACCGTCACCGGGTTGCCGATGATGTGCTTCCGGATGTCGACCTTCGGGTAGATCTCGCCGAGCGACTTCAGCATGACCTCCATCCGCTCGTTGGCGGAGAGCGGCAGCCACTTGAGGCTGTCGTCGCACCACGTGTACGAGAGGCAGATGACGGCCGGCTTGTCCGGGCCGTCGTCCAGCAGGTACGTGCCGCGGGTCATCCGGTCGGTGAGCGTCATCGACATGACGTCCCGGCCCGTCTCCTCGTCCTTGTCCAGCCAGAACGGCCGGTCCACCGGCACGAAGAGCTTCGAGGACTCCATGTAGTGCGTGCGCTCGATCGCCGTCCAGTGGTCGATCGGGAAGAGCGAGTCGTCGCAGGCGATCTTGGACAGCAGCATCCACGACTGGGCGGTGAAGATCGCCGCCTGGTAGGTGCGGATGTCGCCGGAGGAGTCGGTGACGGTGATCCGGTTGCCGGCCGCGCGGGTCAGCCGGGTCACGGCCGGCTTCGGGAGCCCGCCGTCGTGCAGGGAGGCCAGCGAGGTGCCCTGCGCCCAGTGGACGATCTTCTCCGGCTCGCGCTCCCACAGGCGCAGCGGCAGCTGCTGCGAGCCGCCGACGATGCCGCGGTGGTGGTCGTCCGCCTCGGTGTAGACGACCCGGAGGATCTCCAGGATGGAGTTGGGGAAGTCGGTGTCCCAGCCGCCGGTGCCGAAGCCGACCTGGCCGAAGATCTCGCGGTGCCGGAAGGACTTGAACGCCTCGGAGTCGCAGAGGAAGCCGTAGAAGGTCTGGTTGTCGAGCTTCTCGACGAGCCGCGACCAGATCTCGCGGATCCGGGGGACGTCGCGCTCGCGCATCGCCCGGTTCATGTCGGAGAAGTCGGCGCCCTCGTCGAGGCACTTGTTCCAGGCGGCGGCGACGTCGCGGTAGACCTGCGGCAGGTCGTCGACGGTCTCGGCGTAGTGCGACTCGCCCTTGAGGTCGACCACGGTCGAGGGGGTGGCCTCGGCCAGCGGGTTCGGGAACGGCGAGGTCGTCAGGCCGACGAGGTCGATGTAGTGCTGGAGCGCGGTGGAGGAGGGCGGGAAGCGCATGGCGCCCATCTCCGCCGTCAGCCCCTCGGTCTCCGGGCCCTCGAAGCCCACCGTGCGGAGCCGGCCGCCGATCTGGTCGGCCTCGTAGACGACGGGCTTGAGGCCCATCTTCATCAGCTCGTACGCGGCGATGATGCCGGACAGGCCGCCGCCGACGACCGCGACCTCGGCGCCGTGCTCGGTCGCGGGTATCTGGCCGAGGCCGGCCGGGTGCGCCAGGAAGTCGTCGTACGCGTACGGGAAGTCCGGGCCGAACATGGTGATCGGCGGCTGCTGCTCGTCGGCGTGCTCGACGGCGTTGGGCACGGTGGACGTCATGGGGTACGGACTCCTAGCACGGGGGTGGGGCGGGAAGTGAAGGGGCGGGCCGGGGCGGGGCTGCGGGGACGGCTCACACGAGGGAGCCGTACAGGCCCGGCCTGCGGTCGCGGAGGTACGGGTTCTCCGCGCGGGAGGCCGCCAGGGCCTCGGGGTCGACGTCGCCGATGACGAGGTCCTCGCCCCGGCCCGCGCGGGTCCTCGCGGTGCCGTCGGGGCCCGCGAGCACCGAGAGGCCGACGAACTCGAAGTCGCCCTCGGCGCCGGCCCGGTTGGCGTACGCGATGTACAGCTGGTTCTCGAAGGCGCGCACCGGGACCACGGACAGCGGCACGATCTCGGCGGGGTGCATCAGCGCGGTCGGCACGAGGAGGAGGTCGGTGCCGGCCAGCGCCTGCGCCCGGACGTTCTCGGGGAACTCGACGTCGTAGCAGATCATCAGGCCTACGGTGAGGTCGCCGACGCGGGCCTGGACCAGCGGCTGGTCGCCTGGGGTGAACCACTTCAGCTCGAAGTCGCCGAAGAGGTGGGTCTTGCGGTAGTGCGCGAGCGGGGCGCCGTCGGCGCCGAAGAGGGCGGCCGCGTTGTAGATCACGCCGTGCCGCTCGGTGTCGCGCTCCGGGTAGCCGTAGCCGATGGCCAGGCCGTGGCGGGCGGCGATGGCGGCGACCTCGCGGGCGGAGGGGCCGTCGGCCGGCTCGGCCAGGCGGGCGATGTCGGCGCCGATCGCGTAGCCGGTGAGGAAGAGCTCGGGGGCGAGGAGCACGCCCGCCCCGGCGGCCGCGGCGCGGCCGGCCGCCTCGTCGAGGATCCGCAGGTTGGCGGTCACGTCACCGAGCCGGCCGGAGCTCTGGAGCAGGGCGGTGCGCAGCGCGGGCATGGTGAGTCCTCGTGGGGGCGGAGGGGAGGGAGGGGGGTCTCGGGGAGACGTTCAAAACGGTACGGTTCCGGGCGCGGCACGGACAAGACGGGACCGTTGCGGACCGACCGTCGAACCATTGCGCGATGTGCGACCTGAGCGGTGATTCGTTGCGCCGCGATCAGACCGGGGTCGTACGCGCCGCGCGACCGGCGGCGTACCCCCGGATCGTCCGCCGGCGCGACGACCGGACGGGGCCCGGGCGGAAGAGTGGGACGCGTCCGATCGACCTGCCGGAAGGACCGCCATGAACCGCCGTACGAAGATCGCCGCCGTCGCCTTCGCCCTGCTGATCGGGGCCGGGGCGGCGGGCGCCGCCACCGCCTCGTCGCCCGCGCCGGCGGCGGGTGTGCGGGAGGCCGCCGCGCTGACCGGGACGGCCAAGCTGTTCCGGCCCGCGCCGGCCGACGACGACATCACCTTCAGCTTCGACGCCCATCTGGCGAGCGAGGACCGCGCCGACCCGCAGGCCGCGACCGGCACGTTCCGCTGGAGCCACTACACGCGGGGGACCGGCGGCTACGCGGTGGCGAAGGTGGACTGCCTGGTCACCGGCGGGAAGGTGGCCGTGGTGACGGGGGTCGTCTTCGACACCGACGTGAAGGAGCTGCGGAAGAAGCGGGTCGGCATCACGGTGCACGACCTGGGCGGGCAGGACCGCCTGGGCTACAGCTGGGTCGGCCGGGACACGCGCGCGAAGGTCCCGCCGTGCCTGGGCTCGGCCCCGTTCGAGACGGTGAAGGCCGGCACGGGCGACTTCGACGTGGTGCCGTGGGAGCCCCCGTACCGCCAGTAGGGTCAGGCGGGTGAGCCCGAGGAGAAGCGCCGCAGCAGCGGCGAGAGCACCAGGACGGACTTGGTGCGCTCGACGAAGGGCTCGCCCGCGATCCGCTCCAGGACGCGCTCGAAGTGGCGCATGTCGGAGGCGAAGACCTGGACGACGGCGTCCGCGTCACCGGTGACGGTCGACGCGGACACCACCTCCGGATACCGCTCGAGACCTCGCCGGATGTCGTCCGGCGAGGTGTTGTGGCGGCAGTAGATCTCGACGAACCCCTCCGTCTCCCAGCCGAGCGCCGCCGGGTCCACCCGTACGGTGAAGCCGGTGATGGCGCCCTCGGCCCGGAGCCGGTCCACGCGCCGCTTCACGGCGGGCGCGGAGAGGCCGACCAGCGAGCCGATGTCGGCGTAGCTGCGGCGGGCGTCCTCCGCGAGGGCGTGGACGATGCGTTCGTCGAGGTCGTTGAGTCGCACTACGGGTGGATCACTTCTCTGCGTCGGTGGCCAGTCGGGAGCGGCGCATGCCGTACAGGAAGTAGAACACGAGGCCCGCGGCCATCCAGGCACCGAAGTACGCCCAGGTCTTCCCGCTGAGGCTGTACATGCTGTATCCGCAGCAGATGAAGCCGAGGACGGCGAAGACCGGGCCGAAGGGGACCTTGAAGGAGCGCTCCATGTCGGGGCGGCTGAAGCGGAGCACCACGACGGCGACGTTGACCAGGGCGAACGCGAAGAGCGTGCCGATGCTGGTGGCGTTGACCAGCTCGCCGAGCGGGACCACGGCCGCGAGGCCGCCGCAGAGCAGCGAGACGATGAGGGTGTTGGTGCGCGGGGTGCCGGTCTTCGCGTCGACCTTGCCGAAGACCTTGGGGACGAGGCCGTCGCGGGACATCGCGAAGAGGATGCGGGTCTGGCCGTAGAGGACGGTGAGGACCACGCTGGCGATGGAGATCACGGCGCCCGCGGCGAGCAGGGTGCCCCAGAAGTTCTGGCCGGTGACGTCGTTCATGATCGCGGCGAGGGTGGCGTCGGTGCCCGCGAACTTCTTCCAGTCCCAGGCGCCGACGGCGACGGCCGCGACGAGGACGTACAGCGCGGTCACGATGACGAGCGAGAGCATGATCGCCCGGGGCAGGTCGCGCTTGGGGTTCTTGGCCTCCTCGCCGGCCGTGGAGGCGGCGTCGAAGCCGATGTACGAGAAGAAGAGGATCGCCCCGGCGGCGCCGACGCTCCCGATGCCGAGCGGCATGAAGTCGGAGTAGTTGCCGGACTTGAAGCCCATGAAGCCGACGGCGCAGAAGAGCACCAGGGCGGCGATCTTCACCACGACCATGATCGTGTTGGCGCGGGCGGACTCCTTGGCGCCACCGAGCAGGAACAGCATCGCGAGGACGACGACTATCAGCGCCGGCAGGTTGAAGACACCGCCCTCACCGGGCGGCGCGGAGAGCGCGTCCGGGAGCGTGACGCCGATCGTGCCGTCGAGCAGTTCGTTCAGGTACTCGCCCCAGCCGACGGCCACGGCGGCCACCGAGACGCCGTACTCCAGCATCAGACACCAGCCGCACACCCAGGCGACGAGCTCGCCCATCGTTGCGTACGCATACGAGTAGGAGGAGCCGGCGACGGGGATCGTGCCCGCCAGCTCGGCGTACGAGAGGGCCGAGAAGAGCGCGGTGAGGCCGGCGAAGACGAAGGCGAGCGTCACGGCCGGGCCGGCCTCGGGGACGGCCTCGCCGAGGACGACGAAGATGCCGGTGCCGAGGGTGGCACCGATGCTGATCATGGTCAGCTGCCACATGGAGAGCGAGCGGCGGAGAGAGCCGCCCTCACCCTGTCCACCCTCCGCGACCAGGCGTTCCACCGGCTTGCGGCGGGTGAGGGAGGTGAGGACGGTGGTCTTGCGGGCGGTCGCGGACTCGACCGGTGGGGCTGCGCCGTGATCCAGCACTGCGGAGGCTCCTTATCGCTGCCTGTCGGTACGACGGGGATCGCGACGGCCGCGTGCCGGGTCCGCGGGCATGCCGAAGCAGCCCACGGGGGCAGGAAGTCCGCCGAGCAGGCGGTCCCCGCCACTCCTGGTACGAGGGATGAGCCTAGCGCCCAGATTCGCAACCGTGATGCAGTGTTGTTGCGCAGTGGCGGATGATCATTGCGCACTTGGGGCGCGGACGGGGAAACATTGCGCGCCCCCGCATGAATCGACACATCCGGGACGGGAAGGCTCCGGTGCGCGTGCCTTGACTCCTCGTCCCCCGTGGACCACCCTGCACGCGGCCGACCGGAGGTGCCGAGTGAGCTGGCTGGAACCCGAACCCTTTCTGCGCGGCACGGCCTGGCGGCAGGGCGACCGGCCGGTCCGGGCCGACCCCGCCGACCTGGAGCGGCTGCCGTGGGACATCGCGGAGCGGGCCGCGCTGCCGATCGGGGTGCGGGTGGAGTTCCGGGCCGCGCCGGGCACGACGGCGGTGGAGCTGCGCTACCGGGCGGCCGTCCCGCCGGCCGGCGACGACCTGCGGGCGCTGCGGCACGCGTTCGCGCTCTGGCACGACGGGAGCTGTGTGGCGGAGGTCTTCGCGGAGCCCGCCGCCCGGGCCACGGTACGGCTCCGGCTCCCGCCGGGCGGCGGGGACTTCACGGTCCACCTCCCGGAGGCCCAGGCGCCCGTCGTACAGGCCCTGCGCGCCGTGGACGGCACGCTCTCCCCCGCCCCGCCACGGCCCCGCTGGCTGGTCCAGGGCGACTCGATCACCGAGGGCTGGTGGTCCACCCGGCCCGCCCACTCCTGGCCCGCCGTCGCGGGCCGCGCCCTGGGCCTCGATCCGGTCAACCTCGGCTACGCGGGCGGCGCGCGCGGCGAGCTGCCCCTGGCGGAACAGCTGTCCCGGCTCCCCGGCGAGCTGATCACCCTCGCGTTCGGCACGAACTGCTGGGACCGGGCCCCCGCGACCCCGGAGTGGCTGCACGCGACGGTACGGGCCTATGTGGGCCTGATCCGGCGGGGCCACCCCCGTACGCCGCTGCTCCTGGTCTCCCCGGTGCTCCGCCCCGCCGCCGAGCACACCCGCAACGCCCTCGGCGCCACCCTCACGGAGCTGCGGCGGGCCATGGAACGAGCGGTCCGCGACCTCGCGGCGGGCGACCCCCGCCTCCTGCTGCTCCCCGGGCGTCCGCTGCTCGGCCCGGAGCACCTGGCCGACGGACTCCACCCGAACGACGAGGGGCACGCCCGGCTGGCGCGGGCCGTGGCGGCGGCGCTGCGGGCCGCGGACGCCGTCCCGCCGGACTGACCCGCCCTCCCCGCCCGCGGACGCCGAGAGCCCCCGGGAGCGGCGCTCCCGGGGGCTCTCACGCGTGCGGCGGAGGTCAGCTCCAGCTGGCGTGCAGCGGCTTGCCCTCCGCGTAACCGGCGGCGGACTGGATGCCCACGACGGCCTTCTCCTCGAACTCGGCGAGCGAGCCCGCACCGGCGTAGGTGCAGGAGGAGCGGACACCGGCGATGATCGAGTCGATCAGGTCCTCGACGCCGGGGCGCTGCGGGTCGAGGAACATCCGCGAGGTCGAGATGCCCTCCTCGAAGAGCGCCTTGCGGGCCCGGTCGTAGGAGGACTCGTCGGAGGTGCGGTTGCGCACGGCGCGGGCGGACGCCATGCCGAAGGACTCCTTGTAGGCACGACCCTGGGCGTCCTCGTGGAGGTCGCCGGGGGACTCGTACGTCCCGGCGAACCAGGAGCCGATCATCACGTTGGACGCGCCGGCGGCGAGCGCCATGGCGACGTCGCGCGGGTGCCGGACGCCACCGTCGGCCCAGACGTGCTTGCCGTACTTCTTCGCCTCGGCGGCGCACTCCATGACGGCCGAGAACTGCGGGCGGCCGACGCCGGTCATCATGCGGGTGGTGCACATGGCGCCGGGGCCCACACCGACCTTGATGATGTCGGCGCCGGCCTCGATGAGGTCCTTGACGCCCTCGGCGGCGACGATGTTGCCGGCGACGATCGGGACCTGCGGGTCGAGCGCCCGGACGGTCCTGATGGCGGAGATCATCGACTCCTGGTGCCCGTGGGCGGTGTCGATGACGAGGGTGTCGACGCCCGCGTCGAGCAGCTGCTTGGCCTTGCCGGCCACGTCGCCGTTGATGCCGACGGCGGCGGCGATGCGCAGCCGGCCCTTCGCGTCCACGGCCGGGGTGTACAGGGTGGCGCGCAGGGCGCCCTTGCGGGTGAGGATGCCGGCCAGCTTGCCGTCCGCGTCCACGGCGGGGGCGTAGCGGCGGTTGGCGCCGTCGAGGACGTTGAACGCCTCGCGGGGGTCGATGTCCGCGTCCAGCAGGAGGAGGTCCTTGGACATGACCTCGGAGAGCTGGGTGAAGCGGTCGACGCCGCTGAGGTCGGCGTCGGTGACGACACCGACGGGGCGGCGGTGCTCGTCGACGACGACGCCGGCCTCGTGGGCCCGCTTGGGCAGCAGGGCGAGGGCGTCGGCGACGGTCTGGTGCGGCTCCAGCACGATGGGGGTGTCCAGGACCAGGTGGCGGCCCTTCACCCAGGAGATGACCTCGGTGACGACCTCGATCGGGATGTCCTGGGGGATGACGACGAGGCCGCCCCGGCGGGCGACGGTCTCGGCCATGCGGCGGCCGGCGATCGCGGTCATGTTGGCGACGACCAGCGGGATCGTCGTGCCGGTGCCGTCCGGCGCGGAGAGGTCCACGGCCTGTCGGGAGCCGACGGCCGACCGGCTCGGCACCATGAACACATCGTCGTACGTGAGGTCGTACGGCGGCTTGACGTCATTGAGGAAACGCACGTGCTGACATCCCAGTCGTTCGGATCGGCCCCTAGGCATTTCAGCCAGGGGAAAAAGCACGTAGTTCATTCTCCCACGTCGGGGGCGTGGGAGGGTGCGGGCGGATCGTCCGAGCCTTGCGCGGTGTCGTTCGTGCGATCCTCCCAAGCACCGAGCGCGAGGAGGACCGCGAGGCCCTGACGGCTGGTGCGCACCGCCGCGGAGAGCACCTCCTGCGCGATGGCCCAGTCGTCGGGTTCGGCCTCGGCATAAGCGTGCCAGCCGGTCACCACGATCGCCATGGGTTCGCGCAGATCGGCGAGGCTGTCGGCGAGGGCGTCCCAGTTGCGCCCGAACCGGACGGGCAGCGGGAGGGCCCGGACGCAGCGGTCCATGAAGGCGGCCTTGTCGGTCACGCCGTACAGGTCGAGGACGACGGGGTCATCGAGCCTCATCGCCGACCACCTCCCGGAAGCTCGCGTAGTGGTCGTCCGTGTAGTACCGCTCCCCCGCGTTCCCGGTGACGATGCGGCGGGCCCCGCGGTCGCGTTCGCCGGGGGTGCGGACGGTGTACTCGTGGTAGTAGCCGCGCTTCCTGCGCGGCAGGATCCGCTCGAAGTTGGAGAAGACGGCCCCGTCCCTGGCGTACGGGAACGGCCCGCCGGCCCGGATCAGCGCGAGGGTCTCCCGCGCCTCGGGCGGCAGCTCCGCCTCGCGGACCGTGGGCAGTGAGGAGGCGCGCGAGGCGGTGACGGCAGAGGGGGCGGGGGCGGCGGTGGTACGGGAGGGGGCGGCGGTGGCGGTGGGCGTGCCCGTCCCGGCGGCGCAGCCGGTCAGGAGCAGGGAGAGACCGGCCAGGAGGGCGAGACCCAGCCGGACACAGCGAGCGATCATGCCCCGATGCTGTCACCGCCCGCCGGCGTCCGCCCCGGGACGCGCCCGGACGGCCGGAGGGCGCCGACCTGTGCTCGTACACACGGTCGGCGCCCTCCGGGCGGGCTCAGCGGCCGTCGGTGCCCGTGTCCGGGTCCTTGCGGTCCAGGGCCGGGCGCGGGCCCGGGCTGAACTCGGTGAGCAGGTAGTCGGCGGCCGAGCGGTCGGTGACCAGGCTGGTGACGAGGCCGGAGCGGAGCACCGCGCCGATCGCCGCCGCCTTGCGCTGGCCGCCCGCGATCGCGACGACCTCGGGGATCCGGCGCAGCCGGTCCGCCTCGACGGTGATGCACCGCTCGCCCAGGTCGCGCCCGACCCGGCGCCCCTCGGAGTCGAAGAGGTGCGCGGACATCTCGGCGGCCACGCCCAGGGAGGCGTAGTGGGCGCGCTCCTCCTCGGAGAGCATGTCGTGGACGGTGGAGATGCCCGGCTCCCAGGAGCCGATGGAGACACAGGCGACGGTGACCTTGTCGAAGTACTCGAAGGCCCGGGCGATGCCGGTCTGGCTGCGCAGCGCGGCGGCGGTGGCCGGGTCGGGCAGCAGCATGGGCGCGTAGATGGGGTGGGCCTCGCCGCCGGAGACCTGGGCGGCGCGCCGGACCGCCTCGACCGAGCCGCGCTCGGCGGTGCCCGCGTCGTACACGCCGGTGAGCTGGACGACCGTGCACGGGGGCAGCCGGTCGAGCGCGGCCGCCATGTGGATGGTCGACCGGCCCCAGGCCAGGCCGAGCACGTCGCCCTCGGCGACCAGCTCGCCGAGCAGGTCGGCCGCCACCTCGCCGAGGTTCTCCGGGTCGGGCGACTCGTCGTCCTCCGCCGGGGACTCGACGACGACCGCGTGCCGCAGCCCGTAGCGGGCGCGCAGCGCGTCGGAGCGTTCGGCGTCCAGCTCGGCCGGTACCCGGATCTCGATGCGTACGAGATCCCGCTCCAGAGCGGTCTCCAGGACCCGGGCCACCTTGAAGCGGCTCACGCCGAACTCCTCGGCGATCTGGATCTTGGACTTCCCCTCCAGGTAGAAGCGGCGCGCCATGGCCGCCGCCTGCACCAGCTCCGCGGGGCCCATCCGCAGGGCTGATCGTCCCGCCGACATTCCCGCCACCGCGATCTCCTCACTGCTGTACACGCACCGCTGTCCACGATCCGTGTTCGTTCACACTCTGGACCCGCTGTTCATCCTGTCAGAAACGGCGGGCCTTGATCAGTCCTGTCGGCGGCCCGTCGGACCGCGTTCACCGGCCGGAGGCTCAGTGGCCACATGCCCAGGCGGCACCGGCCGTGGCGGCGTCCGCACGGGCCCGCAGCGCGGCGACGGCGGCGGCCGGGTCGGCCGCCCCGTAGACCGCGGAGCCGGCCACGAAGACGTCGGCGCCCGCCTCGGCGCAGCGTTCGATGGTCGACTCGGAGACGCCGCCGTCGACCTGGAGCCACAGCTCCAGGCCGTGCTTGGAGATCAGCTCGCGGGTGCGGCGGATCTTGGGAAGCATGATGTCGAGGAACGCCTGGCCGCCGAAGCCGGGCTCCACGGTCATGATGAGCAACATGTCGAGCTCGGGGAGCAGGTCCTCGAAGGGCTCGATGGGGGTGGCCGGCTTGAGCGCCATGGACGCCCTGGCGCCCTTGGCGCGGATCTCCCGGGCGAGCCGGACCGGCGCGGCGGCGGCCTCGACGTGGAAGGTGACCGAGCCCGCGCCGGCCTCGACGTACTGCGGCGCCCAGCGGTCCGGGTCCTCGATCATCAGGTGGCAGTCGAGGGGGATGTCCGTGGCCCGGCTCAGGGACTCGACGATCGGCACGCCCAGCGTCAGGTTGGGCACGAAGTGGTTGTCCATGACGTCGACGTGCAGCCAGTCGGCGCCGTCGACGGCCTTGGCCTCGTCCGCGAGGCGGGCGAAGTCTGCGGAGAGGATGCTGGGATTGATCTGCGCCATGAGCCAAGCCTGCCACGTTCTCGGGTACTTCTTCGCCGCGATCCGGTGCGCGGTCGATCCGGCACCGGACGTACTGGTACGTACCAGCGGAAACCGTCAGGCGGTCCGGCGGATCAGCGCCAGATACATGGCGTCGGTGCCGTGCAGATGCGGCCACAGCTGGACGTCGGGACCGTCCCCGAGGCGGTCGACGCCGGGGAAGAGCGGCCGGGCGTCGACCAGTTCCGCGCCACCGGTCCTCTTCAGGACGTCGTCCACCACGACCCGGGTCTCGGCGAGGTGCGGCGAGCAGGTCGCGTAGCCGACGACGCCGCCGACGCGGACGGCCCGGAGCGCCTCGGTGAGCAGCCCGCGCTGGAGCGGGGCGAAGCCGTCGAGGTCCTCGGGGCGGCGGCGCCAGCGGGCCTCGGGGCGGCGGCGCAGGGCGCCGAGCCCGGAGCAGGGCACGTCGACCAGGACCCGGTCGAAGGAGCCCTCGCGCCACGGCGGGCGGGTGCCGTCGGCGGCGATGACCTGGTACGGGCCGGGGTTGCCGGCCAGCGCGCGCTCGACCAGCCGGGCGCGGTGCGGCTGCTTCTCGGAGGCGAGCAGGGCGGCGCCGCGCTCGGCGGCGAGCGCGCCGAGGAGGGCCGCCTTGCCGCCGGGCCCGGCGCAGCCGTCGAGCCAGCGGGTGTCGGGGCCTTCGAGGGGCGCGTTCGCCAGGGCGATCGCGACGAGCTGGCTGCCCTCGTCCTGGACGCCGGCCCGGCCGTCCCGCACCGCCTCGATGGCGCCGGGCTCGCCGCCGTCGGTCAGCCGCAGGGCGTACGGGGACCAGCGCCCCGGCTCGGTCTCCGCGGCGTCCGCGAGTTCCTCGACGGTGGTCCGGCCGGGGCGGGCGACGAGGGTGACCTCGGGCCGCTCGTTGTCGGCCGCGAGGAGCGCCTCGATGCCGGCCCGGCCGCCGCCGAGCGCGTCCCACAGCGCGGAGACCACCCAGCGGGGGTGGGAGTGCACGACGGCGAGGTGGTCCTCGGCGTCGTCCTCGTACGGCGGGGCGACCTCGGCCACCCAGGCGTCGAGGTCCTGCCGCGTGATCTTCCGCAGCACCGCGTTGACGAACTTGGCGCGCCCTTCGCCGAGCACCGCGCGGGCCAGCTCGACGGTGGCGGAGACGGCGGCGTGCGGCGGGATCCGCGTCCCGAGCAGCTGGTGCGCGCCGAGCGACAGCACGTCGAGGACCGGCGGGTCGACCTCGCGCAGCGGCCGGTCGACACAGGCGGCGATGATCGCGTCGTACGTGCCCTGGCGCCGCAGCGTCCCGTACACGAGCTCGGTCGCGAGGGCCGCGTCCCGCGCCTCGAAACCCTCCTTCTCCCGCGCCTTGCGCAGCAGCGGAGGCAGCACCAGGTTGGCGTACGCGTCCCGCTCGTCGACCGCCCGCAGCACCTCGAAGGCGAGCATCCGCACGGGGTCCTTCTGGGGCCGGCGGTGGGGCTTGGGGGGACGGCGACGTGCCTGCTCGCTCAAAGGTGCTCCGCGTGAGAAAAGAAGAGGGTCGAACCCTCCCAGCCTACGTCCGCCACCACCTACCGGGGAAAACACCCCTGCCGCACCGCCCAGGTCTCGGCGGCGATCAGGCAGGCGACGGGCGCGGTGCCGCCGCCGTCCGCGTCGAAGGCGAGGAGCACGGGCGGCTCCTCCCCGGTGATCCGGACGGCCTCGGCCCGTTCCGCCGTCGTGGGCTCCCGGAAGACGGGGTCCATGAAGGCCGTCGGACACCGGAGGTAGCGCACGTCCGTCAGCTCCACCTCGAGGCCGTGGTGGTACGTGAGGTCGTAGCCGGCGACCAGGGTGAGCCGGCTGCCGTCAAAGCGCCGGAGCTCCCAGTTCCACCACGAGCCCTCGGGGAGGGGCAGAAGGCTCACGCGCCCAGCCGCTCCCCGGGGGCGATGCGGACGCCGCGGGCCCAGTCGGCGGCCTTCATGGGCTTCTTGCCCTGGGGCTGGACCCAGAGGAGCTCGACGCCGTGCGAGCCGGTGCCCGCGTACACGTTGTTCTTGCCGGCCGCCAGCTCGCCGGGGGCGAGGTCGGTGCGGTCGGGGACGGGGGCGACCTGGATGAGCTTCAGGCGCTCGCCGCGGAAGAGGGTCCAGGCGCCGGGCGCCGGAGTGCAGCCGCGGACGACCCGGTCGACGCGGAGGGCCGGGGCGGCGAAGTCGACGTGGGCGTCCTCGACCTCGATCTTCGGGGCCATGGTGATGCCGTCCGCGGGCTGCGGGACGGCCTTGAGGGCGCCGTCCTCGATGCCGTCCATGGTCGCCGCGAGCAGGCCGGCGCCCGCGAAGGCGAGCCGGGTGAGGAGGTCGCCGCTGGTGTCGGTGGGGCGGATCTCCTCCGTGATCACGCCGTAGACCGGGCCCGAGTCGAGCCCCCGCTCGATCTGGAAGGTGCTGGCCCCGGTCACCTCGTCGCCCGCCATCAGCGCGTGCTGCACGGGCGCCGCGCCGCGCCAGGCGGGGAGCAGCGAGAAGTGCAGGTTGACCCAGCCGTGCGCCGGGATGTCGAGGGCCTTCTGCGGCAGCAGCGCGCCGTAGGCGACGACCGGGCAGCAGTCCGGGGCGATCTCGCGGAGCCGGGCGAGGAAGTCCTCGTCGCGCGGGTGCGCCGGCCGCAGGATCTCGATGCCCTCCTCCTCGGCCCGCTGCGCGACCGGGCTGGCCACGAGGCGGCGGCCGCGGCCCGCGGGCGCGTCCGGGCGGGTGACCACGGCGGCGACCTCGTGACGGCCGGAGGCGAGCAGGGCGTCCAGGGCGGGGACGGCGACCTCGGGGGTGCCTGCGAAGACGAGCTTCATGGGTGGCGACTGCCTGTCTGTCCGGGGGCGTTACGGGCGACGCACCAGTCTAGGCGGGAGTGACGGAGGGGGGCGTACGCGACGGCGAGCGCCCCGCGCATATGCGTGTACGCCCCCGCAGCGTGACCCAACTCCCGGTGGCGCGTTGGTCAAGAGAGATTGACCGAATCGGGCCGCCGTCCCCCTGCGGCCCGCCCTTCCATCGCCGGTTCGAGAGGCTCATCCATGGCCGACCACGCAACCCACGACGCCCAAGCCCGGGCGAGTCTGCACCTGTTGGTGCGGGACATCGAGCGGGTACGGCGGCAGGTGGACGCACTGCGCACGCTCACGGCCCAGCTGGGCAATGTCTACCGCCCTCGCCGCTCCGGCCCGTCCACGGGCTTCGTCGTCTACGGCCGCGCGCCCGCCCCCACCGTCCGGCTCGCCCAGGAGCTCCGCGACAGCGTCGAGACGCTGGTGACCGCGGCCGTCGAGTTCGACCGCTCCCTCGGCTTCTCCTGGGACGCCGTGGGCTCCGCGCTCGGAGTGACCAAGCAGGCGGTCCACCGCCGCTACGGCGCCCGCAGGGCGCCCGCGCCGCCCGCCGTGGAGCCGGAGCGCGGCCCGGAGCCGGGCGCGACCCGCACGATTCCCTCGGTGCCGGCCGCCCGCTCGATGCCGCCGCAGCCGACCTCGGGGAGCGCCACCCTCCGCGACGAGCCCCGCTCGCCCGCCTTCCCCAGCCCGCGCAACGGCTGACCTCGCGGAGCCGACGACCGGCCGCCACCCCCTGGCTCACGGGGGCGGCGGCCGTCGTCGTGTCCGGGTCGTCAGCCGATGTCCGGCGGGTCCACCCTGATCCGGACCGTGTCGCCGGTCCCCCGGGCCTGGCGGCTCGCCCGGGCGTGCTTGAGCGCCTGGGCGAGGGCCGCTCCGCTGCCCGGCGGCACCCGCACCAGGGCGCGGTCCCACCGCTCGCCGGGCGGCGGGTCCCCGGGCCGGCGGACGGCACCGGGCCGCACCACCGGCAGCGGCACCGGGCCCAGGACCTCCGCGTCCATGGGCAGCGCGGCCGCGGCCAGAAAGGTCTCCACCGCCTCGGGCGGCCCGCTCACCGCCGCCATCCGGGAGACCGGCGGGAAACCCAGCTCGGCACGCTCGGCAAGCTCCCGCTGGGCGTGCCCGACCGGGTCCCAGCGGACGAGCGCCTGCACGGGCCGGAGCGTCGGCTCGGCGACCACCACGACGGTGCCGCCCTCGGCCTGGCCCCGCACCAGCGAGGCCGCGTCCATCCAGCGGCGCAGCGCCTCCTCGCCGGCCCGCAGGTCGGGGCGGCCGAGCAGCGCCCAGCCGTCGAGCAGCAGCGCCGCCGCGTAGCCGCCGTCGGCGACGGGTTCGGCGCCGGGGGTGGAGACGACGAGGGCGGGCCTATCCGGCACCCGGTCCAGGACGTGGTCGCGTCCCGAGGTCCGTACCGGCACGGCGGGGAAGGCCCGGCCCAGCTCCTCCGCGGTCCTGCGGGCGCCGACGACCTGGGCGCGCAGCCGGGTGGAACCGCACGCCTCGCAGTGCCAGGCGGGCGCCTCCCGCCCGCACCAGCCGCAGTGCAGCTCGCGCTGGTCCGGGGCCTCCAGCGGCCCGGCGCAGTGCCGGCAGCGGGCGGGCGTCCGGCACTGCTGGCAGGCGAGCCGGGGCACGTACCCCCGCCGGGGCACCTGGATCAGGACCGGTCCGGCGCGCAGCCCGTCCCGCAGGGTCTCCCAGGCGAGCGAGGGCAGCCGGGCGGCGCGGGCGGCCTCGTCCCGGGCGAGGAGGTCGTCGCCGACGGTACGGACGAGGGGCGCGGCCCTGCGGACCTGTTCGCGGCTCGCGGCGAGCGGCCGGGCCCAGCCGGACTCGACGAGCTGGGCGGCCTCCACGGTGCAGCCGGTGGAGCCGAGCAGGAAGGCGCACCGGTCGTGGGCGGCGCGCAGCAGCAGCACCTCGCGGGCGTGCGGCTGCGGGGCGTGCGGGTCGCTGTGGCTGCCGTCGCCGTCGTCCCAGAGCACGACGAGGCCGAGGTCCCTGACCGGCGCGAACATGGCGGCGCGGGTGCCGACGACGGCCCGCACCGCGCCGCGCCGGACGGCGAGCCACTGCCCGTACCGCTTCTCGGGTCCGGCCTCGGCGGTGAGCACCGCGTGCCGCCCCTCCCCCAGGGCGGCGGTGAGCGCCGCGTCGACCCGCCCGACGGCCCGCCCGTCGGGGACGACGACGAGGGCGCCGCGCCCGGAGGCCAGGGTGGCGGCGACGGCGCGGGCGATCTCCTCGGCCCAGTACGGCCCCGGCAGCGCCGTCCAGACGGCCCGGGGCGCCCCACCGCGCGCAAGGGACTCCAGGAACGCCGGCCCTTGCTCGTACCGCCCCCAGGTGCCCGGCTCGGGCGGCGGGGGCGGCGGCAGCGGCGCGGGCGAGGGGCGGCGCTCGGCGGCGGCGCTGCGCGGCGGCACGGCGAGCTGGAGCACGTCCGCGAGGCTGCCCGCGTACCGGTCGGCGACGGCACGGGCGAGCGCCAGCAGCTCGGGCCCGAGCACGGGCTCGGGCGAGACCACGCCGGCGAGGGCGGCGAGCGGGCCGGAGTAGTCGGACGCGGCCCTCCGCTCGACGAGGAAGCCGTCGATCAGCCGCCCGCCCTCGCGCCGCCCGCCCCGCACCTGACCGGCCCCGGCCCCGAACCGCACCCGGACCCTGACCCCCGGCTGCGCGTCGGCGTCGAGCTCCTCGGGCACGGCGTAGTCGAAGAACTGGTCGAGGTGGAGCGCCCCCTTGTTCACCACCACCCGGGCCACCGGCAGCTCCTTGGCGAGCGCGGCGTCCCGCCAGGTCCGCGGCTTCGCCCGCGGCACCTTCGCCTTCCGCACGGTCTCCCGGATGAGCGCGAGCTGCTCGGGCCCCTCGGGATTCTCCTTCTCGCTGCTCACAGCCCCATACCTACCAGACGGCTCGGACAGCGGGCGGACGGCGGAAGCCCGGCACCCCGTGGGGGATGCCGGGCTTCCGTGGCCGGTGCGCCGCTTACAGGCCGGCGGCCTTCTTCAGCGCGTCGACGCGGTCGGTGCGCTCCCAGGTGAAGTCGGGCAGCTCACGGCCGAAGTGGCCGTAGGCGGCGGTCTGGGAGTAGATCGGGCGGAGCAGGTCGAGGTCGCGGATGATCGCGGCCGGGCGGAGGTCGAAGACCTCGCCGATGGCGTTCTCGATCTTCTCGGTCTCCACGGCGTTGGTGCCGAAGGTCTCGACGAAGAGGCCGACGGGCTCGGCCTTGCCGATCGCGTAGGCGACCTGGACCTCGCAGCGGGAGGCGAGGCCCGCGGCGACGACGTTCTTGGCGACCCAGCGCATGGCGTAGGCGGCCGAGCGGTCGACCTTTGACGGGTCCTTGCCGGAGAAGGCGCCGCCGCCGTGGCGGGCCATGCCGCCGTACGTGTCGATGATGATCTTGCGGCCGGTGAGGCCGGCGTCGCCCATCGGGCCGCCGATCTCGAAGCGGCCGGTCGGGTTGACCAGGAGGCGGTAGCCGTCGGTGTCGAGCTTGATGCCGTCCTCGACGAGCTCCTTCAGGACGTGCTCGACGACGAACTCGCGGATGTCGGGCGCGAGCAGCGAGTCGAGGTCGATGTCCGAGGCGTGCTGCGAGGAGACGACGACCGTGTCGAGGCGGACGGCCTTGTCGCCGTCGTACTCGATGGTGACCTGGGTCTTGCCGTCGGGGCGCAGGTACGGGATGGTCCCGTTCTTGCGGACCTCGGTGAGCCGGCGGGAGAGCCGGTGCGCGAGGTGGATCGGGAGCGGCATCAGCTCGGGGGTCTCGTCCGACGCGTAGCCGAACATCAGGCCCTGGTCGCCGGCGCCCTGCTTGTCCAGCTCGTCCTCGTCGCCCTCGACACGGGTCTCGTACGCCGTGTCCACGCCCTGCGCGATGTCCGGGGACTGCGACCCGATGGAGACCGAGACGCCGCAGGACGCGCCGTCGAAGCCCTTCTTCGAGGAGTCGTACCCGATCTCGAGGATCTTGTTGCGGACGAGGGTGGGGATGTCCGCCCACGCCTTGGTGGTCACCTCGCCGGCGACGTGCACGAGGCCGGTGGTGATCAGCGTCTCGACGGCGACGCGGGAGGTGGGGTCCTCCCGGAGCAGCGCGTCGAGGATGGTGTCGCTGATCTGGTCAGCGATCTTGTCGGGGTGTCCCTCGGTGACGGATTCCGAGGTGAACAGACGACGGGACACAACGCTCCCTGGGGTTGCAGCGGCTGCTGGCTGTCTCTTCGCGGACCGGCAGGGGGCTGCGCCCCGCGACGTTCCGAGGACAGTCTATCCGGCGAGGTCGGACCTTGGACCAGGTGTCTCGCCTGACGAATGCTCGCGGGTGGCCGGATTCGGCCCCGGACGGGCCCGGAGGGGGGCGCCGGATGGGGCGCAGATCACTTCGGTGACGGCGTTTCGCGCGCCGTCGGCGGGCCCCCCGGTGCCGTGCGGGGTGTCCGCGCGCGACGGGGGGCCGTTCGGGTGGGCGCTCAGGCGGAGGGCTCGCGCAGCCGCGGCAGGACGAGGTCCCAGACGGTCTCGGCGAGGGCTTCCTTCGGGCCGTACGGGACGGGGGTCTCGGTGCCGTCGGCGGCGAGGACCACGGCCTCGTTCTCCTCCGAGCCGAAGGTCTTGCGCTCGCCGACCTCGTTGACGACGAGGAGGTCGCAGCCCTTGCGGGCGAGCTTGGCGCGGCCGTTGGCGAGGACGTCGTCGGTCTCGGCGGCGAAGCCGACGACGACCTGGCCGGGCAGGGCGCGGTCGGCGGACAGCTCGGCGAGGATGTCGGGGTTGCGGACCAGCTCGATGGTCGGGGCGCCCCCGTCGTCGGTCTTCTTGATCTTCCCGGTGGCGTACGAGGCGGGGCGGAAGTCGGCGACGGCGGCGGCCATGACGACCGCGTCCGCGTCGGCGGCGGCCTTGAGGACGGCCTCGCGGAGCTGGAGGGCGGTGCCCGCGTGGACCACGTCGACCCCGGCCGGGTCGGGCATGCCGGTGTTGGCCTCGACGAGGGTGACCCGGGCGCCGCGCGCGGCGGCGGCCCTGGCGAGGGCGTACCCCTGCTTCCCGGAGGAGCGGTTGCCCAGGTAGCGGACCGGGTCGAGGGGCTCACGGGTGCCGCCGGCACTCACCACGACATGGCGTCCGGCGAGGTCGGGGGCGGTGACTCCGCGGGCCAGGACCCTGCGGCACACCTCGAAGATCTCGCCGGGGTCGGGGAGCCGGCCCTTGCCGGTGTCGACGCCGGTGAGACGGCCGACGGCGGGCTCGATGACGAAGGCGCCGCGGCGGCGGAGCGTGGCCACGTTCTCCTGGGTGGCCGGGTGCTCCCACATCTCGGTGTGCATGGCGGGGGCGAAGACGACCGGACAGCGCGCGGTGAGCAGCGTGTTGGTGAGGAGGTCGTCGGCGAGCCCGTGGGCGGCCTTGGCCAGCATGTCGGCGGTGGCGGGGGCGACGACGACGAGCTCGGCCGCCTGGCCGATGCGGACGTGCGGCACCTCGTGGACGGTGTCCCAGACCTCGGTGGAGACCGGGTTGCCGGAGAGCGCGGACCAGGTGGCGGCGCCGACGAAGTGGAGCGCGGAGTCGGTGGGGACGACGCGGACGTCGTGGCCCGACTCGGTGAGCCGGCGCAGCAGCTCGCACGCCTTGTAGGCGGCGATGCCGCCGCTCACGCCCAGAACGACCTTCGGCTTGGTCACGGCTGTCACTCCCCGCGCTCGTACGCGTACTCGGCTGCGTTACGACTCCAGTATCCGAGTCCATGAGACACCACAGGCCCGGCGGAAGGACCGCCGGGCCTGGAGTGACGAACGCAACGCTTACTGAACGGGGCCCTCGACGGCCTCGGAGGTCAGCAGACCCGCGTTGATCTCGCGCAGGGCGATCGAGAGCGGCTTCTCGTGGACGTGGGTGTCGACGAGGGGACCGACGTACTCCAGCAGGCCCTCACCGAGCTGCGAGTAGTACGCGTTGATCTGACGCGCGCGCTTGGCCGCGTAGATCACGAGGCTGTACTTCGAGTCAGTGGCCTCGAGCAGCTCGTCGATCGGCGGGTTGATGATGCCCTCGGGCGCGGTGATGGAAGAGGACACGCTCTACCTTCCGAAGATGGATAAAAGATCAGACTACGTGCATCAACGTTAGCAGCTCGCGCGCGACGTCCTCGACGGAGGTGTTGACGAGCGTGGTGTCGAACTCCGACTCGGCGGCGAGCTCGACCTTGGCGGCGGCGAGACGCCGCTCGATCACCTCGGGCGACTCGGTGCCGCGGCCGGTGAGCCGGCGGACCAGCTCCTCCCAGCTCGGCGGGGCGAGGAAGACCAGCCGGGAGTCGGCCATGGACTCCTTCACCTGGCGGGCGCCCTGGAGCTCGATCTCCAGGAGCACGGGCTCACCCTTCTCCAGGCGGTCGACGACCGCGCTGCGGGGGGTGCCGTAGCGGTTGCCCGCGAACTCGGCCCATTCGAGGAGCTCGCCGTTGGCGATCAGCTTGTCGAACTCGTCGTCCGAGACGAAGAAGTACTGGACGCCGTGCTTCTCGCCGGGGCGGGGCTTTCGTGTCGTGGCCGACACCGAGAGCCAGACCTCGGGGTGGACCTTGCGCATATGAGCGACGACCGTGCTCTTGCCGACCCCTGAGGGGCCGGAGAGCACGGTCAGCCGCGGACGTACCTCTGCTGCCATGCAGCGATTATTCCAGCATCGCCGGGGTGCCCGGGACGCTTGTCCCGGATCGGGCACCGGGCCGGACGACGGTCCGGACGCCGGATCAGGCGCCGGCGCCGCCGAACTCGCGCTCCAGGGAGGCGATCTGGTTGGAGCCGAGACCACGGACACGACGGCTCTCGGAGATGCCGAGCCGCTCCATGATCTGCTTGGCGCGGACCTTGCCGACGCCGGGGAGGGACTCAAGGAGGGCGGAGACCTTCATCTTGCCGATGACGTCGTTCTCCTGGCCCTGCTTGATGACCTCGTGGAGGGAGGCGCCGGAGTGCTTGAGTCGATTCTTGACCTCGGCCCGCTCCCGGCGAGCCGCGGCGGCCTTTTCGAGCGCGGCTGCGCGCTGTTCAGGGGTAAGGGGCGGAAGAGCCACGCCTACGTCACCTCGGATGTCGATCTGTCGGATACGGACCGGTGAGGGACCTGGTCGACCCACACCAGTGGAGCAACGTCCAACGACGTGACCGTTGGACGTCTGCCCTGCCCCGGAGACTAGCGGCCAAGGCCGCTCCAGTCAGCGAGAACAGCATAAAAGTCCTGGTCAGCCTCTGCCGACCAGGACTTTTCCGGCATAACGCCCCGGATTTCTGCCAAGATTTCGTCAAGTGGGACGACGATCGGCCGTCCGGGGCCGCCGTCCGCTCCCACCTGCGGGGATGCCGGGACGGCGGCGGGAGCCCGTCAGCCGCCGACGGCCGCCCGGATCTCGTCCGCGTAGCGCGTCGCCGCGTCCCGCAGGGCGGACGCGTCGGGTCCGGCGCGGAGCACGCCCCGGCTCACGTTCGGGACGACGTTGCGGACCGCGTCCCCGAAGACGACCGGGAGGTCGGCCGGGGTCGCGCCCTGGGCGCCGATGCCGGGGGCGAGGAGCGGGCCGTTGATGTCGAGGTCGAAGGAGGAGAGGTCGCCGAGGGTGGCGCCGACGACCGCCCCGAAGGAGCCCATCGGGGTCTCCCCCGCGTTCTCCTCGGCGAGGTGGGCGAGCATGGTCGCGCCGATGGTCCTGCCGTCCTCGCGCACCGCCCGCTGGACCTCGCCGCCCTCCGGGTTGGAGGTCAGCGCGAGCACGAAGAGCCCGGCGCCGGACTCGCGCGCCAGGTCGACGGCCGGCTTCAGGGAGCCGTAGCCCAGGTACGGGGAGACCGTGAGCGCGTCGGAGAAGAGCGGGGAGTCCTTCCGCAGGAACGCCTCCGCGTAGGCGGCCATGGTGGAGCCGATGTCGCCGCGCTTGGCGTCCATGACGACCAGGCCGCCGGCCGCGCGCAGGTCGGCGGTGGCACGCTCCAGGACCGCGACGCCCCGGGAGCCGAAGCGCTCGAAGAAGGCGGCCTGCGGCTTGAAGACGGCGACGGTGTCGGCCAGCGCCTCGACCACGGTGTACGTGAAGCGCTCCAGGCCCGCGATGTCGTCGGCGAGGCCCCAGGAGTCCAGCAGGGAGGCGTGCGGGTCGATGCCGACGCAGAGGGGGCCGCGCTCGTCCATGGCGGAGCGCAGACGGGTGCCGAAGGAGAGAGTCACGAGGTGGTGGCCTTTCGGTGGTCGGCGCCGACGGCTTCGGCGAGGGTGGCGTACGGGGAGGCCGCGAGGCGGGCGGCGAGGCCCTTGTGGATCGCGCGGGCGTAGAACGGCCCCTCGTAGATGAAGGCGCTGTAGCCCTGGATCAGGGTGGCGCCGGCCAGGATGCGCTGCCAGGCGTCCTCGGCGTTCTCGATGCCGCCGACGCCCACGAGGACGATCCGGTCGCCCACGCGCGCGTACAGGCGGCGCAGGACCTCCAGGGAGCGCTCCTTGAGCGGGGCGCCGGAGAGGCCGCCGGTCTCCTGGACGAGGGCCGGGGCGGAGGACAGGCCGAGGCCCTCGCGGGCGATGGTGGTGTTGGTGGCGATGATGCCGTCCAGGCCGAGTTCGACGGCGAGCTCGGCGACGGCGTCCACGTCGTCGTCGGCGAGGTCGGGGGCGATCTTCACCAGGAGCGGGACGCGGCGGTCGGTGACCGTGCGGTCGGCGGCCTCGCGGACGGCGGTGAGCAGCGGGCGCAGCGACTCGGTGGCCTGGAGGTTGCGCAGGCCGGGGGTGTTCGGCGAGGAGACGTTGACGACGAGGTAGTCGGCGTGGGCGGCGAGCCGCTCGGTGGACTTCACGTAGTCGGCGGCCGCGTCGGCCTCCTCGACCACCTTGGTCTTGCCGATGTTGACGCCGACGACGGTCCTGAAGACGGGCACGCGCGCGTGGAGGCGGGCGGCGACGGCGGCGGAGCCCTCGTTGTTGAAGCCCATGCGGTTGATCAGGGCCCGGTCCGGGACGAGGCGGAAGAGCCGCTTCTTCGGGTTGCCGGGCTGGGCCTCGCCGGTGACCGTGCCGATCTCGACGTGGTCGAAGCCGAGCATGGCCATGCCGTCGATCGCGACGGCGTTCTTGTCGAAGCCGGCGGCGAGGCCGAAGGGGCCGTGCATGCGGAGGCCCAGGGCCTCGGTGCGCAGCTCCTTGTACCGGGGCGCGAGGACGGCCGCGACGAAGGTGCGCAGGACGGGGACGCGGACCGCGAGCCGGATCCAGCGGAAGGCCAGGTAGTGGGCCTTCTCGGGGTCCATGCGCTGGAAGGCGAGCTGGAAGAAGAGCTTGTACATGGTGGTGTCCTCATGAAGAGGGGGACACCGTTTCCGGTGTCCCCCTCGGTGGCTGCTAGTCGCGGGCCGCGGTCAGGTGTTCGGCGTGTTCCTGGAGGGAACGGACGCCGACGTCGCCGTGGTTGAGGGCGTCGATGCCCTGCACGGCCGCGGCGAGCGCCTGGACCGTGGTGAGGCACGGGACGCCGCGGGCCACCGCAGCCGTACGGATCTCGTAGCCGTCGAGGCGGCCGCCGGTGCCGTACGGGGTGTTGACGATCAGGTCGACCTGGCCGTCGTGGATGAGCTGGACGATCGTCTTCTCGCCGTCCGGGCCCTCGCCCTCGCTGAGCTTGCGCACGACGGTGGCGTTGAGGCCGTTGCGCCGGAGGACCTCGGCGGTGCCGGAGGTGGCCATCAGCTCGAAGCCGTGGGCGACCAGCTCGCGGGCCGGGAAGATCATCGAGCGCTTGTCGCGGTTGGCGACGGAGATGAAGGCGCGGCCCTTGGTGGGCAGCGGGCCGTAGGCGCCGGCCTGCGACTTGGCGTAGGCGGTGCCGAAGACGGCGTCGATGCCCATGACCTCGCCGGTGGAGCGCATCTCCGGGCCGAGGACGGTGTCCACGCCGCGGCCGTGCACGTCGCGGAAGCGCGACCACGGCATCACGGCCTCCTTGACGGAGATCGGCGCGTCGAGCGGCAGGGTGCCGCCGTCGCCGGTCTTCGGCAGCAGGCCCTCGGCGCGCAGCTCGGCGATGGTCGCGCCCAGCGAGATGCGGGCGGCGGCCTTGGCGAGCGGGACGGCGGTGGCCTTGGAGGTGAAGGGGACGGTCCGGGAGGCGCGCGGGTTGGCCTCCAGGACGTAGAGGATGTCCCCGGCCATGGCGAACTGGATGTTGATCAGGCCGCGCACGCCGACGCCCTTGGCGATGGCCTCGGTGGAGGCGCGCAGCCGCTTGATGTCGAAGCCGCCCAGCGTGATCGGGGGCAGGGCGCAGGCCGAGTCGCCGGAGTGGATGCCGGCTTCCTCGATGTGCTCCATGACGCCGCCGAGGTAGAGCTCCTCGCCGTCGTAGAGGGCGTCGACGTCGATCTCGATGGCGTCGTCGAGGAAGCGGTCGACCAGGACCGGCCGGGTGGGGCTGATCTCGGTGGACTCGGCGATGTACGCCTCCAGGCGGGCCTCGTCGTAGACGATCTCCATGCCGCGGCCGCCGAGCACGTACGAGGGGCGCACCAGGACCGGGTAGCCGATCTCGTCGGCGATCTTCTTGGCGCCGGCGAAGGTGGTGGCGGTGCCGTGCTTGGGGGCCGGCAGGCCGGCCTCCTCCAGGACGCGGCCGAAGGCGCCGCGGTCCTCGGCGGCGTGGATGGCCTCCGGGGAGGTGCCGACGACCGGCACGCCGTTGTCCTTGAGGGCCTGGGAGAGGCCGAGCGGGGTCTGGCCGCCGAGCTGGACGACGACGCCGGCGATCGGGCCCGCGAGGGACTCGGCGTGGACGATCTCCAGGACGTCCTCCAGGGTGAGCGGCTCGAAGTAGAGCCGGTCGGAGGTGTCGTAGTCGGTGGAGACGGTCTCCGGGTTGCAGTTGACCATCACGGTCTCGAAGCCGGCGTCGCTCAGGGCGAAGGAGGCGTGGACGCAGGAGTAGTCGAACTCGATGCCCTGGCCGATGCGGTTGGGGCCGGAGCCGAGGATGATCACGGCGGGCTTGTCGCGGGGCGCGACCTCGGACTCCTCGTCGTAGGAGGAGTAGAAGTACGGCGTCTTCGCGGCGAACTCGGCGGCGCAGGTGTCGACGGTCTTGTAGACCGGGCGGACGCCGAGGGCGTGCCGGACCTCGCGGACGACGTCCTCGCGCAGGCCGCGGATCTCGGCGATCTGGGCGTCGGAGAAGCCGTGGCGCTTGGCCTCGGCGAGGAGCTCGGGCTCCAGCTTCTCGGCGCCGGCGAGCTCGTCGGCGAGCTCCTTGATCAGGAAGAGCTGGTCGACGAACCACGGGTCGATCTTCGTGGCGTCGAAGACCTCCTCCGGGGTGGCGCCGGCGCGGATCGCCTGCATGACGGTGTTGATCCGGCCGTCGGTGGGGCGGACCGCCTCGCGGAGCAGTTCGGCCTTGTCGCCGGGCTCGCCGGTGAAGGCGAACTGGCTGCCCTTCTTCTCCAGGGAGCGCAGGGCCTTCTGGAGGGCCTCGGGGAAGTTCCGGCCGATGGCCATGGCCTCGCCGACCGACTTCATGGTCGTGGTCAGCGTGGAGTCGGCGGAGGGGAACTTCTCGAAGGCGAAGCGGGGGGCCTTGACCACGACGTAGTCGAGCGTGGGCTCGAAGGACGCCGGGGTCTGCTCCGTGATGTCGTTCGGGATCTCGTCGAGCGTGTAGCCGACGGCGAGCCGGGCCGCGATCTTGGCGATCGGGAAGCCGGTGGCCTTGGAGGCGAGCGCCGAGGAGCGGGAGACGCGCGGGTTCATCTCGATGACGATCACGCGGCCGTCCTCGGGGTCGACCGCGAACTGGATGTTGCAGCCGCCGGTGTCGACGCCGACCTCGCGGATGATCGCGATGCCGACGTCGCGGAGGATCTGGTACTCGCGGTCGGTGAGCGTCATCGCCGGGGCGACGGTGATGGAGTCGCCGGTGTGGACGCCCATCGGGTCGAAGTTCTCGATGGAGCAGACGACCACGACGTTGTCGTGCTTGTCGCGCATGAGCTCCAGCTCGTACTCCTTCCAGCCGAGGATGGACTCCTCCAGGAGCACCTCGGTGGTCGGGGAGAGCGTGAGGCCCTGGCCGGCGATGCGGCGCAGCTCGTCCTCGTCGTGGGCGAAGCCGGAGCCGGCGCCGCCCATGGTGAAGGACGGGCGGACGACGACGGGGTAGCCGCCGAGCGTCTCGACGCCCGCGAGGACGTCGTCCATGGAGTGGCAGATGACCGAGCGGGCGGACTCGCCGTACCCGATCTTGGCCTTGACGGCCTCGACGACGCCCTTGAAGAGGTCGCGGTCCTCGCCCTTGTGGATGGCCTCGACGTTGGCGCCGATGAGCTCGACGCCGTACTTCTCCAGGACGCCCTGCTCGTGCATGGAGATCGCGGTGTTGAGCGCGGTCTGGCCGCCGAGGGTGGGCAGGAGGGCGTCGGGGCGCTCCTTGGCGATGATCTTCTCGACGAACTCGGGGGTGATCGGCTCGACGTAGGTGGCGTCGGCGATCTCCGGGTCGGTCATGATCGTGGCCGGGTTGGAGTTGACCAGGATGACCCGCAGGCCCTCGGCCTTGAGGACCCGGCACGCCTGGGTGCCGGAGTAGTCGAACTCGGCGGCCTGGCCGATGACGATCGGGCCGGAGCCGATGACCAGGACGGACTGGATATCGGTGCGCTTAGGCACGCTCGGCCTCCATGAGGGTCACGAAGCGGTCGAAGAGGTACGCGGCGTCGTGCGGGCCCGCGGCCGCCTCGGGGTGGTACTGGACGGAGAAGCCGGGCTGGTCGAGCAGCTGGAGGCCCTCCACGACGTTGTCGTTCAGGCAGACGTGGGAGACCTCGGCGCGGCCGAAGGGGGTCTCGGAGACCTTGTCGAGGGGCGCGTCGACGGCGAAGCCGTGGTTGTGCGCGGTGACCTCGACCTTGCCGGTGGTCCGGTCCTGGACGGGCTGGTTGATGCCCCGGTGGCCGTACTTCAGCTTGTAGGTGCCGAAGCCGAGCGCGCGGCCGAGGATCTGGTTGCCGAAGCAGATGCCGAAGAGCGGGGTCCTGCGCTCCAGGACGGCGGTCATGAGCGCGACCGGGCCGTCGGCGGTGGCCGGGTCGCCCGGGCCGTTGGAGAAGAAGACGCCGTCCGGGTTCACCGCGTACACGTCGTCGGCGGTGGCGGTGGCGGGCAGCACGTGGACCTCGATGCCGCGCTGGGCCATGCGGTGGGGGGTCATGCCCTTGATGCCGAGGTCGATCGCGGCGACGGTGAAGCGCTTCTCGCCGATCGCGGGGACGACGTACGGCTCCTTGGTGGCGACCTCCTCGTAGAGGCTGGCGCCCTTCATGTGCGGCTGGGCCTGCACCCGGGCGAGCAGCTCGGCCTCGGGGGCCAGGGCCTCGCCGGAGAAGACGCCGGCGCGCATGGAGCCGCGCTCGCGCAGGTGGCGGGTGAGGGCGCGGGTGTCGATGCCGGAGATGCCGACGACGCCCTGGGCGACCAGCTCGTCGTCGAGGCTGCGCTTGGCGCGCCAGTTCGACGGGATGCGGGCGGGGTCGCGGACCACGTAGCCGGAGACCCAGATGCGGCTCGACTCGTCGTCCTCGTCGTTCCAGCCGGTGTTGCCGATCTGGGGGGCGGTGGCGACGACGATCTGGCGGTCGTACGACGGGTCGGTGAGGGTCTCCTGGTAGCCGGTCATGCCGGTGGAGAACACGGCCTCGCCGAAGGTCTCCCCCACGGCCCCGTAGGCGCGGCCGCGGAAGGTGCGGCCGTCCTCCAGGACGAGTACGGCGGGAGCCTGGGCTCCCCTTGTGGAGGTCGTCATCGTGCGATGCCTTCCGTCGTGCTTACGGGGGTGATGGAGTTGATGGCCTCGACCCAGGCCGTGTGCTCGGCCGCGCGGTCGGAGCGGAAGCCGGAGTCGAGGAGGGTGGAGCCGTGCTCCCAGGTGACGACCAGGAGCCCGCCCTCGGCGAGGACCTTGCCGGCGATGCCCTTGTCGAGGCGGGCCTCGCGCAGGGCGGCGGCCGGGATCAGGAAGTCGTTCGCCCCGGGGCGGACGACCGTGATGCCGGCGTCGGTGAGCGTGAGCTCGGCGCGGCTGCGGGTGCCGAGGCCGTGGGCGACGATGCGGTCGAGCCACTGCCCGGCGGTGGTGGAGCCGTGGTAGCGCCCGTCCATCGTCAGCTTGGCCTCAGCGGGCGCGTCCGGCACCTCGGGGAGCGGCGGCAGGTCCGACTGGAGGCTGCCGCGCCACTTCCAGCCCTGGCGCATGAGCCAGTAAACGAAGGCGACGAAGAGCAGGAGGCCGACGACCCAGCCGATGCGGCCGGCCCAGTCGGTCACCTCCGCCGACTTCTGCTCCGCGGCGAGGGCCGCGCTTGCGATGTGGTGTGTCACGCCAACTTCCCGTCCATGACCGTTGCCCGGCCCCGCAGGAAGGTGTGGGTGACGCGACCCGGCAGCTCGCGGCCCTCGTAGGGGGTGTTGCGGCTGCGGGAGGCGAAGTCCGCGGGGTCCACGGTCCCACGGTAAGCCGGATCGACCAGGACCAGGTTGGCGGGCTCACCAGCCGAGACGGGTCGTCCATGGCCGGTGGCGCGGCCGATGCGGGCCGGGGTGGCGGACATCCGGTCGGCGACGCCGGCCCAGTCGAGGAGGCCGGTCTCCACCATCGTCTGCTGGACGACGGAGAGCGCGGTCTCCAGGCCGACCATGCCCATGGCGGCGGCGGCCCACTCGCAGTCCTTGTCCTCGTGCGGGTGCGGGGCGTGGTCGGTGGCGACGATGTCGATCGTGCCGTCGGCCAGGGCCTCGCGCAGCGCCATGACGTCGCGCTCGGTGCGCAGCGGCGGGTTGACCTTGTAGACCGGGTTGTACGTGCGGACCAGCTCGTCCGTGAGGAGGAGGTGGTGGGGGGTGACCTCGGCGGTGACGTCGATGCCGCGGGACTTGGCCCAGCGGACGATCTCGACGGAGCCGGCGGTGGAGAGGTGGCAGATGTGGACGCGGGAGCCGACGTGCTCGGCGAGGAGGACGTCGCGGGCGATGATCGACTCCTCGGCGACGGCCGGCCAGCCGCCCAGGCCGAGCTCGGCGGAGACGATGCCCTCGTTCATCTGGGCGCCCTCGGTGAGGCGGGGCTCCTGGGCGTGCTGGGCGACGACGCCGCCGAACGCCTTCACGTACTCCAGGGCGCGGCGCATGATCACGGCGTCGTCGACGCACTTGCCGTCGTCGGAGAAGACGGTGACGCCGGCGGCGGAGTCGTGCATGGCGCCGAGCTCGGCGAGCTTCTTGCCCTCCAGGCCGACGGTGACGGCGCCGATGGGCTGCACGTCGCAGTAGCCGGCCTCCTTGCCGAGCCGGTAGACCTGCTCGACGACGCCGGCGGTGTCGGCGACGGGGTGGGTGTTGGCCATGGCGAAGACGGCGGTGTAGCCGCCGGAGGCGGCGGCGCGGGTGCCGGTGAGGACGGTCTCGGAGTCCTCGCGGCCGGGCTCGCGCAGGTGGGTGTGGAGGTCGACGAGGCCGGGGAGCAGGATCCGGCCCTCGGCCTCGATCACGGTGGCGCCCTCGGCGGTCAGGCCGGTGCCGACCGCCTCGATGGTCTCGCCGGCGATGAGGACGTCCTGCGGCTCGCCGCCGAGCACCTTCGCACCACGGATAAGGATCTTGCTCATCTTTACTTGCTCTCCTCGGTACGGGTGGTGGCGGGGGCGACGGCGGGCTCGGAGCCGCCGAGCAGCAGGTAGAGGACGGCCATCCGGACGGAGACGCCGTTGGCGACCTGCTCGACGACCGTGCAGCGGTCGGAGTCGGCGACCTCGGCGGTGATCTCCATGCCGCGGACCATGGGGCCGGGGTGCATGACGATGGCGTGCTCGGGCATCTTCGCCATCCGGTCGCCGTCGAGCCCGTAGCGGCGCGAGTACTCGCGCTCGGTCGGGAAGAAGGCGGCGTTCATCCGCTCGCGCTGCACACGCAGCATCATGACCGCGTCGGACTTCGGCAGCACGCTGTCGAGGTCGTAGGAGACGTCGCAGGGCCAGGTCTCGACGCCGACGGGGACGAGGGTGGGCGGGGCCACCAGGGTGACCTCGGCGCCGAGGGTGTGCAGCAGGTCGACGTTGGAGCGGGCGACCCGGCTGTGCAGGACGTCGCCGACGAGGGTGATCCGCTTGCCGTCCAGGTCCTTGCCGAGCCCGGCGTCGCGGCCGACGAGGCGGCGGCGCATGGTGAAGGCGTCCAGGAGGGCCTGGGTGGGGTGCTGGTGGGTGCCGTCGCCCGCGTTGATGACGGGGGCGTCGATCCAGCCGGAGGTGGCGAGGCGGAAGGGGGCGCCGGAGGCTCCGTGCCGGATGACGACGGCGTCGACGCCCATCGCCTCCAGGGTCTGCGCGGTGTCCTTCAGGGACTCGCCCTTGGAGACGCTGGAGCCCTTGGCCGCGAAGTTGATGACGTCGGCGGAGAGGCGCTTCTCGGCGGCCTCGAAGGAGATCCGGGTCCGGGTGGAGTCCTCGAAGAAGAGGTTGCAGATGGTCCGGCCGCGGAGGGTCGGCAGCTTTTTGATGGGCCGGTCGGCCACCCGGGCCATCTCCTCGGCGGTGTCGAGGATCAGGACGGCGTCGTCGCGGGTGAGGTCGGCGGCCGAGATGAGGTGACGCATCATCGGGGTTTCTCTCCGGGGTGGGGAGGCGTGAGGGCATGCGGGGGCACACGGGGGTGCCGTGGTCCCGCGGGGTGGCCGGTCCGGCTAGGCGGACTTGCCGCCGAGCAGCACGGTGTCGCGACCGTCCTCCTCGGCGAGCTGGACCTTGACGGTCTCCCGCAGCGACGTGGGGAGGTTCTTGCCGACGTAGTCGGCGCGGATCGGCAGCTCGCGGTGGCCGCGGTCGACGAGGACGGCGAGCTGGACCGCGCGGGGGCGGCCGATGTCGCCGAGGGCGTCGAGGGCGGCGCGGATGGTGCGGCCGGAGAAGAGGACGTCGTCGACGAGGACGACGAGGCGGCCGTCGACGCCTTCCGCGGGGATGTCGGTGCGGCCGATGGCGCGCGCCGGCTTCAGCCGCAGGTCGTCGCGGTACATGGTGATGTCGAGGGAACCGACCGGGACCTTGGTGCCGGTGATCGATTCGAGCTTCTCGGCGAGCCTGCGGGCGAGGTAGACGCCACGGGTGGGGATGCCGAGGAGGACCACGTCGTCGGCGCCCTTGGCGCGCTCGACGATCTCGTGGGCGATCCGGGTCAGGACCCGGGCGATGTCGGGGGCCTCGAGAACGGGCCGCGCCTCACCGGTGTGCTCTTGCGTGTCCATGAAGAAAGGACCTCCTTCTCCGCCTCACGGGACGGCTCTTAAAGGACGTCGGATGTACGGCGTCCACTTTAGCAGGGCGGCTCGCACGGGCTTTCCCCGGTTCCCCCTCCCCCGCTCCGACCTGCGGCGGACCGTCCCCCGGGAGGGGGTGGCGAGCCCCTTTCGGCTTGACGGGAAAGAGTAACGCTGCGTAACCTCACAGTGAGTTACCAGCCGCGCGGCGCAGCCGCATGTCGTCACAGCGTCCGGGAGCGTTATGTCCAGCGAATACGCAAAGCAGCTCGGGGCCAAACTCCGCGCCATCCGCACCCAGCAGGGCCTGTCCCTCCACGGCGTGGAGGAGAAGTCCCAGGGCCGCTGGAAGGCCGTCGTGGTCGGCTCGTACGAGCGCGGCGACCGCGCCGTGACCGTGCAGCGCCTGGCCGAGCTGGCGGACTTCTACGGCGTGCCGGTGCAGGAGCTGCTGCCCGGCACCACCCCGGGCGGCGCCGCCGAGCCGCCGCCGAAGCTGGTCCTGGACCTGGAGCGCCTCGCCCACGTCCCGCAGGAGAAGGCCGGCCCGCTCCAGCGCTACGCCGCGACGATCCAGTCGCAGCGCGGCGACTACAACGGCAAGGTGCTGTCGATCCGCCAGGACGACCTGCGCACCCTGGCCGTCATCTACGACCAGTCCCCCTCGGTCCTGACCGAGCAGCTGATCAGCTGGGGCGTGCTCGACGCCGACGCGCGCCGCGCGGTCGCCCACGAGGAGAGCTGACCCCCGGGGCAACCGCCTTGCAGAAACGTGCCGCCGGGCCCGTGGACGTCATCCGACGCCACGGGCCCGGCGCTTTCGTACCCCCGCCCTTCACCCGTTCGGGCTAATCCAGGGAACGGGCCGGCTGCCCGGGGGAACGGCGGCCCGGGACATGCGAAGGGGCCCGCGGCACCGAGGTGCCGCGGGCCCCTTCGACGGGCCGTTCGGGACTAGGCGTCCACGTCCCGGCGCAGCCGGGGCTTCAGGTCCTTGAAGCGCCCGAGAAGGCCGTTGACGAAGGCCGGGGAGTCGTCCGTGGAGAACTCCTTGGCGAGCTGCACGGCCTCGTCGATGGCCACCGCGTCCGGGGTGCCGTCCTCCCAGATCAGCTCGTACGCGCCGAGGCGCACGATGCTGCGGTCGGCGGCCGGCATCCGGTCGAGGTCCCAGTCCACCGCGTAGGTGGCGATGAGCTCGTCGATCCGGGCCGTGTACCGGGCGTACCCCTCGACCAGCTCCATGGTGAAGTCACCGACCGCGGGCTGACGCTCGTCGGCGCGGTGGAGCCGGATCTGGTCCGCGAGGACCTCCTGCACCGAAGTGCCGCGCTGGTCGGCCTCGAACAGGATCTGGAAGGCCCGCCTGCGGGCCTTGCTCCGGGCGGCCACGGTTAGCTGTTCACCCGGCCGAGGTAGCTGCTGTCACGGGTGTCGACCTTGATCTTCTCACCGGTGGTGATGAAGAGCGGGACCTGGATCTGGTGACCGGTCTCCAGGGTGGCGGGCTTGGTGCCACCGGTGGAGCGGTCGCCCTGGACGCCCGGCTCGGTCTCGGCGATGGTGAGCTCGACGGCGGCCGGCAGCTCGACGTAGAGGACCTGGCCCTCGTTCTGCGCGACGAGCGCGGTGAAGCCCTCGATCAGGAAGTTGGCGGCGTCGCCCACGACCTTGCGGTCGATGTGCAGCTGGTCGTACGTGTCCATGTCCATGAACACGAAGTACTCGCCGTCCATGTAGGAGAACTGCATGTCGCGCTTGTCGACGTTCGCGGTCTCCACCTTCACGCCGGCGTTGAAGGTCTTGTCGACGACCTTGCCGGACAGCACGTTCTTGAGCTTGGTGCGCACGAAGGCCGGGCCCTTGCCGGGCTTGACGTGCTGGAACTCGACGACGGACCAGAGCTGGCCCCCGTCGAGCTTGAGCACCATGCCGTTCTTGAGGTCGTTCGTGGAAGCCACGGTTGCGGAATCTCCTGGACTGACGTGGGGACCGAGGAGGCGTACGCGCTCTACAGCGCGAGCAGCTCCTTGGTCGTGATGGTGAGTAGCTCGGGTCCGCCGTCCGCCTCCTGGCGCACGACGAGCGTGTCATCGATCCGGACCCCGCCCCGGCCCGGGAGGTGGACCCCCGGTTCGACGGTGACCGGCACACAAGCGTCCAGTTTACCCATGGCCGAGGGGGACAGCTGCGGGTCCTCGTCGATTTCGAGCCCCACACCGTGTCCGGTGAGGGGGACGGCGGTCCCCGCGTGCCCTCCGGCGTCGAGGATCTGGCGGGCCGCGCGGTCCACGTCACGGTACTCCGCGCCGGGCACGAGGGACTCCCGGCCGGCCCGCTGGGCGGCGAAGACGAGCTCGTACAGCTCGATCTGCCAGTCGGCCGGCGCGGTGCCGATGACGAAGGTCCTGCCGATCTCACAGCGGTATCCGCGGTAGTCCGCGCCGAGGCAGACCGAGAGGAAATCGCCCTCCTCGACCCGGCGGTCGGTGGGGCGGTGGCCGCGCCGGCCGGAGTGGGGCCCGGTGGCGACCGAGGTGGGGAAGGCGGCCCCGTCGGCCCCGTGGTCGACCAGCCGCCGCTCCAGTTCGAGGGCGAGGTGGCGTTCGGTCCGCCCGACCAGGATCGACTCCAGGAGCTCGCCGAGGGCCTGGTCGGCGATCTCGGCGGCGATCCGCAGACAGCCGATCTCGTCCTCGTCCTTGACCACCCGCAGCTGTTCGACGGCGCAGGCGAGGTCGGCGAGGCGGAGCCCGGGGGCGGCGGCGCCGAGGCTGCGGTGGCGGGCCACGGTCAGGTGGTGCTCCTCGACGGCGAGCCCGTCCGCGCCGGACCGGCGCGCGAGTTCGGCGGCGGTGACCGCCGGATCACCGCCGCCGAGCGGGAGCTGCTGCTGCCGGAGGAGTTCGTCGAGACGCCCGTCGAGCGGCTCGCCCTCGCTCGCGGTGGGCCGGATCAGCACGTCGGCACCCGGCTCGGGGCCGACCATCAGAACGGCCCCGGGCGGGGCGCCGCCGGCGAGATAGCGCACATTGGCGGGACGGGACACCAGGGCCGCCGCGCTGCCCGCTGCCGCGACCCGGTCGCGCAGCCTGACCCGGCGGTCCGCATACACCTGTGACATGTATCCGAGCCTACGAGCGCGGCCCCGCCCCGGCCTGTCGGCGGCGTCCGACCGGGGAACGCCCGCCGGTCAGCCGGCGGGCGGCGAGGCTATCGCCCGGGCCAGCGCCTCGTCGAGGAGCCGGGCGGTGGCCTCCACGTCGAGCGCGGAGTTGTCGATGATCGGCAGGCCGGAGCCGTACCAGCCGGCCATCCGGCCGTGGATGGCGGCGACCTCCTCGTCGGAGAGGCGCCGGTTTCCGGAGCGCTGGGCGTTGCGCTCCAGGACGACATCCAGGCCGGGCAGGAGGACCACGGGCAGCAGCCCGGGGCCGACGTGCCTCTTCCAGCCGCCGAGGCCGACGACCGGGCGGTCCGGGAAGACGGCGTCGTCGAGGATGCAGGAGATGCCGTTGGCGAGGAAGTTGCGGGCGGCGAAGCCGCAGGTGCGGCGGGCCAGCCGGTACTGCGCCTCGGAGTGCTCGTTCCACCCCGACTGGGGGTCGGCGAAGCCGGAGCACACCCACTCGCGGACGTCGTCGAGGCTGATGTGGGCGGTGGGGACGGGCCGCCGGCGCGCCCAGTGCCGGGCGACCGTGGTCTTGCCCGCTCCGGCGGGCCCGATCAGCAGGACGGCGAGGGTCGCGGTGCCGGTCCCGGGCCCCTGCTCGTACAGCGGCATCGGGGGCGCCAGCGGCACGGCCCCCGTGACGTGCGGGGACACGCCCGCGGGAACGGACGGCGGTACGGCTCCTGGCGCGCCGGGCGGTACGGCTCCGGAGGCGCCCCAGCCCGCGCCGCCGGGCCCCTGGGCGGGCGGTGGCGGCGGGGGCGGGCCCGGCTGCACGGCGGGGTGCACGCCGAGCCGCCCGCCGGGCGCGCCGGACGGCGGTCCCGGGTAGGGCGCGGCCTGTGGGGCCGGGGGTGCGGACCCGTGGCCGCCGGCCGTGATCGGGCCGGGCGTCGGGCCCGGCTGCTCGGGCGATGGCAGCGGTCCCCCCACTGCGTGCTGCATCCGGTGCCACTCCGTCTCGTCGGCCTGGTGCGTCGGTGTGGGCGGCCGGTCGGTGCCGCCGTCGGCCCGCTCCGGTCGCCCGGGGATGCCAAAACGTTACCGCCCCGTCCCCCCGCTCGGGGAACGGGCGGGACCCTACCGAAAGTGCCCGCCCCGCCGGGACCCCTCCCGGCCGGGCCCTCCCCCGCCGCGCGACGGGGCGGCCGCCGTGCCGGCGACCGCCCCGGGATCCCGCGTACCGCTCAGCCCTGGGCGTCGAGCTCCTCGGCGAGGGCGCGCAGGGCGAGCCGGTAGGAGCCGATGCCGAAGCCGGCGACCGTGCCGGTCGCGACGGCGGCCACCACGGAGGTGTGCCGGAACTCCTCGCGGGTGTACGGGTTCGAGATGTGCACCTCGATCAGCGGGGCGGTGCGCTGCGCCGCCGCGTCCCGCATGCCGTACGAGTAGTGCGTGAAGGCACCGGGGTTGAGCACGACCGGCACGCGGCCGTCGGCGGCCTCGTGCAGCCAGCGGATCATCTCACCCTCGTCGTTGGTCTCACGGACCTCGACGTCGAAGCCGAGCGTGGCGCCGAGCTCCCGGCAGGACTCGACGAGCCCCTTGTAGGAGGTGGCGCCGTAGATGTCCGGCTCGCGCGAGCCCAGCCGGCCCAGGTTGGGCCCGTTCAGCACCAGGACGCGGCGCACCTCGCTCATGCGGAGAGCTCCCCGTAGGCGGCGATGAGGACGGACGGGTCCGGGCCCTCCAGGACCGAAGGCTTGGCCAGCCCGTCGAGGACGATGAAGCGCAGCAGGTCGCCGCGGGACTTCTTGTCCACCTTCATCGTCTCCAGGAGCTTGGGCCACTGGTCGCCGCGGTAGGTGAGCGGCAGGCCGACGGACTCCAGGATCGCGCGGTGCCGGTCGGCGGTGGCGTCGTCGAGGCGGCCGGCGAGGCGGCCCAGCTCTGCGGCGAAGACCATGCCGACGGAGACGGCGGCGCCGTGGCGCCACTTGTACCGCTCGTTCTTCTCGATGGCGTGCGCGAGGGTGTGCCCGTAGTTGAGGATCTCGCGGCGGCCGGACTCCTTGAGGTCGCCGGAGACGACGTCGGCCTTCACCTGGATCGAGCGGACGATCAGCTCGGCGGTGTGCGGGCCGGCGGGCGTACGGGCGGCCTGCGGGTCCTCCTCGATGAGGTCGAGGATCACCGGGTCGGCGATGAAACCGGCCTTGATGATCTCGGCGAGTCCGCTGACGAAGTCGTGGACGGGCAGCGACTCCAGCGCGGCGAGGTCGCACAGGACCCCGGCCGGCGGGTGGAAGGCGCCGACGAGGTTCTTGCCCTCGGCGGTGTTGATGCCGGTCTTGCCGCCGACGGCCGCGTCGACCATGCCGAGGACGGTGGTCGGCACCGCGATCCAGCGCACGCCCCGCAGCCAGGTCGCCGCGACGAAACCGGCCAGGTCGGTGGTGGCGCCGCCGCCGACACCGACGATGACGTCGGTGCGGGTGAAGCCGGTCTGGCCGAGCGCCTTCCAGCAGTACGCGGCGACCTCGGCGGTCTTCGCCTCCTCGGCGTTCGGCACCTGGACGGCGACGGCCTCGTACCCCTGCTCGGCGAGGTCCTCGCGGAGCGCCTCGCCGGTCTCGGCGAGCGCCTCGGGGTGGATCACCGCGACCCGCTTCGCCCGGTCGCCGATGAGGGAGGGCAGTTCGCCGAGCAGCTGCCGGCCGACCAGCACCTCGTACGGATCCGTGCCCGCGCTGCCGCCGACGTGGATGCGGGTCACTTCCTGGTCCGTGCTCATGCGTCCTTCAGCTCCAGTGCGTCGAGGATCGCCGCGGCGACCTCTTCGGGGGTGCGCGCGTCGGTGGCGACCACGACACGGGCGACTTCTTCGTACAGGTGGCGCCGGGCGTCCATCAGCTCGCGCCACTGCCGGCGCGGGTTGACGGCGAGCAGCGGCCGGGCCGCGCCGAGCCCCACCCGCCGCACGGCCTCCTCGATGTCCATCGAGAGGTACGCGACGGGACGGCCGGCGAGGAGGGCGCGGGTGTCCGCGTCGAGGATCGCTCCGCCGCCGAGGGCGAGGACGCCGTCGTGCTCGGCGAGGGCCTTCGCGACGGCGGCCTTCTCCAGGGCGCGGAAGTGCTCCTCGCCGTCCTCGACGAAGATGTCGGAGATCTCGCGGCCCTCGGCGGCGACGATGTCGGCGTCGGTGTCCCGGTAGGGCGCGCCGAGCCGTTCGGCCAGGAGCGCGCCCACCGTGGACTTGCCGGAGCCCATCGGGCCGACGAGGACGACCAGGGGGCCGCCGGTCACCGGATGCGCAGGTTGTCGACGTAGCTCTGGACGTTGCGCCGGGTCTCGGGCACCGAGTCGCCGCCGAACTTCTCGACGACGGCGTCGGCGAGGACGAGGGCGACCATCGCCTCGGCGACGATGCCGGCGGCGGGGACGGCGCAGACGTCGGAGCGCTGGTGGTGGGCCGCGGCGGCCTCGCCGGTGGCGACGTCGACGGTGGCCAGCGCGCGCGGGACGGTCGCGATCGGCTTCATGGCGGCACGGACGCGCAGCAGCTCGCCGGTGGTGAGCCCGCCCTCGGTGCCGCCGGAGCGGCCGGAGGTGCGGCGGATGCCGTCGTCGGTCTTCACGATCTCGTCGTGGGCCTGGGAGCCGGGCACCCGGGCGAGCTCGAAGCCGTCGCCGACCTCGACGCCCTTGATGGCCTGGATGCCCATGAGCGCGGCGGCGAGCCGCGCGTCGAGCCGGCGGTCCCAGTGGACGTGCGAGCCGAGGCCGACGGGCACGCCGTAGGCGAGGACCTCGACGACGCCGCCGAGGGTGTCGCCGTCCTTGTGGGCCTGGTCGATCTCGGCGACCATCGCCTTCGACGCGTCGGCGTCGAGGCAGCGGACCGGGTCGGCGTCGAGCTTCTCGACGTCGGCGGGGACCGGGTAGACGCCGTACGGTGCCTTGGCGGCGGCCAGCTCGACGACGTGGCTGACGATCTCGATGCCCGCGGCCTCCTTGAGGAAGGAGCGGGCGACGGCGCCGAGGGCGACGCGGGCGGCGGTCTCCCGGGCGCTGGCGCGCTCCAGGATCGGCCGGGCCTCGTCGAAGCCGTACTTCTGCATGCCGGCCAGGTCGGCGTGACCGGGCCGGGGCCGGGTCAGCGGCGCGTTGCGGCCGGTCTCCTTGAGCTCGGACGGGTCGACCGGGTCGGCCGACATGACCTTCTCCCACTTGGGCCACTCGGTGTTGCCGACCATCACGGCGATCGGCGATCCGAGGGAGAGTCCGTGCCGGACCCCGCCCAGGAAGGTGATCTCGTCCTGCTCGAACTTCATCCGGGCGCCGCGCCCATAGCCGAGGCGCCGCCGCGCGAGGTGGTCCGCCACCAGCTCAGTGGTGACCGGGACGCCGGCGGGAAGACCCTCCAGCGTCGCGACCAGCGCGGGTCCGTGGGATTCCCCAGCGGTCAGCCAACGCAACCTGCTCAACGATGCTCCTCATGCTCGCGCCTGGGCACTGCGACGGCAGGGCCGGGCGCGCGGCCCTGATCCGCCACCCCCGATCCTCCCACGTCCGGGCCCTGGCCTCGGCCTCCGGTCCAGCTATCGGACGGGTGCCTCGTCCGCGTGGACACCGTCGGCGGCCCCGGGCGCGTCGGCGGATCGTTTCCGCAGCCAGCTCACGAAGCCGTACACCACGGTCAGCCCGAAGAGCGCGAGCACGGTGTACCGCGCCCACGGCGGCAGCGAGCTGAAGAAGCCCACGTACAGGAAGCGCACGACGTCGAAACCGAAGTCCAGCTTCGACGCGAGCGCCACGTCCGCGTCCATGTCCACGTTCATCCCGTTCCCCCTCGGGCGTCACGACGCCCCGGGGCCGCCGCGCGGGGTCAGTGCGCGGCGAGCGCGGCCTCGCCGGCGGCGCGCATGGCGGCCAGCGGGGCCTTCGGGGTGCCTGTCATCTGCTCGACCTGGAGGACCGCCTGGTGGACCAGGAGGTCCAGGCCGCCGATGATCTTACCGCCGCGTTCGGACCAGGCGGCGGCGAGCGCGGTGGGCCAGGGGTCGTAGAGGACGTCGAAGAGCGTGCCGGGGCGGTCGGGGACGGCCGCGGCGAGGGTGTCGGTGGTGCCCGCCGGGGTCGTGGCGATCACCAGCGGGGCGGCGAACGCCTCCGCCGCGTCGTCCCAGGCGGCGGTACGGACGTCCACGGCGAGCCGGTCGCCCCAGCCGCGCATCTCCTCCGCCCGCGCCTCGCTGCGCACGTACGCCGTGACCGGACCCGCGCAGACCTGCGCGAGCGCGGCGAGCGCGGAGGAGGCGGTGGCGCCGGCGCCGAGGATCGCCGCGGACTCCACCTTCTCGACGCCCCGCTCGCGCAGGGCGGCGATCATGCCGGGGATGTCGGTGTTGTCGCCGACCCGGCGGCCGTCCTCGCGGAAGACCACCGTGTTCACCGCCTCGACGGAGGCGGCCGTCCCGCTGATCTCGTCGAGCAGCGGGATGATCGCCCGCTTGAGCGGCATGGTCAGCGACAGACCGGCCCAGGAGGAGTCCAGCTCCGCGACGAAGCCGGGCAGGGCGGCCTCGTCGATCTCGAAGCGGTCGTAGGACCAGTCGTCCAGACCGAGCTCCGCGTACGCGGCCCGGTGCAGGACCGGGGAGAGCGAGTGCGCGATCGGCGAGCCGAGGACCGCGGCACGGCGGCCCGTGCCGCTAGTTCGTGCTGGCATTGAACTTGTCCTTGAGCTTGAGGAACTCGGCGTGGGTCTTGGCGAACTCGGTCTTGCTCATGCCGTCCGTGGCCACAAAGTAGACCCAGCCGTCGTTCGTCGGTTCGAGCATCGCGCCGAGCGCCTCGTTGCCCGGGTTGCCGATCGGTCCCGGCGGCAGCCCCTTGTGCTTGTAGGTGTTGTACGGGTCGGTGTTCGAGTTCGCCTCGTCCTCGGAGATCTTGATCTCGCTCTGGCCCTTGAGATAGTTGAGGGTCGAGTCGAACTGGAGGAGCTGGAAGGTCTCACGGTTGTCCGGCTGGAGACGGTTGTAGATGACCTCCGCCATCTTGCGGAAGTCGTCGTGCGTCTTGCCCTCGGCCTGGACGAGGCTGGCCACCGTGATGAGCTCCCAGGGGCTCTCCAGGCCGTGCTTCTTCGCCTGCGCCTCCAGGTCCAGCTTCGTGTACTCCTGGTTGGCGCGGCTCACCATCTTCTTGAGGGCCGCCTCCGGCTTCGAGCCCTTCGCGACCGGGTAGCTCGCCGGGAAGAGGAAGCCCTCCAGCGGGTCCTTGAGCTTGTCGTGGCCCTTGGCCCAGTCCGGCAGGCCGAGGGAGTCCGCCTGGTTGACGGCGATCTCCTTCGTGGTGCCGGGTTCGAGGCCGAGGCGGGTGTCGATCTGCTCGTACACCCAGGCGTTGCGCTTGCCCTCGGGGATGATCAGGTTGGCCTGGCTCGCCGGGTCGAGCATCAGCGCGACCGCGCTCTCCGCCGACATCTCCTTCTTCAGCGTGTAGGCGCCGGCCTGGATCGACCTGCCCTTGGCGTTCTGGTTCTGGGCCGCGACGAACGCGTCGACGCTCTTCACGACGCCGGCCTGCTTGAGGATGTTGCCGATCTCGTTGCCGAACGCGCCCTTGGGGATCTCGACCTGGACCTCGCCCGAACCGGTGCCCGCGTAGTCGGGCGCCTCGCCGAACTGGCCCTGCCAGAACTGGTAGCCGAAGTAGCCGATGCCGCCGACGCCGCCGACGAGGACCGCGGCGACGACCAGGCAGGCCATGCCGTTCTTGCCCTTGCGTTTCTTCTCCTTGCCGCGGCGCTCGCGGTCACGGTCGTCACCGCGGCCGCCCCGGCCGCGGCGCGGGGGCGGTGCGTCGTCCTCGTCGTCGTCACCGGTGAAGAAGGGGTGCGACTCCTCGGGCTCCTGCCGGGCGGCGAGCTCGGGCTCGGGCTCCGGTTCCGGCTCCCAGTCGATCACCGGCTCCGGCGGCTGCTGCCGCCGGCCGGGCGGCTGGGGCGGCGGGTACGCCTCGGGGGTGCCGTAGAGATCGGGCTGCCCTCCGCCGTACGGGTCGGCGGGCGGCGCGTTGTAGGCCATGGCGGCCTGGTCGGTCTGCCAGTTGCCGTCGTACGCCTGTCCGGGATGCCCGGGCGTGTCGTACCCCTGCTCCCAGCCGTTCTGACCGTACGCCTGTGCGGGGGCGTGGCCCTGGTCGCCGTACATCTGCGCCTGCGGGTCCACGTACCCCTGCTGCTGGTACTGCTGCTGGTACGCGGCCTGCTGCTGGTACGGGTCGGTCCCGTAGCCCTGCTGGGCATACGGGTCCTGGTACGGCTGACCTGCCTGGTCGTAGGGCATCGCCTGCTGCGGCTGCTGCGGCTGCTGGTGGTACTGCTGCTGACCTTCCCACCCCTGGTCCCCGTAGAGCGGGTCCGTGGGGTGCCACGGTTCGGAGCCCTGGCCCCGGCCATACTCAGTCATCGATCCCCAAACAGCCGCGAGGCTTCCGGACGATCCGCCTCTACGTAGTGCGGCAGCTGTTCGAACACGGCCGCATCGCGCGGAACGTTACCGTATCGCGATCAGATGACCACTTCGACGCCCTCACCGGGCGGATTACCTGATACCCGTTCGGACTCAAGAGCGTTCTGAAGGATGATCACAGCGGCGGCCTGGTCGATGACCGAGCGGCCCTTCTTCGCCTTCACCCCGGAGGCCCGCAGACCCTGGGTCGCCGTCACCGTCGTCATCCGCTCGTCGACCAGGCGGACCGGTACGGGGGCGATCCCCTTCGCCATCTCCCGGGCGAAGGCGCGGACCTTGGCCGCGGCCGGACCCTCCCGCCCGCTGAGCGAGCGGGGCAGGCCCACGACGACCTCGATCGGCTCGTACTCCTCGACGATCCGGCGGAGCCGCCGGTGGGCGGCCGGGACGTCACGTCCCGGCACGGTCTCCACCGGCGTGGCGAGGACCCCGTCGGGGTCGCACGAGGCGACCCCGATCCGGGCGTCCCCGACGTCGACCGCGATACGGCGGCCGCGGCGCATCGTCACGCCGTCTCCACCACGAGCCGCTCGACGGCGGCGATGGCCTCGCCGACGGCCTCCGGGTTCTGGCCGCCGCCCTGGGCGACGTCCGGCTTGCCGCCGCCACCGCCGCCGAGGGTCTTGGCGGCCGTGCGGACCAGCTCGCCGGCCTTGAGACCGCGCTCGCGGGCGGCCTCGTTGGTGGCGATGACCGTCAGCGGCTTGCCGTTGGCCGTGGTGAACAGGGCCACGACGGCCGGGCGGTCCGACGGGATCCGGCCGCGCACGTCGAGGACCAGCCTGCGCAGGTCGTCGGCGCCGGTGCCGTCCGGGACCTGACCGGTGACCAGGGCGAGGCCGCGGATGTCCTTGGCGGAGTCGACCAGGCCGGCGGCGGCCTGGAGGACCTTCTCCGCGCGGAACTTCTCGATCTCCTTCTCGGCGTCCTTCAGCTTGCCGAGCATGGCCGAGATCTTCTCCGGCAGCTCCTCCGAGCGGCCCTTGACCAGCTCCTGGAGCTGGGCGACGACCGTGTGCTCCTTGGCGAGGAAGTTGTACGCGTCGACGCCGACCAGGGCCTCGATGCGGCGCACGCCGGAACCGATGGAGGACTCGCCGAGCAGCTTCACCAGGCCGAGGGCGGCGGTGTTCTTGACGTGCGTACCGCCGCACAGCTCCTTGGAGAAGTCGCCGATGGTGACGACGCGGACCTGCTCGCCGTACTTCTCGCCGAACTCGGCGATGGCGCCCTGGCGCTTGGCCTCGTCGATCGGCATGACCTCGGCGTGGACCTCCAGCTCGCGCGAGAGGACCTCGTTGATCTTCTGCTCGACGTCCATCAGGACCGTGCCGGGGACGGCGTTCGGCGAGCCGAAGTCGAACCGGAAGCGGCCCGGCTGGTTCTCCGAACCGGCCTGGGCGGCCGTCGGGCCGAGGGCGTCGCGCAGCGCCTGGTGGGTCAGGTGGGTGGCCGAGTGGGCACGGGCGATGGCCTGGCGGCGGCGGACGTCGATGGTGGAGTAGGCGGTGGAGCCCACGGTCACCTCGCCGACCTGGACGGCGCCCTTGTGCACCGTGACGCCCGGGACGGGCTGCTGCACGTCGCGGACCTCGATGACGGCGCCGGAGTGCAGCCGGATGCGGCCCTGGTCGGCGATCTGACCGCCGCCCTCGGCGTAGAAGGGGGTGCGGTCGAGGACGACCTCGATCTCGTCGCCCTCCGAGGCGGCCGGCGACGGGACGCCGTTCACCAGCAGGCCGACGACCGTGGACTCGCCCTCGGTGTTGGTGTAGCCGGTGAACTGGGTGGCGCCCGAGGTGTCGGCGATCTCGCGGTAGGCGGAGACGTCGGCGTGGCCGGTCTTCTTGGCCTTGGCGTCGGCCTTGGCCCGGTCCCGCTGCTCCTTCATCAGGCGGCGGAAGCCGTCCTCGTCCACGGAGAGGCCCTGCTCGGCGGCCATCTCCAGGGTGAGGTCGATCGGGAAGCCCCAGGTGTCGTGGAGCAGGAACGCCTTCTCGCCGGCGAGGACCGTGCCGCCGGCGGCCTTGGTCTCGGTGACGGCGGTGTCGAGGATGTTGGTGCCGCCCTTGAGGGCCTTGAGGAACGCGGCCTCCTCGGCGAGGGCGACCGTCTCGATCCGCTTGCGGTCGGTCTCCAGCTCCGGGTACTGCTCGCCCATGGTCGAGATGACCGTGTCGACGAGCTGCCCGACGACCGGGCCGGTGGCACCGAGCAGGCGCATGTTGCGGACGGCACGGCGCATGATGCGGCGGAGCACGTAGCCGCGGCCCTCGTTGCCCGGGGTGACGCCGTCACCGATGAGCATGACGGAGGTACGCATGTGGTCGGCGACCACGCGCAGCGAGACGTCGCTGTCGTGGGCCTTGCCGTAGGCGACGCCGGTGAGCTCGGTGGCCTTGTCGATGACGACCTTGAGGGTGTCCGTCTCGTACATGTTCTGGACGCCCTGGAGGATCATCGCCAGGCGCTCCAGGCCGAGGCCCGTGTCGATGTTCTGGGCCGGCAGGTCGCCGAGGATCGGGAAGTCGTCCTTGCCCGAGCCCGCGCCCCGCTCGTACTGCATGAAGACCAGGTTCCAGATCTCCACGTACCGCTCGTCGTTGACGGCCGGGCCGCCCTCGACGCCGAACTCCGGGCCGCGGTCGTAGTTGATCTCGGAACACGGGCCGCAGGGGCCGGGGACGCCCATGGACCAGAAGTTCGGGCCCATGCCCAGGCGCTGGATGCGCTCGGCGGGGACGCCGACGACATCGCGCCAGATGCGCTCGGCCTCGTCGTCCTGCTCGTAGACGGTGATCCAGAGCTTCTCCGGCTCCAGGCCGTAGCCGCCGTGCTCGACCGAGGAGGTCAGCAGCTCCCAGGCGAGCTTGATGGCGCCTTCCTTGAAGTAGTCGCCGAAGGAGAAGTTGCCGCACATCTGGAAGAACGTGCCGTGGCGGGTGGTCTTGCCCACCTCTTCGATGTCCGGGGTACGCACGCACTTCTGCACGCTCGCGGCGCGCGCGAAGGGCGGCTTCACCTCACCCAGGAAGTAGGGCTTGAAGGGCACCATGCCGGCGGGAACGAGCAGCAGAGTCGGGTCGTCCGCGATGAGCGACGCCGAAGGGACGACGGTGTGCCCGCGCTCCTCGAAGAAGCTCAGCCAGCGGCGGCGGATTTCAGCCGACTCCATCAGTGGTCCTCATTCCGGTTGTACGAGATCGTGCGCGACGAAAACGTGGTCGTGGTCTTGTGCGGGTTCGGGCCGAGGGCGGCCCGGCGGCGGGGCGCCGGCAGCTCCCGGTCCGCGGGAGGCGGTGCGTCGAGGCCGAGCACCTCGCCCAGCTCGGCCTCCCGCTGGACCATGCCCGCCCTCACGTCGAGGGCGAAGTCCTTGAGCCGGTGGCCCGCCTCGACCGCCTTGTTCGCGGCCTGCGCCGCGAGGCTCTCGGGGGTCAGCTGCTGGATCTTGCGGTTGACCTTGGTGGTGGCCCAGACGCCGGCGGCTGCGCCGGCCGTGAACCAGAACGTGCGGCGGAACATCGCGGCACTCAGCCCTTCTGCTTCCGGCGCCGTGCGAAGGGCACGGTACGGCCGACGATCACAGTACGTCGCCCGGCGGCGGGCGGCACCTCCTCGCGCTCCCGGCCCCTGCCGAGCGCCCTGCGGACCCCGTAGCCGAACGCCGCGACCTTGACCAGCGGGCCTCCGAACGTGGAGGCGACGGTCGTCGAGAGCGCGGAGGCGTTGGCGGTGACCTCCTGGACGTCGGAGGCGATCGCGTCGACCCGGTCGAGCTGGGTCTGCGCCGACCGGACCGTGGCCGACGCCTCGGCGAGCAGGGGAACGGCCTGCTCGGTCACGTCCGCCACGAGCCTGGTGGTCGCCCGGAGCGTCTGCGCCAGCCTCGCCAGCACCACGGCGAGGAAGGAGACGAGGATCGCCCAGAACACGGCCACCAGGATCCCGGCAACCTCTCCACCGGTCACTGCGCACCGCTCTCTGCTGTCGTCATCGGTCGTTCGGTCATGCGAAAAGTCGTCCCCCGACCCTATCGCGCCCCGGCTGTCACGCCGTACCGCATTACCGCCCGTGGGGCGGGAGTTACGCGATCAGATTGTACGGAGCGCGCGCGGATGAGTACGCTCCGTGTCCCATGCGACGCAGCAATCTCCCGGCGGAGCTCAGCCTGTTCGTCGGACGGACCGAGGAGCAGGCCGAACTGGCCGCGCTCCTGGCCGAGTCACGCCTCGTCACGGTCCTCGGCGTGGGCGGGGTCGGCAAGACCCGGCTGGCCCTGAGGGCCGCGGCGGCCGTGCAGAAACGCTACGGCGAAGAGGTCCGGCTCGCGGAGCTGGCACCGCTGCGCGACCCGGCGCTCGTCGAGCACGCCCTCGTGGAGGCGCTCGGCCTGACCGACCACACCCTCCGCGGCCCCCGCGAGGTCCTCCTCGAACACCTCTCCGACCGCCGGCTCCTCCTCGTGCTCGACGGCTTCGAGCACCTGGTGGAGGTCTGCGCCCCGCTCGTCCGCGACCTGCTCGCGGCGGCGCCCGGACTGACCGTGCTCGCCACCGGCCGCCGGCCGCTGCGGGTGCCGGGCGAGGCGGTGCTGACGCTGGCACCGATGGACGAACCGGACGGGCTCGCGCTGCTCGCCGAGCGGGCCGCCCGGGCCGGCGCGCCCCCCGTCACGGACGACGCGGCGACGCGCGAGCTGTGCCGGCGGCTCGACGGCATCCCGCTCGCCCTCGAACTGGCCGCGGGCCGGCTCCCGCTGCTCTCCGTGGAGCAGCTGCTCGTCCGCCTCGACGACCGCTTCCGGCTGCTCGACGACGGCGGGCGCGGGGTGCTCCCCCGCCACCAGACGCTGCGCACCGCGATCGGCTGGAGCCACGAGCTGTGCACGCCGCGGGAGCGGCTGCTGTGGGCGCGGCTCTCGGTCTTCGCCGGCCCGTTCGACCTGGAGGCCGTGGAGTACGTGTGCGGGGGCTCCGGTCTGCCGCAGGAGGGGATCCTCGACGTGCTCGGCGGTCTGCTGGCCCAGTCGCTGGTGAGCCGGGAGGACACGGCGGCGGGCCCTGGCTACCGGATGCTCGACACGGTGGCGGCGTACGGGGCGGAGTGGCTGGCGGCGCTGGGCGACACCGAGCGGATGCGGCGGCGGCACCGGGACTGGTACATGGGCCTGGCGACCTGGTGCGAGCTGGAGTGGTTCAGCCCCCGGCAGGCGGAGGTGGCGGCCCGGACGACCGCGGCGCTGCCCAATCTGCGGGCCGCTCTCGATCTGTGCCTGGAGCTGCCGGAGGACGCCCATCTCGCCCAGCACCTGGCGGGGACGCTCTGGTTCGCGTGGGTGGGGTGCGGGCGGCTCTCGGAGGGGCGGCACTGGCTGGACCGGGCGCTGGCCCTGGAGTCCGAGCACGAGGAGGCCCGGCTGAAGGCGCTCTGGGTGCTCGGCTACGTGGCCGTGCTCCAGGGCGATCCGACCGCCGCGGTGGCCGCGCTGCACTCCTGCCGGGAGCGGGCGCGGGCGTCGCGGAACCGGCTGGCGGAGGCGTACGCGACGCACCGGCTGGGCTGTCTGGCGCTGCTCTCCGACGACTTCCCGCGCGCCGAGGAGCTGCTGGGCCGGGCGCTGGACGCGTACGCGGAGCTGGGCGAGCTGAACAGCAACGTGCTGATGGGCCGGGTGGAGCTGGCGATGGCGCGGGCCTTCCGGGGCGACCTCGAGGGCGCGACGGCGATCTGCCGGGAGGTGCGGGAGGTCTGCGAGGAGCGCGGGGAGCGCTGGTCGCGGGCGTACGCGCTGTACGTGCTGGCGTTCTCGGCGTGGACGCGGGGCGCGCTGCCCGAGGCGCGGGAGCTGCTGGTGGAGTGCGTGACGATCAACCACCTCTTCCGCGACCAGGTGGGGGTGGTACTGGCCATCGAGCTGCTGGCGCTGGTGACGGTGAGCGAGGGCGACCCGGTGGAGGCGGCGGTGCTCCAGGGCGCGGCGGTGCCGGTCTGGGACACGGTGGGGATCCGGCTCTTCGGGTCGGACTCCTTCGACGGGCCGCGGGCGCTGTGCGCGGGGCGGGCGGTGGAGGAGCTGGGCGCCGAGGTGTACGGGGAGTCGTTCCGGCTGGGGCAGGGCCTGTCGCTGGACGAGGCGGTGGAGCGGGCGGTGGCCGACCGGTCGGGCGGGGTCGTGGCCGGGCGGCCGGGCGCGGTGGCGCCGCGGCCGTTCCGTACGGCGCGTCCGGCGGTGGTGCCGGGAACGCGGAAGCCCGCCGGCTCCCCCACCGGCAAGGGCGGGGAAGCGGCGGGCTGAACACCGCGAGGGTGAGTCCTACGGCCGCTGGATCAGCGGGCGTAGTACTCGACGACCAGCTGCTCGTCGCAGATGACCGGGATCTCCTTGCGGTTCGGGTCGCGGTCCAGGCGGAAGGCCAGGGCCTTGAGGTTCACCTGGAGGTAGCGCGGGGTCTCGCCGTCGGGGGCGAAGCCACCCTCGCGGGCGACCTGGAACAGGGTCTTCGCGCGGGACTTCTCGCGGACCATCACGACGTCGTCGGGACGGACGCGGAAGGACGGCTTGTCGACCTTGCCACCGTTGACCTGGATGTGGCCGTGGACGACCATCTGACGGGCCTGGTAGATGGTGCGGGCGATGCCCGAACGCAGGACCAGGGCGTCGAGGCGGCGCTCGAGCTCGACGACCAGCGCCTCGCCCGTCTTGCCCTCGGCCTTCTTGGCGCGGTCGTAGGCGCGCGCCATCTGGCGCTCGCTGATGTCGTACTGGGCACGCAGACGCTGCTTCTCGAGCAGACGGACCTTGTAGTCCGAGTTCTGCTTGCGGCCGCGGCCGTGCTCGCCCGGCGGGTAGGGACGGGCCTCGAAGTACTTGACGGCCTTCGGCGTCAGCGCGATGCCGAGGGCACGCGACTTCTTGACCTTGGGGCGGGCCTGGTTCGCCATGAACCAACCTCTCTATCTGAACGAATACGGCTTCACCAGTGGTTAGGGAGGTCGCAATCCGCAGCCGGGAAAACCCTCCGGGTCCGCGAGGGACCCGTCGGGCAGCCGCTTCCCGGTCTGGGCACGTACGTGCAGCACGCGAACGACCCACCGCCGGTCCCGGGAACCCGGGGGGTGGTGGGTGGCACGCGACACCTTCGAGGTGCGCGACGCTCCTGGAGACCCTGCCCGGGGGCCGGGGCTCCTGCTGACTGTCCCGCTCTGGTGGTGCCGGCCTGGGCCGGACACGGGACGCAGCGATCCCGACCAGTGTACCGGCTCCCCGGAGCGCCGCGGCCCGGGGGCGGTCCCGGCTCAGCGGCAGCCGGCGAGCAGGGTCTGGAGCGCCTTCTTCTCGGGCGGGGAGACGCTCAGGGCGTACTTCGTCTTGATGCCGGTCCAGCGGCGGGCGTACGCGCACCGGTAGGCGGCGCGGGGCGGCAGCCACTTGTCGGGCGTCTTGCTGCTCTTGTCGAAGTTGGCGTCCTTGTCGGTGGCGAGCAGGACGTCGAGGTCGTTGGCGTAGGCGAGCCGGCGCTGCGGCGTCCAGGCCCAGGCGCCGGCCCGCCAGGCGGCGCCGAGGGCGACCACGTGGTCGGTCTGGATCCGGGACGCCTTGCGGTAGCTGTAGGGCAGCCGCTTGCCGGTGTACGGGTCGTGGAGCACACCGGACAGGACGACGCAGGGGTTGCGGTCGCCGACGCGCAGCTCGACGAGGTCGCGGCGCAGGACGTCGTCGCGGGTGTCGCAGCCGTTGCGCCCGCCGGGGGCGTCGGTGGCGTCGGACCAGCCGTCGCCGAACTTCTTCCGGTCGTACGTCTGCCAGCGCTCGCCCCAGGCCACCTTCAGTCCGGCGAGCTGGGCGCGGGCCCGCTCGGCGGCGGGCGGGAAGCCGGCGGAGAGCAGCGGTGCGACGGCCCGGGGCGCCGGGGTGGTCGCGGCCGGTGCCGCCCCGCCGGCGGCGCAGCCGGTGAGGGCGAGCGTCCCGAGCGCGAGGAGGCGGACCGTACGGAACCGGATCATGGTCCGAGGGTAGGAGGCGGCGGGGCGCTCCGCCCGTCAGCCGCCGTCGCCCTTCAGCCGCTCGCGGACCTTCTCGACGACGTCCGCGTAGCGGGCCTCGGCGCCGTAGCGGGTGGGCTCGTAGTAGCGCCTGCCGTGGAGGGCGTCGGGGGCGTACTGCTGGGCGGCGATCGCGCCGGGCACGTCGTGCGGGTAGACGTATCCCTGGGCGTGGCCGAGTTTGGCGGCGCCCTTGTAGTGGCCGTCGCGGAGGTGGGAGGGGACGGGGCCCGCGAGGCCGTTCCTGACGTCCTCGCGGGCGGCGAAGATCGCGTTGGTCGCCGCGTTGGACTTGGGGGCGAGGGCGAGGGCGATGGTGGCGTGGCTGAGGGTGAGGGCGGCCTCGGGGAAGCCGATCATGGCGACGGCCTGGGCGGCGGCGACGGCGAGCGGCAGGGCCTGCGGGTCGGCGAGGCCGATGTCCTCGCTGGCGGAGATCATCAGCCGGCGGGCGATGAAGCGGGGGTCCTCGCCCGCCTCGATCATGCGGGCGAGGTAGTGGAGGGCCGCGTCGACGTCGGAGCCGCGGATGGACTTGATGAGCGCGCTGGCGACGTCGTAGTGCTGGTCGCCGTCCCGGTCGTAGGTCACGGCGGCGCGGTCGACGGCCTCCTCGACGGTCTGGAGGGTGATCTCCCGCTCGCTCTTGGCGAGGGCGCCGCCGGCGGCGGCCTCCAGGGCGGTCAGGGCGCGCCGGGCGTCGCCGCCGGCGATCCGCAGCAGGTGGGCGCGGGCGTCGTCGGCGAGCTCGACGGCGCCGCCGAGGCCGCGCTCCTCGGTGACGGCCCGGTCCATGAGACCGCTGAGGTCCTCGTCGGTGAGCGGTTCCAGGGTGAGGAGCAGGGAGCGGGAGAGGAGCGGGGAGATCACCGAGAAGTAGGGGTTCTCGGTGGTGGCGGCGATGAGGGTGACCCAGCGGTTCTCGACGGCGGGCAGCAGGGAGTCCTGCTGGGCCTTGGAGAAGCGGTGGATCTCGTCGAGGAAGAGGACGGTCTCCTTGCCGTAGCCGCCGGAGGCGCGGCGGGCGCCGTCGATGACGGCCCGGACCTCCTTCACGCCGGCGGTGATCGCGGAGAGCTCGACGAAGCGCTTGTCGGTGGCCTTGGAGACCACGTACGCCAGGGTGGTCTTGCCGATGCCGGGCGGGCCCCAGAGGATCACCGAGGAGGCCCCGGCGGGGCCGCTGCCCTCGCCGACGAGCCGCCGCAGCGGTGAGCCGGGCTTGAGCAGGTGGCTCTGGCCCACCACCTCGTCGAGGGTGCGGGGGCGCATCCGGACCGCCAGCGGGCTGCTGGACGGGTCCTTCTCCTGGCGCTCTTCGGCGGCTGCGGTAAACAGGTCGGGCTCCACGTCCATGAAGCCTAGGTCACGCCACCGACAAGCCGGGCGGGAGCGAGTCCCGTCAGCTCGTCCAGAAGTCCCACCAGCGGGTGAGGATCAGCATGCCGATGATCCCGAGGTGCAGGACGGGCAGGACCCAGGTGAACTCGGCGAAGAAGGTGCGCAGCCCGGCCGGGGCGGGGATCACTCCGGAGCGCACGTTGTGCGAGGTCACGTACCAGAACATGACGATGGTGGCGGCCCAGGCGAGGCAGCACCACAGGCAGAGCGAGTTGATCTCGTACAGGGACTGCTGCATGAGCCAGGTGCAGAAGCCGACACCGAAGAGCGTGCCGGCGTTGAGGCCGAGCCAGTACCAGCGGCGGAAGCGGGCGCCGGCGAGGAGGGCGACGCCGATGGCGATCACCATGCCGTAGGTGACCAGGCCGAGCATGGGGTTGGGGAAGCCGAAGACCGACGCCTGCTCGCTCTTCATGATGTTGCCGCAGGACACGATCGGGTTGAGGCTGCACCCGGGGACGAAGTTCGGGTCCTCCAGGAGCTTGAACTTGTCGAGGGTGATGACCCAGGCGGCGAGCAGGCCGGCCACGCCGGTGATCACCAGGAGCCAGGCGAGGCCCTTGCTCGCGCCGACGGTCCCCGTCCGCTCCGTCGTCTGCGTACCGGCGTTCGTCATGCCTGCCTGTCCTCATTCCCTCGCGCGCGGGCCCGGTGGCCCCGGCCATTCTGCAACAAGGCGTACGCCTTCGGCCGTTCGCGGGGCATAAGGAAGGGCCCGGCCGCGGGTGCGGACCGGGCCCTTCCGGGGTTCGGGCGTCAGCCGAGCAGGCCCCGGACGGCGTCCAGGACCTCGTCCAGGGCGACCGCGCGCTGCTCGCCGGACGCCATGTCCTTGAGCTGGACGACGCCCTCGGCGAGGTCCCGCTCGCCCGCCACCAGGGCGAGGCGGGCGCCGGAGCGGTTGGCGTCCTTCATGGACCCCTTGAGCCCCTTGCCGCCGAAGGAGAAGTCCGCGGCGATCCCGGCCCGGCGCAGCTCGGTGACCTTGCCGAAGAGGACGCGCCGCGCCTCCTCGCCGAGGGCCACCGCGAAGACGCTGGTGGGGGCGGGCAGGTCCAGCTCGACGCCCTCCGCCTCCAGGGCGAGGACCGTACGGTCGACGCCGAGGGCCCAGCCGACGGACGGCAGCGCGGGGCCGCCGATCATCTCGGAGAGGCCGTCGTAGCGGCCGCCGCCGCCCACCGCGGACTGCGAGCCGAGGCCGTCGTGGACGAACTCGAAGGTGGTCCGGGTGTAGTAGTCGAGGCCGCGGACCAGCTTGGGGTCGTCCTCGAAGACCACGCCGGCGGCGGTGATCAGCTCGCGGACCTGCTCGTGGTACGCCTTGCAGGCGTCGCACAGGTAGTCGCGGAGCAGCGGCGCGTCGACGAGCTGCTTCTGCACGTCGGCCCGCTTGTCGTCGAGGACGCGCAGCGGGTTGATCTCGGCGCGGCGGAGGGTCTCCTCGTCGAGGTCGAGGCCGCGCAGGAAGGACTGCAGGGCCTCGCGGTAGACGGGGCGGCACTCCTTGTCGCCGAGCGAGTTCAGCAGGATGCGGTACTGGCGCAGGCCGAGGGAGCGGTACGCCTGGTCGGCCAGGATGATCAGCTCGGCGTCGAGCGCCGGGTCCTCGGCGCCGATCGCCTCGGCGCCGACCTGGGAGAAGTGGCGGTAGCGGCCGGCCTGGGCCCGCTCGTAGCGGTAGTACGAGCCGGAGTACCAGAGCTTGACCGGGAGGTTGCCCTGCTTGTGCAGGTTGGCCTGGAGGGCCGCGCGCAGCACGGAGGCGGTGCCCTCGGGGCGCAGCGCGAGCTGGTCGCCGCCCTTCGTGGTGAGGGTGTACATCTCCTTGGTGACGATGTCGGTGGACTCGCCGACGCCGCGGGCGAAGAGGTTCACGTCCTCGAAGCCGGGGGTCTCGACGTAGCCGTATCCGGCGTTCCTCGCCTGGGTGGAGATGGCGTCCCGGACCGCCAGGAAGACGGCGGAGCGGGGCGGGATCAGGTCGTACGTGCCCTTGGGGGCCTGAAAGGTGCTCACGAGAGTCTCGTCACATTCCTCGTCGGGGAGCGTCCGTGCTCCCGAGGCCGGAGGCCACCTGCCGCAGATACGGGTTGGTGGCGCGCTCCTGGCCGATGGTCGTCTGGGGGCCGTGGCCGGACAGGACGACGGTCGAGTTGTCGAGCGGCAGGACCACGCGGGTCAGCGAATCGAGCATCTCGGCCATGTCACCGCCGGGGAGGTCGGTGCGTCCGATGGAGCCGGCGAAGAGCAGGTCGCCGGAGAAGAACACGGAGGGGATCTCCGTGGTCTCCGGCGTCCGGAAGGTCACCGACCCCTTGGTATGCCCGGGCGCGTGCGCGACGGAGAACTCCATGCCGGCGAGGCTCAGCGCGGCCCCGTCGGTGAGTTCGTGCACGTCGTCCGGCTCGCCCACGGTCAGCTCGCCCATGAGCGGCATCCCGATGGAGCGGCCGAGGGCCTTCTCCGGGTCGCTCATCATGTACCGGTCGGCGGGGTGGATCCACGCGGGTACGTCATGGGCGCCGCAGACCGGGACGACGGAGGCGACGTGGTCGATGTGGCCATGGGTGAGGACCACCGCGACGGGCTTGAGCCGATGCTTCTTCAGCGTCTCCTCGACTCCCTGGGCGGCCTGGTGGCCCGGGTCGATGATGACGCACTCCTCGCCTGCGGCGGGGGCGACCACGTAACAGTTGGTGCCCCAGGCCCCGGCGGGGAACCCGGCAATCAGCACGATCGTCCTTCAGTGTCGTCCGGCAGTGGGCTGCGGCCTTGTGGAATGCAGCAGATCAGAGCCTACCGGCGGTGCGTATTCCACAGCCAACCCGTATACGGTACGGGCACCCAGGACAGGAACACACGAACGAGAGGGAGCGGACCCGGTGGTCACCAGCGATCAGCGGCGGCGGCAGCTCGCCAGGGACAAGTACGCGCGCCAGCAGCAGCGACGGGCGGAGGCTCAGCGCAGGACGAAGCGCCGCAACACCGTGATCGCCGCCTCCCTCGCGGTGGTCCTCGCCGCCGGCGGGGCGGTGTACGCCTCGGTGCAGTTCCTGGGGGACGACGACGCCAAGAGCACCGAGAACGAGGCCGCCACGGGCGAGCCGAAGATGGCCATCGAGGCCAAGGGCACGTACGCCTTCGCCCTGAAGACCAACGAGGGCGACATCACCGTCGAGATGGACGCGGCGAAGACCCCGCGGACGGTGAACTCCTTCAAGCACCTCGCCGACAAGAAGTACTTCGACGGGACGAAGTGCCACCGGCTCACGACCGCCGGGATCTTCGTGCTCCAGTGCGGCGACCCGGAGGGCACCGGCATGGGCGGCCCCGGCTACACCATCCCGGACGAGAACCTCGACGCCCTGGGCAAGCCCGGCGCCGACGGCAAGGTCACGTACAAGGCCGGCACGGTCGCCATGGCCAACACCGGTCAGCCGGGCACCGGCGGCTCGCAGTTCTTCCTCGTCTACAAGGACTCGAAGCTGCCGCCGCAGTACACGCCCTTCGGCACGATCGACGCGGCCGGCCTGAAGGCGGTGCAGAAGGTCGGCGCGGCCGGGGCCGACGGCGGGCAGGGCGACGGCGCCCCCAAGAAGCCGGTGAACATCGAGACGGCGACCGTCACCGCGGAGTAGGGGCGGGACGCTCGGCGGGACGGCGGCCCGGAGGTCCGCACGCACGTGACCGTGGAATTTCGGTCGCGCTGAGTGCGGACAGCCGGGCCGCCGTTCGCCTAGATTGGCGTTGTGCAGCGCGGTCCGATCCGTCGGCCGCGCGGCGGAAGGCGGGCGAGGCCCGCCCAGGAACTGTGGACGATGCCCGGGGGTCACCACCCCGCATGGGCATCATGGTGAGGAGGCGCTGTGAGCAGCGACCCGTGGGGCCGCGTCGACGAGACGGGCACCGTGTACGTGCGGACGGCCGAGGGTGAGAAGGTCGTCGGATCCTGGCAGGCGGGCACCCCCGAGGAGGCGCTGGCCTACTTCGAGCGCAAGTACGAGGGCCTGGTTGTCGAGATCGGCCTCCTCGAGAAGCGGGTGAAGACCACCGACCTCTCGGCGAAGGACGCCCAGACGGCGATCGAGCACATCCGGCACCAGGTCGACGAGCACCACGTCGTCGGCGACCTGGCCGCGCTCTCGGCCCGCCTGGACAAGCTGACGGAGACGGTGGAGTCGCGCCGCGAGGAGCGCAAGGCGCAGAAGGCGAAGCAGGCCGACGAGGCCCGCTCCGCCAAGGAGGCTCTGGTCACCGAGGCCGAGGAGCTGGCGCAGAGCGAGCAGTGGCGGGCGGCCGGCGAGCGGCTGCGGTCGCTGGTGGACACCTGGAAGGGCCTGCCCCGGCTCGACCGCAAGTCCGACGACGAGCTGTGGCACCGCTTCTCGCACGCCCGCTCGGCCTTCTCCAAGCGGCGCAAGGCGCACTTCGCCCAGCTCGACGCGCAGCGCGAGGACGCCCGCAAGGCGAAGGAGCGGCTGGTCGCCGAGGCCGAGGCCCTGCAGAACTCCAGCGACTGGGGTGCGACCGCGGCCCGCTACCGCGAGCTGATGGCCGACTGGAAGGCCGCCGGCCGGGCGCAGCGCGAGCACGAGGACGACCTGTGGAACCGCTTCCGCGGCGCCCAGGACGTCTTCTTCGCCGCCCGCTCCGAGGTCTTCGCCGAGCGGGACGCGGAGCAGACCGAGAACCTCAAGCTCAAGGAGGAGCTCGCCGGCGAGGCCGAGAAGCTGCTCCCGGTGACGGACCTGAAGGCCGCCCGTGCCGCCTTCCGCTCCCTCAACGAGCGCTGGGAGGCCATCGGCCACGTGCCGCGCGACGCCCGTCCGAAGGTGGAGGGCCGGATGCAGGCGGTGGAGCGGGCGATCCAGGAGGCCGAGGAGGCCGAGTGGCGCCGGACCAACCCGGAGGCACGCGCGCGTGCCGCGGGTCTGACCGGGCAGCTCCAGGACGCCGTCGAGAAGCTGCGCAAGCAGATCGACGCGGCCCGGGCGGCGGGCAACGACGCCAAGGCCGACAAGCTCTCCAGGGAGCTGCAGGGCCGCCAGGCCCTGCTCGACCAGGCGCTGAAGGGCCTGCAGGAGTTCGGCGGCTGACCTCGCCGTCGTACGGACACGGGAAGGGCCCCCGGCGGATGCCGGGGGCCCTTCCTCGTACCCGCGCGGCTACGGCCTGCGCGCGCTGGTCACGCGGTAGACGTCGTACACGCCCTCCACGCCCCGGACCGCCTTCAGGACGTGGCCCAGGTGCTTGGGGTCGCCCATCTCGAAGGTGAAGCGGGAGGTGGCCACCCGGTCCCGGGAGGTCTGGACGGCCGCCGAGAGGATGTTGACGTGCTGGTCCGAGAGGACCCGGGTGACGTCCGAGAGGAGCCGGGAGCGGTCCAGCGCCTCGACCTGGATCGCGACCAGGAAGACCGAGGACTGGGTCGGGGCCCACTCGACCTCCAGGATCCGCTCCGGCTCCCGGGACAGCGAGTCGACGTTGACGCAGTCGCTGCGGTGGACGGAGACGCCGCTGCCGCGGGTGACGAAGCCGATGATCGGGTCGCCGGGGACCGGGGTGCAGCAGCGGGCCAGCTTGACCCAGACGTCCTCGACGCCCTTGACGACGACACCGGGGTCGGCGTTGGAGCGGCGCTTCGAGCGGCCCCGGGTCGGCGGAGCGACCTCCTCGATGTCCTCGGTGGCCGCGTCCTCGCCGCCGAGCGCCTGCACCAGCTTCTGCACGATGGACTGGGCGGTGACGTGGCCCTCGCCGATCGCCGCGTACAGCGAGGAGATGTCGTTGTACCGCATCTCGTGGGCGAGGGTGACGAGGGAGTCGCCGGTGAGGATCCGCTGGATCGGCAGGTTCTGCTTGCGCATGGCCCGCGCGATGGCGTCCTTGCCCTGCTCGATGGCCTCGTCCCGGCGCTCCTTCGAGAACCAGGCGCGGATCTTGTTGCGGGCGCGCGGGGACTTGACGAAGCCGAGCCAGTCGCGGGACGGGCCGGCGCCGGCCGCCTTGGAGGTGAAGACCTCGACCAGGTCGCCGTTGTCGAGGGTGGATTCGAGCGGCACCAGCCGCCCGTTCACCCTGGCTCCTATGGTGCGGTGGCCGACCTCGGTGTGGACGGCGTAGGAGAAGTCGACCGGGGTGGCACCGGCGGGCAGCGCGATGACGTCGCCCTTGGGGGTGAAGACGAAGACCTCGTTGCGGGAGAGGTCGAAGCGGAGGGACTCCAGGAACTCGCCCGGGTCCTCGGTCTCCTTCTGCCAGTCGAGCAGCTGGCGCAGCCACGCCATGTCGTTGAGGTGGTCGTCCTTGCCGGTGTTCTTCGGCACGTCGGTGCGGACCTTGGAGGCGCCGGCGACGGCCTCCTGCTTGTACTTCCAGTGCGCGGCGATGCCGTACTCGGCGCGGCGGTGCATGTCGAAGGTGCGGATCTGCAGCTCGACCGGCTTGCCGTTGGGGCCGATGACCGTCGTGTGGAGCGACTGGTACATGTTGAACTTCGGCATCGCGATGTAGTCCTTGAACCGGCCGGGGACCGGGTTCCATCGCGCGTGGACGGTGCCGAGGGCCGCGTAGCAGTCGCGGACGGTGTCCACGAGGACGCGGATGCCGACCAGGTCGTAGATCTCCGCGAAGTCACGGCCGCGGACGATCATCTTCTGGTAGACGCTGTAGTAGTGCTTGGGGCGGCCGGTGACGGTGGCCTTGATGCGGGCGGCGCGCAGGTCGGTCTGAACCTCGTCGGTCACTATGGCGAGGTACTCGTCCCGCTTGGGGGCGCGCTCGGCGACGAGCCGGACGATCTCGTCGTACATCTTGGGGTAGAGGATCGCGAAGGCGAGGTCCTCCAGCTCCCACTTGATGGTGTTCATGCCCAGCCGGTGGGCCAGCGGGGCGTAGATCTCCAGGGTCTCGCGGGCCTTCTTCTCCTGCTTCTCCCGCTTGAGGTAGCGCATGGTGCGCATGTTGTGCAGGCGGTCGGCGAGCTTGATGACGAGGACCCGGGGGTCCTTGGCCATGGCGACGACCATCTTGCGGACGGTCTCGGCCTGCGCGGCCTCGCCGAAGCGGACCTTGTCGAGCTTGGTGACGCCGTCGACGAGGAGGGTGACCTGGTCGCCGAAGTCGCGGCGCAGGTCCTCCAGGCCGTACTCGGTGTCCTCGACGGTGTCGTGGAGGAGGCCGGCCATCAGGGTCGCCGGGTCCATGCCGAGCTCGGCGAGGATGGTGGTGACGGCGAGCGGGTGGGTGATGTACGGGTCGCCGCTCTTGCGCTTCTGGCCGCGGTGCCAGCGCTCCGCGACCTGGTAGGCCCGCTCGATCTGGCGCAAAGTGGCCGTTTCGATCTTGGGGTCGTTGGAGCGGACGATCCGGAGCAGGGGTTCGAGGACCGGGTTGTACGGCGACGAGCGCTGCACGCCGAGGCGGGCGAGGCGGGCGCGCACCCGGTTGGAGGAGCCGCCGGAACGGGAGGGCGCGGGGGCCGGGGCGGGAGCGGGCGCAGCAGGCTTCGGCCTGTTCTCCGCGGGCTTGTTCTGGGGCGTGCCGGTTCCCTGCGCGGCCTGGTCGGCCTTGGGGTCGGGCTGCGCGGCGGAGAGTGACTGGGCCTCGTCTGGCAAAGAGCGCTCCTCTGGGGTCCCCCCGGACGGGGTCTGGGGGAGGTTCCGGGTCCCCCGGTCAGGCCCGGAGGGGCCATCGTATCGAGCCATGACGCCGGGTGCTCACGCGGCCGGGGGACGGACGGGGGCCGAGGGGCTGCCGCCGGGGGGCGGCGAAGCCCTCCATGGGGGCATACCGGGGCAAACGCGAGGGGCGCCCCGGGAATTCCCGGGGCGCCCCTCGCCGGAATCCGATGGATCGGTTCCGGAACGGCTCAGACGGTGATCAGCGCGGTGAGCGGAGCGCCCTGGAGGGCGGGCTCCAGCCGGGCGCGGCCCGGGAGGAAGCCGAGCTCCATGAGGACCGCGACGCCCGCGACGTCGGCTCCGGCGCGCCGGATCAGCTCCAGCGACGCCTCGGCGGTGCCGCCGGTGGCGAGGACGTCGTCGATGACCATGACGCGGTCGCCCGCGGCCAGGTCCTCGGCGTGTACCTCGATCTCGGCGGTGCCGTACTCCAGCTCGTACGCCTGCCGCAGCGTGGCGCCGGGCAGCTTGCCGGCCTTGCGGACCGGGACGAAGCCCAGCCCCGCGCGGACGGCGACCGGCGCGGCGAGGATGAAGCCGCGGGCCTCCAGGCCGACGATCTTCGTCGCGCCCTGCGCGGAGCAGAGGGCGGCGAGCGCGTCGGTGAGGGCCGTGAACGCCTCCGGGTCCGCGAGCAGCGGGGTGATGTCCTTGAACAGCACGCCCGGCTTCGGGTAGTCGGGGACGTCGCGGATCCGGCTGAGGAGCAGGCCGGTGACGTCCTGGGACCCGGCCGTCATCCTCGGCGCTCCTGGGCGCGGCCGCGGCGGGCGGCGGCGCGCGGGCCGACGACCGCGGCCTCGCCCGCTTCCACGCCGTCCTCGGTGCCGTCCTCGCCGCGGCCGGCGGAGGCGCGCTTGGCCAGGATCCGCTTCTTCAGCGCCTTGATGGCCGGCTCGCGCTCCTTGAGGTCGGCGACGAGCGGGGTGGCGATGAAGATCGAGGAGTAGGCGCCGGCGGCCAGACCCACGAAGAGCGACAGCGAGATGTCGTTGAGCATGCCGGCGCCGAGGACACCGCCGCCGATGAAGAGCAGGCCCGCGACGGGCAGCAGCGCCACGACGGTGGTGTTGATGGAGCGGACCAGGGTGCCGTTGATCGAGCGGTTGGCCATCTCGCTGTAGGTGAAGCGGCTCTGCTTCGTGATGTCCTTCGTCTGTTCCTTGAGGGAGTCGAAGACGACGACGGTGTCGTACAGCGAATAGCCGAGGATGGTCAGCAGACCGATCACCGTGCCGACCGTGACCTCGAAGCCGACCAGTGAGTAGATGCCGACGGTGATCGTGAGGTCGTGGATCAGCGCGATCAGCGCCGCGACGGCCATTCTCCACTCGAAGGCGATGGCCAGGTAGATCACCACGAGGATCATGAAGACGCCGAGGCCGGTCCACGCCTTGTTGGCGATCTGCTCGCCCCAGCTGGGGCCGACCAGCTCGGCGGCGATCTTGTCCTCGGAGACGTTCAGGTCCTTGGCCAGCTCGGTGCGGACCTGGTCGGACTGCTCGGTGTCGAGGCCGCCGACCTGGATGCGCAGGGAGCCGTTGCCGAGCTGCTGGACGATCGCGTCGTGGCCGGACGCCTCTTCCGCGTAGTCCTGCGCCTGGCTGACGGTGACGTCCGTCTTCGGGGTGGTGAAGACGGCGCCGCCCTGGAACTCGATGCCCATGTTGAGGCCGCGGACGGCCAGGGCGACGATCGCCGTGATGGTGATCAGGACGGAGACGCCGTACCAGATCTTGCGGTTTTTGATGAAGTCGTATCCGACCTCACCGCGGTGGAGCCGGGCGCCGAGATCTCCGAGCTTCGACATCTCACGCCTCCTTCGGTTCGACGGTGCCGGCGGAGCCGGCTGCGGGGGCGGTACGACGGGCACGGCGCAGCGGCGGCTTGGCGCCCAGGCTCTTCGGGTCGAGGCCGGAGAGCTTGTGGCCGTTGCCGAAGAACTTCGTGCGGGCGAGCAGCGTCATCACCGGCTTGGTGAAGAGGAACACCACGACGACGTCGAGGAGGGTGGTGAGGCCGAGGGTGAAGGCGAAGCCCTGGACCTTGCCGACGGTGACGACGAAGAGCACCGCGGCGGCGAGGAACGACACGAAGTCGGAGACCAGGATGGTGCGGCGGGCGCGCGGCCAGGCGCGCTCGACGGCCGGGCGCAGGGTGCGGCCCTCGCGGATCTCGTCGCGGATGCGCTCGAAGTACACGATGAACGAGTCCGCTGTGATGCCGATGGCGACGATGGCGCCGCAGACGGCCGGCAGGTTGAGCGCGAAGCCGATGGCGGGGCCTAGCAGGGCCATGATCACGTAGGTGAGCAGGGCGGAGACGCCGAGGCTGAGGATCGCGATGAACGACAGGCCGCGGTAGTACACGACCAGGTAGATGATGACGAGCCCGAGGCCGATGGCGCCGGCGATGAGGCCGGCCTCCAGCTGCTCGCCGCCGAGGGCGGCGGTGACGGTGTCGACGCTCTGGGTGTCGAAGGTGAGCGGGAGCGCGCCGTAGGACAGGATGTTGCCGAGGTCCTGGGCGGACTGCTGGTTGAAGTTGCCGGAGATCTCCGCGCTGGCGCTCAGCGTCTGGCGGACCGAGGGGGCCGAGACGACGTTCCCGTCGAGGACGATCGCGAAGCGGTTCTGCGGGTCGGCCTGCTGGGAGAGCTTGCTGGTGATCGCCTGGAACTTCTTCGAGCCGGCCTCGGTGAAGTCCATGGTCACGATCCACATGCCGCGCTGCTGGTCGAGGACGCCCTTGGCGTCGTCGACGTCGCGGCCCTCGACCTCGGCGGGGCCGAGCAGGTACTTGGACCAGACGCCGGGCTCGTCCTCGCCGCAGGCCACGATGGGCTCGGTCGGCTTGGCGCCCTGGCCGGCGGCGGCGCGGGCCTTGGGGTCGAGGCAGTTCAGGGTGGTGAACTTCTGCTGGAGGGCCGCGGTGGCGGCGTCCGGCGTCGGGGTCGCCTGCGGGGTGCCGCTCGCCTTCGGCGTGGCGCTCGCCTTGGGGGTGCCGGTCGCCGTGGGCGTGGGCGTCCCGGTGGCGTTCGGGGCCTTGAGGGCTTCGGAGAGGGCGCGGCCCTGGGTGGACGCGGAGGCGGTCGGCGTGGCCGACTTCTTGTCGCCCGTGGAGGCGGACGCGGAGGGCTTCGGCGTGCCGGTGGAGTCGGCGGTGGGCGCCGGGTCGGGCGTCGCGGCGGCGACGCCGAGAACGGGCCGGAAGTAGAGCTGGGCGGTGGTGCCGACCTGCTCGCGGGCCTGCTTCTCGTTCGTCCCCTTGGGGATGTTCACGATGATGTTCTCGCGGCCCTGCGTCTGGACCTCGGCCTCGGAGACGCCGAGACCGTTGACACGGCGCTCGATGATGCCGACCGCCGTGTTCATGTTGGTCTCGTTGACCGCGGACTCCTGGCCGGGCTCAGCCTTGGCCTTGAGCGTGATCGACGTGCCTCCGGCGAGGTCGATGCCCAGGCGCGGGGTGGTGTGCCCCGACCAGAACATGCCTCCGGTGAGCGCGACCATGGCGATCAGAATCAATGCCAGGGCACGCCCGGGCCGGCTCTGTCCCCCCGCCGGCCCTCGGCCCTTCTTCGGTGCTGCCACCTGTCGTTTCTCCCTGTCCAAACCGTCCGTGGCGCCGGGTGGGCGCACGGAGGCCACGAAGTGTGTGTGGGGACCTTCCCCCGCAGACGTCGGACCGTGCCCGGCCGCGGCCCCGCCGGTTCGCGGGGGCCGCCGTGCCGGGGGCGCGTTACTTCGCCCCGGTCTCGCCGTCGGTCTTGCCGTCCTTCTCGACCTCGGCCTCGACCGCGTCCGACTTCTTCGTCAGATCGGCCTTGGGGGCCTCGTCGGCCTGGTCGGCCGTGTCGGTGAGGGAGGAGGCGTCGTCCGGGACGACGGTGTCGGAGCCGGCGGCGTCCTCGTCGGTGTCGCCGTGGACGATCCGGTTGTACTCGGCGTCGTCGAGGACGGCGCCGATGGAGTTCTTGGCGTAGACGGCGTGGACGCCGGGCGCGACCTCCAGCAGGACGGTCTCGTCCTGGATCTCCTTGACGGTGGCGTACATTCCCCCGATCGTGCGTACGCCGGTGCCGGGCTGCATCTGGTTGCGCATCTCCGCCGCCTGCTGCTGCTTCTTCTTGGCGGAACGGGTCATCAGGAACATCGCCCCGATGAGCACGATGAACGGGAGGAGCATGCCGATGTTATTCACGGGACGGAAATCCTTCGCACGGTCACGGAGAACCCGCGGCCTGATCTTCGGGGGTGGGTACGCCGACCAGAAAGGGCGGCATCGGCGGAGTCTAGGCGAGTCCGCATCGATGGAACAACGCCCAGCATGGCACCGTGGTTCCTGCTCGGGCGAGACTCCGCGCCGTCACCCGCCCGTCACACCGGCCTCAGGCGCCGAAGAGCCCCTGTTGTCCCGGTCCGCCTCCGTTTCCGGCCCCGGCCGCCCCCGTCGCCTGCGGCGGGACCAGTCCGAGGTGGTTCCACGCGGCGGGCGTGGCGACCCGGCCGCGGGGGGTGCGGGCCAGCAGTCCCTCCCGTACGAGGAAGGGCTCGGCGACCTCCTCGACGGTCTCGCGCTCCTCCCCCACGGCGACGGCGAGGGTGGAGAGGCCGACCGGTCCGCCGCCGAACAGCTTCAGCAGGGCCTCCAGGACCGCGCGGTCGAGCCGGTCGAGGCCGCGGCTGTCCACCTCGTACACGCCGAGGGCGGCGCCGGCGATCTCGCGGGTGATGACTCCGTCGGCCCTCACCTGCGCGTAGTCGCGGACCCGGCGCAGCAGCCGGTTGGCGATCCGGGGGGTGCCGCGGGAGCGGCCGGCGATCTCGGCGGCGCCGGCCGGGTCGATCGTCACGTCGAGGAGTCCGGCCGAGCGGGTCACGACCCGCTCCAGCTCGTGCGGCTCGTAGAACTCCATGTGGGCGGTGAAGCCGAAGCGGTCGCGCAGCGGCGGCGGCAGGAGTCCGGCCCGGGTGGTGGCGCCGACCAGGGTGAAGGGCGGGAGGTCCAGCGGGATGGCGGTGGCGCCGGGGCCCTTGCCGACGATGACGTCGACGCGGAAGTCCTCCATCGCCATGTAGAGCATCTCCTCGGCGGGCCGGGACATGCGGTGGATCTCGTCGAGGAAGAGGATCTCGCCCTCCTGGAGGGAGGAGAGGATCGCGGCGAGGTCGCCGGCGTGCTGGATGGCGGGTCCCGAGGTGATCCGGATCGGCGCGTTCATCTCCGCGGCGATGATCATCGACAGGGTGGTCTTGCCGAGGCCGGGGGCGCCGGAGAGCAGCACGTGGTCGGCGGTGGCGCCGCGCTGGCGGGCGGCCTTGAGGACGAGGTCGAGCTGCTGGCGGACCTTCTCCTGGCCGATGAACTCGCCGAGGTCCTTGGGGCGCAGGGCGGCCTCGACGGCCTGGTCGTCGCCCTCGGCGGCGGCGCCGACGATCCGCTCCTCGGAGCCGGATGCCGTCTCGTCGTCCCAGTTCACGGTGGTGTCTTCCTTCGTACGGGAGGGTCTGCGGGCGATCAGCGGGCGCGGCCCAGCGTCTGCAGGGCGGCGCGCAGCAGCTGGGGCACGGGGGCGGAGCCGGTCTCGGCGAGCGCCGCCTCGGCCTGCGGGGTGACGGCGGCGACGGCCTCCTCGGCGTCGCGGCTCGGGTAGCCGAGGCCGACGAGGGCGGCGGTCACCTGCTCGGTCCAGGGGGCGGGGCCGGTGGCGACGGCGCGCTGCTGGCCGACGAGTCCGCTGCTGCCGAGGGGCTGGCCGAGCTTGTCCTTCAGTTCGAGGAGCAGCTTCTGGGCGCCCTTCTTGCCGATGCCGGGGACGGCCGTGAGGGCCTTCTCGTCGCCGGTGGAGACGGCGAGGCGGAGCGCGTCGGGGCTGTGCACGCCGAGCATGGCCTGGGCGAGCCGGGGTCCGACGCCGCTGGCGGTCTGGAGCAGCTCGAAGACCTGGCGCTCGTCGTCGTCCGCGAAGCCGTACAAGGTGAGCGAGTCCTCCCGTACGACGAGGGAGGTGGCGAGCCGGGCCTGCTCGCCGACGCGGAGCCCGGCGAGCGTGTTCGGGGTGCACTGGACGGCCATGCCGACGCCGCCGACCTCGACGACGGCGGTGGTGGGCGCGAGGGCGGCCACGGGGCCGCTGACGAAGGCGATCATGACGTGCGGCCTTTCGAGGCGTGCAGGGCGACGGCCTGCTGGAGGCGGTTCTGGGCGGGGGCGCGCCAGATGTGGCAGATGGCGAGGGCGAGGGCGTCGGCGGCGTCGGCCGGCTTGGGCGGGGCGGCGAGCCGGAGCAGCCGGGTGACCATGGCGCCGACCTGTGCCTTGTCGGCGCGGCCCGAGCCGGTGACGGCGGCCTTGACCTCGCTGGGGGTGTGCAGGGCGACGGGGATGCCGCGGCGGGCGGCGCAGAGCATGGCGACGGCGCTGGCCTGGGCGGTGCCCATCACCGTGCGTACGTTGTGCTGGCTGAACACCCGCTCCACCGCGACGAGTTCGGGCTGGAAACGGTCGATCCACTCCTCGATGCCGCGCTCGATGCCGACGAGCCGGAGGCCGATGTCGGCGTCGGCGGAGGTGCGGACCACGCCGACTCCGAGCATCGTGAGCGGCCGGCCGGCGACGCCCTCGACGACGCCGACGCCGCACCGGGTGAGTCCCGGGTCCACCCCCAGTACGCGCACGCCGCCCCTCCCTGTCGTCGACCGGTCGCAAGTCTGTTTGTGCAGGCTATCCGGTGCCACTGACAACGCAGCGGGCCGACGGGGTGTGTCCCGTCGGCCCGCTGCGGTGGAGCGGCGTGGAGCGGCGCTCAGGCGTCGACCTTCTCCATGACCTCGTCGCTGACGTCGAAGTTGGCGAAGACGTTCTGCACGTCGTCGCTGTCCTCCAGCGCGTCGATCAGCTTGAAGATCTTGCGCGCGCCCTCCTCGTCGAGCTCGACCTGCATGGTCGGCACGAAGCTGGACTCGGCCGAGTCGTAGTCGAAGCCGGCCTCCTGGAGGGCGGTGCGGACCGCGACCAGGTCGGTGGCCTCGCTGATGACCTCGAAGGACTCGCCGAGGTCGTTGACCTCCTCGGCGCCCGCGTCGAGCACGACCTCCAGGACGTCGTCCTCGGACCGCTCGCCCTTGGGGAGCACGACGACGCCCTTGCGGTTGAACAGGTACGAGACGGAGCCCGGGTCGGCCATCGAACCGCCGTTGCGGGTCATGGCGACGCGGACGTCCGAGGCGGCGCGGTTGCGGTTGTCGGTGAGGCACTCGATGAGCACCGCGACGCCGTTCGGGCCGTAGCCCTCGTACATGATCGTCTCGTAGTCGGCGCCGCCGGCCTCGAGACCCGCACCGCGCTTGAGCGCGGAGTCGATGTTCTTGTTCGGGACCGACTGCTTCTTCGCCTTCTGGACGGCGTCGAAGAGCGTCGGGTTGCCGTCCAGGTCGGCGCCGCCGGTGCGGGCCGCGACCTCGATGTTCTTGATCAGCTTCGCGAAGAGCTTGCCGCGCTTGGCATCGATCACGGCCTTCTTGTGCTTCGTCGTAGCCCATTTAGAGTGGCCGGACATCTGCCTGTCTCCTTCGCGTTACCCACTACTTGAACGAACCCGAGAGATCCTACCGGGATCGTGTCACCGTTCCGCGCGCACCATGTCCACGAACAGCTCGTGGATGCGGTGGTCGCCGGTGAGCTCGGGGTGGAAGGAGGTCGCGAGGACCTTGCCCTGGCGGACGGCGACGATGTGGCCGTCGTGCTCCGCGAGCACCTCGACCCCGGCGCCGACGGACTCCACCCACGGGGCGCGGATGAAGACGCCCTCGACGGGCGTGTCGATCCCGGTCACGGTGACACCGGCCTCGAAGGACTCGTTCTGCCGCCCGAAGGCGTTGCGGCGCACGATCATGTCGATGCCGCCGAAGGTCTCCTGGCCCGAGCGCGGGTCGAGGATCTTGTCGGCGAGCATGATCAGGCCGGCGCAGGTGCCGTACACGGGCAGGCCCGCGGCGATCCGCTCGCGGATCGGCTCCATGAGGCCGAAGAGGGCGGCCAGCTTGGAGATGGTGGTGGACTCGCCGCCGGGGAGGACCAGGCCGTCGACCTCGGCGAGTTCTTCGGGGCGCCGGACCGGCCTGGCCACGGCGTCCGCCGCGGCCAGGGCGATCAGGTGCTCCCGTACGTCGCCCTGGAGGGCCAGGACTCCGATCACGGGGGTGGTGCTCATCGGTGCTTACCAGCCCCGGTTGGCGTAGCGCTCGGACTCGGGGAGGGTGTCGCAGTTGATGCCGACCATGGCCTCGCCGAGGTTGCGGGAGGCGTCCGCGATGATCTTCGGGTCGTCGTAGAAGGTGGTGGCCTTCACGATGGCGGCGGCGCGCTTGGCCGGGTCGCCGGACTTGAAGATGCCGGAGCCGACGAAGACGCCCTCGGCGCCGAGCTGGCGCATCAGCGCGGCGTCGGCGGGGGTGGCGACGCCACCGGCGGAGAACAGGACGACGGGGAGCTTGCCGAGCTCGGCGACCTCCTTGACGAGCTCGTACGGGGCGCGCAGCTCCTTGGCGGCGGCGAAGAGCTCGTTGTTGTCGTAGCCGCGCAGCCTGGCGATCTCGTTCTTGATCTGGCGCAGGTGGCGGACGGCCTCGACGACGTTGCCGGTGCCGGCCTCGCCCTTGGAGCGGATCATGGCCGCGCCCTCGGCGATGCGGCGGAGGGCCTCGCCCAGGTTGGTGGCGCCACAGACGAAGGGGGTGGTGAAGGCCCACTTGTCGGAGTGGTTGATCTCGTCGGCCGGGGTGAGGACCTCGGACTCGTCGATGTAGTCGACGCCGAGGGACTGGAGGACCTGGGCCTCGACGAAGTGGCCGATGCGGGACTTGGCCATCACCGGGATGGAGACCGCGCCGATGATCTCCTCGATCATGTTCGGGTCGGACATGCGGGCCACGCCGCCGTCCTTGCGGATGTCCGCGGGGACCCGCTCCAGGGCCATGACGGCGACGGCGCCGGCGTCCTCGGCGATCTTCGCCTGCTCGGCGTTGACCACGTCCATGATCACGCCGCCCTTGAGCTGCTCGGCCATGCCGCGCTTCACGCGGGCGGTGCCGGTCTCGGGGGTCTGGGGGGTGGTGGAGCTGGACACGGAAACCTCACTCGTGACAACGGGTTCAACGGGACGTTGACGACTAGAGCGAGGAAACAGTCCACGAGCGGTCCACAGCAAGGGCCAATGTGCAGGCTGTGGATCCTTTTGACGGGAATCCGAGGCCGCTGGGGCTCAGGACGGACGATCGGCCAGGGCCACCGGCGGTTCGTCGTCCATTTCGAAGGCCATCGGGAAGGGCGCGTGGCCCGCGAGGCGGAACCAGCGGACCTTGCGGTGGCGGCGCAGGGCGCGGGCGGCCCGGACGGCGTCGTTGTGGAAGCGGCGGGCCATGGGGACCCGGCGGACGGCGGCGGCCAGCTCGCCGGCGGCCTCGACCCCGCCGGGCGCCTCCTGGACGAGCTCGACCTGCTCGGGCTCTCCGAAGACGGCCCGCAGCGCCTGGCTCAGCTCGCTCTCGGCGACCTCGCGGTGGTCCTCCTCGGCCTGCCGGGCCGCGTGCGCCGCCTCGTACAGGACGATCGAGGCGGCCGGGTCGAGGACGCCGGAGGTGGCCAGTTCCTGGGCGACCGAGGCCCGCCGGAGCAGCTGGGCGTCGAGCGCCGCGCGGGCGGCGTCGATGCGGGTGTGCAGCCGGTCGAGCCGGCCGGCGGTCCAGCTGAGGTAGACGCCGATGAGGATCAGCGCGACGACGGTCCAGATCAGGGTTTCGGTCACGGGCGCACAGGCTACCCGGGCGGTGGCAGCACACCTTCCCAAAGGGTGTGGTCGTGGGCGAAGAGGACGCGGACCGGCCGCTCGCCGGCGAGCGCGGCGAGCCGTCCGATCCAGGGCCGGTACGGCGTCCCGAACTCGCCCGCCGTGTCGTACGCCTGCCCGGCGAGGACCGTCACGCGGTCGCCGTGGTCGAGGACGAGCGACTGGTGCCCGTCGACGTGTCCGGGCGTCGGCACGATCCGGATCCCGGGGGCGGGCTCGTGCTCACCGTCGATCTCCGTCCAGGCGACGCCGGGGAGGAGCGCGTCGATGGTGTAGCCGCCCGCCCGCGCGGTGGCGAGCTCGCCGCGCTGGACGAGGGCGGGGGTGCCGGGGAAGCGCTGGTTGCCGCCGATGTGGTCGAAGTGCAGGTGGCAGTTGACCAGGAGATCGACCTCGCCGGGCCCGACGGTGAGCGGCCGGCGGACGATCCGGTAGTGCGCGTCGGTCTCGGGCGATCCCTCGCCCATGCCGGTGTCGAACAGCACGGTGCCGCCCGGATGCCGGACGAGGTACGCGAACGTGTGCTCCACGCGCGCGTGGCTCCCGCCCCACTCCGCGGCGGGCCGCGTGAACCGGCCCAGGTCGAGCCGCTGGACGCTGATCATGCGCCCAGCGTGCGCCTCCGCCGCCTGTGGTGGGCGGGCGTTCCGCTGGGGGCGAACGGGGTCCCCCATCGCCCCGGCGGGACGCGTGCCCACAGGGCCGACGGGTGGGCCACGCCGGGATCGGCTACAGGCCCAGTCGGGCGCGGAGCCCGCCCGTCTTCTCGTCCGTGTCCACCGCCGCCGCCCCGTCCGTGACCGTCTCGTAGACGGCCAGGATGTCCGCGCCGACCGTGGCCCAGTCGAAGCGCCGGACGTGCGCCGAACCGCGCGCGCTCAGCTCCGCGCGGCGCGCCGGGTCGCCGAGCAGCCGGATCGCCGCCTCCGCCAGCGCGTCCGCGTCCTCGTTGGCGAACAGCTCGCCCGCCGCGCCCTGGTCGAGGACCTGCGCGAAGGCGTCCAGGTCGGCGGCGAGGACCGGCGCGCCGGCCGACAGCGCCTCGACGAGGATGATGCCGAAGGACTCGCCGCCGGTGTTGGGCGCCACGTACACGTCGACGCTGCGCAGCAGCCGCGCCTTGTCCTCGTCGCTGACCATGCCGAGGAACTCCACCCGGGACCGCATCTCGGGCGGCAGCGAGGCCACCGCCTCCTCCTCGTCGCCGCGCCCGGCGACGAGGAGCCGGGCGCCCGGCCGCTCCGTGAGGATCCGGGGCAGTGCCTTCATCAGGACCGGCAGGCCCTTGCGGGGCTCGTCGATCCGCCCGATGAAGCCCAGCGTCTCGCCCTGCCACGCCTCCTTCGGCTCCGCGCCCGCGAAGAAGTCGACGTCGACGCCGTTGGGGATGACGACCGCGTCGCCGCCCAGGTGCTCCACGAGCGTGCGCCGGGCGTACTCGCTGACCGCGATCCGGGCGCTGATCTTCTCCAGCGCGGGCTGGAGGATCGGGTAGGCGGCGATCATCGCCCGCGAGCGCGGGTTCGAGGTGTGGAAGGTGGCCACGATCGGGCCCTGCGCCGCCCAGCAGGTGAGCAGACCAAGGGAGGGCGAGGTCGGCTCGTGGATGTGGACGACGTCGAAGGTGCCGTCGTGCAGCCAGCGGCGGACCCGCGCGGCGGAGAGGAAACCGAAGCTGAGGCGGGCCACCGAGCCGTTGTACGACACGGGCACGGCCCGGCCGGCGGAGACGACGTACGGCGGTAGCGGGGTGTCGTCGTCGGCGGGGGCCAGGACGGAGACCTCGTGGCCGAGCCGGATCAGGTGCTCGGCGAGGTCGCGGATGTGGAACTGGACGCCGCCCGGTACGTCCCAGGAGTACGGGCAGACGATCCCGATCTTCACGGTGTGCGCTCCTCCAGGTCGGCCAGCCAGAGGCGCTGCAGCATGTGCCAGTCCTCCGGGTGGTCCGCGATGGCCCCGGCGAACACGTCCGCGAGGGCCTGTGTCATGAGGGACGCCTTTTCGCCGCGGGTACCTGACTCGGGTACCTCCACGGGCGCGTGTACCTCGCCCTTCATGACGTCGGTGTCGTCGTACCAGAGGGTCACCGGCAGCAGGACCGCGTCGGTCTGGAGGGCCAGCATGGCCGGCCCCGCGGGCATCCGGGTCGCCTCGCCGAAGAAGGAGACCTCGACTCCGGAGGCGGACAGGTCCCGGTCGGCGACGAGGCAGACCAGACCGCCGGCCCGCAGCCGCCGGGCCAGCGTCCCGAAGGCGGCGCCACCGGTGTGCGGCAGCACCTCCATGCCGAGGGACTCCCGGTAGGCGACGAAGCGGTCGTACAGCGACTCGGGCTTGAGCCGCTCGGCGACGGTGGTGAAGGGCGTGCCGAGGGCGCGGGTGACCCACACCCCGGCCAGGTCCCAGTTGCCCATGTGCGGCAGGGCGAGGATCACACCGCGGTCCGAGGCTATGGCTTCCTTGAGGACGTCCTCGCCCTTGATCGAGAAGCTGTTCGCGGCCCGCTCGCGGCTCCAGGTCGGCAGCCGGAAGGACTCCATCCAGTAGCGCATGTACGAGCGCATGCCGGCCTTCGACAGCGCGGCGAGCCGCTCGGGCGTCGCGTCCGGCACCACGCGCGCGAGGTTGGACTCGAGACGCAGCACGCCCTTGCCGCGCCGCTTCCACACGGTGTCCGCGATCTTCCGGCCGAGGGACCGGGCCACCGGCTCGGGAAGCTTCTTCACGGTCGCCCAGCCGAGCCCGTACAGACCGTCGGCGACCTTGTCCTTCAGCGCGCTCACGACACCGCCCCGCTCTCCCCGGCCGCCGTGGCGGCGTCCGCCTCCGCGGCCTCCCTGCGTACCGTCACCACCCGCTGCCCCAGCGTCACGGCCGAGCCGGCGGCGACGATCCACAGCGCGATCGGCAGCAGCACGTCGACACCGGGCACTCCGAACGCGTGCAGGCCGGCGAGACCGGCGGCGACCAGCGAGATCACCAGCCGCTCGGCCCGCTCGATCAGGCCGTTCACCGCGACCGGCAGGCCAATCGATTCACCACGCGCCTTGGTGTACGAGACGACCTGACCGCTCGCCAGGCAGAAGATCGACACCGCGCACAGCACGTTGTCGTCGCCCTGACCCGCGTACCAGAGCGCGAAGCCGCCGAAGATCGCCCCGTCGGCGACCCGGTCGAGGGTCGAGTCGAGGAACGCGCCCCAGCGGCTGGAGATCCCCGCCTGCCGCGCCATGTTGCCGTCGACGAGGTCGGAGAAGACGAAGAGCGTGATCACGATCGTGCCCCAGAAGAACTCGCCCCTGGGGAAGAAGACCAGCGCTCCGGCGACCACTCCCGCCGTGCCGATCAGCGTCACGGCGTCGGGGCTGACCCCCCGGCGGAGCAGAAACGCGGCGAACGGTGTGAGGACACGCGTAAAAAACGCACGCGCGTACTTGTTCAGCATGGCCTTCCCGAGGTTTCGGCGGGCCGCGCGGTCCCATGACCACCGGCTCACCCATCGTAGCCACGCGCGTGCCGCCGCACGGGAGCGCACCCGCCCCGTCGCGTCGGGACCCCCCTGGGGACCCACCGGTGTACGACGTATGGACGCGTCCCGGCGTCGGTGCAAAGCTCGAAGGAAAGCACCTCGCGGGCCCGCCGGAGCAGCGCCGCGACGCCGCTCCCCCGCGCCCGCTCTCACCTCACCGCCTCGCAGCCGGGAGGACATCATGGGCGACAAGGCGCACACCCCCGCCGGAGCCGCCGGCAGGGCACCGACGGCCGACCGGCCCTCGGAGGTACGGAACGTGGTGCTGGTCGGCCACAGCGGAGCGGGCAAGACGACCCTGGTCGAGGCGCTCGCCCAGACCGCCGGGGCGCTCGGGCGGCCCGGCCGGGTCGAGGACGGGGCGACCGTCTCCGACTACGACGAGATCGAGCACCGGCAGCACCGCTCCGTCCAGCTCTCCCTCGTGCCGGTCGGCTGGGACGGCTTCAAGATCAACCTGCTCGACACCCCCGGGTACGCCGACTTCGTCGGGGAACTGAGGGCCGGTCTGCGCGCGGCGGACGCGGCCCTCTTCGTCGTCTCGGCCGCCCAGGAGGCCGACGCGGTCGCCGCCTCCACCCGCGTGGTCTGGGAGGAGTGCGCGGCCGTCGGCATGCCCAGGGCCATCGTCGTCACCCACCTCGACACCGCCCGCACCGGCTACGACGAGCTCACCGGGGTCTGCGCCGGACTCTTCGGCCGCGACGACCCCGACGCCGTCCTCCCCCTCTACCTTCCGGTGCACGGCCCCGAGGGCACGGACGGCCACGCCCCCGCGACCGGTCTGATCGGCCTGCTCTCCGAGCGGGTCTTCGACTACTCCACGGGCGAGCGGCGCGAACTCCCGCCCGGCGACGCCGACCGCGACCTGATCGCCGCGGCCCGCGCCCGGCTCATCGAGGGGATCATCGCCGAGAGCGAGGACGAGACCCTGATGGACCGCTACCTCGGGGGCGAGGAGATCGACTTCGCGACCCTCGTCGGCGACCTGGAGAAGGCCGTCGCCCGGGGCGGCTTCCATCCCGTGCTCGCCGCCGCGCCCGCCGCCGCCGGCGGAGGCCAGGGCCTCGGCACCGTCGAACTCCTGGAGCTGATCACCCGCGGCTTCCCCTCCCCCCTGGAACACGAACCGCCCGCCGTCACCACCCCCTCCGGCGAACCCCGGCCGGCGCTCGCCTGCGACCCCGAAGGCCCGCTGGTCGCCGAGGTCGTGAAGACCGCCGCCGACCCCTACCAGGGCCGGATCTCCCTCGTCCGGGTCTTCTCCGGCACCCTCCGCCCCGACGAGACCGTGCACGTCTCCGGGCACGGACTCGCCGACCGGGGCCACGAGGACCACGACGTCGACGAACGGGTCGGCGCCCTCACCTCCCCCTTCGGCAAACAGCAGCGCCCGATGGCCCACTGCGTCGCCGGGGACCTCGCGTGCGTGGCCCGGCTCGGCCGCGCCGAGACCGGCGACACCCTCTCCGCCAAGGACGACCCGCTGCTGATCGAGCCGTGGCCGATGCCGGAGCCGCTGCTGCCGCTCGCCGTCGAGGCACACAGCAAGGCCGACGAGGACCGGCTCTCCCAGGGCCTCGCGAAACTCGTCGCCGAGGACCCGACCCTCCGCCTCGAACAGAACCAGGACACCGGCCAGGTCGTCCTCTGGTGCCTGGGCGAGGCCCACCAGGACGTCGTCCTGGAACGGCTGCGCGGCCGCTACGGCGTACGCGTCGACGCCGTCCCGTACCGGGTGCCGCTGCGCGAGACCTTCGGCGCCCCCGCCTCCGGGCGCGGACGGCACGTCAAACAGTCCGGCGGCCACGGCCAGTTCGCGATCTGCGAGATCGACGTCGAACCGCTCCCGCCGGGCAGCGGCATCGAGTTCGTCGACAAGGTCGTGGGCGGCGCCGTCCCCCGCCCCTTCATCGGCTCCGTCGAGAAGGGCGTACGGGCCCAGGCCGCGCGCGGTGTCGCCGCCGGCCACCCGCTGGTCGACGTCCGGGTCACCCTCAGGGACGGCAAGGCCCACTCGGTGGACTCCTCCGACGCCGCCTTCCAGACCGCCGGGGCGCTCGCCCTGCGCGAGGCTGCCGCCGAGGTCCCGGTCCACCTCCTGGAACCGGTCGCCGAAGTACGCGTCCTCGTCCCCGACGAATACGTCGGCGCGGTGATGAGCGACCTGTCCGGCCGGCGCGGCCGGGTCGTCGGCACCGACCAGGCCGGACCCGGCCGCACGGTCGTCCGGGCCGAGGTGCCGGAGATCGAGATCGGGCGGTACGCCATCGACCTGCGGTCCGTCTCGCACGGCACCGGCCGCTTCGACCGCAGCTACGCCCGGCACGAACCGATGCCCCCTCAGCTCGCCGAACGCGTGCGCGAACAGGTGGGAAAACGCGCCTAGTTCGGCGCGCGACCAGCCGTTCCCGGCCACCCGGTCCCCACCGGGCGGCCGGTTCCGGCCGCGGTCGTCCACAGCTTCCGGCCGCGGTTGTCCACAGCCGGTGACGCATACCACGCGGCCCGGTTACGCTGTGGTGCCCAGCCCGGCAGGTGTACCGGGCACGGCAGTCGGGAACAGCCCGCACAGGTACTCGCGGTGATGGGGGCGGAAGTGGCGATCGACGGTTTCGGACCGGGAGCACAGATCCCGCTCCAGGGCGGCAGCGGCCTGACCGGCGCGACCAACGCGCTGGCCTCGGCCGCGTACCGGGACAGCCCCCTGGAGACCATCCAGGACGCCGACAACGAGTACTACAAGACCACGCTCAAGAAGGGGAAGTGGGAGAAGCTCTTCCGCCCCGACCTCGGCGAGGCGTTCTCCCGCGCCGTGCAGGTCCGCATGCTCGGCGGCGGCCGCAAGCCCCTCATCCAGTCCTTCGGCGCCGAACCGCAGCCGGTCGTCGAGCACTGCCTCGCCGCCACCCACATCCGCCGCCGCCGCGACATCAAGCTGACCCTGATCACCTTCTTCTGCGGCGTCCTCTTCCTGCCCGGCCTGCTGCTCTGGCTCATCGTGATCCACCTGCGCCGCACCGCCGCCGGCTCCGACAACAAGCGCACCAGCCTCATCGGCACCGTCCTGCTCGTCGCCGTCGGCATCGTCGCCGTCCTGATCCTCCTCCGGCTCCCCTTCGACGGCCTCCTCCCCAACTACCTGCGGGCCATGCTCGTCGCCCCGGTCATCGGCTGGTACCTCGCGAGCCGCGTCTGCCTCAGCGCCGCCGTCGACCTCCGCGACCGCTGGACCGGCCTGCTCAGCGGCGGCGGCGTCGGAGCCCACGTCCCCGGGTCCGTGCCCACGGACCCCGGCGAGAAGTCCGCCGAGGAACTCCGCCTCAACCTGGAGAAGCTCTCCGCCGAGCAGCAGTCCAACGTGGTCTTCTACGCCGGCGGCAAGGGCATCCTCGGCCTCGGCACCCGCTGGGGCAGCTGGACCCTGGCCGAGGAACTGGTCCCCCTCGAAGGCCACGAGATGCACGACTTCCGCGCCTGGGACCTCGTCCGCAAGATCCACGACCAGCTCACCCTGCTCGAACGGGGCTCCCTGAAGACCGGCTTCCCCAAGCCCACCGTGAAGCACTGGATCGTCTCCCCGGTCGGAGAGACCGCCGACGAGGTCGCCCGCCCCGAGGGCGACGACATCGTCCACTACCAGGTCAAGCCGCACGAGATACAGCGCATCTGCAACGAGCAGCAGTTCGGCGCCGGCAACCGCCACTACCTGGGCGTCCAGTTCACCCTCTGGGACGGGAACGTGGTGCTCACCATGATGGTCACCGTCACCTCCCTGCTCCACACCCTGCGCATCGAGGTCACCGGCCACGCCCTGGGCCCCGTCCACGGCCTGTTCACCACCAAGCCCAAGGCGAAGACCAAGGAGGTCGCCAAGACCGTCCGCTTCTGGGAGACCAAGGAGATCGCGCAGCCGCTGCTCGGCACCGACGACATCGTCCGCCTCGCCGTCCGCGCCCCGCTCACCTGGTACCCGCCGGTCCTGGAGTTCCTCGGCGGCAAGATGAACCTGCCCGAGCCCTTCGGCCTCCGGCACGTCTGGGCCGGCCCGCTCTGGAAGAACCGCTTCATGGCCGACGACGCCCTCCGGATGGCCACGCCCGTGGTCCGCGCCGTCCACGCGGCGACCGTCCGCTTCCTCGACGCCCACAACGTGGACACCGAGCGCTTCGGCAACCGCACCCTCTTCATGAGCGGCATGCTCCAGGAACCCGCCCCGAGGAAGGCCGACGTCTACGACGCCTGACGTCCACCGCGCGGGTACGCCGACGGCCCCGGGGCGCGCGCCCCGGGGCCGTACCGACACGGAGGGTCAGAGCGTCGCCGGCCAGGCGTCGGCCAGCATCTTCCGGGTGTCCGCGAGCAGCTGCGGCAGCACCTTGGTGTGACCGACCACCGGCATGAAGTTGGTGTCCCCGCCCCAGCGCGGCACCACGTGCTGGTGCAGGTGCGCCGCGATCCCCGCGCCGGCCACCGCACCCTGGTTCATGCCGATGTTGAAACCGTGCGCCCCGGACGCCGCCCGCAGCGCGATCATCGCTCGCTTGGTGAAATCGGCCAGCTCCGCCGTCTCGGCCGCGTCCAGATCCGTGTAGTCGGCGACGTGCCGGTACGGGACGACCATCAGATGCCCGCCGTTGTACGGGTACAGGTTGAGGACCGCGTACACACTCGCGCCACGGGCGATCACCAGCCCGTCCTCGTCCGACTTCGACGGGATCGAGCAGAACGGACAGCCGTCGTCGGCCCCCGGCCCGGTCGGCTTGTTCTCGCCCTGGATGTACGCCATCCGATGAGGCGTCCACAGGCGCTGGAACGCGTCCGGCGCCCCCACTCCGATCTGCTGCTCCGGCTCAGTCGTCATGCTGTGCAGCATATTGCGTCGCCCGTTCGGAACGTGTCGGCGGGGCGAGGGAAGCCGTCCCGGGTGATCCTGATCCGATGAGCGACAGGCCCCCGAACCCGCCCCGCCAGGAACGCTGGGACCGCCGCATGGAGACGCCGCTCGCCGTCGCCTCCGTCGCCTTCCTCTCCGGATACGCGGTCCGGGTCCTCGCCCGCGACCACCTCCCGAAACTCGGGGTCGACCTCTGCGTCGGCGTCATCCTCGGCGCCTGGGCCGTCTTCGTCGCCGACTACGCGGTACGCCTCCGGCTCAGCGGCCTCCGCCCGCACCGCTTCGTCCGCACCCACCTCCTCGACACCGTCGTCCTCGTGCTCCCGCTGCTGCGCCCGGTCCGGATGGTGGCCCTCTACGACCGGGTCCAGCGCCGCCGCGGCCAGCCGCGGCTCAGCCTCTACGCCCGGGTCATGGTCTACTCCGGTCTCACGGTCTCCCTGCTGGGCTTCACCGCCGCGCTCACCGTCTTCCACCACGAGGCCGACGCCCCCGGCGCCACGATCCGCACGTTCGGGGACGCGATGTGGTGGGCCAGCGCGACCCTGGCGACGGTCGGCTACGGCGACGTGACCCCGGTGACGCCGATCGGCCGGGTGGTCGCGGTCGGCCTGATGGCGTGCGGGCTCGCGCTGCTGGGCGCGGTGACGGGTTCGTTCTCGTCGTGGCTGATCCAGGCGTTCAGGCGGGAGGACGAGAAGCCGGGGGACGAGGGGGCGTAGGACGACGAAGGTCCCCGGGGGAAACCCCCGGGGACCCGCTTCCCCGCTCACGCGGGGGAACACGTCACACCTGGACGCGCGTCTCGACCACCTCGACGAGCTTCGCCAGCGCCTCGTCGCGCGGGACGCCGTTCTCCTGCGAACCGTCGCGGTAGCGGAAGGAGACCGTGCCGGCGTTCATGTCGTCGTCGCCGACGATGATCATGAACGGGGTCTTGAGCTTCTGGTGGTTCCGGATCTTCTTCTGCATCCGGTCGGAGGAGGCGTCCACCTCGACCCGCAGGCCCTTCTTCTTCGCCTCGGCGGCGAACTCCTGGAGGTACTCGACGTGCGCGTCGCCGATCGGGATGCCGACCGCCTGGACCGGGGCCAGCCACGGCGGCATGGCGCCCGCGTAGTGCTCCAGGAGCACCGCGAAGAACCGCTCGATCGAGCCGAAGAGCGCACGGTGGATCATGACCGGGCGCTGACGGGAGCCGTCCGCCGCGGTGTACTCCAGGTCGAAGCGCTCCGGCAGGTTGAAGTCGAGCTGGACGGTCGACATCTGCCAGGTACGGCCGATGGCGTCCCGCGCCTGCACCGAGATCTTCGGGCCGTAGAAGGCGGCGCCGCCCGGGTCGGGGGTGAGCGGCAGGCCCTGCTTCTCGGCGACCTGCTGGAGGACCGCGGTGGCCTCCTCCCACACCTCGTCGGAGCCGACGAACTTCTCCGGGTCCTTGGTGGACAGCTCCAGGTAGAAGTCGCTCAGGCCGTAGTCGCGGAGCAGGTCGAGGACGAAGGTGAGCGTGCGGTCGAGCTCCTCCGCCATCTGCTCGCGGGTGCAGTAGATGTGCGCGTCGTCCTGGGTGAAGCCGCGGGCCCGGGTGAGGCCGTGCACGACGCCGGACTTCTCGTACCGGTACACGGTGCCGAATTCGAACAACCTCAAAGGCAATTCACGGTAGCTGCGCCCGCGCGCGTCGAAGATCAGGTTGTGCATCGGGCAGTTCATGGGCTTGAGGTAGTAGTCGGTACCACCGTCGAGCTGCATGGGGGGGTACATGCCCTCCGCGTACCAGTCCAGGTGGCCGCTCTTCTCGAAGAGGGCGCCCTTGGTGGCGTGCGGCGAGTAGACGAACTCGTAGTCGTGCTCCTCGTGCTTCTTGCGCGAGTAGTCCTCCATGACCCGGCGGATGATGCCGCCCTTGGGGTGGAAGACGGCGAGGCCGGAGCCGATCTCGTCCGGGATGGAGAAGAGGTCGAGCTCGTTGCCGAGCTTGCGGTGGTCGCGCTTCTCGGCCTCGGCGAGGAAGTCGAGGTGGGCCTTGAGCTCGTCCTTGGACGGCCAGGCGGTGCCGTAGATGCGCTGGAGCATGGGGTTCTTCTCGCTGCCGCGCCAGTACGCGGCCGCGTTCCGCATCAGCTTGAACGCCGGGATGTTCCGGGTGGTCGGCAGGTGGGGACCGCGGCAGAGGTCCTTCCAGCACAGCTCGCCGGTCTTGGCGTCCAGGTTGTCGTAGATGGTCAGCTCGCCGCCGCCCACCTCGACGTTCGCGCCGTCGTCGGTCGACGCGGAGCCCTTGATGCCGATGAGCTCCAGCTTGTACGGCTCGTCGGCGAGCTCCTCGCGGGCGGCCTCGTCGGAGACGACGCGGCGGGCGAACCTCTGCCCCCGCTTCTGGATCTCCTGCATCTTCTTCTCGATCGCCTTGAGGTCCTCGGGCGTGAACGGCTTCTCCACGTCGAAGTCGTAGTAGAAGCCGTCCCGGACCGGCGGGCCGATGCCCAGCTTGGCCTCGGGGAAGAGCTCCTGCACGGCCTGCGCCATGACGTGCGCGGTCGAGTGGCGCAGGATGTTCAGGCCGTCCTCGGAGGAGATCTCGACGCCCTCGACGACATCGCCCTCGGCGAGCTCGTACGAGAGGTCCTTCAGCTCCCCGGCGACGCGGGCGGCGATGACGGTGCGGTCGTCGGCGAACAGGGCGCCGGCCGTGGTGCCCGCGCTCACCGTCCTCTCCTCGGGTCCTGAGGCGGTCGGGACGGTCACACGGACTTCGGACACGGGTACTCCATGCATCGGGGCGCTGGCAGACACGAGGTGCCGGCGCCGGCGGCGCGCGGCAGAGACGAGGTGCCGCGTCCCTTCGATCTTACGGGCCCCGCCGAACCCCGCTCACCGCATTTCGTCCGGCCCGCTCACCGCTCCCCGTCCACCCCGCTCACCGCTCCTCGTCCGGCCCGCACGCCTCCTCGAAGAAATCAAGGTTCTCGTGCAGCGATTTCATCAGTCGGTCCCGCTCCGCCTCGTCCACCTGCACCGGAACCACGGAGGAGGGGTCGGCGAGGCGGCGGAAGCCGCCGCGGCTCTCCAGCCGGCCGACGACCCGGATCGGGAGGCCGACGAGGTGGGCGTGACCGGCGGTGCGGTACGCCTCCTCGTCGAGGGTGACCCGGACGTGGCCGACGTCGGCGCCGCCGAGCACCCGGAGCCTGACGGTGCCCTCGCCGCGCGGCCCGGAGCGGCGGAGCCGGACGACGGCGCCGGTGATCCGGACCGGGACGGAGGGCTCGTCGGTGAGGTAGCGGGCGCTCGCCTCGCGCAGCGCGGGCAGGTCGCCGGGCGAGAACTCGACGGGCTCGGGTCGGGCCGCGCATCCGTCGGGGACGCCGGCGGCGGGTGCCCAGGCGAGGGCGATGCGGGCGCCTTCCGTACCCCGTACGAGGGCGACGAGCGCTTCGGTGAGTTCGCGGCTGACGCCGGCCTCGACGGCGGAGTCGAAGGCGTCCATGCCCCCGGTGGCGCGCTGGTAGTCGACGGCCTCCCGGGCGGCGTGGAGCGCGTGGTGGAGCCGGACGGCGACTGGGCGGCCAGGCGGGACCGGCAGGAAGGCGGTGAGGGCACGGCCGCCGGGGTCGGTGCCGACGACGACGGATTCGAGGGCGGCCTGCGCGGCGGCGCGGTGCCGGGAGCCGTGGTAGCCGGCCCGGCCGCGCACGGCGAGGGCGCCGGCGAGGAGGATCTTGCGGGCGGCGGACCGGAGCCGCTCCTGCACGGGCCAGGGGACGGTGCCGGCCGGGCCCGGGGGCACCTCGCTCCACCAGCGGATCTCGTCGCTGGGGACGGCGAGTCCGGTGAGGACCTCGCGGGCGGAGGGGGTGCCGCTGCGGGCGAGGGCGGTGAGGGCCTCGCCGATGAGGTCCTCGCTGTCGGGGAAGGCGAGGCTGTCGGGGACGAGGAGGCTGGTGCCGCCACCGCCGGGCCCGCCGCCCGGCGGGGTCCAGCGGCCGTACCGGCCGGCGGCGCCGCCGCGGCGCTGCCAGCCGTGCCGGGCGAGGAGGGCGCCGAGGACGCGCGGGTCGACCCTGCCGGGGTCGGGCACGCCGTCACCGGCGGTCCAGGGCGCGGCGGGGTCGGCGGCGGGCACCGGGTGGGGCCGGTAGGGCGGGGGAACGGCGGCGGGCCCGCGCCCGGCCCCGCCGCCCGTCCCGTACGCGTCCCCCGTCCCGTACCCGTCCCCCGTCCCGTACCCGCCGCCCGCGCCGCGCCCGTCACTCGCCCCGTATCCGTCCCCCGTCCCGTGTCCGTGTCCGTCACTCGCCCCGTGTCCGGAGTCGTCGATCGGTCGGTGCATCAAGGTCTCCCTCCCCGGCCGACCCGGGTCATGATCTCGCGCAGCGCCCGGTCGTCGAAGATCCGCGCCGTGGGGACGCGCACGGTGGTCCGGCGGCGTCCGGTGACCGGCTGCCCGGCCAGGTTGGTCCAGTAGCAGCAGTGCCGCAGGTCGAGCCGGTCGTGGCTCGCTCTCAGCCAGTCCTCCGGGTCTCTCGGGACGATCATCACGACCAGGATCTTGTGCACCGCCACGGGGGTCCGGGCGAGCTTCACGAGGTGGTCGTTGTCGAGGGTGAAGGGGAAGGTGCTCCCCGTGGGGTGGGCGGGCAGTTGGTAGGTGCATTTGAGCTGCACCTTGATGGTGACCTCGTCGTCGACGGTGTGTCCGGGCGAGCCGTGGCTCACGTGCCAGTCGACGCCGTTGTCCGGGAAGGGCTGCGCGAGCGAGCAGCCCGCCGCGGCGGCGACGGCGTGCAGGTATCCCACCTGGAGGGTCTCCATGCAGGCGGTGGTGGCGAGTGAGCCGCGTGCCGGGGCCGCCCGCTGGGGCGGCAGCCCTCCCGACTCGGGCTGGGCGAGCGCCATGTGAACGTCCTTCCCCGTCACCAGTGTTGTGACCGGTCCGCGTACGCCGCAAACAGTGCGGGTATCACCGCTTCGGGGCAGGGGGTTGGCCATCTGCCGCGCGGGTGCGAGGAGTTCGGGTATGACGACGAACTGGTACGAAGGGCCCCTGGCCGCTTTCGACACGGAGACCACCGGAGTGGACGTCGAGCAGGACCGGATCGTGTCCGCCGCGCTGGTCGTCCAGGACGCGGCGGGGGCGAGGCCGCGGATCAGCCGCTGGCTGGTCAATCCGGGCGTTCCGGTGCCGGAAGGGGCCACGGCGGTACACGGACTGACGGACGATCACCTCCAGCGGAACGGCCGGTGGCCGTCGCCCGTGATGGAGGAGCTGGGGCGCGCCCTGGCGGAGCAGAACGCGGCAGGACGGCCGCTGGTGGTGATGAACGCGCCGTTCGATCTCACCATCCTGGACCGGGAGCTGAGGCGCCATCGGGCGTCGTCGCTGGGCCGGTACCTGGAGCACACCTCGCTGTGCGTGCTCGACCCCCGGGTGCTGGACAAGCATCTGGACCGGTATCGCAAGGGCCGCCGGACGCTGACGGACCTGTGCGCGCACTACGAGGTGGAGCTGGCGGGGGCGCACGACGCGGCGGCGGACGCCACGGCGGCGCTGGAGGTGGTGCGCGCGGTGGGGCGGAGGTTCGCGTCCCGGCTGGAGCGGCTGTCGCCGGCGGAGCTGCACACCCTCCAGGCGGTGTGGCACGCGGCGCAGGCGCGGGGCCTCCAGGCGTGGTTCAGCCGGCAGGGGACGCCGGAGCTGGTGGATCCCGCGTGGCCGCTCCGTCCGGAGCTGCGGAAGGCGGCGTGAGGCGGGCCGGAAACGGCTGAGGCCGGTCCGTCGTGATGACGGACCGGCCTCTCCCGGTGGGCGATACTGGGATCGAACCAGTGACCCCTTCGGTGTGAACGAAGTGCTCTCCCGCTGAGCTAATCGCCCGGGAACGGGTTGAACCATACAGGGCTCGCGGGCCGGGTTCCAAATTCATTCGGAGCGCAGGAGGGCGGCCAGCCCGCGGCGTCCGCCGCGCATCATCAGGGCGTGGTTGGCGCGGAAGAAGGGGCGGCCGGGGACCGCGAGGAGGCGGAGCAGCCGGGCGCGGACCTCGACCTCCTGCTCGTACAGGGCGTGGGTGCCGGCGCCGTCGGCGGTGAGGGTCCAGCGGGCCCAGCCCTCCAGGTCGCCGTGGAGCCGGACCTCCAGGACGAGGTCCTCGGGCGCGTGGGGCACGGCGCGGGCGGTGACGTCGAGGTCGTACGGGAGGAGCGAGCGGAAGCGGGCGGTGCCGGTGGTTTCGTCGCGCGGGACGACGGCCCGGACCTGGGGCCACCAGCGGGGGTACTCCTCGGCGCGGGCGAGGACGGCGTAGACGCGGGCGGGCGGGGCGGCGAGCCGCCAGACGCTGCGGAAGCGGTACCGGCACCAGTCCATGGGTCCAGTGTGGGTACTCGGGCGGGATCTGAGTAGCAGCGCGCATTCCCGGGGCGCGGGCGCGGCGCGACACTCCGGCCATGGACATGAAGTTGCCCCCGGTCGAGGAGCTGCGGCTCGTCGACGTCGAGCTGGCCCGGCTCGACGCCCGCCGTGCCGAGCTGCTGGCCCGGAGGGCGTGGCTGCTGGGCGTGCTGCACTCCCCCGTCGGGCGGGCGGCGGCGCCGTTCGGCGGCGGCGCGGCGCCGGCGGAGACCTCGCCGCGCGGGGCGCAGAACGTGCTGCTGACGCTGGGCGGGGTCCTGCTGGCGATCGCGGCGCTCGCGTTCACGCTGGTGAGCTGGGGCTCGATGGGCATCGCGGGCGTTCGGCGGTGCTGCTGGCGGTGACGGCGGCGGCGCTGGCCGCGCCGGTGGCGCTGCTGCGGCGGGGGCTGGTGTCGACGGCGGAGTCGGTGGGCGCGCTGGGGCTCGTCCTGACGGCGCTGGACGCGTACGCCCTGCACCGGGTGGCGCTGCCGGGGACGGACGGGACGGCGTACGCGGCGGTGGCCGCGGGGGTCCTGGCGGGGGTGTGGGCGGGGTACGGCGGGCTGCTGCGCGGCCTGCGGCTGCCGTTGCCGGCGGCGGTGGCGGCGGCGCAGTTCCCGCTGCCGCTGGGGGCGCTCGCGGCCGGCGGCGGTCCCGCCGCGGTGGCGTGGGCGGCGGTGCTGACGGCGGCGGCGGACCTGGTCCTCGCGGCGCGGCCGGGAGGGCTCGCGGTGCGGGTGACGGCGGGGGCGTCGGCGGGTGTCCTGGCGGCGGGGGCGCTGCTGACGGGCGGGTGGTTCTCGGTGACGGCCCCGTGGACGGGTGCGCCGCTGCTGGGCGGCTGCGCGGCGCTGTGCCTGTACGCGGTGCGGGTGGCGCGTGCGGCGGCGCCGGGGCTCGCGGCGGTGGCCGGTCTGGCGGGGGTGGCGGCCGCGGGCGGCCTGCTGCGGGCCGCGCTTCCGGTGGAGTGGGCGGTGCCGGCGTACGTGGTCTGCGGTCTGGCCGTGGCGGCGCTGTGGCGTCCGCTCCCGGCCGTACGGGTCCCGGCCGGGGTGCGGGCCGGGTTCGGGCTCGCCGGGGGCGGGGTCGCGGCGCTGGGCGTGGTGTGGGCGCTGCCGCCGGTGCCGGCCGGACTCCTGGGCCCCGCGGACCGGAGCGCGGGCGTGTGGTCCGGGGCGCACGCGGAGCCGCTGCTCGGCGGCTACCCGGCGACGGCGGCGGCGGTGCTGCTGCTCGGCGCGGTGGGGGCGGCGGCGTCCGGGCTGCTGTGGGGCCGGTGGGGCGGGGTGGTGCTCGGCTGGGCACTGCTCATGGCCCTGCCGGTCGTCCTGCAGCTGTCGCACGCGGCGGGGCTCGCGGTCCGGCTGGTGGCGACGGCGGCGGCGCTGGCGCTCGCGGTCCGGCCGGGGGTCGCGGCGCGGGGACTCGCGGGTCCCGCCCGGCCGGCCCGGGCGGCTACGGAGCGCCCGGCGGGGGCGTGGGGCGCGTCGTGGACGGCCGGTGCGGCGGCGGCACCGGTGGAGCCGGGCGCGCTGTTCGGCCTGACCGGTCTGGCGGCCGGGACGGCCTCGGCGGGCTCGGCCCTGCTCCTCTCGCTGGATGTGCGGGCGGCGACCTTCGCGGTCCTCGGGGTGCTGCTCGGTCTCTTCGTGGCGGCGGCGGTGCTCGGCGCGGGCGGGGTCCGTGCGACGGCGGCCGGTTGCGCGGTGCTCGCGGCGGCGGGCCTGGTGGGCGCCGGGGCCGCGGCGGCGGGGCTCGCCCCGTCCACGGCCGGGCTTGTGCTGCTGCTCGTCCCGGCGGGCACGGCGGCGCTCGCGGCCCGGTTCCGGTCGGCGACGGCGGCGGCGGTCGAGGTGACGGGGGTGGCGGTGGGCGCGGTGGCGCTGGCCCTCACGGTGCCCCGTCCTGCCGTGCTCGCCCTGGCGCTGGCGTCGGCCGGTCTGATCGCGGCGGGGACGGCGCTGCGGCCCGAGCGGCGGCGGGCGGGCGCCTGGGCGGCGGGGGCGCTGTTCCTGGCCGCGGCCTGGGTGCGGCTCGCGGTCTGGGGCGTGACGGTCCCGGAGGCGTACACGCTGCCGCTGACGGTGCCGGCGCTCGCCGTCGGCTTCCTGCGGCGCCGCCGGGATCCGTCGGCCTCGTCCTGGGTCGCGTATGGCCCGGGGCTCGCGGCGACGCTGCTGCCGAGTCTGGCGGCGGTCTGGGCGGCGCCGTCCGGGGCGCGCCCGCTGCTCCTGGGGGCGGGGGCGCTGGCGGTGACGCTCCTCGGGGCGCGGTTCCGGCTCCAGGCGCCGCTGCTCCTGGGCGGGACGGTGCTGGCCCTGGTGGGGCTGCACGAGCTGGCGCCGTACGCGGTGCGGCTGGTCGGCGCGCTGCCGCGGTGGCTGCCGCCGGCGGCGGCGGGGCTGCTGCTGCTCGCCGTGGGGGCCACGTACGAGCGGCGGCTGCGGGAGGCGCGGCTGCTGCGGGAGCGGCTGGCCCGGATGCGGTGAGGGGGAACGCGCCGAGGGCCCGGAGACGGTGATCGTCTCCGGGCCCTCGGTCCGGGTGGTGGGCGATACTGGGTTCGAACCAGTGACCCCTTCGGTGTGAACGAAGTGCTCTCCCACTGAGCTAATCGCCCGGGCGCACCGCAAACATTACCGCATGTCAGCGGGGCTCCCGAACCATCCCGGGGTCATTCTTCGATCTTCCAGGGCATGACGAGGCCGAACTTCCAGAGGTACCAGCCGCACAGCGCGGCGATGATCACCACGCCGATGACGGTGAGGGTGATGTTGCGGCGCCGGACCTTGGGGTCGAGGGCGCGCTGGGCCGCCTCGGTGACCTTGCGCTTGGTCCAGCGCAGGACGATCTGCGCCCAGACGAACTCGGTCGCCCAGATCGCCATGCCGGCGAAGATCACGAGCCAGCCCGGCCCGGGGAAGACGAGCATCAGGATGCCCGCCACGATCACGGCGAGTCCGACGATGAAGACGCCGACCTGCCAGCTCAGATGCAGCCCCCGCCGGGACTTGATGAACTCCGGTGCACGGGATCCCAGTTCGGCCTGGCCGTCGTTCTGGGTCTCGGGGGCGCGCTCGTCACTCTCCGCATTCATGGGGCCAATTTACCCGACTCACCAGCCCCACCGGTATGGCGGTATTACCCAAAGTTACATACCGCCGTCCGAGCTACCTGAACGATCACAAAACCGACAGAGGGGTTTACAACGGCACCGGAGGTGGGATGTCGATTTCGCCGACGTGCGAATCCCCGAGCGCACACTGAGCGAAAGGCCCTGGCGCTTATGAACACCGTGGTGAGCTGCGAGCTGCACCTGCGCCTCGTTGTGTCGAGCGAGTCCTCACTGCCTGTACCCGCGGGCCTGCGGTATGACACGGCGGATCCGTACGCCGTGCACGCCACCTTCCACACCGGAGCCGAGGAGACGGTCGAGTGGGTCTTCGCCCGCGACCTTCTCGCCGAGGGGCTGCACCGGCCCACCGGCACGGGCGACGTCCGGGTCTGGCCGTCCCGTAGTCACGGCCAGGGCGTCGTCTGCATCGCGTTGAGCTCGCCCGAGGGCGAGGCACTGCTGGAAGCCCCGGCGAGGGCCCTGGAGTCGTTCCTCAAGCGGACCGACGCCGCGGTCCCACCCGGCACCGAGCACCGTCACTTCGACCTCGATACCGAGCTCTCCCACATCCTGGCCGACAGCTGAGCCAGGCCAAGAGCCGTACGGCGCCGTCTTAACTCGGGGAGACGGCGCCGCGCGGGCGGTCACACAGCACGACCTCAGGCGCCCCCACCGCGCAGCCGGCGCGGTGAAGGGCGCCGTCGTGCTTTTCCGGGGCGCGCTAGAGTCGTCGGCAGTCCGCGGGCGCCCGCCCGCGGCCGGCCAGGGAGCGAAGCGTGCTCATCCCCCACGACACCCGGATCGCCCTCGACACCGTCGTCGATCTGATGAACACCGCCGCGCAGGGCGACCGTGAGGACACGCTCACGGACCTCGCCGCGCTGCGCGTCTTCGTGCGCGAGCACCGGATCAGCGGCGTGGGCGACCTGGACGCGGAGGACCTGCGGGCGGTCCGGGAGGTGCGCGAGCGCTTCGCGGCGGTCTTCTCCGCCCCCGACGCCAGGATCGCCGCCCCGCTGATCAACCAGCTGGTGGCCGCCGCGGGCACGACCCCGCAGCTCACCGACCACGACGGCTACGACTGGCACGTGCACTACTTCGCGCCGGGCGCCTCGGTCGCCGACCACCTGGCCGCCGACTGCGGAATGGCCCTCGCCTTCATCGTGGTCGCGGGCGAGCGCGAGCGGCTGCGCCGGTGCGAGGCGCCGGACTGCGGCCGCGCCTTCGTCGACCTCTCCCGGAACCGGTCCCGCCGCTACTGCGACAGCCGCACCTGCGGCAACCGTCTCCACGTGGCCGCCTACCGGGCCCGCCGCAAGGAGGCCGCCGGCTGATCCCGCGCCGCCCGGCCGCAGGACCGGCGCCTCACAGGACGTAGAGATCGTGCAGGGCCGCCATCAGGAGCAGGGCCCCGATCACCGCCAGGAAGATCATCAGCGGCGGCTGCGACAGCGCGAAGAGACAGCCCCTCGGTTCGTCGGCCGGAGGGTCGGCGGCGGGGACGGACTCGGCGGAGGCGGGGACGGGTTCCCGCGAGGTATCCAGCATCTCGGGGGGATGATCGCGCACCCCACGGGTGCGAAAGGCCGAAAAGTGCCGTACCGCGGGGCGGTTCATCCCTTCCCGTGGATCTCCGGATCACCGCCCGGTCGCGGCCCGGCAGGCAACGGCCAGAAGCGGTCAGATTCCGTGCTTCTTCAGAATCGCCTCGATGTCGCTGAAGTCCTCGGAGGTCGCGCCGGAAGAGGCCGCGCCCGACGGAGCCGCCGGTCCCGAGGCAGGCCGGGCGATGGCGTCCCTGGCCCGGGCCGGTGCGGACGCCCCGGGCGCCACCGCCGCGGGATCCGCTCCCCCGGCCGCCGCCTTCCGGCCACCCCGGCGCCGCTCGACGCCCCGGGTGGTCAGCAGGAGCAGCCAAGCCACGCCGAGCACGCCGAAGCCCACCCAGGCGACCGGACTGAAGACGGTGTCGAAGGCCCACTCGACGGCGCCGGTCATCACCAGGCCGAGCGGCACCAGCGCCCAGGCCGCGATCCGCGTCGCGGACAGGTACTTCTTGCGGTAGGCCGTGATCGCGGCGATCCCCAGGCCCGCCGCGGACACCGCGGAGCAGATGGTCTCGGCGAGCATGCGATCCTCCAGGTCCCGGGTGATACGTCCCTTCCATCCTGCACCGCACCGGCCGCCGGAGGCCACGCCCCCGGCCCGGTCTCAGGGAGATCTCCGGGTCCACCCGCACGGGATCTCCTCCTCAGGTCCCGGTCGGGCTCGGCCGAGGTGCCGATGCGGGGCACCGGCCGCCCGGCTGGAAGACTGCGGGGCATGACTGACTCCACCACCGAGACCTCCCCGGCCCCCGTCGTCCTGGAGGCGTGGTTCGACCTCCAGTGCCCGGACTGCTTCCAGGCCCTCGACGACGTCCACGCGCTGCGCGAGAAGTACGGCGACCGGCTCGACGTACAGCTGCGCCACTTCCCCCTGGCCAAGAACAAGCACGCCTACGCCGCCGCCCAGGCCGCCGAGGAGGCGGCCGACCAGGGGCAGGGCTGGACGTACGCGGAGGCCCTGCTCGCCCGGACCGCCGACCTGGCCGACCGGGGCGAGCCGGTCCTCCTTGAGGTGGCGGCCGGACTCGGCCTGGACGCCGAGGAGTTCGACACCGCGCTGATCGACGGCCGGCACCTGCTCACCGTCGACGCCGACCAGGCCGAGGGCCAGGCCCTCAAGGTCACCGGCACCCCGACCTACGTCATCGGCGGGGAGCGCCTCGACGGCGGCAAGAGCCAGGAGGGCCTGCGGGCCCGGATCGAGGAGATCGCCGACCGCCTGCTGGCCGGCTGACCTCCCGGCCGGCCCCGCGCCTCAGAGCAGCGGCTTGGCGCTGTTGACGAAGGTCGTGCGATAGCCCAGCGACTCGTAGAGGCGGACCGCCGGGGTGTTGTCCGCGAAGACGTGCAGCCCCAGCAGGGCCTGCCCGGCCTCCCGCGTCATGCGCTCGGCCACGAGCATCAGCGCCCGGCCGTACCCCCTGCCGCGCAGCTCCGCGTCGACCTCGACGCGGTAGACGTATCCGGCGCTCACGCCCGGCTCCAGCTCCCGCACCCCGGTCCAGACGTGACCCGCGATCCGGCCGTCGAGGACGGCCACCCGGATCGCGGTGCCCGGGGTGGCGAGCCCCCGGGGCAGCAGCTCGCGGTGGCTCGCCTCGGCCTTGGCGCGGGCCTGCGCCTCGGGGACGCCCCGGTCCGTCCAGCTGCGGGCGAAGGACTCCCGGGCCTCCGCCTCCCACCCGGCGTACTCCTCGTCCGTCATCGGGCGCGTCTCCACCCCGGCCGGCGGCGGGGGCGGCCCGCCGGCCAGTTCCTTCACCATGTTGCGGCTGCGCTCGGTGTAGCCGAGGGCGCGGGCGAGGGCGAGGGCGGGGCCCGCGTCGGCGGGGACCGATATCTGGATCTCCGAGCAGCCCCAGCCGCGCAGCACTTCCTCGGCGGCGAGCGCGGCCACGGTGCCCCGGCCCCGGCCGCGGTCCGGTTCGTCGACCCGCAGCCGTTGGATCAGCCCCGCCGCGGCCCCGAACTGGGGGTCGGTGGCGACGTGGACGGAGCCGACGCGGCGGCTGTTCACGCAGATGTCGTAGGTGCGCGACCGGCCGCCGCCGGCCGTGTGCTGGAGCGGCTCGGACGGCCGCAGGGTAGTGGTCATCAGGGGTGTTCTACCCATCCGGGAGACCCCCGTCATCCCGATTACCCGAGCTTCGGGTCCCGGTCGGCGGCGGCCCGCTCCTCGAAGATCCGCATGGCCTTGGCGGTGACCGGGCCGGGGGCGGCGGCGAGTTCGCGCCCGTCCACGCGGTGGACGGCCTGGACGTCGCGCAGGGTGGAGGTGAGGAAGATCTCCTCGGCGGTCTCCAGCACGTCGAGCGGCAGATCGGTCTCGACCGCGCCCGTCCACTGCGCGGCGAGGGCGCGGGTGATGCCCGCGAGGCAGCCGGAGGAGACGGGCGGGGTGTGGATCCGGCCGTCGAGCACGACGAAGACGTTGGAGCCGGTGCCCTCGCAGAGCCGGCCGACGGTGTTGCCGAAGAGGGCCTCGGTGGCGCCCCGCTCCCTGGCCCGGGCGAGGGCGACGACGTTCTCGGCGTACGAGGTGGTCTTCAGGCCCGTGAGCGCGCCGCGCTCGTTGCGGGTCCAGGGGACGGTGACCACGGCGGTGGTGTCGGGCCGGCGGGAGGTCTCGCCGACGGCGACGACCAGGCCGGCGCCGGCGTCGCCGCGCTCCGAGCCGAGCGGGGAGAGGCCGCCGGTGTAGGTGATGCGGAGCCGGCCGAGCTCCATCGGGTTGGCCGCGAGGACGGCGGCGCACGCCCGGCGGACCTCGTCGAGGTCCGGGTCGGGCAGGCCGAGGCCGCGGGCGGACCGGGTGAGCCGCTCCAGGTGCAGGGTGAGGGCAAAGGTTTCGCCGCGTTCGGCCTTGACGGTCTCGAAGACCCCGTCGCCGACGGTCAGCCCGTGGTCCAGGACGGAGACCCGGGCGGCCTCCTCGTCGTACAGCCCGCCGTTGACCCACAGTTTCATCGAGAGATGGCCTTTCCGCTCGCCCCAGGGACGTCCTCGTCCGGGGCGCCCGACTCGTAGGCGCCCGACGCTATCGCGACCAGCCGGGCGGCCTTCAGCTCGGTCTCCTCCCACTCCCGCTCGGGATCGGAGCCCCAGGTGATCCCGGCCCCGGTGCCGAAGCGCAGGAGCCCCTGCGGGCGGTCGATCCAGAAGGTGCGGATGCCGACGGCCAGCTCGCCGTGGCCGCTGTCGGCGTCCACCCAGCCGACGCCGCCGCAGTACGGGCCGCGGGGCGCGGTCTCCAGCGCCTCGATGATCCGCAGGGCGCTGGACTTGGGGGCGCCGGTCACCGAGCCGGGCGGGAAGGTGGCGGCGAGCAGTTCCGGCCAGCCGGCGTCCTCGCGCAGCACACCGCCGACGGTGGAGACGAGGTGGACGAGGCCGGGGTGCTCCTCGATCTCGCAGAGGGCGGGGACGGCGACGGAGCCGGTCTCGCAGACGCGGCCGAGGTCGTTGCGGACCAGGTCCACGATCATCACGTTTTCGGCGTGGTCCTTGGGCAGGAGGTCGGCGGCGGTCCGGCCGGTGCCCTTGATGGGGCCTGAGGAGACCCGGTCGCCCTCGCGCCGCAGGTACAGCTCGGGCGAGGCGGTGGCTATCTCCACGCCGTGCGCGGGCAGCCGGATCGTCCCGGCGTACGGGGCGGGGTTGCCGGCCGCGAGCAGCGCGGTCAGGGCGTCCACGTCGGCGGCGGCCGGGTCGGGCAGCGGCGCGCTCATCACCCGGCAGAGGTTCGCCTGGTAGACCTCGCCGCGCGCGATGTGCTCGCGGATCCGCCGTACCCCCTGGGTGTACGCGGCGCGGTCGAGCGACGACGTCCAGTCACCGGGACGGGGTCCTGACCAGGCGCCTGGGGTGGCGGCGGACACCGGGGCGCGGCGGACGTCACCGAAGCGGGCGCAGGTCAGCCGCCCCTCGAAGTCGGCGCAGACGGCCCAGAAGCCGGCGGAGTCCAGCGCCTCGGGGTCGTGGGTGACATCCCGGAGGTCGGTCGCGACGAGGCCGCCGAAGCGGGCCAGGGGGGCAAGGTCGTACACGGATCGAGTCTAGGTCGGCCCGGGCGGGAGCAGGGTCCCCCGGGCGAAGGGGCTCCGCGTCGCCCCGGGGACACGGCGGGTGAACGCCGTGCGAACCCTCCGCGCGGCTCGGCCGGGCGCCACGAAGGGCGTGCAGGTCAGCACGCTGCGGAAACGCGTTTTTGTACTGGCCCGGGAATCCGCTAGAGTTCAACACGTCGCCGGGACGCGCAAGCGGGCCGGAACCGACAAGCGGACGTGGCTCAGTTGGTAGAGCATCACCTTGCCAAGGTGAGGGTCGCGAGTTCGAATCTCGTCGTCCGCTCGATGTGGGGGATCTTCCCGAACCCCCGTATTCACTCCTGGTGGAGTGGCCGAGAGGCGAGGCAACGGCCTGCAAAGCCGTCTACACGGGTTCAAATCCCGTCTCCACCTCCAAGGACGATTAGCTCAGCGGGAGAGCGCTTCCCTGACACGGAAGAGGTCACTGGTTCAATCCCAGTATCGTCCACTGGACCCCCGGGTCCTGGATCTTCGGATCCCCGCGCGATTAGCTCAGCGGGAGAGCGCTTCCCTGACACGGAAGAGGTCACTGGTTCAATCCCAGTATCGCGCACCACATCTCTCGCACCCTCGGGTGCGTCCCGCGCGATTAGCTCAGCGGGAGAGCGCTTCCCTGACACGGAAGAGGTCACTGGTTCAATCCCAGTATCGCGCACAGGAAGACGAAGCCCCGGCCGACTGCGGCCGGGGCTTCGTCGTGCCCGCGGGCCGATGCGCGCACCGCGGCCCCGGATCCGCGCGGTGCGGATCCGGGGCCGGGGCGGGGCTCAGGAGGAGAACAGCATCCGGCCGAAGCCGCGCGGGCGGTGGTGGCCGTGGTGGCCGCCGTGCGGGGCACCCCAGGCGGGGGCGGCCGGGGCGGGCTGGGCCGGGTACGCGGCCGGCGGGGCGGGCGGGGCCTGCCACTGGGACTCCAGGCGGGTCAGGGCCTCCAGCTCGCCGTAGTCGAGGAAGATCCCGCGGCAGCCGCTGCACTGCTCGATCTGGACGCCGTTGCGGTTGTACGTGTGCATCGCCGCGTGACACTTGGGGCACTGCATGCTCGGCTCAACTCCCTGCCGTTGCCGTTCGAATGATGACCTCACTTTATGGGGACGCGGCGGAGGAGGGAGCGGTTCGGGTCCGCGCGATCCTGGCACAGGTGTCGATCATCACGCCCTCCACCTCGTCGAGTTCGCGTCCCTCCCCCGTGGACTTGGCGAGCGCCAGGGCGGCCGTCTGCACCGTCAGAGCCCTGGCCGGCAGGTCGAGCCGCGCCCACGGGTCCGCTCCGCAGGCCGGGCCCCCCGCCGCCTCGTACGCGCCGAGGAACCGCGTCCACACCTCCGCCGGGAGCAGCCCGGCGGCGAACCAGGCGGCGGGGCGGGCCAAGTCCCAGGCGGGGTCGCCGAGTCCGGCGTCGTCGACGTCGATGAGGCGCCACGCGCCGCGGAAGTCCCGGACGAGCTGGCCGAGATGGAAGTCGCCGTGGCACAGGTACGCGCGCGTGGCCCCGGTTCCGGGGGCGGATTCCCGGGCGGGGGCGGATTCCCGGGCGGGGACGGTTTCCCGGGCGGGGACGGTTTCCCGGGCGGGGACGGTTTCGCGGGCGGGGACGGCGGTGGGGTCGGTGGCGGTGACGGTGTGCCAGGCCGCGAGGACGGTGGCCGCCGCCGGATGGTGCCCGGCGGTACGGAGCATCCGGCCGACGGCCAGGGCGGCCTTCTCGGGGGCGCGCATCGCGGGCAGCGGGCCGGCGGGTCCGGGCGGCGGCGGGGTGCGGTGGAGCAGGGCGAGGAGGCGCGCGGCCTCCTCCCAGGGCGCCGCGTCGGGATCCTCCGGGTCGACCGGAGGACCGTACGGCCAGACCGTCACCGGTCGTCCGGCGACGCGCTCCCGGCGGGGGCCCGGGACCGGCGGGAGGAGGATCCCGCCCAGGTCCGGGTGGGCGGCGAGGGCCAGCCGGGCCGCGTGGGGGCCGTCGGCGACGCCGGGGGCGTGCGCCTTGGCGACAAGGCCGCCGTGGCGTACGACGGTCCCGTCCTCCCGGTCCGCCAGGACCCGTATCTCCCCGGGATCGCACCGGCAGGCTCCGCCGTCGTGCACGACGGCGCCGGCGATCCGGGCGAGCGCGCCCGGCACGTCACCGTCCGACGGCCGGGAGGTCTGCTGCGCGGTCTCTGCGTCCATCTGGCGAGCGTACGCGGCCAACGGAGGGCGGCGGGCTGAAGGGAGGGGCGGGTATGCGGCGGAGGGGAGGGCGGGGCGGGTACGCGGCTCAGGGAAGCGCGGCGGGCGGAGGGGGACGGGTGCGCGGCAGGCGGGAGGGGACGCGTACGCGGACGGCGGGAGGGACCTCGGCGGGCGGGAGAGGCCGCGTATGCGGAGGGCGGGAGGGGCCGCGGCGAGCGGGACGGGGCGGGTACGCGGAGGGGCCGGTCGGCTCCCCGGCCGACCGGCCCCTGCGCTGTCGTCCGCCGCACCCCCGTCCCCACGGGGCTGTCGGCCGATGTACCCGACCCGGGCCGCTCTCCCGGGTCCGGGGCGCCGCTCAGCGCCCCAGCATCACGCCCACGGACGACGCCTGTGTGACCACCGCTTCCCAGCCGCCGAAGACGACCACGAGCAGGGCCGCGAGAGGGAGGACCATGGCGGTGGCGACCAGGGGGTGACGGCGTCCCGCGGGGCGGGGGGTCGACCGGTGTGCCGTGAAGGCCATGGTCCTCTCCTGTCGGTCTCTGTTCGCTGCGATGGATTCCGGTGCGGTGGGCGCGTTTTCCTCGGGGGACGAGAGTCGCGCCCACCGCATGACCTCAACACTAGGGAGCGGGAGCGGCCGGGGCGTCATGCCCGCGTACCGGCTTTCGGGCCTACGGGAGGATGACGCCGCTCCTCCTGGAGTACTCCCCTGGGTGGAGACGGGGGGACACGGGTGAGGGTCTTCCCTGAGGGGGTGCCTCCGTGACGTGGATCACGTGCGGTGGCGGACGGGGCGGAAGGAGGGGTGTAGGGCCGCCGCGCGGGCGGGCGCGGGGCGGCCCGGAGCCGCCGGCCGCAGCCGTCAAGTGGGCTGGAAGGACAGGGGTGTTGAGGGAGGGGTGCGGCGCTGTGCTGGGGTGTCCTACCCCTCAGCACTGACAATCGATGCGGGCGGGAGGGCGCGGCCTATGAGCGCGCGGGGGCGGCACTACGTAAGCTGTGCCACGTCGAACGGACGAGGGGACGGACATGGCGATGATGCGGCTCCGGCGCGAGGACCCGCGGATCGTCGGGGCGTTCCGGCTCCACCGCAGGCTGGGCGCCGGAGGGATGGGGGTCGTGTACCTCGGCTCCGACCGGCGCGGTCAGCGGGTGGCCCTGAAGGTGATCCGGCCCGATCTCGCCGAGGACCAGGAGTTCCGGTCCCGCTTCGCCCGTGAGGTGTCGGCGGCTCGGCGGATCAGGGGCGGCTGCACCGCGCGGCTGGTCGCCGCCGATCTCGACGCCGAGCGGCCCTGGTTCGCCACCCAGTACGTGCCCGGCCCCTCACTGCACGACCGCGTCGCCGAGGAGGGCCCGCTGCGGGCCGCCGACGTGGCGTCGATCGGCGCCGCGCTCTCCGAGGGCCTGGTCGCCGTCCACGAGGCCGGGGTGGTGCACCGCGACCTCAAGCCGTCGAACATCCTGCTCTCCCCCAAGGGCCCCCGCATCATCGACTTCGGGATCGCCTGGGCCACCGGCGCGAGCACCCTCACCCACGTCGGCACCGCCGTGGGCTCGCCGGGCTTCCTCGCGCCCGAGCAGGTGCGGGGCGCGGCCGTCACCCCGGCGACGGACGTCTTCTCGCTCGGCGCCACCCTGGCGTACGCCTCGATGGGCGACTCCCCCTTCGGACACGGCAGTTCCGAGGTGATGCTCTACCGCGTGGTGCACGAGGAGGCCCAGCTCCAGGGCGTCCCCGACGCGCTCGCGCCGCTGATCCGGGCCTGTCTGGCGAAGGACCCGGAGGACCGGCCCAGCACGCTCCAGCTGTCGATGCGGCTCAAGGAGATCGCCGCCCGCGAGGCGCAGGGGCTGCCGTCCGCCCGGCCGCCGGCCCCGCGCGAGCGGGTGGAGGAGCGCGGCACGCTGCGACCGACCGAGCGGTACACGGAGCGGGACACCGCCCGGGGCCGGGAGGGGGAGCGCGCGGCCTCCCGGGGGCGCGGGACCGGGCCGGCCTCGCGGCCCTCGGCGCCCGCCCGCACCGGCGGCGGCTCCCGCAATCCGCAGTCGCGTCCCGGCACCCGCCCCGGGAACCGGACGACGTCCACCGGCCGCCGGCCGGCCAATCCGCGGCTGCTGCGCCAGCGGCTCGTCGTCTTCGTGGTGGTGACGCTGCTGGTGGCCCTGGGCATCGCCGCCGCCCAGGCCCTCCAGGGCTGAACCGGAGGCCCTCCGCTGCTTCAGGGCTGCACCGAAGGGCCCGCCCGGCCCTCCGGCCTGAACCGAAAGGCCCGCCCTACGCCTCGGGGCGGCCCGCCGTCACCGCGTAGAAGGCGACGGCCGCCGCCGCGCCGACGTTGAGCGAGTCGACGCCATGGGCCATCGGGATGCGGACCCATTCGTCGGCCGCGCGCAGCGCCTGGGTGGACAGTCCCTCACCCTCCGCGCCGAGCATCAGGGCGACCCGGTCGAGCTTGTGGGGGGCGGCCTCGTCCATCGAGGTGGCCTTCTCCGCCGGGGTGAGGGCGAGGAGCTTGAAGCCCGCCTCCCGCACCGCCTCCAGACCGCGCGGCCAGGTGTCCAGGCGGGCGTACGGGACGGAGAAGACGGCGCCCATGGAGACCTTCACCGAGCGGCGGTAGAGGGGGTCGGCGCAGTCCGGGGAGAGCAGGACGGCGTCCATGCCGAGGGCCGCGGCGCTGCGGAAGATGGCGCCGATGTTGGTGTGGTCGTTGACCGACTCCATGACCGCGACCCGGCGGGCGCCGGCGAGGAGTCCGGCGGCGTCCGGGAGCGGCTTGCGCTGCATGGAGGCGAGGGCGCCGCGGTGCACGTGGTAGCCGGTGACGCGTTCGGCGAGGTCGGGCTGGATCGCGTACACCGGGGCGGGCACCTCGTCGATGACGTCGCGCATGACGTCGACCCACTTGGCGGAGAGCAGCATCGACCGCATCTCGTAACCGGCCTGCTTGGCACGGCGGATGACCTTCTCGCCCTCGGCGATGAACAGGCCCTCGGCGGGTTCGCGGCGGCGGCGCAGCTCGACGTCGGTCAGGCCGGTGTAGTCGCTCAGGCGGGGGTCGTCGGGGTCGGTGATCGTGATGAGTTCGGCCACGGGGTGATACTGCCTTGTCCGGGGTGTGGTGCCAATGCGCGGGACGGACGGCGGTCGCCGCCGCCCGTCACCGCGCTCGTTCGGTGGGTGTCAGCGGGTGAGCTTGCCGGGGCCCTCCGCGACCACGGGGCCGATGACGATGACGGCGGGGGGACGGACGTCCTCGGCCTTCACCACGTCGGCGACGGTGGCGAGGGTGGCGTCCACCCGGCGCTGGGCGGCGGTGGTGCCCTCCTGGACGAGGGCGAGCGGGGTGTCGGGGGACTTGCCGTGGGCGACGAGCGCCTCGGCGATCTTCCCTATCTTGTCGACGCCCATGAGGATCACCAGGGTGCCGGTCAGCTTGGCCAGCGAGGCCCAGTCGACGAGCGAGCGCGGGTCGTCGGGGGCGACGTGGCCGCTGACCACGGTGAACTCGTGGGCGACACCGCGGTGGGTGACGGGGATGCCGGCGGCGCCGGGCACCGAGATCGAGCTGGAGATGCCGGGCACGACGGTGCAGGCGATGCCCTCCGCGGCGAGCGCCTGCGCCTCCTCCATGCCCCGGCCGAAGACGAACGGGTCGCCGCCCTTGAGGCGGACCACGGACTTCCCGGCCTTGGCGTGCTCGATCAGCGCGTTGTTGATGGCCTCCTGGGCCATGAAGCGGCCGTACGGGATCTTCGCCGCGTCGATCACCTCGACGTGCGGCGGCAGCTCGTCCAGGAGGTCGCGGGGGCCGAGCCGGTCGGCGATGACGACGTCGGCGGCGGCGAGCAGCCGGCGGCCCCGGACCGTGATGAGGTCCGGGTCCCCGGGGCCGCCGCCGACGAGGGCGACGAAGGGGGCGCGGGCGCGCTGGGCGGGGGCGGCGAGGGAGCCGTCGCGCAGGCCCTCCAGGATCGCGTCCCGGACGGCGGCCGAGCGGCGCGGGTCGTGGCCGGTGAGGACGGCGACGGTGACGCCGTCGCCGCGGCCGGTGGCCGGTGTCCAGGCGGTGGCGGCCTCGGCGTCGTCGGAGCGGACGCACCACACGCGGCGGCGCTCGGCCTCGGCGGAGGCGGCGGCGTTGGCGGCCGGGTCGGTGGTGGCGACGAGCGCGTACCAGGCGTCGGCCAGGTCGCCGTCCTCGTACCGGCGGCGGACCCAGGTGATCTCGCCGGTCTCGGCCATGGCCTCCACGGAGGGGGTGGCGGACGGGGAGATCAGGACGATGTCGGCGCCGGCCGCGATGAGGGCCGGGAGGCGGCGCTGGGCGACCGTGCCGCCGCCGAGGACGACGACGCGCCGGCCGGCGAGGCGGAGGCCGACGGGGTAGGCGGGGTGCTCGACGTGATCGGCCATGTGCGGGCGGCTCCTCAGAAGGGGCTTGCGGGGCCGCTGCGGCGGTGAAGCGGCTGGTGGGCGGGCGTACGGCCCGGGCACCACGATATCGGTGACCGGGGGTGGGCACCGTGTGACCCTGGTCCCTCCGGCCAGGGCCGGAAGGACGTGCCGGGGTGGGTCGGCCCGGCCGCCCTGCCCACCCCGGGGTCCGGCCGACCGGCCTGTCCGGCGCCGGGGGCCCGGGGCACGGCTCGGCCCCGGCGCCGCCTCCCCGGGGAGGGGCGGCGGTGCCGGGGCCGTGACGGCGGCTACTTCTCCGTGACGCCCGCGGAGTCGAAGGTCGCGACCTCGTGCATCGCGCGGGCCGCGCTCTGCACCAGCGGCAGGGCGAGCAGGGCTCCGGTGCCCTCGCCGAGGCGGAGGTCGAGGTCGACCAGCGGGCGCAGGCCCAGCTTGTTGAGCGCGGCGACGTGGCCGGGCTCGGCGCTGCGGTGGCCCGCGATGCAGGCGGCCAGCGACTCGGGGGCGATGGCGCGGGCGACCAGGGCGGCCGCGCCGGTGGAGACGCCGTCGAGGATCACCGGGGTGCGCAGCGAGGCGGCGCCCAGGATGAAGCCGACGAGGGCCGCGTGCTCCAGGCCGCCGATCTGCGACAGGACGCCGATCGGGTCCCGCGGGTCCGGCTTGTGCAGGTCGAGGGCGCGGCGGACCACGTCGACCTTGCGGGCGTGGGTCTCGTCGTTGATGCCGGTGCCCCGGCCGGTGACCTCGGCCGGGTCGACGCCGGTGAAGACGGAGATGAGGGCGGCGGACGCGGTGGTGTTCGCGATGCCCATCTCGCCGGTGAGGAGCGCCTTGTTGCCGGCCGCGACCAGGTCGCGGGCGGTCTCGATGCCGACCTCCAGGGCGGCGATCGTCTCCTCGCGGGTCATCGCGAGGCCGGTGGTGAAGTCGCCGGAGCCGGCGCGCACCTTGCGGGGCAGCAGCCCCGGGGTGGCGGGCAGCTCGGTGGCGACGCCCACGTCGATGACGCAGACCTCGGCGCCGACCTGGTTGGCGAAGGCGTTGCAGACCGCTCCCCCGCCGAGGAAGTTGGCCACCATCTGGCCGGTGACCTCCTGCGGCCAGGGCGTGACGCCCTGGGCGTGGACGCCGTGGTCGCCGGCGAAGATCGCGACGGCGGCGGGCTCCGGGATCGGCGGCGGGCAGGCCCGGGAGAGGCCGCAGAGCTGCGCGGAGATGATCTCCAGCATGCCGAGCGCGCCGGCCGGCTTGGTCATCCGCTTCTGCCGCTCCCACGCCTCGCCGAGCGCCTTGGCGTCCAGCGGGCGGATGGAGGCGACGGTCTCCTGGAGCAGGTCGTGCGGCTCCTCGCCGGGCAGGGCGCGGCGGCCGTACGTCTCCTCGTGGACGACCCAGGCGAGCGGGCGGCGCTTGGACCAGCCGGCCTGCATCAGCTCGGGCTCGTCCGGGAACTCGTCGACGTACCCGACGCAGAGGTACGCGACGACCTCCAGGTGGTCGGGGAGGCCGAGGGCGCGGACCATCTCGCGCTCGTCGAAGAAGCTGACCCAGCCGACGCCGAGGCCCTCGGCGCGGGCGGCGAGCCAGAGGTTCTCGACGGCGAGGGCCGAGGAGTACGGGGCCATCTGCGGCTGCGTGTAGCGGCCGAGGGTGTGGCGCCCGCCCCGGGTGGGGTCGGCGGTCACCACGATGTTGACCGGGGTGTCGAGGATGGCCTCGATCTTCAGTTCCTTGAACTGCTTCGCCCGGGCCTTCGGCAGCGACTTGGCGTACGCCTCGCGCTGGCGCTGGGCCAGTTCGTGCATGGTCTGCCGGGTCTCGGCGGAGCGGATGACGACGAAGTCCCAGGGCTGCGAGTGGCCGACGCTGGGGGCCGTGTGGGCGGCCTCCAGGACGCGGAGCAGCACCTCGTGCGGGATGGGGTCGGAGCGGAAGCCGTTGCGGATGTCGCGGCGCTCGCGCATCACGCGGAGCACGGCCTCGCGCTCGGCGTCGTCGTAGCCGGGGGCGGCGGGGCGGGGCTCGGCGTCCGGAGCCTCTTCGGACGGCTCCTGGGCGGACACCTCGGCGGGCTCGTCGGCGGCGTCCTCGGCGACGACCGGGATCTCGTCCGCCACGGCGACGACGGGTGCCTCGGCGGGCACCTCGGCGGCGGCGTCGGCGAACGCCTCGGCGGGGGCGGGCGCGGTCGACTCCTGCGCGACGGGCTCGGTGGACTCCTGCGCGACGAGCTCGGCGACGGGCTCCGTGGCGGCCTCGGCCACGACCGGCTCGGCGGTGGGCTCGGCGACGACCGGCTCGGCGGTGGGCTCGACGGCGGGCTCGGCCGGGGCCTCCACCGCCGGGACGGGCGCGGGCGCGGGCGTGACGGGCTGCTCGGGCGCCTGCGCCTCGGCGGCGGCGACCGGCTCCTCTACAGCGACCGGCTCCTCTGCCGGGACCGGCTCCTCCGCGGGGAGCTGCGGCTCCTCGGCCTGGGCCGGCGCGGCGGGCTGCTCGGCGGCGGCGTCGGCGGGGGGCACGGGCTCCGCGGCGGGCTGCTGCTCCACGGGCGCCTCGGCCATCGGGGCCTCCGGCTCCGCCACCGCCGCCGTCTCCGGCTCCGTCTCCGGCTCCACGGCCGTTTCGGCCGGTACGTCGGCGGGCGCGGGCGGCTCGGGGGTCTCGGGGGTCTCGGCCGCCGGCTCCTGGGGCTCCGCCGGGACCTGGGCCTCCGGCTGAGGGGGCTCGGCCGGCTGCTCGGCCACGGGCACGGGCGCCTCGGCGGGCGCGCCTGCCTCCGGAGCCGCGCTGTCGGCGGGCGCGGGCTCGGGCGCGGACGGCTCGGGGGCCTCGGCCACCGGCTCCTGGGGCTCCGCCGGGACCGGCGCCGCCTCGGCGGCGGGCTCGCCCTCGCGGGGCGCGGGGACGAGGACCTCGGGGGCCTGGGGCGCGGCGGCCTCGGCCCCGGCGGGCTCCGGCTCGACGACCGGGGTCCCGGCCGCCGGGGTGGGCGTCGGGGCCGGCTGCTCGGCGGTCGGGACCGAACCCTCGACCTGCACGAACTGGCCGCTCTGCGGAACGACCGTTTCTGCCGGGGCCTCGGCGGGCGCCAGGGGCTCCTGCGGCTGCGCGGTCCACGGCTCGGCGCCCTGCGGGGCCGTCTGCTGGTCCTGCGCGATCTCGAAGTACTCGGGGCCGGTGGTGGGCGGCCCGGGGGTGCGTACCGGCACGGGCGCGGGACCGGTGGCGACCAGGGGCTCCGGGGCGGGCGCCGGGACCGGCTGCGCGGCGGGCGCGGGGGCGGCCGGGCCACGGTCGGCGAGCGAGCGGACGACACCGCCGGTGGCGGCGTCCGGGACCGGCGGGCCCATGTGGAGCGGGCGGCGGGACGGCGCGGCGGGCGGGGGCACGCGGACGCCGCCGAGGTCCACGGAGCCGGAGTCGCGGCCGGCGGCCTCGTGGGCGCCGGTGTCGAGGATGCCGGGCTCGTAGCCGTGGGCGGGGGCGACGGGCTCCTGCGGGGCGAGGGGAACACCGTGCGCCGGGGTGGCCTGCGGGGGCTGCGGGGCGAGCTGCGCGCCCTGCGGCGGGGCGGCCGGGGCGGTCAGCTGGTCGGCGAGGACGAGGCCGTCGGGGAGCGGGCCGGTGAGGGGGTCCGGCAGCGGGTCGGTGAGCGGGTCGCCCAGCGGGGCGGCCTGCGGCACGGCGCCGGGGTCCATGCCCTCGGCGGCGCCCTGCGCGGGGACCGCGGGCGGGGCGGGGACGGCGATCGGCGGGGCGGGCACGGTGCCCGGGGCCTGCTCGCTCCAGGCGCCCTGGGCGCCCGGCATCAGGAGCATGTCGTCGTCCTCGGGGAGCTGCCCGGGAAGCGGGCCGGAGGGGTCCAGGTAGGTGTACGCGCCCGGAGCGGGGATGCCCGGCTGCTCGACCATGCCTGCGTTCTCCGGCAGTCCCTCGCCCGGGACCTGGCCGGTGTCCGTCATGCGTACCCCTCGCCCATCGTTGTGTTCGTTCAGAGCTGCGCCCGTCAACGAGAACGAGCGCGTGCGCCGCGCGGCACGGAGGCGCGCCGACACCCACACATTGTCGCGGCCCGCGGCCATCGTGGCAGGCGGATCCGCCACGGTGCGCTGTGGACTGCGCCACGTCGCGCGGTCCCCCCGGTGTGCCGCACGGCGGTGACCGTCGGGAACAGGTCAAGACGCTCGTCGTTTCAGGACATTGACGAACAACACGCCGAACGCCCCGTGCGGTACAACAATCGGCCAGCCTACCTGCCCCGCCGGGCGGGCGGGTCACGGGGCGCCGGTGGTCCGGCGGCCGGTGAGCAGGAAGACGACGGAGCGTTCGCGCTCGGTCCAGTCGGCGGGATCGAGGCCGACGGTCTGCAGGAGCACGGTCTCGACGGCGTAGCCGCCGGCGGTGAGGGCGGAGCCGATCGCCTCGGCCTCGTCGCGGGTGGTGGCGTGGGCGGCGATGCGTTCGGGGCGGCGGTCGGCGCAGGCGGTGACGACGGGGACGCCGCCGGCCCCGATCCGTACGACGTCGGGTTCGGGGAGGCTCTCCAGGACGTGCGGGGCGCGGCCGGTCACGGTCTGGAGGAGGACGCCGTGGCGGCGGGCGGCGGCCTCGGCGACGGTCTGGGCGGCGGGGTTCGCGTCGATCGCGAGGACGGCGGCGCCGAACCGGGCGGCCTCGACGGCGAAGGCCCCGCCGGAGCTGCCGACGTCCCAGACGAGGTCGCCGGACCGGGGGCCGAGACGGGCGAGCTGGACGGCGCGCAGCGTGGGGTCCTGGGCGATGTCGGGCCGCCCGTCGGAGTCGTACTCACCGCTCAGCTCGGCCCAGCCCCGGACGGACGCGGCGCCCGGGTCGTGGCCCATCAGCCAGGGGGCGGCGGAGGCGCCGGTGCCTCCGGCGCCTCCGATGACGAGGACGACGTTGGGGTCGCGCCAGGTGTGGTCGGCGGCCTTGTCGGAGGTGAGGACGGAGACCTGTTCGCGGGTGGTGCCCAGCTCCTCGCAGACGACGAAGGTGCGGTGGACGCCGTCGAGGAGGAGGGCGAGCTCGGCGGGGCCCGCGCCCGGGGAGGTGAGGACGGCGACCTTGGGGTGGGCGCGGCAGACGTTGACGGCGCGGCGCAGGGTGCGCTGGTGGGCGACGACGACGCGGGCGTCGTCCCAGGGCATGCCGGCCCGGGCGAAGGCGGCGGCGACCGAGGAGACGGCGGGGACGACCTCGACCTCCAGGCCGTGCTCGGGGGCGCGCAGGGTGCGGACCACGCCGAAGAATCCGGGGTCGCCGTCGGCGAGGACGACGGCGGTGCCGCGGTGTCCCGCGATGCGGCGGGCGGCGAGTCCGACGCTGCCGAGCCGGACGCGCTCGGCGCCGGGGGGCACCTCGGGGAGTGCCAGGTGGTGGGCGGCGCCGGCCACCAGGGTGGCGGCCGAGAGCGCGGACCGGGCCGCCGCGGTGAGGGGCGAGCCGTCCCAGCCGATCACCGTGACCCGGTCGGCCATCGCGTCTGTCTCCTGTTGTGTCGTCGCAGGTCGGAAGCGTGCCGAGCGTACCCCGGGCCGGTGCGTCCGGGGCTCAGCCCCAGTCCGTGTACGAGGAGTATCCGGCGTCGGCCAGCTGGTCGGCGACGCCGTCGAGGTCCTCGGGGAGGAGGCTCCACACGATGAGGTCGGTGCGGATGTCGGTCCACTCGCCGCTCTCGGTGAGGCTGCGCGCTATCCAGGCGTTGCGCAGGACGCCCTCGCTGATGCAGCCGATCTTCTGGGCGACCTGCTGGGAGGCGGTGTTGTCGGCGGCGGTGCGCAGCTGGAGGCGTTCGAAGCCGCGGTCGCGGAACAGCCACTGGGCGACGGCGAGGACGGACTCGGTGGCGTAGCCCTCGCCGCGGGCCCAGGGGGCGGTGACGTAGGCGACCTCGGTGGCGCGGACGCGCCAGTCGGTGTCGTGGAGGTGGACGGTGCCGACGAGGCGCTGGGTGAGGAACTCGGTGACGGCGAGGACGATGCCGCGGCCCTCGGTGCGCTCCGCCGGGGCGGCCGCGCGGATCCAGTCCTCCGCGTGGGCGCGGGTGTAGGGGTGCGGGACGGTGGTCCAGGCGGTGACGAGTTCGTCGTTCATCATCTCGACGAAGGCGGGGACGTCGGCCTCTTCGAGCGCGCGCAGCACCAGCCGGTCCGTGCTGATGGAGATGTCCGGAAAGGTGGTAGTCATGCGCAGCTCCGTACCGAGACCGTCCGTTGAGACCGTGAACGCACAGCATGCAGCATGGCACGCGCGGTGCGCATGGCCGGGTCGGACCTGCGGCGGGCGTGCGGAAGGCCCCGCGCGCCGGACGGGGCGGGCGGGGCCTTCCGCTCAAGGACTGTACCGGTGGCCTTACTTGGCGGCGCCGAACGCGGGGATGACGGAGCCCTTGTAGGTGTCCTCGATGTACTTCTTCACCTCGGGCGAGTTGAGGAGCTTCACGAGCTTCTGCACGCGGGCGTCCTTCTCGTTGCCCTCCTTGACGGCGAGGAAGTTGGCGTACGGGTTGCCCTCGGCCTTCTCCAGGACCAGGGCGTCCTTCGCCGGGGAGAGGTCGGCCTCGATCGCGTAGTTGCCGTTGATGACGGCGGCGTCGACGTCGTTCAGGGCGCGGGGGACGGTGGCCGCCTCCAGCTCCTTGAACTCCAGGCCCTTCTTGTCGGTGATGTCGGACAGCTTGGCGTCGGTGCCGACGCCGTCCTTGAGGGTGATGAGGCCGTTCTCGGCGAGGAGGTGGAGCGCGCGGCCCTCGTTGGTGGTGTCGTTGGGGACGGCGACGGTCTGGCCGGCCTTGATGTCCTTCACCGACTTCAGGTTCTTGGAGTAGAGGCCGAGCGGCTCCAGGTGGACGTTCACGACGGGGACGATGGTCGTCTTGTTCTTCTTGTTGAAGTCGTCGAGGTACGGCTTGTGCTGGAAGAAGTTGGCGTCGACCTGGCCGGACTGGGTGGCGGTGTTCGGCAGGACGTAGTCGGTGAACTCCTTCACCTCCAGCTTCAGGCCCTCCTTGGCGGCCAGGTTGTCCTGGACGAACTTGAGGATGTCGGCGTGCGGCGTCGGGGACGCGGCGACGACGAGCGGCTTGTCGGCGGAGGCGCCGTCCTTGGCGGAGGCCGGGTCCGAGGCGGTGCCGCAGGCGGTGAGGCCGAGGGCGAGGGCGGTGACGGACGCGAAGCCGGCGGTGAGCTTGATGTTCTTACGCACGAAGAGTGCCTCTTTCATGTGGAGCGGTGGACGCCTGGACAACAAGTCCTGGCTTTTTCCGGTGGTGGTCTGCGGTGCCGTCAGGCGGTGCGGCCCCGGCGGGCGAGGAGCCGTACGACGCCGTCGCCGACGAGCTGGACGATCGTGACGATCGCGACCAGGACGACGACGGTGACGAGCATGAAGGTGGTGTCGAAGCGCTGGTATCCGTAGGTGACGGCCTTGGAGCCGAGTCCCTCGCCGCCGACCGCGCCGGCCATCGCGGAGTAGCCGATGAGCACGATGACGGTGGTGGTGACGGCGGCGACGAGCGAGGGCAGGGCCTGCGGGAGCAGCACCTTGCGGACGATGGTCGGGATGCCGCCGCCCATGGACTGGACGGCTTCGACGAGGCCGTGGTCGACCTCGCGGATCGCGGTCTCGACGAGGCGCGCGAAGAAGGGGATGGCGCCGATGGCGAGCGGCACGATCATCGCGGTGGGGCCGATGAAGGTGCCGACGACGAAGGTCGTGAAGGGGATCAGGGCGATCAGCAGGATGATGAACGGCAGCGAGCGGCCGATGTTCACGATCGCACCGACGACCTTGTTGACGGGCCGGTTCTGGAGGAGTCCGCCCTTGTCGGTGAGGACGAGGAGGATGCCGAGCGGGAGGCCGCCGACGATGGTGACGACGGTGGCCCACAGGACCATGTAGAGGGTGTCGACCGTGCCCTGTTCGAGCAGGGGGCGCATCTCTTCCCAGGTCACTGGGCACTCTCCTTCACGAGCACGTGCTGCTGGGCGGGCACCGCGGGCGCGGTGTCGTCCCGCGGGTCTTCGACGCGTTCGACCTGGAGGCCCTGCTCGCGCAGGAAGCCGACCGGGACGACGTTCTCCTCGTACGGTCCGGGCAGTTCGATCCGCATGCGGCCGATCTGCTTCCCGCCGACGGTGTCCATCGCGGCTCCGAGGATGGAGATGTCGATGTTGTACGTGCGGGAGAGCTGGGAGATCACCGGCTGGGTGGCGGCCTCGCCGTGGAAGGTGACGTCGACGACGGTGCGGTCCGGGCCGCCCGCCTGTCCGCTGACCGGGAAGAGTTCGGCGGCGAGCTGGGAGCCGGGGGTGGCGAGGAGTTCGCTGACGGTGCCGGACTCGACGATCCGGCCCTTCTGCATGAGGGCGGCGGAGTCGCAGATGGTCTTGACGACGTCCATCTCGTGCGTGATGAGCAGGACGGTGAGGCCGAGCTGCCGGTTGAGGTCGCGCAGGAGCTGGAGGATGGAGCGGGTGGTCTCCGGGTCGAGGGCGCTGGTGGCCTCGTCGGAGAGGAGGACCTTGGGTTCGCCGGCGAGGGCGCGGGCGATGCCGACGCGCTGCTTCTGGCCGCCGGAGAGCTGGCCGGGGTAGTTCTTCGCCTTGTCGGCGAGGCCGACGAGGTCGAGGAGTTCGAGGGCGCGGCGGGAGCGTTCGGCGGCCGGGACGCCCAGGATCTCCAGGGGGAGCTCGATGTTGTCCTTGACGGTGCGCGAGGACAGCAGGTTGAAGTGCTGGAAGACCATGCCGATGCGGCTGCGGGCGCGGCGGAGGTCCTTGCCGGCGCGGCGGCCCTTGCCGGCGAGGGCGGTGAGGTCGACGCCGTCGACGGTCACCGTGCCGGAGGTGGGGCGCTCCAGGAGGTTGACGCAGCGGATCAGGGAGGACTTGCCGGCGCCGCTCTGGCCGATCACGCCGAAGACCTCGCCCTCGCGGACGTGGAGGTCGACGCCGTCCAGGGCGGTGACCTGGCGGCCGCGTGACTCGTAGACCTTGGTCAGGCCCGAAGTGGTGATCACAGGGTTTCCGTCACTGTCGAGTGCGCGACGCGTGGGTCCGCCGTGCACGGGGCATTCGTCTGTCGGACAGTCAGGCGCACGGGGGCCGCTCCGGCGGCAGGCCGGGGTGGCGGAGTGCGCGGGGCAGGCACGGTCCGGCGCCGGTGGGGCGGGCGGAACGGCTCGGCCGTCGGGTCTCGCTTCGGGGCGCGAGGCTCAGGCGGGGGCCCTCAGAAGGCGCACATTCGACACATACAACGAGCACCGGGCGTGGTCTTCGCCTCGGTCGCAAGGGTGCGGCTGCTCGTCGTGGTCATGGCTGCAAGTAAAGCATGCGCAGTCGCGAACGGAAGTCCGGTGTCCGCATTCCGGACGGGACTGAGACGCTGGGCGGACGGTGCGGGGACGGCGTCCGCCCCGTGCGGCCTGGGGCGTAAGGGGGCCGCGGGGAGGCGCGGGAGGAGGGCCCGCGCACGGCGAATGTGGCCAAGGCCACGGGCTCGCGGTACGGCGGGGGCGGGTCGTGGCGGGGGCGAGCGCATCGGGCCATTCGGGCCGTAATACCCTCGGGCGCATGCTTGACGCCCTCACGATCGCGGTTTCGGTGGCCGCGCTCGCCCTCGCCGCCTGGTGCGGCTTCGCCGCCTACCGGGACCAGCCGACCAAGGACTGGCACTTCATCGGCATGGCCGTGGTGACCTTCCTGGTCCTGGTCCAGCTGATCGTCGGCATCGTGCAGCTGGTCCGCGGCGAGAAGGCCGAGGAGGGCACGACGATCTTCGTCGCCTATCTGCTCGGCGCGCTGTGCGCGGTGCCGATCGCCGGCTTCATGTCGCTGGCCGAGCGGACCCGCTGGGGTTCGGCGACGGTCGCGGCGGGCGCGGTCGTGCTCGCGGTCCTCGAAGTGCGTCTCTTCGACATCTGGACGGTGGGCTGACCATGGCGGGGACGACGGAGCGGACGGAGACGGGCGCGCGGACCCGGCTCGTCAAGGGCCCGGGCATGCTGCTGCTGTGGCTGTACGGCGTGATGTCGGTGGGCGCGGCCTCGCGCTCGGTGTACGAGATCAGCGCCAAGTTCGACGAGGCGCCGCTCGCGTACACGCTCTCGGCGGTCGCGGCGGTCGTCTACGTCTTCATCACGTACACGCTGGTGCGCGGCGGGGAGACGGCCCGCAGGGCGGCGCTGGTGTGCTGCGCCGCCGAGCTCGCGGGCGTGCTGGTGGTGGGGACGTGGACGCTGGTGGAGCCGTCGGCCTTCCCGGACTCCACGGTGTGGTCGGAGTTCGGCTACGGCTACGTCTTCATCCCGGTGCTGCTGCCGCTGAGCGGCATCTGGTGGCTGCGCCGGTCGCGTACCGCCTGAGGGCCGGGCGGCCTCAGGCGGCCTTCTCCAGGGTGACCAGGGTGAGCCGGGGGCCGAGTTCGCGGGCGTCGACCTGGGCGTAGCCCTTGGCGCGGTACAGGCGGAGGTTGCCCTCGCTGCGGTGGCCGGTGAAGAGCTGGAAGCGCTTGGGGGCGGCGCCCGTCGCGGCGGGGTGGCGCTCGATGGCGTCGAGGAGCCGGCCGCCGATGCCGTGGCGGCGCATGCGCGGGTGGACGATGAGCTTGGCGATGTGCGCGGTGCCGTCCTCGTCGGTACGGGCGCGGACGGAGGCGATCACCTCGTCGCCGAGCCGGGCCACCAGGCCGTATCCCTCCGCCAGCTCGGCGCGGACGGCGTCGAGCGTCTGGGTGAGCGGCTCGATGGACCAGTCGCCGTAGAGCTCGGCCTCGCTCTGGTAGCAGAGGTACTGCAGCTTCAGGATCTGCTCCGCGTCGCGCGCGTCCGCCGCCGAGATGGTCACACTCAGGCCCATGTGCGCATGCCTCCCGCTCATCTGGTCACCGATCGGTACCCCGCACCCTTCCCCTTCGGCCGGACGCGGGAACCTCCGCCGCGAGCATTCTGCGCAGGCATCCCAGGCAACGGGAACGCATCGGCCCCAGACTGCCTTGTGAGATACCCAACGTTCCTGCGATTTCCCGGTAGGTGGGGTCCGCCGGGTCGAGCATCGCGTTCAGGAGGCGGGGGCAGCGGCCGGGGGTGCGGGTGACGGCGGCGCGGAGGGTGCGGCGGCGTTCGGCGGTGAGGGCGGAGCCCTCCGGAGAGCCGTGGTCCGGCTCCGGGCCGTGCGGCGTCTCCTCGTGGTACGGGCGTTCCCGGCCGCTGGTGCGGCGGGCGCGGCGGGCCTCGGCGCGGACGGCCCGGCGGAGCCAGTCGGCGGGGCGTTCGGGGACGTCGTCGGCGCGCAGCCGTTCCAGGAGCCGCAGCCAGACGGCCTGTTCGAGGTCGGCGGGGTCGACCCCGGCGGCCGCGGCCTCGGCCCGGGACTCGGCGGCGAGCAGCGGGGTGAGGGTGGCGAGGAGGGTTTCCGGGGAGGTCATGCCCGCCACGATGCGGCGGCGCGGGGGCGCGGTTGCGCTCCGGGCGGGGAACCACCCGGTCGGCGTACGCGGCCGACCGGGTGGCCCGGTCGGCGCCGTACGCCCGGGTCAGCGGTCGCGGAAGTCCGCCGCCGCCAGCAGGGCGGTGTCGGGGTTGTCGGAGAACACGCCGTCGATGCCGGTCTCGAAGTACCGCTTCAGCGCGCCGAAGGCGTCGCCGTAGGCGGCCGGGTCGGTGCCCCTGCGGAAGTCGGCCGGCAGGAAGGTGTTCTCGTTGCGCTGGGTGTACGGGTGGAGGATCAGGCCCCGCGCGTGGGCGTCCCGCACCAGGGTGGTCGGGGCGCCGAGCCGGCCGGCCGCGTCCTTGGGGATCACCAGGTCGAGGGTCGGGCCGATGCCCTGGGCGTACGAGGCGATCCAGCGGAGCCCGGCGGGGGTGACGAGGTCGGCGACGGTGCGCGGGTCGCCGGCCTCGACGAAGTCCCAGGGGCGGGTGGCCGCGCCGGAGAGCAGGACGACGAGCGGGGAGTCGACCAGCTTCGACAGGCGCTGGACGCTGCTGGGCTCGAAGGACTGGAGGAAGACGGCGGAGTGGGCGCGGTGGCGGCCGTAGCGGCGGAGCAGCCTGGCCAGGCGCTCCTCCAGGCCGAGGCCGATCGAGCGGAAGTACGAGGGGTGCTTGGTCTCGACGTGGAGCCAGATCTCGCGGCCCCGGCGGCGGCCCTCCTCGTCGGCCCAGCGCAGGACCTCCTCGAAGGTGGGGACGGTCCAGCGGCCGTCGTACAGGGTGTTCTCCTGGCGGGTGCCGGGGATGCACTCCTTGGCGCGGAGGGTCTTCAGCTCGGCGAGGGTGAAGTCCTCGGCGAACCAGCCGGTGTACGAGACGCCGTCCACCGACTTGGTGGTCCTGCGGGAGGCGAACTCGGGGTGGTCGGCGACGTCGGTGGTGCCGGTGATGTCGTTCTCGTGCCGGCAGACCAGGTGGCCGTCCTTGGTGGGGACGAGGTCCTGCTCGATGACGTGGGCGCCGAGGTCCAGGGCGTGCGCGTAGGAGCCGAGGGTGTGCTCGGGGCGGTAGCCGCTGGCGCCGCGGTGGGCGATGACGGTCGGGACGGGGAGCGAGCGGTAGCCGCGTCCGTGGCCCCGTCCGGCGCCCCGGCCCCGCGGGTCTGCGGTCTCGGCCGTCTCGGCAGCCTGGGCGGTGCCCGCGCCGGCGGCGAGGCCGGAGGCGGCGCCGAACGCGGCGGCGCCGGCCGCTCCGAGTACCGTGCGGCGGGCCGGGGTCCGGGGTGCGCCCTGGGTCATGGAGGTCCTCCTGTGTGTTGTCCCGCACCTGTCATCGGGGTGGTCCCGACGCTAGGCGCCGATCCCCTACGGGCGGCGGACCTGGGCCGAACATGGCGGAAACACGCGTCAACACCGTGTATCCGTTCGGTGAACCCGATGTGCGCGGGGCCGTGACCCGCGAGTATCGTCGCGTGCTGCACCGTCGGCTCCCCCGAGCCGCCCGCCCGACACCGGAGGAACCGTTGTCCCGTCTCGCGATCGTCAAGGCCACTCTCGGTCCGGTCCTGCGCCTGATGTTCCGCCCTCGCGTCGAGGGAGCCGAGAACGTCCCCGGGACCGGTCCGGTGATCCTCGCGGGCAACCACCTCACCTTCATCGACTCGATGATCATGCCGATCTGCCTGGACCGCCCGGTGTACTTCATCGGCAAGGACGAGTACGTGAAGGGCAAGGGCCTGAAGGGCCGGCTGATGGCCTGGTTCTTCACCAGCGTCGGCATGATCCCGGTGGACCGGGACGGCGGCCGGGGCGGTGTCGCGGCGCTGATGACGGGCCGCCGGGTGCTGGAGGAGGGGAAGATCTTCTCGATCTACCCGGAGGGCACCCGCTCCCCCGACGGCCGGCTCTACCGGGGCCGTACGGGCGTGGCCCGGCTGACGCTGATGACCGGCGCGCCGGTGGTGCCGTTCGCGGTGATCGGCACGGACAAGGCGCAGCCGAGCGGTGCGGGCTTCCCGCGCCCGGCCCAGGTGACGGTCCGCTTCGGCGAGCCGCTGGAGTTCTCCCGGTACGAGGGCATGGACCGCGACCGGTACGTGCTCCGGGCGGTGACGGACTCGGTGATGGCGGAGGTCATGCGGCTCTCGGGCCAGGAGTACGTGGACATGTACGCCACGAAGGCGAAGGAAGCCGCGTAGGGGCCGGTCGGCCGTACGCGGTCTCGGCCGGGCGCCGGGCGTCCCGCCGTACGCGCGAAGGGCGCCCCCGGAGTCGTTCCGGGGGCGCCCTCGTGCGTGGGGTCAGTGCTCCACGTGGTCCGCGAGCTTCTGGTTCCTGAGGAGGAACCAGGCGGCCACGGCGGTCGCGAGGAGGACGGCGGCGCCGACGCCCGCGGCGATCCGCAGGCCCTCGACGAAGGCGTCCTGGGCGGCCGTCACGAGCGCTTCCGCGCGGGCGGGGTCGAGGGCCCCGGACGCCTCGACCGCGCCGCCGAGCGAGTCGTGGGCCGCGGCGGCGACGTCGGACGGGACTCCGGCCGGGACGGTGAAGCCCCGGTAGACGCCGGTCACGATGGAGCCGAGGACGGCGATGCCGAGTGCGGCGCCGAGCTCGTACGCCGTCTCGGAGACGGCGGACGCGGATCCGGCCTGCTCCTTGGGGACGCTGGAGAGGATCACGTCGGCGGTGACGGTGAAGGCGAGTCCGGCGCCGACGCCGACGACGAGCAGGCTCGCGCCGAGCAGCGGGTAGCCGGTGGACCGGCCGATCACGGTCAGGACCGCGAGGGCCAGACCGATGGCGGCGAGACCGCCGGCGACGGCCGAGCGGACCGAGAACCGGCGGGCGAACCGGCCGGCGAGCAGACCGGCCGTCACCGAGCCGATGGCGGCGGGCAGTTCGGCGAGTCCGGCCTCCAGCGGTGCCCGGCCCTGGACCAGCTGGAAGAACTGGGACAGGAAGAACACCAGCCCGGCGAGGCCGAGGATGGTCAGCAGGTCGGCGAGGACGGCGCCGGAGAAGCCGCGGTTGCGGAACAGGCGCATGTCCAGGAGCGGGGCCGGCAGGGTGAGCTGACGGCGGACGAACCAGGTGAGGCCGCCCGCGCCGACGAGCACGGCGACGGCCACGTCGAGGGTGAGGCCGTGCGAGGCCAGTTCCTTGACGGCGTAGACGACGCCGATCATGCCGACCAGGGAGAGGCCGACGCTGGGCAGGTCCCACGGGCCCGGGTTCGGGTTCTTCGACTCCGGGATGAACTTGACGCCGACGAGGACCAGGACGGCCATGACGGGCAGGTTGATGAGGAAGACCGAGCCCCACCAGAAGTGCTCCAGGAGGAAGCCTCCGACGACCGGGCCGACGGCGGCACCGGCCGAGGCCATGGCGCCCCAGATGCCGATGGCGAGGCTGCGCTCGCGCGGGTCGTGGAAGAGGTTCCGGATGAGGGCCAGGGTGGAGGGCATCAGGGTCGCGCCGGCGACACCGAGCAGGGCGCGGGCGGCGATCATCATCTCGGGGCTGGTCGCGTAGGCGTTCAGGACCGAGACGGCGCCGAAGGCGACGGCACCGATCAGGAGCAGCTTCTTGCGGCCGATGCGGTCGCCGAGGCTGCCCATGGAGACCAGCAGACCGGCGATGACGAAGGAGTAGACGTCGCCGATCCAGAGCAGCTGGCTGCCGGAGGGCTTCAGGTCCTCGGAGAGGAACGGGGTCGCCAGGCCGAGCACGGTGGCGTCCACGGCCACGAGCAGCACGGCCAGGACGAGCGCGGCGAGGGCGAGCCACCGGCCGGGACGGCGCACGCCCTCGATATGGCTCTCGTGCTGAACGGTTTCGGTGATCACTTCTCCACGCTCCTGCGCGCTCCGCCGAGCAGCAGCTCGGCGATCATGTAAGAAAAGTCGTTGGCGGCGACCCGCCCGTCGGCGACGGCCCATGCGCCCGAGCCGATCAGCCCGTAGAACGCCTCGCAGAGCCAGGCGGGTGTCAGGTCGATCCGGAAGGTGCCCTCCTCCTGGCCGCGCCGGAAGAGGTCGACGAGCCGGGCGTCGAGCCGGGACCAGCCCTCGTTCTGCCCCTCGCCCTCGAACAGCTGGTTCTCGGTGACGAGGAAGGCGAGCAGCGGGGCGGCGGGCTGGGAGGCGGTGACGAGGCGGCGGACCGCCTCGTCGGCGGGGCCCTCCTCGATCCGGGCCGCGTCGAGCGCGGCCTCGGCCTCCTCGATGCACAGTTCTTCGAGGGCCCGCACGAGCGTGTCCCGGCCGGCGAAGTGCCGGTGCAGGGTCGCCCGCCCGATGCCCGCGGCCCGCGCGACCTCGTCCATGGTGGCGGTCGCCTTGCGGGAGAGCAGGGCGGCGGCGGCGCGGAGTACCTGGGCACGATCGACTGACATGAGACGACCATACACCAAGTGAGACATCTTTGTCTCATGCGGGACTCTGGCAACCCGGCAACCCATCGGCCCGCGGGCACGCGAAACGCCGGAAGGCCCCTTGCGGGGCCTTCCGGGAGACGGGACGGGGAGGGGGCGGCTACTTCCTGGCCGCTCCTCGGCTGCCTCTCGGCTACCTCTCGGTTACTTCTTGGCGTCCGCCCAGGCGTGCTGGACGACCAGGTCCGCCTTGACCTCGACGAGCTGGACGGCGACGGCGGAGGGCGCGGTGCCGCCGCGGCCGTTGCGGGAGGCGAGGGCGCCGGGGACGTCGAGGACCGTCCGGACCTCGGGGGTGAGGTGCTCGGAGATCTTGGCGAACTGCTCGTCCGTCAGCTCGTCCAGCTCCTTGCCCTCGGACTCGGCGACCTTCACGCACTCGCCGGCGACCTCGTGGGCGACGCGGAAGGGCACACCCTGCCTGACCAGCCACTCGGCGATGTCGGTGGCGAGCGAGAACCCGGCCGGGGCCAGCTCCTCCATGCGCTCCCGGTTGACGGTGAGCGTGGCCATCATGCCGGTGAAGGCGGGGAGCAGGACCTCCAGCTGGTCGCAGGAGTCGAAGACCGGCTCCTTGTCCTCCTGGAGGTCGCGGTTGTAGGCGAGCGGCAGCGCCTTGAGGGTGGCCATCAGGCCGGACAGGTTGCCGATGAGGCGGCCGGACTTGCCCCGGGCGAGCTCGGCGATGTCCGGGTTCTTCTTCTGCGGCATGATCGACGAGCCGGTGGAGAAGGCGTCGTGGAGGGTGACGAAGGAGAACTCCTTCGTGTTCCAGATGATGATCTCCTCGGCGATCCGGGAGAGGTTGACGCCGATCATCGCGGTGATGAAGGCGAACTCGGCGACGAAGTCACGGGAGGCCGTGCCGTCGATCGAGTTGCCGGACGAGCCGCGCTCGAAGCCGAGGTCCTTGGCGACCGCCTCCGGGTCGAGCCCGAGGGAGGAGCCGGCGAGGGCGCCGGAGCCGTACGGGGAGACCGCCGTCCGGGTGTCCCACTGGCGCAGCCGCTCGGCGTCCCGGGAGAGGGACTGGGCGTGGGCGAGCACATGGTGGGCGAAGAGCACCGGCTGGGCGTGCTGGAGGTGGGTCCGGCCGGGCATGGCGACGTCCGGGTGCGCCTCGGCGAGGCCGACGAGCGCGTCCTGGAGGTCGGCGACGAGCCCGCCGATGATCCGGGCGTGGTCCCGGAGGTACATCCGGAAGAGGGTGGCGACCTGGTCGTTGCGGGACCGGCCGGCCCGCAGCTTGCCGCCGAGCTCGGCACCCAGGCGCTCCAGGAGGCCGCGCTCCAGGGCGGTGTGGACGTCCTCGTCGGCGATGGTGCCGACGAAGGAGCCGTCGGCGACGTCCGCCTCCAGCTGGTCCAGACCGGCTAGCATCCGGGTCAGCTCGTCCTCGGTGAGCAGTCCCGCCTTGTGGAGCACGCGCGCGTGGGCCCGGGATCCGGCGATGTCGTAGGGGGCGAGGCGCCAGTCGAAGTGGACCGAGGCGGAGAGCTTCGCGAGGGCCTCGGCCGGACCGTCGGCGAAGCGGCCGCCCCAGAGCCGGACGTCACCGTTGTTGCTGCTCACTTCTGGTTGCTCCTCGCCTTGATGAAACCGGAACGCTGATGCATGAGTATGCAGAACTCCGCATGATTCGTCAATCGGATCCCCGCACCACCCGCGCGGGGACAACGTCTCCCGCACGGCGAGGACACGGCGACCAGGAAATCCGGGGGCGTGCGCGGGCCGGTGACCTCTACCCTCCGCGCATGAGGAACGAGGCGGAGGCGAGGCAGGCGGCGGTGCGGCGGGTGGGGCGGGGGCTCCCCCTGGAGCGGGCGCTCGACGGGACGCGGCCGAAGGCGTGGGCCGATCTGGACGAGGACATCCGGCGGGCGGTCGTCCACGGCCATGTGCAGCCCTCGCACGCGTGGCTCACCGGAGAGTCCGGGCCGGGATGGCGGCGGCTGTGGCGGAGGACCTCCGCACCCTCGCCGGCGGCGCCCTCCGGGGCACGGCTCGCGCTCGCCCTGTGCGACCCCGACGGACGGATCCGGGAAGCGGCGCTGCCGTACGCGGCGGGGCGGCCGGAACTGCTCCCGCTGGTCGTGATCCGGGCCACGGACTGGGCGGAGCCGGTACGCGCGCGTGCCCTGGCCCTGCTGCGGGCGGAGCTGCCCACCGCCTCGCACGAGAGTCTGACCGTCACGGCGCCCGTGATCCTGCGGCTCGCCGGCCGGCTGCGGGGCGGGGAGGCCGTCGAGCTGCTGGACGCGCTGCTGCGGGACGGGCCCGGCGCGGCCGTCACCGCGCTGCTCCTCGGCTGCCGCGACGCGGCCACCCGACGGGCCGCGCTCACGGTCGCGCTCGACCGGCGGCTGTACGACGGCCTCGGCCTGGCCCTGGTCGCGGCCGGGGACCACGACCCCGTCGTTCAGGAACGGGCCGCCTCCGCGGCGGTGGCGGCCGGCGAGCCGGATGCGACCGTCCCGGTCCTGCTGGGCGCGCGGTCCGGACGGGTGCGGGCGGCGGGCGTCACGGCGCTGCGCGGGGCCGGCCGGCACGCGGAGGCGGAACCGTATCTCTTCGACCGGTCGGGGCGGACACGGGCCTGCGCCCGGTGGGTGGTGCGCCAGGGCGGGGGCGATCCGGCGAGCGTGTACCGGACGGCCTGCGCGGGGGCGGACGTGCCGGACCGGGCGCCGCTCGGACTCGGCGAGTGCGGGACGCGGGCCGTGGACGGCGCCGCGCTGCGGAAGCTGACGGAGCATCCGAACGGCCGGGTGCGGGCCTCGGCGGTGGCCGGGCTGCGGCTGCTCGACCTGGTGGACCCGCGCCGCATGCGGGAGCTGCTGGACGACCCCGAGCCCGGGGTCGTACGGGAGGCGGGGCGCGCCCTGCGCCCGTGGACCGGCTGAGCGGGCCCGCTGTGAGACGGGGCGTCACCGCGGGGCCGCCTCGGCGGAGAATGACCCCATGGGAAAAACGTATGAGCGTATCGATGGGCGGCTGCGTGCCTTCATCGAGGACCAGCCCGTCTACTTCACCGCCACCGCGCCCCTGTCCGGCGACGGCCACGTCAACCTCTCGCCCAAGGGGCGGAAGGGAACCCTCGTCGTCCTCGACGAACTGACCCTGGCCTACATCGACTTCGGGGGCAGCAGCGCCGAGACCGTCGCCCATCTGCGCGAGCCCGGCAACGGGCGGATCACCCTCATGTGGACGGCCTTCTCCGGCCCGCCGACCGTGGTGCGGGTGCACGGCGACGGCGAGGCCGTGCTGCGCGACGACCCGCGCTGGCCCGAACTCTTCGCCCGCTTCCCCGAGGAGGCGGTCAAGGACCAGATCAGCGCGCGGGCGATCGTCCTGGTGCACGCGCGGCGGGTCAGCGACTCCTGCGGGTTCGCCGTGCCGGTGATGGAGTACCGGGAGGAGCGGACGCTGCACGCCGAGTTCTTCAACCGGAAGACGGAGGACGAGTTCAACACGTACTGCGAGGGCAAGGAGCACATCGCCAGCAGCCTCGACGGGCTGCCCGCGCTGCCGCTGCCGCTGCCGCCGCTCCCCCACTCGGCCCAGTAGCCTGGCCCGCTGCCGCCCGGCGCCCTAGCCTCGCCGCCATGCGTACCCTTCTCGCGCTCGGCGCCACGCTGCTCTGCCTGGCCTCGGCCCCGGCTCCCGCCCCGGCTTCCCCGGTGGTCCCGCTGCCCGCGCTGATGGCGGACACCGGCGGCGGCTCGCAGCTGATCACCGCCGTCGCCGCGGACACCCGGGCCACCACCGGCACCGTCACCTGGTGGGACCGGCGCGGCGGGCGGTGGGTGCGGGCGGGTTCGGCGCCGGCCCGGTTCGGCGCGAAGGGGCTGGTGGAGGGGGCCGCACGGCGGCAGGGCACGAACACGACGCCGACCGGCCTCTTCGACCTGCCGTACGCCTTCGGGATCCGGGCCGCGCCGCCGGGCACGGAGTACCGGTACGTGCGGGCCACCCGCGACTCGTGGTGGTGCCAGGACAACGACTCGCGCGCGTACAACCACTGGGTCGAGGGGCTGCCCGCGGACTGCCGGGCCGCGGAGGCCGAGCACATCGTCGCGTACCGGACGCAGTACGCCCACGCGCTCGTCATCGGCTTCAACTACGCCCGCCCGGTACGGATGCGCGGCGCCGGGATCTTCCTGCACGTGAACGGGGCCGGGGCGACCGCCGGCTGCGTCTCCGTGCCGGCCGACGCGATGCGGGCGATCCTCGCCTGGGCGGAGCCGGACCGGCGGCCGCACATCGCCGTCGGCACCCGGCAGGGGGCGACGGCGATCACGCGGTACTGAGCGCGGCTCAGTTGCCCTTCTGCGCCAGGCGCAGCAGGTGGTCGGCGAGGGCCTGGCCGCCGGTCGGCTCGCGGGAGATCAGCAGCAGGGTGTCGTCACCGGCGATGGTGCCGAGGATGGCGTGGAGTTCGGCCTGGTCGATGGCGGACGCGAGGAACTGGGCGGCGCCCGGAGGGGTCCGCAGCACCACCAGGTTGGCGGACGCCTCGGCGGAGATGAGGAGTTCGCCGGAGAGGCGGCGCATGCGCTCCTCCTTGGCGGACTCGCCGAGCGGGGCCTGCGGGGTGCGGAAGCCGCCTTCGCTGGGGACCGCGTAGATCAGCTCGCCGCCGGTGTTGCGGATCTTCACCGCGCCGAGCTCGTCGAGGTCGCGGGAGAGCGTCGCCTGGGTGACGCTCAGCCCGTCGTCCGCGAGGAGCTTGGCGAGCTGGCTCTGCGACCGCACCGGCTGCCGGTTGAGGATGTCGACGATCCTGCGGTGGCGTGCGGTGCGGGTCTGCGGGACCGACGGCCCTCCGGGCTCGTTCCCCTGCGCGTCGGTCATCGTCGCCTCATTCTCCGGTTCGTCCTTGCCCGTTCACCTCGTCGAGAACGGCCGGCAGGGCCTGGAGGAAGGTGTCCGCCTCGGCGTCGGTGAGGACCAGCGAGGGCATGATCCGTACGACGTCGGGGGCGGGCGCGTTCACCAGGAGGCCGGCGTCCTGAGCCGCCTGCTGCACCTGGGGCGCGAGGGGCTCGGTGAGCACGATACCCAGCAGGAGGCCCGCGCCACGGACGTGGGAGACCAGCGGGTGCCCGAGAGCCTCGATTCCGGAGCGCAGCCGCTCGCCGACGGACTTGACGTGGTCGAGGGCCGCGTCGGCGGCGAGGGTGTCGAGGACGGCGAGGCCGGCGGCGCAGGCGACCGGGTTGCCGCCGAAGGTGGTGCCGTGGTGGCCGGGGGCGAAGAGCTCGGCGGCGGCGCCGAAGGCCACGGTGGCGCCGAGCGGGAGGCCGCCGCCGAGGCCCTTGGCGAGGGTGACGACGTCGGGGTCCACGCCCTCGTGGGCCTGGTGCTCGAACCAGTGGCCGCAGCGCCCGATGCCGGTCTGCACCTCGTCGAGGACGAGGAGGGCCCCGGCGGCGCGGGTGATCTCCCGGGCGGCCTTGAGGTAGCCGGTGGGCGGGACGACGACGCCGATCTCGCCCTGGATGGGCTCGATGACGACGAACGCCGTCTCCTCGGTGACGGCGGCGCGCAGCGCCTCCACGTCGCCGTACGGGACGTGGGTGACGTCGCCGGGCAGCGGCAGGAAGGGGGTCCGCTTGCCGGGCTGGCCGGTGAGGGCGAGGGAGCCCATGGTCCGGCCGTGGAAGCCGCCGTCGGTGGCGACCATGTGGGTCCGGCCGGTGAGCCGGCCGATCTTGAAGGCGGCCTCGTTCGCCTCGGCGCCGGAGTTGCAGAAGAAGACCTTGCCGGGGCGGCCGAAGAGCGACAGGAGCCGCTCGGCGAGGGCGACGGGCGGTTCGGCGACGAAGAGGTTGGAGACGTGGCCCAGGCTCTGGATCTGCCGGGTGACGGCCTCGACGACGGCCGGGTGGGCGTGGCCGAGGGCGTTGACGGCGATGCCGCCGACGAAGTCGAGGTACTCCTTGCCGTCGGCGTCCCACACCTTGGCGCCCTCGCCGCGGACCAGGGCCAGGCGCGGGGTGCCGTAGTTGTTCATGAGCGAGCCCTGCCACCGCTCGGTCAGCTGTCCGTTGCTCATCGTTCCCCCTGTCCGTCCGGCACGACCATCGTGCCGATGCCCTCGTCGGTGAAGATCTCCAGCAGGATGGAGTGCTGGACGCGCCCGTCGATGACGCGGGCGGTGGTGACGCCGTTGCGGACGGCGTGCAGGCAGCCCTCCATCTTGGGGACCATGCCGCTGGAGAGGTCGGGCAGCAGCTTCTCCAGCTGGGTGGCGGTGAGGCGGCTGATGACCTCGTCGCTGTGCGGCCAGTCCTCGTAGAGGCCCTCGACGTCGGTGAGGACCATCAGCGTCTCGGCGCCCAGCGCCGCAGCGAGTGCCGCAGCCGCCGTATCAGCATTGACGTTGTAGACATGTCCGTCGTCCTCGGAGCGGGCGATGGAGGAGACGACCGGGATGCGGCCGTCGTCCAGGAGCGCCTGGATGGCGCCGGTGTCGATGGCGGTGATCTCGCCGACACGGCCGATGTCGATCCGTTCGCCGTCGATCTCCGGCCGGTGCTTGGTGGCCGTGATGGTGTGGGCGTCCTCGCCGGTGAGGCCGATGGCGAGCGGGCCGTGCTGGTTGAGCAGGCCGACGAGCTCGCGCTGGACCTGCCCGGCGAGCACCATGCGTACGACGTCCATCGCGTCCTCGGTGGTGACCCGGAGGCCCGCCTTGAACTCGCTGACGATGCCGTGCCGGTCGAGGGCCGCGCTGATCTGGGGGCCGCCGCCGTGCACGACGACCGGCTTGAGGCCGGCGTGGCGCAGGAAGACGACGTCCTGGGCGAAGGCGGCCTTCAGCTCCTCGTCGATCATGGCGTTGCCGCCGAACTTGATGACGACGGTCTTGCCGTGGTGGCGGGTGAGCCAGGGCAGGGCCTCAATCAGGATCTGGGCCTTGGGGAGGGCGGTGTGCTTCCGCGTGGCATTGGTCATGACGAGTAGGCGCTGTTCTCGTGGACGTAGTCGGCGGTCAGGTCGTTGGCCCAGATCACGGCGGACTCGGAGCCGGCGGCGAGGTCGGCGGTGATGACGACCTCCCGGTAGCGCATGTCGACGAGGTCGCGGTCCTCGCCGACGGAGCCGTTCCGGCACACCCAGACGCCGTTGATGGCGACGTTCAGCTCGTCGGGCTCGAAGGCGGCGGCGGTGGTGCCGATGGCGGAGAGCACCCGGCCCCAGTTGGGGTCCTCGCCGTGGATGGCGCACTTGAGGAGGTTGTTGCGGGCGATGGAGCGGCCCACCTCGACGGCGTCGTCCTCGGTCGCCGCGTTGATCACCTCGATGCGGATGTCCTTGCTGGCGCCCTCGGCGTCGCCGATGAGCTGGCGGGCGAGGTCGGCGCAGACCTCCCGGACGGCCTCGGCGAAGTCGTCCTGGGCCGGGGTGACGCCGGAGGCGCCGGAGGCGAGGAGGAGGACGGTGTCGTTGGTCGACATGCAGCCGTCGGAGTCGACCCGGTCGAAGGTGAGCCGGGTGGCGGAGCGCAGGGCGGCGTCGAGGCCCTTGGCGTCGACGTCGGCGTCGGTGGTGAGGACGACGAGCATGGTGGCGAGGCCGGGGGCGAGCATGCCCGCGCCCTTCGCCATGCCGCCGACCGTCCAGCCGTCCTTGCCCGCCACGGCGGTCTTGTGGACGGTGTCGGTGGTCTTGATGGCGATGGCGGCCTTCTCGCCGCCGTGCGCGGAGAGTTCGGCGGCGGCCTTCTCGACGCCCGGGAGGAGCTTGTCCATGGGCAGGAGGACGCCGATGAGGCCGGTGGAGGCGACGGCGACCTCGCCGGCGCCGACCTCCGCGCCCTGTGCGCTGAGGACCTCGGCGACCTTCTCGGCGGTGGCGTGGGTGTCCTGGAAGCCCTGGGGGCCGGTGCAGGCGTTGGCGCCGCCGGAGTTGAGGACCACGGCGGTCAGCTCGCCGTCGGCCAGGACCTGCTGGGACCAGGTGACGGGGGCGGCCTTGACGCGGTTGGACGTGAAGACTCCCGCGGCGGCGCGGCGGGGCCCGGTGTTGACCACGAGGGCCAGGTCCGGGTTGCCGTTCTGCTTGATCCCGGCGGCGATGCCCGCCGCCGTGAATCCCTGCGCTGCGGTGACGCTCATGGAGCGACTCCAATCGTGGAGAGTCCGGTGTCCTCGGGCAGGCCGAGGGCGATGTTCATGCTCTGCACCGCGCCGCCGGCGGTGCCCTTGGTGAGGTTGTCGATGGCGCTGATCGCGATGATCCGGTGCGCGTTCGCGTCGTACGCGACCTGGACGTGAACGGCGTTGGAACCGTGGACGGACGCCGTCGCCGGCCACTGCCCCTCGGGGAGGAGGTGGACGAACGGCTCGTCCGCGTACGCCTTCTCGTAGGCGGTGCGGACGGCCTCGGCGGTCACGCCGGGCTGGGCGGCGGCGGTGCAGGTGGCGAGGATGCCGCGGGGCATCGGGGCCAGGGTCGGGGTGAAGGAGACGGTGACCCGCTCGCCGGCCGGGCCGCTGAGGTTCTGGATCATCTCGGGGGTGTGCCGGTGGCCGCCGCCGACGCCGTACGGGGTCATGTTGCCCATGACCTCGCTGCCGAGCAGGTGCGGCTTGAGGGCCTTGCCGGCGCCGGAGGTGCCGGACGCGGCGACGATCACGGCCTCGGGGGCGGCGAGCCCGTCCGCGTACGCCGGGAAGAGGGCGAGCGAGACGGCGGTGGGGTAGCAACCGGGCACCGCGATGCGCTTGGACCCCTCCAGCGCGGCGCGGGCGCCCGGCAGTTCGGGGAGGCCGTAGGGCCAGGTGCCGGCGTGCGGGGAGCCGTAGTACGTCTCCCAGTCGGCCGGGTCCTTCAGCCGGAAGTCGGCGCCCATGTCGACGACGAGGACCTCCGGGCCGAGCTGCTCCGCGACGGCGGCGGACTGGCCGTGCGGCAGCGCGAGGAAGACGACGTCGTGACCGGCGAGCTCCTCGGCGGTGGTGGGCGCGAGGACGCGGTCGGCGAGCGGCAGCAGGTGGGGCTGGAGGCCACCGAGCTTCTGGCCGGCGTTGGAGTGGCCGGTCAGGGTGCCGATCTCGACGTGGGGGTGGGCGAGGAGAAGGCGCAGGAGTTCCCCTCCCGCGTATCCGCTCGCGCCTGCCACTGCTGCTCGTACCGTCATCGAAACCCTCCTCATGGATGGCATGACTATACGTGGCCTCGTAGTTTTATGCAACGACCGTGGAGGGGGGGTGTGGCGCGGCCTTCTACTCCAGGGTGCCGGGTGGGCGGCGGGGGGCTCTCGACCCGGGCGGCGGGGTGGGTCTCGACCGGGGCGGCGGGGCGGCTCTCGTTTAGTAGCCATGGATATAGTAGCCATGTACTCTATTCGACATGAGCAAGGGTTTTCCCGGCCCCTCGGCCGGATTTCTGGTGTGGCGGCTCGCCAACAAGTGGCGGGTCGCGGTCGACCGCGCGGTGGGGCCGCTGGGCCTCACCCACGCGCAGTACTCGCTGGTCGCGTCGCTGTACGGCATGCGGCGCACCGGCGAGCGGCCCAGTCAGCGACAGCTCGCCGACCACACCGGCATGGAGGCGCTGTACGTCTCGAAGCTGGCCCGCTCCCTGGAGTCGGCCGGCCTGATCGAGCGCACCCGCGACCCCCGCGACCCGCGCGCCGTCCAGCTCTCCCTCACCGAGGAGGGCGTGACCGTCACGCGGCAGGCCGTCGACGTGGTCCAGGACCTCCTGGAACAGCTCCTCGAACCGCTGGGGGGACGGGGCGGGGCGCGGACCCACGCGTTCACCGAGGAGCTGAGGACCCTGCTCGACGTCCCTCTCCTCCCGCCCGCACCGGGGACACCACCGGCACGACCGCAGACCCGACCGCAGACCTGACCGCGGACCCGGCCGCAGATTCGGCCGCGGACCCGGCCGCGGACCCGACCACCGGCACTTCCACCGGCCCGAGCGCCGGCACGACCACTCAGGGGCAACACCATGAGCACGACCACCACCACCGCAGCCGCCGCGCCCGCCGACGCCCGCATGCTCGGCCTGGCCCACTACGCCGCCCGGGGCCTGCTGGAGCATGTCCTGGCCCGGCACGGCGCCACCTTCCTGGAGCAGGTCACGCTCCGCACGGCCGTCACCGCGGGGGCGCCGCTCAGCCAGGAGGAGCTGGTCGCCGGGGTCCGCGCCTCCCTGAAGGGCTCCCCCGCCGACACCCTCGCGGCACTCGCCTCCCTGCGGGCGAAGGGCCTCCTCGTCGCCGACGGCCCCCGCCTTCTCCCCACCGACGCCGGCCGCGAGCTGCTCGCCGCCGTGGGCGCCGAGACCGCGCCCGTCTCCGCCCGCGTCTGGGCCGACATCCCGGAGGAGGACCTGGCGGCCGCCGGCCGCGTCCTCGCCCTCGTCGCCGAACGCGCCGACCGGGAACTCGCCGCGCTGGAGCGCGCGGCGGCGGAGAGCCCGACGCCGGAGAGCTGACGGCCGGGGAGTTGACGGCCGGTGAGCCGAGGGCCGGTGAGCCGGCGGCCGGAGAGCCGAGGGTCGGCGAGCTGGCGGCCGGAGAGCCGAAGGTCGGCAAGCTGGCGGCCGGAGAGCCGAAGGTCGGCGAGCTGGCGGCCGGAGAGCCGAAGGTCGGCGAGCTGGCGGCCGGACGGTCGAGGGCCCGGGAGCCGATGGCCTTGAGCTGGGCGCCGGGCAGTCGGGCGCTGGAGAGCCGGCCGTCGGCGCCGGACGGCGGCCGGCCCTGTGCCGGTGCCGGAACTGTGGGCTCCGTCACGGTCGTTCGGCGGACGGGGATGATGGGGTCGGCCGCATGACGCTCCTCGTGCTGCTCGTCCTCCTGCCCGTCGTCGGCATCGGATTCGCCGGATACGGTTTCGGCCGGCTCGGGCGGACCGGCGTGCGGCGGGCCGACCGGGAGACCCGGCTGCGGTGCGGGGCCGCGCTGGCGGTGGCCGCCGCCGTGGGGCTGTACACCTGGGGGCTGTTCCTCGTCGGCCTGGCGGTGCTCGACACGGACGACAGCGGCACCGACGCCTTCCCCGCCCGCCCGTGCCGGGTGGCGGGCGAGCCCGGCGCCGCCGCCGATGTGGTGGGCCACCGGGTCGCGTACCTGCCGCCCCGGTACGTGTGCGAGCTCAGCGGCGGCGGGAGCCGCGCGACCGACGACGGTCCCGGTTACGTGGGTCCGGGGGTGCTGGTGCTCGCAGGCGTCGCGGCCGTCTGTCTCGTCCTCGCGGAGACCGGGCCGGCGCCCTCGGCCCGGAAGACCTCCAGCGGGTGACCCAGCCGGGCGGCCAGCTCCAGCGCCTCGCCGAGTCCCGCGTCCGGCCCGTCCAGGCGGACCGCGGCGAGACCCGCCGGCGGGCCGCCCGCCTGGAACAGGGCCGCCCACTGCCGCCGCTCCAGCGCCAGATACCGCAGTCCCGGCAGCGCGGCGAGGACCGCGGGGTCGGCGAGCGGGACCGCGCTCAGGTCGAGGCCGCACAGGGCGGGGAGCGTACGGAGCGGGGCCAGGTCCACGGGGGCGTCGGCGCCGGTCAGGCGGAGCGCGCGGAGCCGGGGATGGCCGGCCAGCGGGGCGAGGGCGGTGCCGGTGACGGCGGTGGTCAGCGATTCGACCGGGGTCTCCCGCAGCGGCGCGAGGTCCCGCGCGGCCGCGCCGCCGTACAGGCCCACCTGGCGCAGCGCGGGGGCGCCCGCGAGGGCGGCGAGGTCGACCGGGCCGTCCTCCTGGCCGTGGTGCAGGACTTCCTGGACCTCCGGGCCGGGGCGGTCCCCCACCGCCCCGGGGCGCGGCGGGCGCGCGGCGCCCCGGAGACCGCTGTCGAGCCAGACGTTCCCGTCCTCGACCTCGTACGCGCCCCGCTCCAGCTCGGCGAGCACGCGCCGCAGCAGCTCCGTGACCGACTCCGCGAGGTACGCGGCGCCGTGGGCGTGGTCGCGGCCGATGCCGATGACCTGCCCCGGGTGGCCGCGCCGGGCCGGAGCCAGGTCCACCGCCACGTAATTGCCGTCCTCGCCGGTGAGGAACGGGATCCTGGTCGGGTCGCCGGTGCAGCGCCGCACCCGCCCCGGCGGATCGGCGTCGAGGATCACCGCGTTCCACGCCAGGCTCCAGCCCGTCCAGTCCGGCCGCCGCTGGTGCCCGTGCACGGCGACCACCCGGTCGAGGCTGAGCCAGCCGCCCTCGCCCAGGAGCCAGCGGTGCGGGCCGTCGGCGCTGTCGCCGTCGGCGAGGGCGTACAGGGCGCGGAGGTCGGCGGGCAGCCGGGCGCCGAGCCGCCGCTCCGCCGCCGCGATCGCGCTCTCGGTGGCGGGCGCGGGCAGCGGCTCGGGGCCGCCGAGGAGCCCGGCCCGGCGCGCCGTGATCGCGCGGAACAGCGCGACCGCCTCCGCCGGGTCCCCGGCCGGTGGCGCCGTGCCGGTCTCCTCCTCGCCCCCGGGCTCGGGCAGCCGGGCGTCCGGGTCCAGGACGATCAGATAGCCGCCCGGGCCTCCTCTGACACCCGTGCCGGGGGTGACGACGAGGCGGTACGCCCCTCCCGGCGCGCACACGAGTTCGCCCGTGCCGCCCGGGGGCCCGCCCGGCGCCCTCAGCACCCGGGCCGGTGCGGCGATCGAGCTGTACGCCCCACGGCCCGTCATGGGCTGCCAGGGGCCGTCCCCCGTCCTGAACTCGCCCCTGTGTCCGAGGCTGTGGTCGTCCTCCGTCCAGGTCAGCCGCGCCTCGGTCCAGCCCTCCGGCGCCGACTGGAGAAACCCCTCGACGAGTTCCTCCGCCGCCCGCTCCCGCTCCGCCCTCACAGCGCCTTCCCTCCACGTCCGCCCCGCGACGTCCCGCGTCCGTCCTCGCCGTCGATCGTGACACCCGGCACCGACAACGCCCCTCCCGGCCCACGTCACAACGGCCGCGGCGGGCCCGTCAGTACGGTGACGGAACCTGACGGGAAGTGGGACCCCATGCACGACGACGCTGTGGTGACCGCGCTCTGCGCGCGGTTCGACGCCGACGAGGAACGGCTGCGGGGCGTCGCCCTGCGACTGCTCGGCGCGGAGGCGGAACGGGAGGCGGAGGCCGCGCTCGAACGGGTGCGGGCCGAACTGGCCACGGGTGCCCCGGAGATGGCGCGGCTCTGGCTGACGGCGCTGGTCGCCCGTGACTGCCTCGCCGCCACCGCGCGGCCGCGCACGGCGGCGGAGTCGGGCCGGCCGGAGCCGGTCGCGGAGGCCCTGGACGAGAGTGTCCTCCTGGGCTTCCTCGGCGTACTGGACCGGCTCGGGGCCCGGCAGCGGCTCGCGTACCTCCTCCACGACGTCTTCGGGCTCGCCCCCGCCGAGACCGCCCGGGTCATGGGCGGCACCGCCACCGAGGCCGCTCGCGGGGCACGCCGGGCGCGAGAGCGGCTGAGGGGCGGCGGCGCGGCGAGCGCGGGCGCGGGCGCAGGCGCGTGCGACGATCCGGTGCGGCAGCGGACGCTCGTGGACGCCTTCCTGGCCGCCGCACGCGCGCGTGACGCCGTCACGCTCGCCGCGATGCTCGACCCGGAGGCCGTCGTGTACACGGAGGGGGGCCCGGTGCACGGAGCCGCGGCCGTCGCGGCTGCCGCCGCGGCCGCCCTGCCTGGCCCACCCGGGGCCGTGATCCGGCCGGCGCTGGTCGAGGGGGCCGCCGGACTCGTCGCGTACGCGGCCGGGACTCCCGTCGCGGCGGTGGCGTTCACCTTCCGCCGCGAGCGGATCGTCGGTCTCGACATCACCACCGAGGCGGAGCGCCTTCGCGCTCTGGAACTGGTCTTCCCGGAGGTGTGAGGGCCCGGAATTCCGAATCCAGGATCCTGGATCCAAGACCTTGGATCCAGGAGGTTGGATCCAGGAGGTTGGATCCAAGACCCTGGAGCCAGGAGATTGGATCCAAGACGCTGGATCCAGGAGGTTGGGTCCCGAGTATTGGATCCACGATCCTGGATCCAGGCCGCGCCGGCGCTCCCCTCCAGTCCCCTCCCTGACCGTCAGCGTCTGACGGCCCGGAGCACCACGAACTTCGGTTCGCTCGCGACGAGTTCGCTGTTGCCGAAGATGCGGCGGAGGGTGACGTGGTAGCCGAGGTGGCGGTTGCCCACGACCCACAGTTCGCCGCCGGGGCGCAGCGCGCGCCGGGCGTCGGAGAACATCCGGCGGGCGGTGCGGTCGGTGGTGGCCTGGTGGCTGTGGAAGGGCGGGTTGTTGAGGACGAGGTCGAGGGAGCCGGCGGGGACGTCCGCGAGCCCGTCGCCCACCGTGAACTCGGCCTTGCGGCCGTCGCCCGCGTGGGCGTGGAAGTTCTCCTCGGCGGAGGCGACGGCCTGGTACGACTCGTCGGTGAAGAGCAGTTCGGCGTCGGGTTCGGCGAGTGCCACCGCGAGGCCGACGACGCCGTTGCCGCAGCCGAGGTCGGCGACGCGGGCGTGGCCGATTCCGGTCGGCAGGTGGCCGAGGAGGAAGCGGGTGCCGATGTCGAGGCGGTCGGCGCAGAACACGCCCGCGTGGTTGGTGACCGTGCGGCCGGCGAGGACGGGCGCGGGGGTGTCGGCCGGGAGGGCGTACCGGTGGGGCCACGGGTTGGGCCCGGGTGCGGCGGACGGGTCGGGGGTGGTGTGGATCAGCCGGGCCTTCTTCACCGCGAGCGAGGTGCGGGTGGGGCCGAGGATCCGCTCGAAGAGGGTCAGGGTGGAGGTGTGGATCTCCTTGACCATGCCGGTGCCGACGATCACCGTGCCCTCGTGGACGGCGGGGGCGAGCCGGTGCAGCTGGTCCTCCAGGAGCGCGAGGCTCTTGGGGACGCGGACGAGGAGGACGTCGATCCGCGCGGGCGGCGGGTCCTGGGTGGTGAGGAGGCGGACGGCGCCGGGCGCGGCGCCGGCGCGCGCGAGGTTGGCGCGGGTGGCCTGCCGGCCGAGGTATGAGTCGGAGATCTGGACGAGCGCCGTGCCTGCGGCCTCTCCCGCAGCTCCGGTCACTCCCCCGGCACCGGCCCCTGCACCAGCGCCCGCGCCCGCCCCGGCGGTCGACAGCGCGGTGACGAGGGCGCCCCAGCGGTCGCCGAGGACGGCGACGGTGCCGGAGAGGTCGGTGCCGGTCTCGGCGAGGTGGTTCAGCAGGTACTCGTCGGCCGCGTCCCAGGCGCGCAGCGGGTCGCGCGGGTCCTCGGGGTGGCGGGTGAGCGTGACGTCGCCCCATGACGTGGTCAAACGGTTCATCGTGTCCCCAGGCTAGCCGCTCCGCCGCCGCCGGCCCGCCGGTCCCCGCCGGTCAGCTCGGGTCCCCCCGCCGGTCGGCTGCGCTCAGCGCAGCGCGGGCGCGTCCAGGTGGAGGTGCCAGGCGCCGGGGCGGCCGACGAGGGTGACGGTGGAGAGGGGGCGGACGTCGACGCTCCAGTAGGTGGCGGGGGCGGCCCGGAGGGCGTAGACGAGGGCGGCGCGGACGACGGACGGTTCGGCGACGGCGACGACCGTGACGTCGGCGGCGGTGAGATCGTCGGCGGGGCGGGTGTCGAGCCAGCCGCCTATGCGGGAGATGAAGGCGAGGAGGGGTTCGCCGCCGTGCGGGGCGGAACGGGCGTCGGCGAGCCAGGCGTCGACGGCGGCCGGTTCGAGGGCGGCGACCTCGGCGAGGGTGAGCCCGCGCCAGCGGCCCATGTCGCAGTCCCGGAGGGCAGGCTGGGCGAGCGGCGCGTAGCCGAGGGCGGTGCCGGTGGCGCGGCTGCGCGGGGTCGGGGAGCAGTAGCGGAGTTCGGCCGCGCCGAGGCCGAGGAGCGCGGGCGCGGCTTGCTGCACCTCGTACCAGCCGGCCTCGTCGAGCGGCCGGTCGTCGTCGAAGCGTTCGGCGAGCAGGGAGGAACTGCGCGCCGCCGCGACCAGCGTGACCCGAAGACCCATGGCCGCGATCGTGAGGCCGGTGGGGCGCCGGGTCAAGGGGCGGGTACGGGGGACCGGGAGGCCCCGGTTCACTGCTGTCCGAGAGCCATCCACTTGTCCGGATTCCGCAGTGGCGTGAAGCCGACCTTCTCGTAGACGCCGTGGGCGTCGGCGGTGGCGAGCATGATCCGGCGGAGCCCGTACGGCTCCAGGTGGTCGCGGACGGCGACGACGAGTGCGGTGCCGAGGCCGGTACCGCGCGCCGGCCGGTCGACGTAGACGTCGCAGAGCCAGGCGAAGGTGGCGTAGTCGGTGACCACGCGCGCGTAGGCGGCGATCTCGCCGGTGTCGCGGTGGTAGGCGCCGAAGTTGAGCGAGCCGGCGATGGCCCGGTCCTGCTTCTCCCGAGGCCGGCCGAGGGCCCAGTACGCGTCCGTGGAGAGCCAGTGGTGGACGCGGGCGGGGTCGAGGCGGGCCGGGTCGGCCGAGATCTCGTACGTCCCGTGGAGGACGACGGCTTCGGCGGCGGGTACGGCGCTGGTGGTCTCGCTCATGGCCGCAGGATGCCAGCGGGCCGGGCAGGTGTCAGGCGGGTTTCCGGGCCGGCCCGCCGCGTACGTGTCAGCCCGGCCCACCCCGCCCCGCCCCGCCGCGTACGTGTCAGCCCGGCCCACCCCGTACGCCGGCCCCGCTCCGCCGCGTACGTGTCAGCCCGGCCCACCCCGTACGCCCGCCCCGTGTCAGCGAAGGAGTTCGTCCATGGCGGTTCTGAGCCTGCGGACGCCCTCGGCGATCTCCGTGGGGCCGGCGACACCCGCGAAACTCAGCCGGATGTGGCCGGCCGGGGGCTCGGCGCAGAAGTAGGGCCTGCCGGGTGCCGCGGAGACGCCCGCGCGGAGGGCGGCGGCGACGAGGGCGGCTTCGGGGAGGGTGTCGGGGAGGCGGAGCCAGAGGTGGTAGCCGCCGGAGGGCACCTGGGGCAGGGCGAGTTCGGGGAGGCGGAGGGCGACGGCGGCGGTCAGGGTGTCGCGACGGGTCTTCAGCTCCTGCGAGACGGTCCGCAGGTGGCGGGGCCAGGCCGGGGAGCCGACGAGTTCGAGGGCGGCCTCCTGGAGGGGGCGGGGGACGAAGAAGCTGTCGACGACCTGGATGGCGCGGAGGCGTTCCAGGACCGGGCCGCGGGCCGCGAGCGCGCCGACGCGGAGACTGGCCGAGGTGATCTTGGTGAGCGAGCAGACGTGGACGACGACGCCGTCGGGGTCGTCGGCGGCGAGCGGCGGCGGGAGCGGTGCCGCGTCCTCGTGGACGAGCCGGCGGGCGAAGTCGTCCTCGACGACGAAGGCCCCGGCGGCGCGGGCGATGCGGACGACCTCGCGGCGGCGGTCGGGCGGGAGGAGGGCGCCGGTGGGGTTCTGGAAGAGCGGCTGGCAGACCAGGACCCGGGCGCCGGTCGCGCGGAAGGCCGCTTCGAGGAGGTCGGGGCGGATCCCGTCGGCGTCGGTGGGCACCGGCACCGGGCGGAGTCCGGCGGCGCGGGCGACGGCGAGCATGCCGGGGTACGTGGGCGACTCGACGAGCACGGGTGTGCCGGGCGCGGCGAGGGCGCGCAGGGCGGTGGTGAGGGCGGACTGACCGCCGGCGGTGATGAGGATCTCGGCGCCGGTGACGCCGCCGCCGATCTCGCGGGCGAACCATTCGCGGAGTTCGGTGAGGCCGTCGGTGGGCGGGCGGCCCCAGGCACCGGGGCGGCGGCCGGCCCGGGCGAGGGCGGCGGAGAGGGCCCGCTCGGGCTGGAGCGACGGGTGGAGGTAGCCGCCGTTGAACTCGACGACGCCGGGCGGGGGCGCGGCGAGGGTGACGAGGACGCCGGAGGCGTCCACGGCGCGGGGGACGAGTTCGGCGGCGGCGTCGGCGCTGAGGGCCAGCTGCTGCCAGGAGGTGTCGCCCGTCGCGGCGGCGGCACGGGCCTCGGCCTTGAAGGCGCCGGCGCCGGGGCGGGTGACGACGAGCCCTTCGGCGGCGAGCTGGGCGAGGGCGCGGGTGACCGTCACCGGGGAGACCCGGTAGCGCTCGACCAGGGTCCGGCTCGACGGCAGCTTTCCACCTGGGGAGTAGCGGTCGAGCTCCGCTTTCAGGGATTTCGCCAGTTCGGCCACGCTGCTACGCTCATGCATGAGAGCACAGAATAGCGCTACTGCGTCGACGACGATAGCGGTCGGCACCCCGGCGGGAAGCACCGCGAGGTCCGCCGCCGAGTCCGCAGCGAGGTCCTCCGCCGGCACCGCCCCCGCCGACGCCCGGGGCACGCTGCTCGCCCTCCTCGGCGTGGTCGCCTTCTCGCTGACCTTCCCGTCGACGGTGTGGGGCCTGGAGAGCTTCGGCCCCTGGTCCCTGGTGGCGGTCCGCTCCACCCTCGCCGCGCTGATCGCGGGCGCCTTCCTGCTGCGGGGCCGTGTGCCGCTGCCCGAGCGCCGCCACTGGGCCGGGCTCGCCGTGGTCGCGGGCGGGGTGGTCATCGGCTTCCCGCTGCTCACCACGCTCGCCCTCCAGACGTCGACGACCTCGCACGCCGCCGTGGTCGTCGGCCTGCTGCCGCTCACCACGGCCGCCTTCGCCGCCGTACGGACCGGCCGCCGCCCGTCCCGCACCTTCTGGATCGCGGCCCTCGCCGGCGCCGGCGTCGTCATCGCCTTCACCGTCCAGCAGAGCGGTGGCGCGCTCTCGACGGGCGACCTCTACCTCTTCGGCGCGCTGCTCGTCTGCGCCGCCGGCTACACCGAGGGCGGGCGGCTCGCCCGGCTCATGCCGGGCTGGCAGGTCATCGGCTGGGCGCTGGTGCTCTGCCTGCCGCTGATGGTCCCGGCCTCCGCGGTGGCGCTCGCCCTCGAACCGGCGCACCTCACCGCCCACGGCGTGATCGGCCTGGTCTGGGTGGCGGCCGGCTCCACCTTCTTCGGCCTGTACGTCTGGTACCGGGGCATGGCCTCGATCGGCATCCCGCGCGCCAGCCAGCTCCAGCTCGCCCAGCCGCTGCTCACGCTGGTGTGGTCGGTCCTCCTGCTCGGCGAGTCCCTGCCGCCGGCCGCGCCGGTCGCCGCCGTCGGCGTGCTGGTGTGCATCGCGGTCACCCAGCGCGCCAAGGGCTGACGCGACGGGCGGCCATGACCTGCGTCACAATGGCAGGCAGAGGCCCTACGCGCGCGAGGAGGTCCCGCGATGCAGGCGAGTGTGGGCGACAAACTGCTGGTACACGGCCGTACGGTCGGTCAGCACGACCGTACGGCCGAGGTCATCCAGGTACTGGGGGAGAACGGCACTCCCCCGTACCGGGTCAAGTACGACGACGACGGTCACGAGGCCCTGATGTCGCCCGGCCCCGACACCGTCGTCCGCCACCCGGGACAGCGGCGCTAGCCGAAAAGGCGCCGGCCACGACAGCGCCACCCGCAGCGCCACCCGCGACAGCGGCGCCTGCCGGGCACAGCGGCGGCGCTAGCCGTTCGCCGGCCGGGCGGGCCGCCGGGCGGACCCGTCCGGCGGCGGGTAGTGGTCGGCCACGGCCGTGGCGAAGGCCCCGATCCGGTCCTCGGCGACCTCCTTCGCCGCGAAGAAGCAGTGCCCGCCGACGCCCGGCCGCCCCGCGGCGAGCGCGAGGTGCCGTGACAGTTCCTCCGGGTCCTGCCACGCCGCCGGCTGCGCGGGGTCGCCCGCCTTGTACAGCGCCTCGCCGATCCGGAGCCGGACGCCCGTCCCCCGTACCGCCGCCTCCCACCAGTCGAGGAGCGTGGCGTAGTCGGTGGACGGGTGGCCGACGTGCCAGTACAACTGCGGCACCACGTGGTCGATCCAGCCCTCCCTGACCCACTTGCGGGTGTCCGCGTACAGGTCGTCATAGGTCGCCAGGCCGCCCGCGGTGTCGGAGCCCTCGGGGTCGTCGGCGCCGTTGCGCCACACCCCGAACGGGCTGACGCCGAAGGCCACGCCGGGTTTGGTCTCCCTGACGCGCGCGGACATCTCCGAGACCAGCAGATCGGTGTTGTGCCGCCGCCAGTCCGCGCGGTCGGGGAAGTCCGCGCCGTGGCGGGCGTACGAGGCGTCGTCCGCGAAGCGCTCCCCCGCCACCGGGTACGGGTAGAAGTAGTCGTCCCAGTGGACCGCGTCGATGTCGTAGCGGCGCACCGCGTCGAGCATGGCGTCCTGGACGAACCGCCGGACCTCGGGCAGGCCCGGGTCGTAGTACAGCCTGCCGCCGTAGGGCACGGTCCAGCCGGGGTGGCGCCGGGCCGGATGGGAGGCGGTGAGCCGCTCCGGATCCGTGTGATTCGCCACTCGGTACGGGTTGAACCAGGCGTGCAGTTCGAGGCCCCGCGCGTGGGCCTCCGCGACGGCCGTGCCCAGCGGGTCCCAGCCGGGATCCTTGCCCTGCGTGCCGGTGAGGCACTCGGCCCAGGGCTCGTGCGGCGAGGGCCACAGGGCGTCGGCCGTGGGCCGCACCTGGAGCACGACGGCGGTGAGCCGGCGGTCCACCGCCCGGTCCAGGTGGGCCAGCAGCTCGGCCCGCTGCGCGGCGGCCGAAAGACCGCTGCGCGACGGCCAGTCGCGGTTGAAGACGGTCGCCACCCACATGCCGCGGAAGGCGTACGGATCCGCGGCCCGCGCCCCTTCCCGCGCGCGTTCCGGCTCCCGCTCCCGCCGCGCCGCCGACGGCGTCCCGGCGGCGGCCCCGGAGTCCCCCGCCCCCAGAGCGGCGAATACCGCTCCCGTGGCGGTCGTCACAAACCCTCTTCTCCCGATAGGCCGCACTTGTACCTCTCCGCTGTCGGATACGTCACAACGCCTGCGGACAGCATGCCCGTCCCGACCGATCGATCATCGCGCGATTCGGAGTAACGTCATGGGGTCGAGGCGTGCGCACCGGAATCACACGGGGGCCCGCCGCCAGAGAAGAGCGAAAGGCACGAGGTGACGGACTCCATGGCCGACATTGAGCGCGTCGGAGTGGTGGGCTGCGGCCAGATGGGCGCGGGCATCGCAGAGGTGTGTGCCCGGAGCGGTCTCGAGGTGAAGGTCGCCGAGACCACCGGCGAGGCGCTGGAGATCGGCCGCACCCGGCTGCTGAACTCGCTGACCAAGGCCGCCGAACGCGGCAAGATCAGCGAGGAGGAGCGGGACGCGGCCCTCGCGAAGCTGTCCTTCACGACCGACCTGGGCGAGTTCGCCGACCGTGACCTCGTGATCGAGGCGGTCGTCGAGAACGAGCAGGTCAAGACCGAGATCTTCCAGGTCCTCGACCAGGTCCTGACCCGGCCCGACGCCATCCTGGCCTCGAACACCTCCTCGATCCCGCTGGTGAAGCTGGCCGTGGCGACCTCCCGCCCCGACCACGTCATCGGCATCCACTTCTTCAACCCGGCCCCGGTGCAGAAGCTCGTCGAGCTGATCCCGGCCCTCACCACCTCCGAGGGCACCATCAGCCGGGCGCAGGCGTTCGCCGAGAAGCTGCTCGGCAAGCACGCGATCCGCGCCCAGGACCGCTCCGGCTTCGTCGTCAACGCGCTGCTCGTCCCGTACCTGCTCTCGGCGATCCGGATGTTCGAGTCGGGCATCGCGAGCCGCGAGGACATCGACAACGGCATGGAGTACGGCTGCGCCCACCCCATGGGCCCGCTGAAGCTCTCGGACCTGATCGGCCTCGACACGATCGCCTCGATCGCCGACTCCATGTACTCCGAGTTCAAGGAGCCGCTGTACGCCGCTCCCCCGCTGCTCCAGCGGATGGTCGACGCGGGCCGGCTCGGCCGCAAGACGGGCTCCGGCTTCTACGTCTACCCCTGACGCCACGGCGTCCCACGAATGTCGCTCTCCGCGACCGGAACGGCCCGTACCCCCGCACAGGTACGGGCCGTTCGCCTTTCCCGTGCCCCGGCTCTCAGCCGAGCCGCAGGTGGTGCAGCATCAGCAGGCCGGCCGCCATGTTCGCGGCCGGGATCTCGCCCCGGGCGATCAGCTCCGGGACCTCCTTCAGCGGCACCCAGGCGCGCCGCGAGGACTCGAAGCCGTCCACCGGCGGTCCGGTCCAGTCGGCCCGGTCGGCCCAGTAGAGGTGGTGCCGGGCGTCGCTGAGCCCGTTGGAGGGCTCGACGGTGAGGAGGTGGCGCAGCGGCCCCGGCCGCCAGCCGGTCTCCTCCTCCATCTCGCGGGCGGCGGCGGCCTCGGGGGTCTCGCCGTCCTCGACGACGCCGGCGGCCAGCTCCCAGCCCCAGCTGTCGGTGATGAAGCGGTGGCGCCAGAGCATCAGGACCTCGTCGGCGTCGTTCACGACGGTGGCGACGGCGACGGGGCGGAGTCGGATCAGATAGTGGTCGAGGTGGCGGCCGTCCGGGAGTTCGACGTCCGCGAGGTTCACTCGGAACCAACGGTTTTCATAGACGGAGCGTTCACTCAGTTTCGTCCACTGCACGTTCTTGCCACCTTCCGACTGGTAGGCGCGTGTTCGGTGGCAATATCGCATCAGTTCGACGGTCAGAGCGGAACGCGCAACGCCCCGTCGATCAACTCCGCCGCCTTCCGGGCGTCCCCCGCGTCACTGGCGAGGAGATGCTCCCGGGCCTGCCGCAGCCGGTCCCTCAGCCGCCGGGACTCCATCCCGCGCGCCCGCTCGGTCATCTCGACCGCCGTCCGCGCCGCCGAGTCCGCCTCGCCCTGCCGCAGTTCGACCTGGCAGAGCAGCGCGAGCCGGTGCACCCGGCCCCGGTCGTGCGAGGGCGTGCCCACCGCGCGCGCCGCGTGTTCGTACGCCCCCGCGAGATCACCCAGACTGAGGAGGGCTTCCGCCACCTGTACGTTGACGAGGCCCGGTTGCACGTACCCGGTCTCTGCCGGCTCCGCCGCCGGCGCGATCCGGTCGGCCGCCGTCTCGGCCCGCCGGATGCAGTCGAGCGCCGCCGCCCCGTCCCCCAGCCGGGCGTACGCCTTCGCCTGCATCGCCCGCAGATCGGCCGCGAGCGCCGGGGTGATGGTCCCGTCCGAGGCCCGCAGCGCCGCCTCGGCGAACGCCACCGCCTGCCGGAACTCCCCGAGGAGCAGCGACTGGTTGACCATCAGCGCGATCACATAGGCCCCGAACGCCCGGTCCCCGCTGGCCTTCGCCAGCCGCAGCGCCTGCTGGAAGTAGCGCTGCGCGAGCCCGTGCGCGTCGGCGTCGTAGGCGCAGATCCCGGCCACCGCGACCAGTCCCCCGGTGGCCCGGTGCAGCGAGCGCCCCAGCGCGTCGCTGTAGGAGCCGCGCAGCCGGGGCGCGGCCTCGGTCGTGAGGAAGCCGACGATCCGGGCGCGGGTCGCGATGCCGCCGGCCTTGCGGTACATCTGCTCGTAGTGCGCGCGGGCCGCCCGGAGCAGGGCGATGTCGGCCGGCTCCACCCGGGTCAGACCGGTCCGGGAGACGTCGGTGTCCTCCGGCGGGTTCTCCCACTCCCACACCGGCATCACCGCCGGGGTGCCGGTCACCGCGGGAGCGGCCGCGAGGAACGGGCGCTGCTGCTCGTCCGAGCGCCACAGCGCGGTGGCCCGGTCGACGAAGCCGGAGAGCGGGGTGCCGGGCGACGCGGGCGGACCTCCGCCGGGCACGCCGAGCCCGATGTCGTCGAGGGTGACGGGCCTGCCGAGCCGGGCGGCGAGCACCTCGCAGATCAGGTCGGGCACCTGGCCGCGCGGCCGCTGGCCCTTCAACCACCGCGCCACCGCGGTGTGTTCGTACCGCAGGGCAAGGCCCCTGGCCCGTCCGGCCCGGTTCACACGGTCGGCGAGCCCGGCGTTGGAGACGCCCGCCTCGTCCAGGAGGGCGTCGAGCAGGGTGTTGGGCTGCATGGCCCCTCCGGTCGCTCGGTGAACTCAGCGTAGCGGTGGCCGAATTCGTACGGTGCGATTTCGCACGGGGTGTGAATGAAGTACCCGTTGTTCCGGTCCACGCGCGCTGCCGCCGGTGGAGCCGTACCGCTTGACTGGGCTCCTCGCCGGCAAGGCGAGAGACCGGGCCGCCGGCTCCCCCTCGTACAGTGCGGCCGCCCGGTCCGCGCCGCCCGCCCCGCTGATCTGCCCGACACTCCGTGGCGGGGCGGGCGGCGCCCGTATCTCCGGTCCCTCCGCTCAGCAGTGGGTGGAGGGAGCGGGCCGGGGACGGCGCAGCCCGGGTTCGGCGGGCTGCGCCGGTACGCGGACGCGGTCGTTGCGGACGACGAGCAGGGCCACGTCGTCGTCGAGCCGGCCGCCGGTGTGGTGCAGCAGCGCCTCGTGCGTCTGCCGGACGACGGTCCCGGGCGGCCGTCCCGCGCTCCGGGCCAGCGCCGCTTCCAGGCCGAAGAAGCGCCCGCGCCGGTCCCGCGCCTCCTCCGCCCCGTCGGTGTGCAGCACCAGCGTCTCGCCGGGCAGCAGCCGGGCGGCGGTGTACGGGACGAGGACGGCCGGCAGCGGCAGCACGCCGAGCGGTGGCAGCGGCTCGCCCACCGGCAGCCGCTCCACCCCCGCGCCGATCCGGTACGGGGCGGGGTGACCGCAGTCGAGGACGGCGAGCCGCCCGTCGGCGCGGACCTCCAGGAGCAGCAGCGTCACGAACTCCTCGGCCACCGGGTGCTCCGGCTCGCCCCCGCCGCCGGCCGGGTGCTCCGCGCGGGCCCGCTCCCGCAGGTGCCGCTGGAGCGCCCGTTCGAGACGGCGCAGCACGCCGCCGAGCTCGGGCTCGTCGTGGGCCGCCTCGCGGAAGCTCCCCAGCACCGCGACGACCGCGCCCAGGGCGGCGAGCCCGTGACCGCGCACGTCCCCGACGACGATCCGCACCCCGAACGGCGTCGCCACCGCCTCGTACAGGTCTCCGCCCACCGAGGCGTCCCGGGTGGCCGACAACTGGCCCGCGGCCAGGGCGAGTCCGTCGAGCCGGGCGGGCGGCGGGCGGAGCAGCACCCGCTGTGTCGCCTCCGCGACGGCCCGCACCCGCGCCGGCTCCCGCCGCAGCTGCCGGCGCACGCCGAGCACCAGGCCCGTGCCGACGGTCAGGAAGACGATGCTGGTGGCGATCCGCATCGGCAGCCCCGGCTGCCGGGCCAGCGGGCACCCGAACTTCCACGCCACCGCGACCGCGCCCCAGCCGACGGGGAGCGCGAGCGGGGCCGACCGGCGGAGCCGGGAGGCGAGGGCGGTGCCGGTGGCGCTCGAACGGAGGCGGTGTGCACGGCTGGTACGGATCATGTACGGCCCTTCCCGAGCCCCCGGCAGCACCCTGGGGTCCTGCGGCGCACAGGCCCGCCCCTGTGGCCGCGTCGATTCTGCCGACCGTACGGACCACGGGGGAACAGCCGCCGTCGATCTCACCCGAAGGAGTGAGCGCCCCCGGCGCGCCGCCCCGCGCCGGACCCGCGCCACCCGCACAGACGCGGGAGGTCCGCACGGGTGACCAGACAAGGGGCGCGCGGCCGTCAGGCGTGCGCCGCCTCGCGCCGCTCCGCGACGCTCCCGGAGCGCGGGTGCGTCACCAGGTGGCGTACGACGTACTCGGCGTCCCGGCCCGCGCCGCCGACGAGCATGGAGGAGAAGGCGTACTGGAAGGCGAGGCCGACGAAGTACAGACCAGGCGCGGTGTCGACGACTCCGCGGTGCTCCAGGGGCCAGCCGTCGTCGCCCGTGACGGGCAGGTGGATCCAGGAGAAGTCCTGGCGGAAGCCGGTGCACCAGACGACGTTGGCGACGTCGGGGACCCGGCCGCCGTCGAGGACGGGCAGCCCGTCGCGCACGCCGACGGTCCGCTCCGGGACGAGTTCGACCCCGGCGCCGGTGAGGTCGGCCTTCTTGACCCGGATCAGCGGGCCGCCGTGCTTCCTGATGTCGGGGCGCAGCTTCCGGCCGATGGGCGTCCGCAGGTTCAGCACGTGCCGGGCGAGGAACCACAGGACCGGGAAGAGCGCGTGCGCCGCCCGGCCGTGGATGTCGAAGGGGACCTCGCCGTGGATCGGGCCGCTCAGCACCGTCGGGTGGCCGGCCTTCCCGGCCTCGTACGCGATGTCGCCGCCGGAGTGCGAGGCGCCGACCACGAGCACCCCGCCGGGGCTCAGCTGCCCGGGGTTCTTGTAGGCGCTGGAGTGCAGCTGGGTGACGCGCGGGTCGAGCCCGGCGGCGAAGCCGGGGACGTACGGGGTGCGGCCGAAGGTGCCGGAGGCGACGACGACGTGGTCGCAGACGTACGTGGTGGTGCCGGTCTCGACGACGTACCCGCCGTCCGTTTCGGCGAGGCGGGTGACGCGCTCGCCGGTGCGGACCGGCAGGCCGAAGGTCTCGGCGTACGTCTCCAGGAAGTCGGCCATCTCGTCCTTGGTGGGGAAGGACATCGGCGGCGCCGGGAAGCGCATCCCGGGCAGGGCGGCGAGCTTCGCCGGGCTGTACAGCCTCAGTGAGTCCCAGTGGCAGCGCCAGTTGTCGCCGACGCGGGCGCCGCCGTCGAGGACGACGAACGGCCGACGGTGCCGGGCGAGGTGGTAGCCGGTGGCGAGACCGGCCTGACCTGCGCCGATGACGACCGTCTCGATGTGTTCCATCCTGCCGGTGGGGTTCATCGCGGGCCTCCTCGTCCGTGTCCGAGCCCGACTGCTTCCGCACTCCCGACCCTAGGGATCAGCGGGGCGGCGGCGCTTCGGGAGAACGGCCCAATCTCCTGGCGCGGCGGCGATGGGTCATTCTGCCCATCGCCGGCCGACCAGATCGTGCTCGTAGGCGTACGCGGTGGCCGCCGCGCGGGAGGAGAGGCCGAGCTTGCCGAAGATGTTGCTCAGGTGCCGGGCCACGGTCTTCTCGCTGAGCACCAGGTCGGCGGCGATGGCGTGGTTGGTGCGGCCGGTGGCGACCAGCCGCAGGACCTCGACCTCCCGGGGGCTGAGCCCGGTGGCGGTCTCCGGCTCCCCCCGGGCCGGCACGTCGAGCCGGGCCAGGTCGGGGGCGGCACCGAGCTCCCGGAACGCCCGGCGGGCCGCGTCCAGTTCCAGCCGCGCGGTGCCCTCGTCGCCGAGCCGCCGCCGGGCGAGCCCCAGGAGCACCCGGGTGCGGGCCCGGTCGTACGGGGCGTCGATCTCGTCCCAGATCCCGCCCGCCTCCACGAGGGCGTCCAGGGCCCCGGCGGGCTCGCCCTCCGCCAGGAGCACGGCGCCGCGGGCGTGGGCGGCGACCGCCGCGAGGAGCGGGGCGCCGAGCTCTCCGGCGGTGCGCGTCAGCTCGTCGGCGGCCTCCCGGGCGGCCGGCACGTCCCCGGCCGCCAGCATGATCTCCGCGTACGGGGCGAGCAGCCGCGCCCGCCGCAGCCGGTCGGGCGTCTCCGCCAGGGCGCCGCGGATGGCGGCGGCCGCCGCGTCGACCCGGCCCTGGGCCAGCCACATCAGGGCGAGGCCCGGCTGCGCCCGGTGCCCGCACTCGCCCGCCTGCCGGTACGCCTCCTCGGAACGGGCGAAGGCGCCGCGCACCCGGTGCAGCTCGGCCTCCTGGTACAGCGCCGTGCCGAGGACCGCCCGGCCGGGCGTCCCGGCGAGCCGTTCGCGGGCCCGGCGCGCCTCGTCCAGGGCGTCCGGCCAGGCGCCGTGCGTCATCAGGACGTGGGAGCGGTGGACCAGGCACTGGCCCCGGTAGGGCACGAGGTCCGGCTGGGCGGAGCACCAGTGGGAGAGCGCCGCCGTCCACTCCCGGGCCCGCCGCAGGTCGAAGAGCTCCTCGCACGCCTCGATGACGCTGCAGTAGACGAGGCCGGTGACGAGCGGGGAGAGCCGGCCGGAGCTGACCGCCACCATGGCCTCGTCGAGCAGGGCCGTCCCCGCGGCGATCTCACCCGCGTAGACCAGCGCCCTGCCCTGCCCGTGCCGGGCCAGCGTCACCAGGTCCTGGTCGCCGAAGCGCTCGCCGATCGCGGCGGCCTCGCCGAAGAGGGCGTGCGCGGCCCGGGGGTCCTTGTGGACGATCCGCAGGCCCTGCGGGAAGAGCAGGTAGCCCCGCTCCACGCAGTCGAGCCCGCCGTCCTCCAGGAGCCGCGCGGCGCGGGCGAGCCAGCCGCCGCCGCGGGCCGTCTCGCCGCGCAGCAGCAGCGGCACCGCCGCCCAGAAGGCGCAGCGCACGGCGGGCCCGGTCGCGCCGAGGCCGAGGTAGGCGTGGTGGGCCCGCTCGGTGGCGGCGCCGCTCTCGGTGTCGCGGCCCACCAGATAGGCGGCGGTGGCGAGGCGGACGAGGTCGTCGGGGCCGAGGGGCTCCGCGCGGTCGGCCTCCGCGAGCGCGCGGTAGGCGTCCGACCACGCCTGACGGTCGAAGGCGTCCCGGGCCCGCTCCACTTCCACGGCCACGTCCATGACGGCTCCCACCACCATTGCACCGCATGCCCTCGGACTTGTCAGGCCGGGCGGGAAGGGCGGGCGGCCGCCCCGGGAACGGCTCCCCCGGCGGGAACGGCGTACGGCCGCCCCGGGAAACGCCTCCCCCGGCGGGAACGGCGGAGGGCCGCCCCGGGAACGGATCCCGGGGCGGCCCTCCGTGGCGTACGCCGTCGGCGTCAGGCGCCGCGCAGCACGGCGCCCGTGTGCTCGGCGGCCAGGGCGACCGCGGCGTCGCGGGCGGCGGTGGCCTCCTCGACGGTCAGGGTCCGGTCCGTGGCGCGGAACTTCAGCGCGTACGCCAGGGACTTCTTGCCCTCGCCGACCTGGTCGCCGGTGTAGACGTCGAACAGGCGGATGGACTCCAGGAGTTCACCCGCGCCGCCGGCCAGGTAGGACTCGACCGCGGCGGACGGCACGTCCTGGTCGACGACCAGGGCGACGTCCTGGGTGGCGACCGGGAAGGCGGAGATGCGCGGGGCCTTGACCGGTCCCTCGCCCGCCTTCTCCAGCACGTCGAGGTCCAGCTCCATCGCGCAGGAGCGGGCCGGCAGGCCCAGCGCCTTCACGACGCGCGGGTGGAGCTCGCCGCCGTGGCCGGCGAGGGTCTTGACCCCGTCGATCACCACGTGGAAGGCGGCGCAGCGGCCCGGGTGCCACGGGGCGTGCTGGTCGGCGTCGATCAGCAGCTCCGCGCCGGACTCGGCGGCCACGATCCGGGCGGCCTCGATCGCGTCGGCCCAGTCGGCCGGGCGGCCCTTGCCCCACCAGCCGGACTGCTCGCGGGCGCCGGCGAGGACGACGGCGGCGCGGCGCGGCTGCGCGGGCAGCGCGGCGTTGACGCCGGCGATCTCCTCGTCGGTGGGACGGCGGTCCACCGGCAGGCGGACCGCGGCCTTCGGCTCGCCCTCGGGGCGGAAGACCAGGCCGGTCTCGAAGAGGGCCAGGTCGTGGCTGCCGCGGCTGTCGTTCCGCCGCAGCGCGGCCAGCAGGCCGGGGAGCAGCGTGGTGCGGAGCGCGGGCTCCTCGTCGGAGAGCGGGTTGACCAGGGTGACGACCGCGCGGCGGGCGTCGTCCGCGTCGAGGCCGAGCTGGTCGAGCGCCTGCTGCCCGATGAACGGGTAGTTCAGGGCCTCGACGTAGCCGGCGCCGGCCAGCGCGCGGCCGACCCGGCGGTGGACGCGCTGGCGCTCGGTGAGGCCGCGGCCGGCCGGGGGCTTCGGCAGCGTGGAGGGCAGGTTCTCGTAGCCCTCGAGCCGGATGACCTCCTCGGCGAGGTCGTTCGGCTCGTTCAGGTCGGGGCGCCACGAGGGCACGGTGACGACGAGCTCGTCCTGGCCGTAGACGTCGCAGCCGACCTCCTGGAGGCGGCGGACGACGGTCTCGCGGCCGTACGCCACGCCCGCGACCTTGTCGGGGTGGTTCGCCGGCATGGCGATCGTGCGGGGCGCCGACGGGGCGGCGATCTCGGTGACGCCGGCCTCGGCGGTGCCGCCCGCGAGCAGCACGAGGAGGTCGACCGTGCGCTGCGCGGCGGCTGCGGCGGCCTGCGGGTCCACGCCGCGCTCGAAGCGCTTGGACGCCTCGGAGGACAGCTTGTGGCGGCGGGCCGTGCGGGCGATCGAGATGGCGTCGAAGTGCGCGGCCTCGATGACGACCTCGGTGGAGCCGGTGACGGCGCCGGTCTCGGGGTCGGTCACCGGGTCGGCGATCTCGGTGTGGGCGCCGCCCATGACGCCCGCGATGCCGATGGGGCCGCGGTTGTCGGTGATGACCAGGTCCGCGGCGTCGAGGACGCGCGCGGTGCCGTCGAGGGTGGTGATCTTCTCGCCGGCCTCGGCGCGGCGGACCCCGATGGGGCCGTCGAGCCGGGTGCGGTCGTAGGCGTGCAGCGGCTGGCCGAGCTCCAGCATCACGTAGTTGGTGATGTCGACGGCGAGCGAGACCGTGCGCATGCCGGCCTTCTGGAGGCGGCGCTGGAGCCAGATCGGCGACCGGGCCTCGGGGTCGAGCCCGACGACGGTGCGCGCGGTGAAGCGGTCGCAGCCGATCGGGTCGGTCACCTGGACCGGGTAGCCGTACGAGTTCGGCGCGGGCACGTCGAGGAGCGCCGGGTCGCGCAGCGGCAGCCCGTACGCGATGGCGGCCTCGCGGGCGACGCCGCGCATCGAGAGGCAGTAGCCGCGGTCCGGGGTGACGGCGATGTCGAGGACCTCGTCGTACAGCTCCAGGAGGGCGGTGGCGTCGAGGCCGACCTCGTGCTCCGGCGGCAGGATGATGATCCCGTGGTTCGGGTCCTCGCCCATGCCCAGCTCCTCGCTGGAGCAGATCATGCCGCGCGAGACCTTGCCGTACGTCTTGCGCTCGGCGATGCGGAAGTCACCGGGGAGGACGGCGCCGGGCAGGGCCACGACGACCTTGTCGCCGACGGCGAAGTTCCGGGCGCCGCAGATGATCTCCTGGGGCTCGCCGGTGCCGTTGGCCTGGCCGACGTCGACGGTGCAGAAGCGGATGGGCTTCTTGAACTCCGTCAGCTCCTCGATGGTGAGGACCTTGCCGACCACCAGCGGGCCGGTGAGGCCGGCGCCGAGCTGCTCGACGGTCTCGACCTCGAGGCCGGCGGTGATGAGCTTGGCCTGGACGTCGCGGCCGGTCTCCGTCGCCGGCAGGTCGACGTACTCCCGCAGCCAAGAAAGCGGGACCCGCATCAGATCTCCATCCCGAACGGCCGGGTGAACCGGACGTCACCCTCGACCATGTCTCGCATGTCTTCCACGTTGTGCCGGAACATCAGCATCCGCTCGATGCCGAAGCCGAAGGCGAAGCCGCTGTACTTCTCCGGGTCCACGCCGCAGGCGATGAGCACCTTCGGGTTGACCATGCCGCAGCCGCCGAGCTCGATCCAGCCCTCGCTGCCGCAGGTGCGGCAGGGACGGTCGGGGTCGCCGACGGACTCGCCGCGGCAGACGTAGCAGAGCATGTCCATCTCGGCGGACGGCTCGGTGAACGGGAAGAAGTTCGGACGGAGCCGGGTCTTCATGTCCGCGCCGAAGAGCGCCTGGACCATGTGGTCGAGGGTGCCCTTGAGGTCGGCCATGGTGAGGCCCTCGTCGACCGCGAGCAGCTCGATCTGGTGGAAGACCGGGGTGTGCGTGGCGTCGAGCTCGTCGGTGCGGTAGACGCGGCCGGGGCACACCACGTAGACCGGGGGCTCCCGGTCGATGAGGGTGCGGGCCTGGACCGGCGAGGTGTGGGTGCGGAGCACGACACCGGACTCGTCGCCCGTGGTGCCCTCCGGACCCTGGACGAAGAAGGTGTCCTGCATCTGCCGCGCCGGGTGGTCCGGCACGAAGTTCAGGGCGTCGAAGTTGAACCACTCGGCCTCGACCTCGGGGCCCTCGGCGACCTCGTAGCCCATCGACACGAAGACGTCGGCGACGCGCTCCATGAGGGTGGTCAGCGGGTGGCGGGCGCCGGCCGGGATCCGGTCGTACGGCAGGGTGACGTCGACGGCCTCCTCGACGAGGACGCGCGCGTCGCGCTCGGCCTCCAGCTCGGCCTGGCGGGCGGCGAGCGCCTTGGAGACGACACCGCGGGCCTGGCCGACGAGCTTGCCGGCCGCGGCCTTGGCCTGCGGCGGCAGCGCGCCGATCTCGCGGTTGGCGAGGGCCAGCGGCGAGGTGCCGCCGGTGTGCGCCGTCTTGGCGTGCGTGAGCGCGTCGAGGTCGCCGGCGGCGGCGAAGGCGGCGAGCGCCTCGTCCCGCATGCGCTCGATCTCTTCCGGTTTCAAGGCTTCGACCTCGACCGGGTCGTACGACTTATTGGGTGCCGACATCTCTTCCCGTGCTTCCGTTGGGCTGGCTGGGGCGACCCCGGTTCGACGACAGACGACAAGGGCGCAAACGTGCCAAAGGTCGAGTCTAACGGGGTGGGGACACGCTGATGAGCCCGTGGGGGCCCCGGTGGCTCTCGATCCCGTCGGGTCTCGGTGGGTGAGACGTCAGACGAGATGGGCCGGGGCGCCGACGGGCAGGATAAATCGGAACTCGGCGCCGCCGCGCGGGCCGCGTCCAACGGTGATGGTGCCGCCGTGGGCCTCGACGAGGCCCTTGACGATATAGAGGCCGAGTCCGGTGCCGCCGCGCTTGCTGCCGCGCCAGAAGCGGGTGAAGACGCGGTTCATGGACTCCTCGGGGATGCCCGGGCCCTCGTCGCTCACGGTGACCTCCGTCCCCTCCTCGGTGCCGTCGTCGCCCGCGGTGCGGGGCGCCACCTCGATGGTGACGGTTCCGGCGCCGTGGCGCACCGCGTTTTCCAGGAGGTTGCCGAGGATCTGGTCGATCTTGTCGGGGTCGGCCCAGAGCGCGGGCAGTCCGGGCCGGGTGCGGACGAAGAAGCGGTCGGGGGCCTGGCCGCCGGTGGTGTGCACCTGGACGTGCCGGCCGATGGCGGCGGCGATGTCGACGGGCTGGCGGCGCACCTCCAGGCGGCCGGAGTCGATCCGGGAGATGTCGAGGAGTTCGGCGATGAGCCGCTTGATGCGGCCGGCGTCGGCGTCGACGGTCTCCAGCATGAGCCGCTTCTGCTCGTCGGTGAACCGCTCCCACTTGCTGAGGAGGGTGGCGGTGAAGCCCTTCACGGAGGTGAGCGGGGAGCGCAGTTCGTGGGCGACGGTGGCGATGAGCTCGGCGTGGCTGCGCTCGGAGCGGCGGCGGGCCTCTGTGCCGCGCAGCGAGACGACGACCCTGTGCACGGGGCCCGTGGGGTGCTCGCGGACGTACCGGGCGGAGACGAGGACCTCGCGGCCGCCGGGGAGCAGCAGGTTCCGCTCGGGCTGGCCGCGCCGGGTGGCGAGGCCGCCGTACGGGTCGGTGAGGGTCCACCAGCGGTGGCCCTTGAGGTCCTCCAGGGGGAGGGCCTCGTGGAGCGGGCGGCCGAGGGCCTCGGGGGCGGGGACGGCGGTGAGGCGGCTGGCGGCGGCGTTGAAGCAGACGACGAGGCCGGTCTCGTCGGCGACGACCAGTCCGTCGGGCAGGTCGTCGGGGTCGATCCCGGGCCACGGCGCGGGCGGGCGCGCCCCGTCGTCGCGTCGCCGCGCGGTCCGCGCGGGACTGTCCGTGCCGGCCGTCATCCCCGTCTCCCACCCCTCCGTGTACCGCAGTGGGCCCCCGAGTGCGTCACTCTACTGGGCGAGGGTGACCGGCGGGAGTCGGAAGACCACACCGGGTGGCCGAAACACGACGGTGCGGTGCGGCGGGGGTGCGGTCAGGCGGTGCGGCGGGGGCGCTGGGCGCGGGCGGAGGCGTAGAGGCAGACGGCGGCGGCGGTGGCCAGATTGAGGCTCTCGGCCTTGCCGTGGATGGGGACGCGGACGACGGCGTCGGCGAGCGCGCGGGTCTCCTCTGGCAGCCCCCACGCCTCGTTGCCGAAGATCCAGGCGGTGGGGCCGCCCATGGTGCCGGCGTCGAGCTCGTCGTCGAGGTCGTCCTGGCCTGCGCCGTCGGCGGCGAGGATCCGGACCCCGGCGCCCTTGAGCCCGGCGACGGCCTGCTCGACGGGGACGCCGACGGCGACGGGGAGGTGGAAGAGGGAGCCGACGGAGGCGCGGACCGACTTCGGGTTGTACAGGTCGACGGAGGCGTCGGTGAGGACGACCGCGTCGGCGCCGGCGGCGTCGGCGCAGCGGAGCACGGTGCCGGCGTTCCCGGGGTCGCGGACGTGGGCGAGGACGGCGACCAGCTTCGGCCGGGCGGCGAGGATCGCGTCGAACGGCGAGTCGAGGAAGCGGCAGACGCCGACGAGGCCCTGCGGGGTGACGGTCTGGGAGACCTCGGCGAGGACGGCGTCGGAGGCGTGGTGGACGCGGGCGCCGGCGGCGCGGGCGGCCTCGACGATGGGCGCGTACCGCTCGGCGGCCTCGACGGTGGTGAAGAGCTCGACGAGGGTGGGGACGCCGTCCGGGCCCCGGTGCGCGACGGCCTCGCGGACGGCCTGGGGGCCCTCGGCGAGGAAGAGGCGGTCCTTGCCCCGGAAGTTGCGCTTGGCGAGCCGCCGGGCGGCGACGACGCGCGGGGAACGCGGGGAGATCAGCTCGGGGGTGGACATGTGCCTGCGGCTCTCTGTCTCTGTCTCGGTCTCGTCGGGGGGCGCCGTGAGGGGTCGGTCAACGCGCCGGACCCGCAGGCGCGGGGCCTGCGGGTCCGGTCGGAAGCACTGCGGCCTGGAGGATCAGGCGGCGGCCTTCGGGGCGTTGACGTCGGCCGGGAGGGCCTTCTGCGCGACCTCGACCAGCGCGGCGAACGCGTTGATGTCGTTGACGGCCAGCTCGGCGAGGATCTTGCGGTCCACCTCGATGTTGGCGGCCTTCAGACCCTGGATGAGGCGGTTGTACGTCATGCCGTTCTGGCGGGCAGCGGCGTTGATGCGCTGGATCCACAGCTGACGGAAGTCGCCCTTGCGCTTCTTGCGGTCGTTGTAGTTGTAGACCAGCGAGTGGGTGACCTGCTCCTTGGCCTTGCGGTACAGGCGCGAACGCTGACCGCGGTAGCCGGAAGCCTGCTCGAGGATCGCCCGGCGCTTCTTGTGGGCGTTGACTGCCCGCTTGACGCGTGCCACTTCTTACTCCTTGTAGCGGGGCCGTGGTGTCTTCACACGACCCGGAAAACGGATGGGTCCCGGTCTTGGCCGGATGCCCTCGACGGCCGAGGGCGGGAGATCAAGCTCAGATGCCCAGCATCTTCTTGATCTTGGCGGCGTCACCCGGGGCCATCTCGGCGTTGCCGGTGAGGCGACGCGTCAGCTTGGACGACTTGTGCTCCAGCAGGTGGCGCTTGCCGGCGCGCTCGCGCAGGATCTTGCCGGAGCCGGTGACCTTGAAGCGCTTCTTGGCACCGGAGTGCGTCTTGTTCTTCGGCATGGCGCCGTTATCTCCTCGTCAGTGGCGCTCCCCCGGTGCGGGCACCGGAGAACCGGGAGCGTCAATTCTTCGTGTGGTGGTGCCGGGCGGGACCCGGGGGCTGCCGGGGCAGCCCCGTCGGATCACGCCTCGGCGTTCTCGGCCGACGTGTCGGCCGAAGCCTCCTCGGCACCGGCCGCCGGAGCCGCCTCGGGCGCGGTGCCCTGACGCTCCGCCTTGCGCGCGGCCTGGGCCTCGCGCGCCTCGGCCATGGCCTCGGTCTTCTTCTTGTGCGGGCCCAGAACCATGATCATGTTCCGGCCGTCCTGCTTCGGGTTGGACTCGATGAAGCCAAGCTCCTGGACGTCCTCGGCGAGGCGCTGCAGCAGGCGGTAACCGAGCTCGGGCCGGGACTGCTCACGACCACGGAACATGATCGTGATCTTGACCTTGTCGCCCTGCTTGAGGAACCGGACGACGTGACCCTTCTTGGTGTCGTAGTCGTGCGGGTCGATCTTCGGCCGGAGCTTCATCTCCTTGATGACCGTGTGCGCCTGGTTCTTGCGCGCCTCACGGGCCTTCATGGCCGACTCGTACTTGAACTTCCCGTAGTCCATGAGCTTGCACACGGGCGGACGGGCGTTCGCCGCGACCTCGACAAGATCGAGGTCGTACTCCTGTGCGAGCTCCAGGGCCTTGGCAAGGGGGACGATGCCCACCTGCTCGCCGCTGGGGCCGACAAGACGCACCTCGGGAACGCGAATCCGCTCGTTGATGCGGGGCTCGGCGCTGATGGATCCTCCTCGGTAGCACCACGCGACCGCCTTGGCGGACGGACACGTCACGTCAAATCACTGAGACCAACCGAGGGGGCATACAAAAAATGCCCCGGACGGGACACAGGCGGGGCTCCAACGCAAACCGGAGCACCACCACGGTGGACCGCGGGGCGCAACATCGGGCGGCTCCATCGTCCGTACGGAACGATGGGCGCCACCTGACCGGTGACCCGCCGCCCGTGAGGGCGGTCAGGTGGGAGATCGGAGCCTCCACTTGTGGGCCGGGCACACACGTGTCCGGCCGGTCGTTACACAAGGTTAGCAGGACCCGGCGGTCGGCGCGAACCGCCGGCCCGCTTATCGTGTGGGGCATGAGCGAGACCCCCCAGAACGAGTCCACGAACACCCCCGGCGCCTCCGCCGACAGCCCCGACTTCGAGGCCATGACCCGCGACATCGCGGAGGTCCCCGCGGTCGAGGTGATCGTGACCGTCGCCGTGAATCTGATGAGCGCCGCCGCGGTCAAGCTCGGCCTCACCGAGGAGGGCGACGCGCACAAGGACCTCGACGAGGCGCGCAAGCTGATCCACGCGCTCGCGGGTCTGCTCGACGCGAGCACGACGGAGATCTCGTCCTTCCACGCGGCCCCGCTGCGGGACGGCCTGAAGTCCCTCCAGCTCGCCTTCCGCGAGGCGTCCATCGTCCCGGACGAGCCGGGCCAGGGCCCGGGCGAGAAGTACACGGGGCGGGTGTTCGGCTAGGACGCGGAGTTCGGTCCCGTACGACGCGGAGTTCAGTCCCGTACGTAGAAGGGCTCGCCCGGGGGCGTGGCCTCGGCCGGCAGGAGTGCCAGGTCGAGGCCCCGCACCAGGCGGGCCCTCAGTGTTTCGTCGGCGGCGAGGGCGCCGGCCACCCGCCGGGCGGTCTCGGCGGGGGCGGCGTCCGCGGCGAGGACCAGGGCGAGGGTGCCGTCGGCGGTGCCCCGGCCGAGGTGGGCGCGGAGGACGGCGGGCTCGGCGGCGACGGCGGCGCGGACCGCGTCCCGTACCGCCGGGTCGTCGAGGGGGTCGGTGCTGGTGCGGCCCTCGGCGAGGGCGAGCAGGGCGGAGCCGCTCACCTGGTACGGCACGGGGCCCGCCATGTCGAGGACGAGGGTGTCGGCCTTCTCGTGGACGAGGGCGGCGAGCGCCTGCCGGAGCGGGACGGCGACGGGCCGGGCGGCCGGGTCCCACAGGGCGAGCGCGGCGGTCGAGGTGAAGGCGGGGAGCCCGCGCCGGTCGCCGGCGGTGAGCGTCGGCACCGCCATGTCGCTGGTCTTCTCCCGCTTCAGCCCGGTCTCCGGGTCGGTCTCCACCTCGCCGAGGACGGCGACGACGGGGACGAGGAGCCGGGCGCCGCGGAGCGCCTCCAGGACGGGGCCGTGGGCGGTTCTGTCCTGCGCCCAGGCGGCGAGGGCCTCGGCGAGCGCCGGGTCGGCGGTGCCGTCGTCGTCGGAGAAACCGGGGTCCGGGATGTTCTTGAGCTCCACGCCCCGAGCCTAACCGGCCGGGCCGGGCGCCCCGGCCGCCGGGCGCCGGTCGGCGGGTGCGGCGGTCGGCGGGTGCGGCGGTCAGCGGGTGCGGCCGGCCCGGTGGAGGACGAGGGCGGTCAGCAGGAGGAGGGCGCCGAGGCCGCCGGCGAGGGGGGCGAGGAGTCCGGGGGCGGTGTCCTCCTCGGCGGCGGGCAGGGGGCCGGGGCCGAAGTACTGGCCGCGGTGGCCCGCGGTGGCGTTCTTCGGGTCGCCGCCCTTCAGCGCGGCGCCGGCCTCGATGGCGGCGGCCGGGTCGACGGTGCCGTACCCCTTGTCGTCGCTGCGGCCGCCCTCGGGCCGGTCGCGTGCGGTGTCCACGAGGAGCTTCTTGACCTGGGCGGGGGTCAGTTCGGGGTGGGCGGAGCGGACGAGGGCGACGGCGCCGGAGACGAACGCGGCGGCGGCGCTGGTGCCCCAGCCCTCGTAGTACTTGCGGTCCGGGTCGGCGATGACGATGTCGACGCCGGGGGCGCTGACCGTGGCGTACCAGCGGCGGGTGGAGAAGGGGGCGCGGGTGCCGTACCGGTCGACGGCGGTGACCGCGATGACGCCGGGGTAGGCGGCCGGGTAGGAGATGTGGTCGCCCTTCTCGCCGCCGTTGCCGGCGGAGGCGACGACGGAGACGCCCTTGGCGAGCGCGTACTGGACGGCGGCGTCCTCGCCGGGGTCGGGGTGGGCGGACTTGGAGTCGTCGCCGAGGGACAGGTTGATGACGTCGGCGCCGTGGTCGGCGGCCCAGCGGATGCCCTGGGCGAGGGCGGTGCCGCGGGTCTTCCTGGCCTTGTCGCGGGCCTTGTCCTTGCCTTCGAGGATGACCCGGACGGGCAGGATGCGGACGCCGGGGGCGATGCCGAGGACGCCGCTGTCGTCGGCCCAGCCGTGGCCGTGCCCGGCGATGATCCCGGCCATCGCGGTGCCGTGCCGGGCCCAGGTGGCGTCGCCCTTCGAGGCGCCGAAGCCGATGAGGTCGTGGCCGGGCAGGACGGAGCCGGCGAGGTCGGGGTGGTCGGCGTCGACTCCGGTGTCCAGGACGGCGACGGTGACCCCCTCGCCCTTGGTGGTGCGCCACGCCTCGGCGGTGCGGAGGGTGTCGTGGCCCCACTGGCGGTCGCGGATGGCGTCGGCGTGCGCGGGCGTGGCGGCGGGGAGCACGGCGAACGCGGCGGCGAGCAGGACGGCGGCGGGCGCGGTGGCCGCGGCGCGGGTACGCGCGCGCGTGCGGGTACGGGGCCGGGTCACCGCTGGTCCTCTTCCTTGGCCGCGTTCAGGGCGGTGGTGCGGAGCTGCTGCTCCAGGCGTCCGGCGATGCCGAGGGCCTCGTGGCCCAGGCCGGACTGGGCCACGGCGTCCGCGCGGCCCTTCTTCATGGCCTGGTCGGCGGGGACCGCGCGGCCGACGGCGCGGCCGTCGGCGAAGCCGGAGACGGCGGTGACGACGACGGGCAGGTCGGTGGGGGCGGTCACCCACCAGGCGGCGCGCTGGGCCGGGCCGAAGCCGGCGGCGACGGTGCCGGGCCCGGCGAGCGCGGGCGGCACGTCCTGGCCGAGGCGGGCGGTCAGTTTCGCTCCGTCCAGGGCGCGCTGGGCGGTGACGTCGGCGCGGGTGAAGACGAGGCCGACGGTGAGGACGCTGCTGGCGGTGGCGTCGGTGTACGTGGCGCGCAGCACGCGCTCGCAGCCGAGCGGGCGCAGGGCGGTGAGCAGCTTGGGGGCGAGGGAGGCGGGGGCGCAGGACGCGTCGGGGGCGACGACGATCCGGGTCCAGGTACGGGCGGAGGGGCCGGGGCCCGCCTGGGGGGCGGTGAGGGTGCGGGGGAAGAGGGTGTCGACGGGCGCGTTGTGCCAGAGCTCCTTGGCGACGGCGTATCCGGCGGGTTCGGCGGGCTTCCCGCCGCCGGAGGCGGCGAGCCAGACCCCGGCGAGCGCCCCGCCGACGAGTCCGATCCCGAGCACGACACAGGCGCCGACGGCCAGGGTCCTCCCCCGCCGCCGCTCCCGTATGGGCCGCAGCCGGGTGGTCGTCTCGACCGGCGTCTCGTCCGTCCCGTACGCCGGCACCCGCACGGGCCGGAGCCGGGTGGTGGTCTCGACGGGCGCGACGGGCGCGGCGGGCGGGTGCGGGGCCCGTGCCGGGGGCAGCGGGGCGGAGGCGCCGCCGGACGCGCGGGAGCCGGCACGCTCGGCCCCGCCGCCGGGCCCGGAGCCCGCCGGGCGGGACGGGGCGGCCGCCGGCGCGGAGGTACGGGTCGCCTGCGCGGCGGCCGGGCGCGGCGGGGTCGCCGGGCGGGAGGGCGGTGCCGTGGCCGGGCGGGAGGCCGGTGCCGTGGCCTGGGGCGGCAAGGGGGCGCCGGACCGGTGCGGCGGAGTGGCCGGCGGGCGGGTGGGCGGGGTGGCCGTCGAGGGGGCGGGAGACGCCGGCGAGGGGGTGGGAGGGGTGGCCGTCGGGGGCTGCGCGGGGCGGGCCGGGGGTGGGGCGCCCTGGCCGGTCGCGGTGCCTGGGGCTGTCGCGGTACCCGGGGCTGTCGCGGGCGGCGCGGTGGGCGGCCGGTGCGGGGCGCGGGGCGGCGGGGCGGTCGCGGGGCGCGGAGGCGTGGCCGGACGCGGAGGCGCGCCGGACGCGGGGCGCGCGGCCGGAGCCGTACCGGACGAAGAGCGCGGGGGCGCGGACGTGCCGGGCGCCGGGCTCGGGGTCGTACCGGAGGAAGAGCGCGGGGCCGGGGCGGTACCGGACTCCGGGCGCGCGAGCGTGCCGGACGCGGAGGTCGGGGCCGTACCGGACGCGGGACGCGGGGGCGTGCCGGACGCGGAGTGCGGGGGCGCGGCCGTGCCGGACTCCGGGCGCGGGGGCGTGCCGGACGCGGAGGCCGGGGCCGTACCGGACGCGGGACGCGGGGGCGGGGCCGTACCGGTCGAAGGAACCGCGACAGGGGCCGTGCCGGGCTCCGGGCGCGGGGCCGTACCGGACGTGGGACGCGGGGGCGGTGCCGTACCGGACTCCGGGTGCGGGGTCGCTGCGGGGGCCGGCGGGGGGGTGTCGGAGGTTGGGCGGGCCGGTGGGGTGAGGTGGGTGGTGAGGGAGGAGAGGGCGCTGGTGGGGGTGGTGGCGGGGGGCGGGAGGGTCTCGGTGACGCGGGGCGCGCGGGGGTTGTGCTCGCTGGTCATCCCGCCCCCTGCTCCTGCCGACAATGCCCGCCACTCTACGGGCTGTTCCCCGCTGCGCGGGAACCCAGGGGTACCCACCCCCCTGACGGTCTGGCAAGCTCGGGCCATGACTCCCCGTGCCGCCGACAGGGCCCGGTACGACCGGGCCACCGCCGCTCTCGACGCGCCGCTGGCGCTCGTCGATCTGGAGGCTTTCGACGCGAACGCGGACGATCTGGTGCGGCGGGCCGGCGGCAAGCCGGTCCGGGTGGCGAGCAAGTCGGTGCGGTGCCGTGCGCTCCTGGAGCGGGTGCTGGCGCGGGACGGCTTCGCCGGAGTCATGTCGTTCACGCTCGCCGAGTCGCTGTGGCTGGCGCGCGCCGGTTTCGAGGACGTGCTGCTCGCCTATCCGTCCGTCGACCGGGCGGCGTACGCGGAGCTGGCGCGGGATCCGAAGCTCACCGCCGCCGTGACGGTGACGGTCGACGACGTGGCGCAGCTGGAGCTGATCGACGCGGCACGGGCCGGCGGCACCGAGGAGGTGCGGGTCTGTCTGGAGATGGACACCTCGCTGCGCCTGCTCGGCGGCCGGGTCCGGATCGGCGCGCGGCGGTCCCCGCTGCGGACGCCCGCGGAGCTGGCGGAGCTGGCCCGCTCGGTGGTGCGCCGGCCGGGGTTCCGGCTGGTCGGCCTGATGGCGTACGAGGGTCATGTGGCGGGTGTCGGGGACGCGGTGGCCGGCCGGCCGCTGCGGTCGCGGGCGGTCAGGGCGATGCAGGCGGCGGCCCGCCGTGAGCTGGCCGGGCGGCGGGCGGCGGTGGTCGCGGCCGTACGGGCGGTGGCGCCGGACCTGGAGTTCGTCAACGGCGGCGGCACCGGCAGCGTGCAGCACACCGCCGCGGAGGCGGCCGTCACCGAGATCGCCGCCGGGTCCGGTCTCTACGTGCCGCGGCTCTTCGACGACTATTCGTCCTTCAGCGGCCGGCCCGCCGCGCTCTTCGCGCTGCCCGTGGTGCGGCGGCCGGGCGTCGGGGTCGTCACCGTGCTGGGCGGCGGCTATCCGGCGTCCGGAGCGGCGGGGCGGGACCGGCTGCCCGTCCCGTACCTGCCGGAGGGGCTGCGGTACGACCCGCGGGAGGGGCCCGGCGAGGTGCAGACGCCGCTGCTGGGCTCGCCGGCCGACGATCTGCGGATCGGCGACAAGGTGTGGTTCCGGCACGCGAAGGCCGGCGAGCTGTGCGAGCGGTTCGAGGCGCTGCGCCTGGTGGAGGGGGACCATGTGGTGGACACGGTCCCGACCTACCGGGGCGAGGGACGCACCTTCCTCTGATTCCCTACAGCGGGGTCACGTAGGCGCCCGAGATGCCGCCGTCGACGAGGAAGTCGGAGGCGTTGACGAACGAGGAGTCGTCGCTGGCGAGGAAGGCGACGGCCGCCGCGATCTCGTCGGCCTCGGCGAACCGGCCGACCGGGATGTGGACGAGCCGGCGGGCGGCCCGCTCCGGGTCCTTGGCGAACAGCTCCTGGAGGAGCGGGGTGTTGACCGGGCCGGGGCAGAGCGCGTTGACCCGGATGCCCTCACGGGCGAACTGGACGCCGAGCTCGCGGGACATGGCGAGGACGCCGCCCTTGGAGGCGGTGTACGAGATCTGGCTGGTCGCCGCGCCCATGATCGCGACGAACGAGGCGGTGTTGATGATGGAGCCCTTGCCCTGGCGCCGCATGTAGGGCAGGGCGGCCTTGCAGCACAGGTAGACGGAGGTGAGGTTGACGTCCTGGACGCGCTTCCACGCCTCCAGGCCGGTCTCCAGGATGGAGTCGTCGTCGGGCGGGGAGATGCCCGCGTTGTTGAAGGCGATGTCGACGGAGCCGTAGGTCTCGAAGGCGACGCGGAAGAGCGCCTCGACCTCCTCCGGGTCGGTGACGTCGACCTTGACGAAGGTGCCGCCGACGGCCTCGGCGGCGGCCTTCCCCGCCTCCTCGTCGATGTCGCCGCAGACGACGTGCGCGCCCTCGGAGGCGAGCCGGCGGGCGGTGGCGAGGCCGATGCCGCTGCCGGCGCCGGTGATGACGGCGGTGCGGCCGACGAGGCGGCGGCAGACGATCTCTTCGCTGGTCGGGTTGGTGCTCACAGTGCGGGGCCCTCCGTGCTGATGAAGACGTTCTTGGTCTCGGTGAAGGCGGTCAGGGCGTCGGGGCCGAGTTCCCGGCCGAGTCCGGACTGGCGGAAGCCGCCGAACGGGGTCCAGTAGCGGACGCTGGAGTGGGAGTTGACGGAGAGGTTGCCGGCCCGGACGGCGCGGGCGGCGCGCAGGGCGCGGCCGACGTCCCGGGTCCAGATGGAGCCGGCCAGGCCGTACGGGGTGGCGTCGGCGAGCCGGAGCGCGTCGGCCTCGTCCTCGAACGGGAGGACGACGGCGACGGGTCCGAAGATCTCCTCGACGGCGCAGGGGGCGTCCTCGGCGACGCCGGTCAGGACGGTCGGCGGGAACCAGAAGCCGGGCCCCTCGGGCGCCTTGCCGCGGATGGCCTCGGCGTCCTCGGGGACGTAACCGCGGACCCGGTCGAGCTGGGCGCGGGAGATCAGCGGTCCCATCTGGGTGCGCGGGTCGAGCGGGTCGCCGACGACGATCTCCTCGATCGCCGGGGTGAGGAGCTCCATGAAGCGGTCGTACACGCCGCGCTGCACGAGGATGCGGGTGCGGGCGCAGCAGTCCTGGCCGCTGTTGTCGAGGAACGCCATGGGGGCGGCGGCGGCGGCCGCCTCGATGTCCGCGTCGGCGAAGACGATGTTGGGGCTCTTGCCGCCGAGTTCGAGGGTGAGCCGCTTCACCTGGTCGGCGGCCCTGGCCATGATCCGCTTGCCGGTGCGGGTGGAACCGGTGAAGACGATCTTGGCGATGCCGGGGTGGGTGACGAGGGCCTCGCCTGCGACGGCTCCCTCGCCGGGGAGGACCTGGAAGAGGTGCTCGGGGAGGCCGGCCTCCAGGGCGAGTTCGGCGAGACGGAGGGCGGTGAGGGGGGTGGTCTCGGCCGGTTTGAGGATGACGGCGTTGCCGGCGGCCAGGGCGGGGGCGGTGGCCCAGGCGGCGATCGGCATGGGGAAGTTCCAGGGCGCGATCACGCCGACGACGCCGAGGGGTTCGAGGATCGTGAGGTCGATGCCGCCGGGGACGGGGATCTGGCGTCCGTTCAGGCGCTCGACTCCCCCGGCCGCGTAGTCGAGGAGGTCGCGGACGTTTCCGGCCTCCCAGCGGGCGTTGCCGAGGGTGTGCCCGGCCTCGCGGACCTCCAGGAGGGCGAGTTCCTCGGTGTGCGCGTCGACGACGGAGGCGAAGCGGCGGAGCAGCCGGGCGCGGTCCGCGGGGGCGGCGGCGGCCCACGCGGTCTGCGCGGCGGCGGCCCGGGTGACGGCGGCGTCGACGTCGGCGGGCCCGGCGGCGGGGACGGTGGCGACGTGTTCCTCCGTCGCAGGGTTCAGTACCTGGAGCTCGGTGGGCAAGACTCGGTCCTCTCGGGGGTGTGCAGAGGCGTCCGGGGGGGCGGAGGCGGCGGCGGTCGGGGGCAGAGGTATCCGGGGGGGTGCGGCGGCGGTCGGGGGCAGGGGCGCCCGGGGTGCTTGGAGGTGCGGCGGCGGTCGGGGGTTTCAGAGGCGTTCGAAGGAGCGGCGCAGTTCCCAGTCCGTGACCGCCGCGTCGAAGGCGGCGAGTTCGACGCGGGCCATGTTGCGGTAGTGGGCGACGACCTCGGCGCCGAAGGCTTCCTTGGCGATCTCGCTGGTCTCCCAGAGCTCGGCGGCCTCGCGCAGCGTCGTGGGGACGTGGGCGTGGTCGGCCGCGTAGGCGTTCCCGGTGCAGGGCGGCGGGAGTTCGAGGCCGTGCTCGATGCCGTGGAGGCCGGCCGCGATCATCGCGGCGACGGCGAGGTAGGGGTTGACGTCGCCGCCGGGCAGCCGGTTCTCGAAGCGGGTGGAGCGCCCGTGTCCGACGATCCGCAGCGCGCAGGTGCGGTTGTCGGGGCCCCAGGCGACGGCCGTCGGGGCGAAGGAGCCGGGCTGGAAACGCTTGTAGGAGTTGATGTTGGGGGCGTAGAGAAGGGAGAAGTCCCGCAGGGCGGCCAGCTGTCCGGCGAGGAAGCGGCGCATGACCTCCGACATCCCGTGAGGGTCGTCCCCGGCCATCACGTTGGCGCCGGCCTCGTCCTGGAGGGAGAGGTGGATGTGGCAGGAGTTGCCCTCGCGCTCGTTGTACTTGGCCATGAAGGTGAGCGAGACGCCTTCCTGGGAGGCGATCTCCTTGGCGCCGGTCTTGTAGACGGCGTGCTGGTCGCAGGTGACGAGGGCCTCGTCGTAGCGGAAGGCGATCTCGTGCTGGCCGGGGTTGCACTCGCCCTTGGCGGACTCGACGGTGAGGCCGGCGGCGGCCATCTCGTTGCGGATGCGGCGCAGCAGGGGCTCGATGCGGCCGGTGCCGAGGACGGAGTAGTCGATGTTGTACTGGTTGGCCGGGGTGAGGTCCCGGTAACCGGAGTCCCACGCCTGCTCGTAGGTGTCCCGGAAGACGATGAACTCCAGTTCCGTGCCGACGTGGGCGGTGAGGCCGTGGGCGGCGAGCCGCTCCAGCTGCCGGCGGAGGATCTGGCGGGGCGCGGCGACGACGGGCGAGCCGTCGGCCCAGGTCAGGTCGGCGGTGACCAGGGCGGTCGCCTCGTTCCACGGGACGCGGCGGAGGGTGGCGAGGTCGGGGCGCATGGCGAAGTCGCCGTAGCCGCGGTCCCAGGAGGACATCGCGTAGCCGTCGACGGTGTTCATCTCGGTGTCGACGGCGAGGAGGTAGTTGCATCCCTCGGTGCCGTGGGCGAGGACCTCGTCGAGGAAGAAGGGGGCGGCGAACCTCTTCCCCTGGAGCCGCCCCTGCATGTCGGGGAAGGCCAGGACGACGGTGTCGATCTCACCGCCGGCGACGAGGGAGCGCAGTTCCTCGACGGTCAGCGGGGGTGTGCGGTCTGCCACGGGACGCTTCTCCTCGTTCGGCCTGCCGGGAGTCATAAGGTATGGGGAGAGACCATTGCTTGGGAAGTGCCAGGGGAAGGGGCGACGAGAAGTGATCCGTACGAGTGAACCGGCCGGTCCCGCCGACCGGTTGACGCCGGTGCTGCGCCCGGTCCGGGCCGGCAACGGCTTCGAGGAGGCGCTGGAGCAGGTCCTCCAGGTGGTCCGCCTGGGTCTGGTCCCGGCCGGCGAGCGGCTGCCCGCCGAGCGGGAGCTGGCCGAGCGGATGGGGATCAGCCGGGTGACGCTGCGCGAGGTCCTGAAGGTGCTCCAGGAGCAGGGCCTGGTGGAGAGCCGGCGCGGCCGGTACGGCGGAACGTTCGTGCTGCCGCGCCCGCAGGACCCGGACGAGGCGGAGCTGCGCCGCCGGGTCGCCGCGGTCGACATGGAGGACGCGCTGCGCTTCCGCGAGGTCCTGGAGGTGGGGGCGGCCGGGCTGTGCGCGGCGCAGGGCCTGGACGCGGCGGGCGGGGAGCGGCTGCGGGCGGCGCTCGCGGCGACCCGTGACGCGCCGCCGGCCGACTACCGCCGCCAGGACACGCTGCTCCACCTCACGCTGGCCGAGCTCGCCGGCTCGCCGAGCCTGACGGCCCAGTACGCGGCGGTCCGCGCGACCGTCAACGACCTGCTCGACTGCATCCCGCTCCTGGTCCGCAACCTGGAGCACTCCCAGCACCAGCACGCGGCCCTGGTGGACGCGGTCCTGGAGGGCGACGCGGACGCGGCCCGCGAGGTGATGCGGGAGCACTGCGCGGGGACGGCGGCGCTGCTGCGCGGCTTCCTGGCCTGAAAGGTATGTCAGCGGTCCATTGAGGCGCGCGGCGGCCTAGAGTCGGCAGTGATCCGCACCTACCTGGAGGCAGCCACGTGACCGAGCCGCTCATCGGTGTGACGACCTATCTCGACCGGGCGCGCTGGAGGGCCTGGGACATGCCGGCGGCGCTGCTGCCCGCGCAGTACCCGCGCTACGTGCGGGAGGGCGGCGGTCTCGTGGTGATGCTGCCGCCGGACGAGCCGGCCGCGGCGGCGGCGGTCCTCGCCCGCCTCGACGGTCTGATGGTGGCGGGCGGGGCGGATGTGGAGCCCGTACGGTACGGGGCCGAGCCCGATCCGAGGACCGGCCCGCCGGCGCGGGAGCGGGACTCCTGGGAGCTGGCGCTGATCGACGCGGCGCTCGCCTCCGGCACGCCGCTGCTCGGCATCTGCCGGGGCATGCAGCTGCTCAACGTGGCGCTGGGCGGCACGCTGACGCAGCACCTGGACGGGCACGTGGAGGCGGAGGGGGTGATGGGGCGGCACCCGGTGAAGCCGGTGCCGGGGACGCTGTACGCCTCGCTCGTCCCGGAGCTCGCCGACGTGCCGACCTATCACCACCAGGCCGTGGACCGGCTGGGGGCGGGCCTGGTGGCCTCGGCGTACGCGGAGGACGGCACGGTGGAGGCGGTGGAGCTGGCGGAACCGGCCTGGGCCCTCGGAGTGCAGTGGCACCCGGAGATGGGCGAGGACCGGAGGGTCGTACGGGGGCTCGTCCGGGCGGCGGCGGCCGTACGGAGGTGAGCGGGCGGGTGCGCGAGCGGGTGCGCGGGGCGGCCGGGGTGGGCGGTCCGGCCGCCCCGCGGTTCGTGGGGCCGCGCGGTTCGTGGGGCCGCGCGGGTCGGGGGCCGCGCGGGTCGTGACGCCGCGCGGTCCGAGGGCCTCGTGACGCCGGGGTCGCGCCGTCAGGCCGTGGGGACGGCCGGGGGGAGGGTGGCGGCGACCGGGCGGCGGCCGAGGAGCAGGTAGAGGGCGGTGGCGACGGCCATGCCGACCGGCAGCGAGAGGTCCATGCCGACGGCGGCGGCGACCGGCCCCGTGTAGACGCTGTCGACGCACAGCGCGCCGGCCGCGACACCGCCGAGCAGGGCGGTCACGCCCGCCGGGTTGAACCCGCCGGTGTACCAGAAGGGGCTGCCGGGGGTCTCGTCGGAGAGGGCGGCCGCGTCGTACCGGTTGCGGCGGAGCAGGATGTCCGTGGCGTAGACGCACATCATCGGGCCGGTGAGGACCGTGATCACCTGGAGGGCGTTGCTGACGGTGTCCAGGAAGTCGGAGACCAGCAGCCCGTAGAGGGTGAGGGCGACGGCGACGGCGCCGTCGATGAGGACGCTGACCGTGCGACGGACGCGCAGGCCCACGGCCTGGAGGGCGAGTCCGGCGCTGTACGCGGTGAGGGCGTTGATCGCGATGGTGCCGAGGACCAGGGCGAGCAGGAAGACCGGCACGAACCAGCCCGGCAGGATGCCCTGGAGCGCCGTCTGCGGGTCGGACATGTCGACGACGGTGGCGGCGAGGGCGCCGAGCGAACAGACGACGACGCTCGGCACGAACGCGCCCAGCGCGTTCCACAGCACGATGGCGCGCGGGGAGCTGTCGCGGGGCAGGTAGCGGGAGAAGTCGGCGCTCGTGGTGTACGAGAGCGGGCCCGAGGCGATCATCGTGACGCCCGCGAGCAGCAGGGCCCACAGGGCGACGCCGGAGTGCGACGCGGCCGGGGTGTACGAGAAGTCGGCGTGCCGGAGGACAGCGAGGGCGACGACGGCGAACGCGGCGCTCAGGACCAGCGTGACCGGCAGGTAGAGCCTGATGATCAGCGCGTGCCCGTAGACGCTGATGGCCAGCGTGAGCGCGGCGATGACCACGATGACCACGACCCGCGTCGGGGTGCCGGCCGGGAGCCCGGCCCTCTCGACGAGCGCGAAGGCGGCGGTCGCGGCGGCGGCCAGGTTGAGGGCGAAGTAACAGACGGAGACGAGCCAGCCGCCGACGGCGTTGTTCACGCGGTTGCCGAGGACGCCGTAGAGCGCGCGGGTGACGACCTCGCTGGGGACGCCGGCGGCGGGTCCCGAGGTGGCGAGGACGCCGGTGAGGACCCAGAAGAGGTTGCCGACGACGATCACGCCGATGGCCTGCCCGAGCGTGAGGCCCATGAGGACCAGCGCTCCGCCGATGACGAGGCTGAGGTAGTTGACGTTCGCCGCGGCCCAGACGGAGAAGAGCTCACGGGGGTGGCCGTGGCGCTCGCCGTCCGGGATGTGGTCGATGCCGTGGGCCTCGACGCGGCCGGGCCGGTCACCGGCCGGCAGGGGTGCCGACGCGCGCTCTGTCCCGGAGCGCGGGTCGGGGATCGTGGAAGCCATGCGGCCCTCCGGTGCGTGATTGCCCACCTGGTTGCTTATTGGTCGCACACTCAATAGCATCACCGGTATGTCGTCAAGCGTCCAGCGCAAGCGCGTTCGGAAAACACCCGAGGCCCGGCGGGCGGAGATCGTGGCGACCGCCGCCCGGATCGCCCTGACCGAAGGTCTGGAGTGCGTCACCCTGCGGCGCGTCGCCGAGGAACTCGCCGTCCGGCCCGGCCTGATCAGCCACTACTTCCCCTCCGCCGAGGACCTGGTGGCCGAGGCGTTCTCCGTCGCGGCCCTCGGCGAGCTCGACGCGCTGCTGCCCGCCGAGCGCCCGGACGGCACCCCCGCGCAGTACCTCGCCCGGTACTTCGCGCTGTCGTCCGGCGACGCCTACGACGACATCAGCCGCCTCTGGATCAACGCCCGCCACCTGAGCCGCTACCGGCCCGTGTTGCGGGAGGTGGTCACCCGCATGGAGCTGGCCTCCGACGACCGTCTCGAGGAGCTGATCCGCGACGGCGTCGCCCGCGGCGAGTTCCGCACCGAGGACCCCCGGTCCGCGGCGATCCAGGTACTGGTCGTCCTGGACGGCCTCGGCGCCCACGCCAACTCCGACCGCACCGACCGGCCCGCGGCCGTCACCCGCCTCGCCCTCAGCACCGCGGAACGCGCCCTCGACCTCCCCCACGGCACCCTCGACGCCCCGGGCGCGACGGGCACCCTCCCCCTCACCTTCTCCCCCACGGAGGCCGCCGCGGCGGCCGTGCCGCGCCTGGCCGCCGCGGCCCTCGGCGACCCGCCGACGCCCACGGGCTGACGGGACGAGCCCCCCGCCGGCCGCCCTGACCTCCTCGGCCGTACGCCTGTGGGGACGCGCCACCGCCGACCACAGCCGCCCCCCCCCAGCCGCCCCCGGCCGCCCCCCGCCGCCCACCGTCCGTCCGGTGGACGGACCGGCGGCGCGGCGGCGCGGCGGCGCGCGGAAGGGCTCTCCCGCCGTACCGCGCCCACACTTCTCGTACCACCACCGCTAGGAGCACCCTCGTGTCCACCCGACTCGTCCTCCACTCCGCCCGTCTGCTCGACCCCGCCACCGGCGGCTTCCTCCCGGCGAGCGCGCTCGCCGTGGGCGAGGACGGGCGGATCGCCGCGCTCGGCGACGACCGCGAGGTGCGCGAGCTCGCCGGGCCCGCGACGAGGGTCGTCGACCTGAAGGGCGCCGTGGTCACCCCCGGTCTCGTGGACGGACACGTCCACCCCGTGACCGGCGCCGAGCTCACCGGCGGTCTCGACCTCTCCCCCTGCGCCGACCTCGCCGACGTACGGGAGGCACTGGCGCGCGAGGTGCGCGGGCTCGGCCGGGGCGACTGGCTGTTCGCCTGGGGCCTCGACCCGAACGTCTTCGGCGGCGAGCCGGTCGGCGTCGCCCCCTTCGACACCGTCCTCGACGGGGTCCCCGCCTTCCTGCTGCTCTTCGACGCGCACTCCGCGCTCGCCTCCCGCCGCGCCCTCGAACTCGCCGGGATCGACGGCCCCCGCGCCTTCGCCCAGGCGTCCGCCGAGATCGTCTGCGACGCCGACGGACGCCCCACCGGACTGCTCCAGGAGGACGCCGCCTGCGAGCTGGTCGAACGCGTCGCCCCCCGGCCGACCAGCGCCGAGCGCCTGGAGCGGCTGGCCACGGCCCTGGACGGGATGGCGGCGGCGGGCCTGACCGGCGGGCACGTCATGGACGCCAACGGCGACAGCCTCGACCTCTTCGCCGCGCTGGACGCCGCCGGCCGGCTGCCGCTGCGGCTGCGGGTGGCCCCCTGGTGCCAGCCGGGCACCGACGAGGCCGGGGTGCGGGAGCTGATCGGCCTCCAGGGACGCGGCGGCGCGCTCTGGCGGGTCGCCGGCGTGAAGCTCTTCATGGACGGCACCATCGACAACGGCACCGCGTGGCTGGAGAAGCCCGACTGCCACGGCGAGTCCACCCACGCCTTCTGGCCCGACCCGGAGGCGTACACCGAGGTCATCGGCGCGCTGCACCGCGCCGGGGTGCCGACGGCGACCCACGCCATCGGCGACGCCGCCGTACGGCACGTCCTCGACGCCGTCGAGAAGGCCCGCGCGACCGGCGGCGACCCCGGCGTACGCCACCGGGTCGAGCACATCGAGACCGTCCCGGACGACACCCTCGGCCGCTTCGCCGAGCTGGGCGTCATCGCCTCCATGCAGCCCACCCACTGCTGCGACTTCACCCGCGCCGACCACACCGACAACTGGTCCCGCCGGCTCGGCGAGGAGCGCGCCGGACGCGCCTGGCGCTGCCGGGACCTGGTCGACTCCGGGGCGACCGTGGTGCTCGGTTCGGACTGGCCGATCGCGCCGTTCCCGCCGCTCGGCGTGCTCGCCGGCGCCGTGCACCGCCGCCCCTCCCGCGACCTCGCGCAGCCGCCGCACGGCCCCGAGCAGGCGCTGACCGCGCTGGAGGCGCTGCGCGGCCTGACGACGGGCGCGGCCTACGCGGCGGGCGAGGAGCGGATCTCCGGCCGGCTCGCGCCGGGCCACCGCGCCGACCTGACCGTCCTCGCCGCCGACCCGCTCACCACGCCCGCGTCGGAACTCCCCGACGTCCCGGTGCTCCTGACGGCGGTCGACGGCCGCGTCACCCACCAGGCCCCGCAGCTGTAACAGCCCTGAGGCACGGGGGCTCAGGGGCGTCACAGCCCTGAGGCACGGGGTCTCAAGGCGTCACTGCCCTGAGGCGCGGGGGCCTCAGCCGCCCGGCCGCGCCCTCGTCAGGGAGAGGAGGTCGCGGGCCGGGCCCGTGGGGCGGTGGCCCGTCGGCCAGACCGCCCGCAGGTCGCGGGCGAGCCGGGCGCCCGCCACCGGCACGGCGACCAGACGGCGCGAGGACAGCTCCTCCGCGATCGCCAGCTCGCTCAGGACCGCCGGGCCCGCGCCGCTGACCGCCGCCGCCTTCACCGCGGTGGTGGAGGCCAGTTCGAGGAGCGGCCGGGCGAGCCCGCCGTGCCCGGCGAGGGCCGCGTCGAGGACCTGCCGGGTGCCCGAACCGTGCTCCCGCAGCACCAGCGGCGTGGCCGCCAGCTCCGCCGGTTCGATCGGCGTGCGGCGGCGCGCCCACGGGTGGGAGGGCGCGGTCACGACCACGAGCCGGTCGTGGGCGACGACCGTGCCGTCGAGCCCGTCCGGCACCGCGAGGCCCTCCACGAAGCCCAGGTCCGCCTCCCCCGCGAGCAGCCGCTCGGCGACCACCGCCGAGTTCCCGGCCTGGAGCGACACCGCGGTGTCCGGCCGCTCGGCCCTCAGCGCGATCAGCCAGCCCGGCAGCAGGTACTCGGCGATCGTCATCGACGCCACCACCCGCAGCCGCGAGTCCCGGCGGCCCCGCAGCGCCTGCACCCCCGCGTCGAACGCCTCCGCCGACTCCACGATCCGCCGCGCCCAGTCGGTGACCAGCGCGCCCGCGTCGGTGAGCCGCGAGCCGCGCGGCGAACGGTCCACGAGCGCCACGCCGAGCTGCCGCTCCATGGAACGGATCCGGCTGCTGGCCGCCGGCTGCGTGATGCCGACCTCGCGGGCCGCGGCCCCGAGACTGCCGTGCCGGGCGACGGCGAGGAGCAGTTCGAGGGCGCCGAGGTCGGGCACCCGGTGCGAGAGGTGCGCGGTCACCGTTCCGCGCGCGTGCCCCTCACCCGCGCCTGCCGCCGCACCGCCTCCGGCCGCGGTACCGCCTCCGGCCCCCGTACCGCCTCCGGCCGCCGTACCGCCTCCGGCCTCCTTACCGCCTCCAGCCGCCGTACCCCTTCCGGCAGCCACGATCGCCGCCACGGCCGTCCTCCTTCCGGGGCCCCGTCCGGCGCTCCGTCCGGCGTCCCGGGCGCGCCCGGCGCCCGCGGTCTGCCCCGCATCCCCGGCCCGTCCGTCATCCCCGGCGCGCCCGGCGTCCGCGGTCTGCCCCGCATCCCCGACCTGCCCCGCGTTCCCGACCTGCCCCGCGTCCCCGACCCGCCCGCCGTCGGCCTGTCCCGCATCCCCGGCCCGTCCGCCACCCCCAGCCCGTCCGCCACCCCCGGCGCGCCCGGTACCCCCGCCCGTGCCCCGCCGCTCCGCCCCCGTGTCGCCGTCCTGCTCCCTGCTCATAAGGCCAGCTTATGACGTCATAGCCTCATGATCCCTGGTGGGGGCCGTGACCAGCGGCGACGGTGGAGGCATGGCAAGCCTCGCACCCTCCCGCCCCCTCCTCGGCGCCTCCACCCCGCGCGCCCGCGTGACCCGGTCGGTCCGTCACCTCGGTCCGAACTGGTACGCCTCCGTGATGGGCACCTCCGTCGTCGGCACGGCCGGCGCCGCGCTCCCCGTCACCGTGCCCGGTCTCCGTACCGTCTGCACCGCCGTCTGGGCGCTCTCCCTCGCGATGCTGCTGACCCTGCTCACCGCCCGGGCCGCGCACTGGCACCGCCACCGCGACCAGGCCCGCGCCCACCTCCTCGACCCGGCGGTGGCGCCCTTCTACGGCTGTCTCTCGATGGCGCTGCTCGCCGTCGGCGGCGGCACCCTGACGCTCGGCAAGGACTGGATCGGCCTCCCCGCGGCCGTCGCCCTCGACACCGTCCTCTTCACCGCCGGCACGGCCGTGGGACTGGCCGCCGCCGTCACCGTGCCGTACCTGATGGTGGTCCGGCACCGGATCGACCAGGCGTCCCCCGTCTGGCTGCTGCCCGTCGTGGCGCCCATGGTCTCCGCCGCCCTCGGCCCGCTGCTCCTCCCCCACCTGCCCGAGGGCCAGCCCCGGCAGACCCTCCTGATCGCCTGCTACGCGATGTTCGGCATCAGCCTGCTCGCCACCCTGGTGATGCTGCCGCTGGTCTTCGGCCGGCTCGTCCTCGACGGCCCGCTGCCGCTCGCGCTCACCCCGACGCTCTTCCTCGTCCTCGGCCCGCTCGGCCAGTCGACCACCGCCGCCAACGCCTTCGCCGACTCCGCCGCCGGCGTGCTCCCCGGGACGTACGCGCACGGCTTCGCCGCCTTCGCCGTCCTCTACGGCGTGCCGGTCATGGGGTTCGCGCTGCTGTGGCTGGCGCTGGCCGGGGCGATGGTGGTGCGGGCCCGGCGGGCCGGCATGGGCTTCGCGATGACCTGGTGGGCCTTCACCTTCCCGGTCGGCACCTGCGTCACCGGCGCCGAGGGGCTGGCCCGCCACACCGGCCTGGACGCCTTCCGCTGGCTCGCGGTCGCGCTGTACGTGTTCCTCGCCGCGGCCTGGCTGGTGGCCGCGGTCCACACCACGCGCGGTCTGGTCAGCGGAGCGCTGCTCGCAGGTCCCGCGCCAGCAGCCGCGGAGCCGTCGCGAGCGACGGCCCGTACCACGTGAGCATCCGCCCGTCGACGAGCGCGGCGGCGGCCCCGGGGAACGCCTCGGGGCCGTCGTCGGCGGTGAAGCGGTACGGCTCGTCGGGGAGGACCACCAGGCGCGGCCCGGCGCCGTTCAGCTCGGCGAGCGGCACCTTCGGGTAGCGCTCGGCGTGGTCGGCGTACAGGTTGCGGACGCCGAAGCGGGCGAGCAGGTCGCCGGCGAAGGTGTCCCGGCCGAGGACCATCCAGGGCCGCCGCCAGATCGGCACGACGGCGGTGACCCCGTCCGCCACCGGCTCCACGGCCGCCCACGCCTCCTCGGCCTCGGCCAGCCAGCGCGGGCGGCGGGGCGCGCCGCAGGCGGCGAGGACGTCGCCGAGGGCGGTCAGGCCCTGGTCGAGGGTGCGGATCTCGGTGACGAGGACCTCCGCGCCGCCGTCCCGCAGCGCGTCGAGGTCGACGGCCCGGTTCTCCTCCTCGTTGGCGAGGACCAGGTCGGGGCGGAGGGCGAGGATCGCGGGCACGTCCGGGTTCTTGGTGCCGCCGATCCGGGCGACGTCGAGCCCGGCGGGGTGGGCGCACCAGTCGGTGGCGCCGACGAGCAGTCCCGGCGCGGTGACGGCGACCGCCTCGGTGAGCGAGGGCACCAGGGACACGACCCGCGGGGCCGGGCCTCTCAGCTGCGTCATTCTTCCTCCACCTCGACGTGGTCGGCGACGGCGACGACGAGGAGGCGGGTGCCCGGTTCGGTGGCGCGCCAGCGGTGCCGGACGCCGCCGGAGAGGTACAGGGAGTCGCCGCGGCCCAGCCGGTGGGCGCGGCCCTCGGCCTCCACCTCGGCGGCGCCGTCGGCGACGTACAGCAGTTCGTCGTTGCGGTGCTGGAACTCCCGGCCCGCGTCCTGCTCGCCCGTGAACTCCAGGGCGTGCAGCTGGTGCCGGCCGCGCACCAGGCGCCGTACGCCGTCCGGCATCGCGGTGGTGCCCTCGTCGGCGCGGACGACGTCGACGGTGCGGGCGGCCTCGGCGACGGCGAGGAGTTCGGCGGCGGTGGTCTGGAGGGCCTCGGCGACCAGTTCCAGGGAGCGGCGGCTGGGGCGCGCCCGCTCGTTCTCGATCTGGCTGAGGAAGGGCACGGAGAGGCCGCTGCGGGAGGCGACGACGGCCAGGGTGAGCTGGAGGGCCCGGCGGCGCCTCTTCACGGCCGCGCCCACCCGGGGCGCTTCCTTCTCGTCCACGGCGGCTCCCTCCCTCTGCTGGCTGCCTCGTCGCGTACCGGCCGGTTACCTGCACCTTACGCAGCTTTGGGCCGAGGTTTCGCGTCGTGACGGAAAGGGGGCCGGAAAGGGCACGGGAGAGGGCAGTGGGGAGGGCACCGAGGAGGGCACGGGACGCGACAGCGGGGAGGAGACGGGGCAGGGCGCCGGGGAGGGGGACAGCGGAGAGGGGTGGCCGCCGATCACGATCGGCGACCACCCCTCTCCGGCGGGTCCGGTCCGGCCTCAGCGCGGGCGAGCCGCGCCGTAAGGCGCCGTCACGGCACCGCGCCCCGCACCGGCCGTCACTGCGGGGCCAGCTGCTCCGCGAGGCCCGGCTGGGCGTCCAGCCAGGTGCGGACGGCCTCCTGCTCCTTGCCCTTGCCGGTCTCCTGGATCTGCTGCTCCAGGCCGGTGAGCTGCTTCTCCGTGAGCTTGAAGTCCTTCAGCCAGGCGCCCACCTCGGGGTTGTCCTCGCTGAAGCCCTTGCGGGCCAGGGTGTGCACCCCGTCGCCCTTGCCCCAGACGCCCTTCGGGTCGGCGAGCTTCGTCAGGTCGTGGGCGGAGTAGGCCCAGTGCGGCGACCAGAGGGTGACGACGACCGGCTCCTCGCGCTCGTACGCCCGCTTGAGCTCGGCGAGCATGCCGGGCGTGGAACCGTCCACGACCTCGTACTCGCCCTCCAGGCCGTACTCCTTCAGGACCTTGTCCTTCAGGATGCCCATCATCCCGGCGCTGGGCTCGATGCCCACGATGCGGCCCTTGAAGCGGTCGCCCTTGCCCTTGAGGTCGGCGAGGGACTTCACGTCCTTCACGTACGAGGGGACGGACAGCTCCAGGGAGGTCGGGCCGTACCAGGAACCGAGGTCCTCCAGCTTGTTCCCGTACTTCTCCAGGTACGAGGCGTGGGTGACGGGCAGCCAGGCGTCGGTCTGGAAGTCGAGCTGCCCGCCGGCCAGGCCGGTGTAGAGCGCGCCGGCCTCCAGCTGCTTGGTCTCGACCTCGTAGCCCCGGCGCTCCAGCAGCTCCTTCCACAGGTAGGTGGAGGCGATGCCCTCGTCCCACGGGATGTAGCCGATGCTGATCTTCTTGCCGTGGCCGGAGCCCGCGCCGGCGGCCGTGGTCGAGGTGGCGCCGGAGCCGCCGAGGAAGCCGGAGCCACCCGCGACGAGCGCGAGGACGACGATGCCGACGAGCGCGGTGACCGGCTGCGGGCGGTGCGCCCACAGCTGCGCGGTGCGGCGGCGCGCGGTGACCGCGCGGGCCTTGGCGAGGGCGCGGCGGCCGAGCGGGGAGACCTGGCGGCCCAGGGCGCCGGTCATCCGGTCGAGGTACATGGCGAGGACGACGATGGAGACGCCGGCCTCGAAGCCGAGGCCGATGTCGACGTTGCCGATGGCCCGGTAGACGGCGCCGCCGAGGCCGCCGCCGCCGACCATGCCGGCGATGACGACCATGGACAGGCCCAGCATGATGACCTGGTTGACGCCGGCCATGATCGTCGGGACGGCGAGCGGCAGCTGCACCCGCAGCAGGGTGTCGCGCGGGGTGGTGCCGAACGCCTCGGCGGCCTCGACGAGTTCGCCGTCGACCTGGCGGATGCCGAGCTCGGTCATGCGGACGCCGGGCGGCAGGGCGAAGACGATGGTGGCGATGATGCCGGGGACGACGCCGACGCCGAAGAAGATGATGCCGGGGATGAGGTAGACCATCGCCGGCATGGTCTGCATGAAGTCGAGGACGGGCCGCAGCACCGCGCTGACCGTCTTCGAACGTGCCGCCCAGATGCCGAGCGGCACGGCGATCACCAGGGTGACGAGGGTGGCGACGAGGACCAGCGAGAGCGTCGCCATCGCCTCGTCCCACAGCTGCACGGAGTCGACGAGCGCGAACCCGGCGAAGGCGAGGACACCGGCGGCGAGGCCGCGCAGCCACCAGGCCACGACGGCGAGGATGCCGGCGAGCAGCAGCGGCTGCGGCGCCGACAGGACGGCGTCGATGCCGTCGTACAGGCCGGTGATGCCGGAGCTGACGGCGTCGAACAGCCAGGAGAACTGCGCCTGGAGCCAGTCGACGGAACGGTCGACCCACTGGCCGAGGGGAAGCCTAGGCACCGACGGTCACCTCCTCGGCCGCGAGCCCGCCGAGCACGGCGAGAAGCTTTTCCTTCTGTACGACTCCGAGGGTGGAGCCGCCGGCGTCCTGGACGGTCACCGGGTGCGGGCCCGAGGCCGCGAGGGCGCACAGGTCGGCGAGGAGCGTGTCCGGGCCGACGACCGGCGCGTCCGGGTCGGCCGGGCCCTCGGCGTCGGTCATGACCGCGGAGGCGGTGAGCACCCGGGAGCGGTCGACGTCCTGGATGAAGGAGGCCACGTAGTCGTCGGCGGGCCGGACCAGGATGTCCTCGGCGGTGCCGAGCTGCACGATCCGGCCGCCGCGCATGACGGCGATGCGGTCGCCGAGGCGCATGGCCTCGTTGAGGTCGTGGGTGATGAAGACGATGGTCTTCTTCAGCTTCTTCTGGAGCACGAGGAGCTGGTCCTGCATGTCGCGGCGGATCAGCGGGTCGAGCGCGCTGAACGACTCGTCCATGAGGAGCAGGTCGGCGTCGGTGGCGAGCGCCCGGGCCAGGCCCACGCGCTGCTGCATGCCGCCGGACAGCTCGTCGGGCCAGGACTTCTCCCAGCCGGCCAGGCCGCACAGCTCCAGCGCCTCGGCGGCGCGCTTCTCGCGCTCGGCGCGCGGGACGCCCTGGACCTCCAGGCCGTAGCCGGCGTTCTCCAGGACGGTGCGGTGCGGGAAGAGCGCGAAGTGCTGGAAGACCATGCTGATGCGGCGGGAGCGGACCTCGCGCAGCGCGCGGGGGGAGAGCGCGGTGAGGTCGTCGCCGTCGTATAGGACGCGGCCCGCGGTCGGTTCCAGCAGGCCGTTGAGCATGCGCAGGAGGGTCGACTTGCCGGATCCCGAGAGGCCCATGACCACGAAGATCTGACCCGGTTCGACCACGAAGGAGGCGTCGACGACGGCGGCGGTGACGCCGTTCTCGCGCAGCTCGTCGCGGTCGGCGCCCGCCACGAGGGCGCGGACGGCGTCGGATTCCTCGGCGGGGCGTCTGCCGAACACCTTGAACAGGTGGTCGGCCTGGAGCCTGGACACATTCACCTCACGGGTAGCAGGGAAAAACGGCCCGCCACCCCCGCGACCGGGCCGTGGAGCGCGACGGGATCTGCCCGCACACCCGTCGCGTACGGGGCCCACTGCTCGGGGCCCCTTACCGGGTCCGCTCCGGGCACGCGCCTGCCCCGGCCCTCCGCACACAAACGCAAAGGTGACGGGGGTCACGGAGGCCGAGGAGGCGGGCGGTTCCGGAAGCCGGCGAGAGAGCGCCGGGGACGCGTCAGGGGCGGCGCTCGCGGGCGGGGCATGGGCGGCGCTCGCGGCTGGGGTGCGGGCGGCGCTCACGGCCGGGGCATGGGCGGCGCTCGCGGCTGGGGCGCGGCGGCGCTCACGGCCGGGCGCGGGCGGCTCCGCCCCGCTGTCGGTGGGGTGGGGCATGATCGGAGGGTGACGCGACGCCTGATGCTCCTGGACACCGCCAGCCTCTACTTCCGCGCGTACTTCGGCGTGCCGGACTCGGTCCGGGCCCCGGACGGGACGCCGGTGAACGCCGTGCGGGGACTGCTCGACTTCATCGGCCGGCTGGTCCAGGACCACCGGCCGGACGACCTGGTGGCCTGCTGGGACGACGACTGGCGGCCGCAGTGGCGGGTGGACCTGATCCCCTCGTACAAGGCGCACCGGGTGGCCGAGGAGACGGAGACCGGCCCGGACGAGGAGGAGATCCCGGACACCCTCTCCCCCCAGGTCCCGGTGATCGAGTCCGTCCTCGCGGCGCTCGGCATCGCCCGGATCGGGGCGGCGGGCTTCGAGGCGGACGACGTGATCGGCACACTGTCGGAGCGGGCGAAGGGCCCGGTGGACATCGTCACCGGCGACCGCGACCTCTTTCAGCTCGTCGACGACGAGCGGGCGGTCCGGGTGCTGTACCCGCGCAAGGGCGTCGGCGACTGCGACCTCGTGGACGACGCACTGATCCGCGCGAAGTACGGGGTCCGCCCCGACCAGTACGCCGACTTCGCCGCCCTCCGCGGCGACGCCAGCGACGGCCTGCCCGGCGTGAAGGGCATCGGCGAGAAGACCGCCGCGCAGCTCATCACGGAGTACGGCGACCTGGCCGGCGTCCGGGCCGCCGCAGAGGACCGCACCTCGAAGCTCACCCCGGCCAAGCGGCGCGGGATCGTGGAGGCGGCGGCCTACCTGGACGTGGCGCCGACCGTGGTCCGGGTCGCGAGGAACGTGACACTCCCGGAGTTCGACCCGGCGCTCCCCGCGGCCCCCCGGAACCCGGCGGCGCTGGAGGAGCTGGCGGCCCGCTGGAACCTCGGCGGGGCGGTGGCCCGGCTGTTGCCGGTGCTCGCGGGCGCCCGCACCGGGACGTGACCGGCCGAGGATGCTAGCTTAGGCATACCTAAGTCCCGGGGGTGCGGCTTGGCGCGCCACCCGCGGACAGCCAGGCCCCCACCCAGTCAGGAGAGTCCCGCCGTGGCAGAGCAGCCGGCCCGCAAGGCCCCCAGCGCCACCGAAGCGCAGGTGGTGCGCACCGAGCGGATCACCCCGCACATGGTCCGGGTCGTCCTCGGCGGCCCCGGCCTGGACGGCTTCGACGCCGGCACCTACACCGACCACTACGTGAAGCTGCTGTTCGCCCCCGAGGGGGTGACCTACCCGGAGCCGTTCGACATGGAGCGGATCCGGTCCGAGCGGCCCCGCGAGGAGTGGCCGACCACCCGCACGTACACCGTGCGCGCCTGGGACCCGGTCCACCGCGAGCTGACCCTCGACTTCGTGGTCCACGGCGACGAGGGCCTGGCGGGCCCGTGGGCGGCCCGCGCCCGCGTCGGGGAGACGGTCAGGTTCCTCGGCCCCGGCGGTGGCTACACCCCGGACCCGGCGGCCGACTGGCACCTCCTGGTCGGCGACGAGAGCGCGCTGCCGGCGATCGGGGCGGCGCTGGAGCGGCTGCCCGCCGGGGCGACCGTGCACGCCTTCGTCGAGATCGAGGACGCGGCCGACGAGCAGAAGTTCGCGACCGAGGCCGGCGTCGAGGTGACCTGGCTGCACCGCGCCGGCCGCCCGGTCGGCGAGGCGCTCGTCGAGGCCGTGCGCGGCCTGGACTTCCCGGCGGGCGACGTGCACGCCTTCGTGCACGGCGAGGCCGGCTTCGTGAAGGAGCTCCGCCGCCACCTGCGGATGGAGCGCCAGGTGGATCGCGCGCGGCTGTCCATCTCCGGCTACTGGCGCCTGGGCAAGACGGACGAGGCGTGGCGCGCGATCAAGCGCGAGTGGAACGAGCAGGTGGAGCGGGAGCAGGAGCCCCAGCAGACCGCCTGACCCACCAGAACCGCCGAGGGAGGGGGGACGGGGCCTTGTCGGCCCCGTCCCCCCTCCCCCGTCTCACTCCGCCCGTTCCTTCCCGCCCCCGAAGAGGCGGGACGAGGCGTCGATCTGGGCGAGACGGCGGAGCGCGCCGAAGAGCGCGTCGCCGAGGACCGTGCCGACGGCCACGCTCTCCACCAGCTCCTCGCGGGCCACATGACGGGCGACGTACTCCAGGTCGGCCCGGGCGACCCGCTCGGCCGCGTCCGCGTACGCGCCGAGGACCTCACCGAACCGCTCGTGCCCGACGGACTCCAGCGCGGCGAGCGCCACGGCCAGCGCCTCGGCCGCGGGACTGCCGGGGTGGCAGCGCCACTCCCGCTCGCCGATGAGCTCGCCGACCCGCTCGCGCGCCGCGACCAGCGCCCCCTCCCCCTCCTCGCCCGCGGCGGACTCGCCGCCGTACCGCGGCACCAGGCGTTCGGCCGCCTCGCCGAGGAGGCGGTGCACGGGCCGCTCGTGGTCGTCCACGGCGGCGATCACCTCACCCACGGCCGCCACGGACAGCCCGCCCACATCGATGAGGGCGCGGATCAGGCGGAGCCGCCGCACATGCGTCTCCTCGTACGCGGCCTGGTTCGGGCTCGTCAGCCGACCGGCCGGGAGCAGGCCCTCCCGTACGTAGAACTTGATCGTGGGCACCGAGACCCCGGTCCTGCGGCTCAACTCACCGATGCGCACCGCGCGTTCACCTTTCCCCTGCATTTCCGGCCTGCCGGGCTCCCCTCCATCATAGATAGTGGCACTATCAGATAGCGGCAAGCGCCACTATCCATATCTCGTACGGGGGGATCCGTATGTCCACAGGCACACCCATGCCCGACTCCGCCTCCACCGCCCCGCCCCCGAACGGCCGCCTGCACCGGCCGCTCGTCTGGTTCGCGGCCTCGATGGCCGTGTTCGCCCTCGTCAGCGCGGGCGGGATCCTGTTCGACGACCGGACCCTGGTCGGCGCCCCGATCTGGTCCAAGCCCTTCAAGTTCGCCGTGTCGTTCGTCGCCTACTCGCTGTCGCTCGCCTGGATGCTGAGCCTGCTGCCGCGGGGGCGCCGGACGGGCTGGTGGGCCGGGACCGTCGTCGCCGCCGCCAGCGCCCTGGAGATGGTCCTGATCACCGTCCAGGTCGTGCGTGGCCGGCAGAGCCACTTCAACCAGGAGACCGCGTTCGACGCCGCCGTCTTCCAGGTCATGGGCCTCACCGTGGCCATCCTCTGGCTGGCCGCCCTGGTCATCGCGGTCCTCCTGCTGCGCGCCCGCATCCTCGACCGGGCCACCGCCTGGGCGGTCCGCCTCTCCTCACTGATCGCGCTCGCGGGCGCCGCCGTCGGCTTCCTGATGGTCCAGCCCACCCCCGACCAGCGCGCCGCCTCCGAACCGCCGATCGTCGGCGCCCACAGCGTCGGCGTCCCCGACGGCGGCCCCTCCCTGCCCGTCACCGGCTGGGCCGCCACCGGCGGCGACCTCCGCGTCGCCCACTTCTTCGGCATGCACGCCCTCCAGCTCCTCCCCCTGGTCCTCCTCGTCCTGACCGCCCTGGCCCCCCGCTTCCCCCGCCTCGCCGACCCCGGCCTCCGCCTCCGCCTCGTCCTCACCGCCTCCGCCGCCTACGCCGCCACCTTCGCCCTCCTCACCTGGCAGGCCCTCCGAGGCCAGCCCCTCCTCCACCCCGACGCCACCACCCTCACGACAGCCGCCGCGATCGCCACCCTCACCACCACCGCCACCCTCCTCACCCTCCGGGGGGCTCCCCCCTCCCCCACCCTCCCCACCCCCTCCCACCCCACCCCCGACCCCACGCCCACGCCCACACCCGCACCCGCACCCGCACCCGCACCCCAGGCCCAGGCCCTGGCCCAGTCCCAAAAACCCGGCTCCGGCCCCGCGCCCCAGCCGCCTACCCTGACGCCATGACCACGACCCCGTCCGACCGCGCCGTGGGCGCCGTCCTCGGCTCCGCCGTCGGCGACGCCCTGGGCGCGCCCTTCGAGTTCGGCCCCGCCGGCATGTTCCGCGCCCGATTCCCTGACGGCGTCGGGGAGTTGTGCGGGGGTGGCGGCTGGGATCCGGGTGAGGCCACGGACGACACCCAGATGGCCGTGCTCGTCGGCGAGTCGCTGCTCGAACGGGGCGGGCTCGATCTGCCGGACGTCTTCGACCGCTTCCGGCGCTGGGCGGCGGCCGATCCGAAGGACATCGGCCTCCTGACGGAGCGGGTGCTGCTGGGCGGCGAGTCGTGGGACAGGGCGGCGGCCCTGGACTTCCAGGTGGAGGGCCGCGGCGCGGGCAACGGCTGCCTGATGCGGGCCTCCACGTCAGCCGTCCACTTCGCGCCCCGTGGCCGTGCGGCCACGATGGAGGCGGGCCGCCTGCTCGCCGCCTTGACCCACGGGGACAGGGCCGCGTGGGAGGGCACCGCCCTCCTGCACGAGCTGATCCGGGTCGCCCTGCTCGGCGAGGATCCCCTGGCCGTGATCCCGGATGTCCTGGCCGAGGTGGACCCGCCGCACCGGGGGCGCTGGGCCGCCGTCCTGGCGCCCGGCTGGCGGCCGGAGGACGCGACGGAGTTCAACGGCGCCGTCTGGCCCTGCCTCGGCTCCGCCGTGTGGGCGCTGCGTACCACCGGGACCTTCGAGGAGGCCCTGGTGGCCGCCGTGGACCTGGGCGGGGACACGGACACCGTGGCGGCCGTCACCGGCATGCTGGCGGGAGCCGTCCACGGCTCCGGGGCGATCCCGGACCGCTGGACGGCCGCGCTGCGTGTCCCTCTCCCCGGATTCGGCGACCGGGTGCCCGGCGCGGACGAGCTGCGTGCCCTGGCAGACGCGCTGACCGTCTGACCGTCTGACCGTCTGACCGTGACCGGGCTACCGCCTCGTCATCCCCGCCCCCGTCCCCGCGCGCGGACCGTGGCGCGTACCTCGCGGTCCGGCTGGAGGGTGAGGCTCGGGACGGGGCGTATCTCCTCGGGGTCCACGTCCAGGTCGTAGCGGCGGGCGAGGACGGCGAGGACGAGGACGGCTTCGACGAGGGCGAAGCGGGTGCCGAGGCAGACACGGGGGCCGCCGCCGAACGGGTACCAGGCGTATTCGGGGATCCGCTCCGCCGGCCGGTCCTCGGCGTCGGTGAGCCAGCGCTCGGGGCGGAACGCGCCGGCGTCGGCGTACCAGCGGGGGTCGCGGTGGGTGGCCCACTGGCTGGACCAGACGCGGGTGCCGGGCGGGATCGGGGTGCCGCCCAGGGTGGCGCCGTCCTTGGCGATGCCGGTGAGGAGCCAGATCGTGGGGTAGAGGCGGAGGGTCTCCTTGACCACGGCCTGGGTGTAGGTGAGGGAGGCGTAGTCGTCGTAGCCGGGGTCGTGGTCGGCGAGGACCCGGTCCAGCTCGTCGGTGAGGGCGCGTCGGGCCGTCTCGTTGCGGGACAGCAGGTACCAGGCCCAGACGAGGGTGGAGCTGGTGGTCTCGTGGCCGCCGATGTAGAGGGTGACGGTCTCGTCGCGGATCTCACGGTCGGAGAGCTGGGCGCCGGTGTCGTCGCGGGCGGTGAGGAGCCGGCTGAGGAGGTCGGGGCGGTCCTCGCCCGCGTCGCGGTGGCGGGAGACGATGCGGGCGACCTCGGCGTCGATGACGGCGGTGGCCCGTTTGACGCGGGCGCGGCCGGGGGTCGGGATCCAGTCGGGCAGGAGGGCTCCGATGCCGCTGAGTTCGGCCCCGATCTCCTGCTGGGCGATGTCCATGGCCCGGCCGATGGTCTCGGCGTCGGCGGCGGTGTCCGTGCCGAAGATGGTGCGAACGGCGATGAGCTGGGTGAGGGCCGCCATCTCCTTCTTGATGTCGATCCGCCGGCCGTCGGTCCAGCCGTCGGCGAGGGCGACGGTGCACTCCGTCATCGTGGCCGCGTAGGAGCGGACCTGCTTGGGGCGGACGGACGGCTGGACGAGGGAGCGCTTGCGGCGCCAGTCGCGGCCCTTGGCGACGACCACGCCGTTGCCGAGGAGGGTGCGGATGGCGATGCCCAGGTCGGGCTGGTCGAAGGCGTTCTCGACCTCGGTGAGGAGTTCGCCGATGGTGTCCGGGTGGGCGATGAAGAGGGCGGGGCTGGGGCCGAAGCGCCAGCGGACGAAGTCGCCCCTGTCGCGGAGCTGTTCGAAGAAGGCGAGGGGGTCCTTGCCGAAGGCGGGGAGGTTGCCGAGGAGCGGCACTCCGCGTGGTCCCTCGGCGATGGTGATCCCGGTGTCGGCGCCGGCGTGCGTGGTCACGTGCTGCGTCCCCTCCCCCAACTCGCTTTCCCTGTGTGCGAGTCCATGCAAGCGGAAGACGACGGAAGCGCGCCACCCCTGTGGACAGCCGCCTGTGGACAACTCGCCACGTGCGCGACGAGTTTGGCGTTCCGGCGGTCTAGGCGTTCGCGGCGGTCCAGAAGTTCACGACGCACGCGGCAGACCCGAAAAGGGGCCCGTGGTGTCCCCACCACGGGCCCCTCTCCTCCGGTCTGAGGGCGGCCCGTCAGCCGACCGAGCTGTAGGCGACCACGCCGCGCAGGAGCGCGTCGACGGCCTTGCGGGCGTTCTTGGCGACCGTGCTGTTCTCCTTGGGTGCCGCGGCGGCGATCTGTCCGAGGACGTCGATGACCTGCTTGCACCAGCGGACGAAGTCGCCGGCGGGCATCTCGGCCTCTCGCAGGACCTCGTCGAGGCTCTTGTCGGAGGCCCACTGGTAGGCGGCCCAGGCGAAGCCGAGGTCGGGTTCGCGCTGGCCGACGCCCTCCGCCTGGTTGATCTTGAACTCTTCTTCCAGGGCGTCGAGGCGGCCCCAGATGCGGACCATCTCGCCCAATGCGGCCTTGGCCTGGCCGCCGGGCACCTTCGGGGCCACGGCGTCGTCGGCCTGCCGGGCCTCGAAGACGAGGGCGGAGACACAGGCGGCGAGTTCGGCGGGGGCGAGCCCCTCCCAGACGCCTTCACGGAGGCATTCGCTGGCGAGCAGGTCGAGTTCGCCGTAGAGGCGGGCGAGCCGCTTGCCGTTGTCGGTGACCTCGTCGGCGCGGAGGTAGTCGAGCTCGGTGAGGAGGGCGACGATCCGGTCGAAGGTGCGGGCGATGGTGTTGGTCCGGCCCTCGATGCGCCGCTCCAGCTGCTTGGTGTCGCGCTGGAGGCGGTGGTAGCGCTCGGCCCAGCGGGCGTGGTCCTCGCGCTCGTCGCAGCCGTGGCAGGGGTGGGCGCGGATGGCCGTGCGCAGGCGGGCGATCTCGCGGTCGTCGGCGGCGCCGGAGCGTTGCTTGCGGTGCCGGTCGGGGTTGATGTGCCCGGCCTTGGAGCGCAGCGCGGAGGCGAGGTCGCGGCGGGACTGCGGGGAGCGGGGGTTGAAGGTCTTGGGGATGCGCATCCGCTCCAGGGCTTCCACCGGGACGGGGAAGTCGATGGAGGCGAGGCGCTTGACCTGTCGCTCGGCGGTGAGGACGAGGGGCCGGGGCCCGTCGTGGTGTTCGAAGCCGCGGTGGCCGTTGGTGCGGCCTGCGGGGATGCCGGGGTCGAGGACGAGGGCGAGGCCGGCGAACTTGCCGGTGGGTACGTGGATGACGTCGCCGGGCTTGAGCTTCTCCAGGGAGGCGGCGGCCTGGGCGCGCCGCTGGGCGGCGCCCTGCCGGGCGAGGTCGGTCTCGCGGTCCTTGAGGTCGCGGCGGAGCCGCGCGTACTCCTCGAAGTCGCCGAGGTGGCAGGTCATGCCCTCGCGGTAGCCCTCCAGGCCCTCCTCGTTGCGCTGGACCTGGCGGGAGATGCCGACGACGGAGCGGTCGGCCTGGAACTGGGCGAAGGAGGTCTCCAGGAGCTCCCGGGAGCGGTGCCGGCCGAACTGGTCGACCAGGTTGACCGCCATGTTGTAGGAGGGGCGGAAGCTGGAGCGAAGGGGGTAGGTGCGGGTGCCGGCGAGGCCGGCGAGGTGGTCGGGGTCGAGTCCGCGCTGCCAGAGGACGACGGCGTGGCCCTCGACGTCGATGCCGCGGCGGCCGGCGCGGCCGGTGAGCTGGGTGTACTCGCCGGGGGTGATGTCGGCGTGCTGTTCGCCGTTCCACTTGACGAGCTTTTCGAGGACGACCGACCGGGCGGGCATGTTGATGCCGAGGGCGAGGGTCTCGGTGGCGAAGACGGCCTTGACGAGGCCGCGGACGAAGAGCTCCTCGACGACTTCCTTGAAGGTGGGGAGCATGCCGGCGTGGTGGGCGGCGATGCCGCGCTCCAGCGCCTCCAGCCACTCGTAGTAGCCGAGGACGTGCAGGTCCTCGTCGGGGATGGAGGCGGTGCGGGCCTCGACGATCTCGCGGACGCGGAGGCGGCCGGCGTCGTCGTTGAGCCGGAGGCCGGCGTAGAGGCACTGCTGGACGGCGGCCTCGCAGCCGGCGCGGCTGAAGATGAAGGTGATGGCGGGGAGGAGGCCCTCGGCGTCGAGCCGCTCGATGACCTCGGGGCGCCCGGGGGTCCAGATGCGGGAGCGCTGGCGGCGCTCGCGCTCGCGGTCGGCCTCGCGGATCATCTTGCCGCGGCGCCGCTCGCGGGGGTTGTACGTGCGCGAGTTCTCGGTGCGGGCGAGGCGGAGGAGGTCGGGGTTGACCTCGCGGCGGGAGGCGCCGCGGCCGCCGTGGTCGGTCTCCTCCTCGAAGAGGTCGTACATCCGGCGGCCGGCGAGGACGTGCTGCCAGAGGGGGACGGGCCGGCTCTCGGAGACGATGACCTCGGTGTCGCCGCGGACGGTGTCGAGCCAGTCGCCGAACTCCTCGGCGTTGGAGACGGTGGCGGAGAGGGAGACGAGGGTGACCGACTCGGGGAGGTGGATGATCACTTCCTCCCAGACGGCGCCGCGGAAGCGGTCGGAGAGGTAGTGGACCTCGTCCATGACGACGTAGCCGAGGCCGGAGAGGGCCTGGGACCCCGCGTAGAGCATGTTGCGGAGGACCTCGGTGGTCATGACGACGATGGGCGCGTCGCCGTTGACGCTGTTGTCGCCGGTGAGCAGGCCGACCTTGTCGGGGCCGTACCGCTTGACGAGGTCGGCGTACTTCTGGTTCGACAGCGCCTTGATGGGGGTCGTGTAGAAGCACTTGCGGCCCTGGGTGAGGGCGAGGTGGACGGCGAACTCGCCGACGATGGTCTTGCCGGAGCCCGTGGGTGCGGCGACGAGCACGCCCTTGCCCGCTTCGAGAGCCTGGCACGCCTCGATCTGGAAGGGGTCCAGTCCGAATGCGTACATCTCTCGGAAGGGGGCCAGTGCGGTGGCCTGCTCTGCGTTGCGCGCGCGTGCGGCCGCGTACGCCTCGGCTGGGGTGAGGTCCTCTGTCATCTTGTCATCGAGCCTACCCGCCCCCTCTGACAGTGACGCGATCTTTATCGGGGTCCTCGCAGCGGGCGGTGGCGGGGCCCGGGGCACGGGGTGTGGCGGGGGGGACGCGGAAGGTGAGGGGGCCGGGCATGACGAAGGCCCCCGGACTCGGGTCCGGGGGCCTTCGTGGCCGGATCAGGTGATGTCGTCGTAGCCGCCGGTGCGGTGGGCGCGTGCTCCGTCGGTGTCGCCGGTGGCCTGCTCGGGCAGGGCGTGGGCGGCGGGGACGGGGTCGAGGGCGCCGACGGGCTCGGGGGTGTGGTCGAGTACCGATGCCTCGTCGTCGGCGAGGGCGGCGTCGGGGTTGTTCCGGGCGCGCCGCCTGTCGTTCAGCATCGAGAAGCCGACCGCGATGAAGTACAGGACGATGATCGGTCCGGCGAGGGCGATCATGCCCAGCGGGTCCGTGGACGGGGTGGCGACGGCTCCGAAGACGAAGGTGCCCATCACCATGGCGCGCCACCAGCCGGCCATGCGCTTGCCGGTGACCACGCCGGTGAGGTTGAGCATGATCAGCAGCAGGGGCAGTTCGAAGGCGACGCCGAAGACGAGCACCATCCTGGTGGTGAAGTCCAGGAGGTCGTCGAGGGAGAGGAAGTTCGAGGCGACCTCGGGGGTGATGCTGATGAGGACGCGGATGCTCACCGGCATGATCAGGTACGCCGTGTAGGCGCCGGCCGCGAAGAGGGGGACGGCGACGGCGGCGAACCAGTAGGTGTACTTCTTCTCGCTCCGGTGGAGGCCGGGGGCGATGAAGGCCCAGAGCTGGTACAGCCAGACCGGGCTGGACGCGATGAGGCCGGCGAGCATGACCACCTTCACCGTCGAGGTGAAGGGGGAGAGCATGGTCTGGTAGGCGAGGACGACGCAGCGTCCGCCGGTGTTGTCGGCCAGGGGGCTGTCCGGGGGGCACTTCGGCACGGGGGACGACAGGAAATCCATCAGCTGCTGGCTGTAGAACACCGCCACCACGGAGGCGATGACGAGCGCCAGCATCGCCTTGGCGAGGCGATTGCGCAGCTCACGGAGGTGATCGGCGAGTGGCATGCGCCCCTCGGGATCCTTCTCCTTCTTCATGCGGGCAGACTTCGGCAACCCACGTCCTCATCTCGTGCGGGCAGGCCGCTGGGCGGCGTACGTGCGGGGCGGGCGGATCAGCGCTGGGTGGTGTCCGACGCCTCGGTCACGGGGCGTCCGCCGGTGACGTCGCCGGGGGCGGCCTTGATGGTGCGCTGGGCGGTGGGGGCGGCGGCCTGGTCGGCCGGGGCCTCGGCGGGAGCGGCGGCGGCGTCCTGGTTCTCCGACTTCATGGCCTTGGCCTCGCTCTTCAGGATGCGGGCCGACTTGCCGAGGGAGCGGGCCATCTCCGGGAGCTTCTTGGCGCCGAAGAGGAGCACGACGACCAGCAGGATGAGGCTGATCTCAAGGGGACCGATCTGACGGAACATGGCTGGTCTCTCTTCTCACCGAGGGCGGCTTGGGTGCGTGCCCGGGCGGTCGGACAGGCGTCCGGCCACCGCGCTGTCTGCGATCGTAACCCGCAGGAGTAAACGTCGGGCAATGCCCGTGCATACTCCCGATTGCGTCCGTGGAGCCCTGATCAGGCCCGATCGGGGCAGCGTACGGCAGTGGACTCAGGGCAGGGAACGGCTGGTTCGGGCCAGTCCCCCGGCCGCGTTCTCCAGGTCGTCGGCGGCGCGCTGGATGCGCTGTGTGGTGACGGCCACTTGACGGGCGAGGCGCCGGACCTCCAGGAAGACCTTGACGGCGAGGACGCCGAGGACGGCGAGGCCGAGGAAGCCGAGGGCGATCGCGAGCATGGGCCAGAACATGGGCCGAGCCTAGTCCGTGGGGCGGGAGGTGGGGTGCGGCGGTGGGGTGCGGCGGTGGGGTGCTCGCTGCTGGGCTGCTCGCTGCGGGGTGCGGACGGAGACCGGGGTGCGGACGGAGACCGGGGTGCGAACGGGTCCGGGTGGGCCTCAGGCGGTGGTGTGGAGGCGGAGGGTGCGGACGCCGCCGCCGGTGAGGAGTTCGACGATGCGTTCGCCCGCGGGTTTGCGGACGGCGCTGCCGCACTCGGGGCAGGTGAAGGAGTAGAAGGTGGTGCGGCGGCTGGCTCCGATGGCCAGGCGCAGCGCGCCGGCGGCGAGTTCGAAGCGGCAGCGGCAGTCGGGGCAGGCGGCTTTGAAGAGGACCGGGGCCACCGACAGACCGGGCATCACGGACATTTCGCTCAACTCTCCCTGCCTCGAACTCCCTGGACCTTCCCGGCGCCCGCCCCGCCCGCCACCGTACGAGGACGGCTCACGCGCCCTCGTACGCCGCGAGCGCGGCGGTCGCCGCCGCCCGGGCGCTGTCCGCGAGACCGGTCGGCGAGACGATCCGCCCGTCGCTGCCGAGTCGCAGCGCGAGCCGCTTCAGCGAAGCCGGGTCGGGAGTGCGCAGGGTGATCCGGAGGCAGCCGTCGGGCAGTTCCTCGGCCCGGTCGTGCGGGTAGTACTCGGCGACCCAGCGGCCGCCGGGGCCGACCTCGACCACCACCTCGGGATCGTCGGCCGAGGGCTGCACCAGACCCTCGGACAGGTCCCGCAGCTCCAGCTCCGGCGGCGCGGCGGCCTCCTCCAGGATCCGGATCTCGGCCACCCGGTCGAGACGGAAGGTGCGGCGCGCCTCGGAGAGGCGGCACCACGCCTCCATGTAGGTGTGGCCGACGGCGAAGAGGCGGATGGGGTCGACCTCGCGCTCGGTGAGCTCGTCGCGGGCGGGCGAGTAGTACCGCACCCAGAGCCGCTTGCGCTCGGAGATGGCCCGGTCGACCTCGGCGAAGACGCCGCCCTCGGACTCGAAGGTGACCGAGAGGCGGGCGCTGGCGCCGGCGGCCTCCCCGGCGGCGGCCTCCAGCTTGGCGGTGGCGCGCAGCAGCGCGTCCCGGTCGCCCTCGCGGAGTCCGGGCAGGGTGGCGACGGCGCGGGCGGCGACGAGCAGGGCGGTGGCCTCGTCGGCGGCGAGCCGGAGGGGCTCGGCGACGTCGTCCGGGTTGTGCCACCAGATCCGGTCGCCGTCGGTGTCGATGTCGAGCAGGTCGCCGCCCCGGAAGCTGGTGCCGCACATGGGCAGCACGTCCAGGTCGGAGATCAGCTCGTCCTCGGTGATGCCGAAGGCGCGGGCCACGTCGGCGACGTGGGCGCCGGGGCGCTCGCGGAGGTAGGTGACGAGGGAGAGCATCCGCCTCGTCTGGTCGATCGCGTTGGCAGCCATGCGGTTCGTCTCCCCCTCAGCCCTTGGCGACGGCGCGCAGCCGCTCCACCACGTCGGCCCGCAGGTCGGCCGGTTCCAGTACGACGACGTCGGGGCCGAACTCGACGAGCCAGGCGTCGAGGCCGTGCCCGTACGGGATCTCCAGCTCGTCCCACCCGTCGGCGCCCTCGCGCACCTCGGTGGCGCGCCCCCGCAGCGGGTAGCCGCAGCCGGTCCGGAGGCGGATGCGGGCGGAGCGGGTGGCGGTCTCCCCCGCCCAGCTCTCCACGGTCTCGCGGACGGTGACGGCGTCGGGCACGGGCGCGGTGAAGGCGCCGGCCCGGGAGCGGACCTTGCCGGTGATGCGGGAGAGGCGGAAGACGCGCTCGGCGCCGCGGTCGCGGTCCCAGCCGGCCAGGTACCAGTGGCCGCGCCAGCACTCCAGCGTCCAGGGCTCGACCTGGCGGGGCTCGGGGCGGGCGGCGTTGGCCTTGCGGTACTCGAAGACCACGGGGCGCCGGTCGCGGCAGGCGAGCATCAGCGGCTCGAAGGCGGCCTCGTGGACCGGGATGCGGGGTTCGAGGGCGCTGGGCTGGATCTCGTACGTGTCCTCGGCCTCGGGCATGCCGGCGGCGCGCAGCTTCTGGAGGGCGCCGCTGGCGGCTCCGGCGAGGCGGGCCTGCTGCCAGACCCGGGCGGCGAGGCCGAGTGCGGCGGCCTCCTCGGCGTCCAGGGTGATGGGCGGGAGGCGGTTGGAGTCGCGGCGGGCGAGGTAGCCGGTCTCGCCGTCGAGGTTCTCGACGGTCTCGATGACCAGGCCCAGCTCGCGGAGGTCGTCCTTGTCCCGCTCGAACATGCGGTTGAAGGCTTCGTCTCCGCTGGCCTCCAGGTACGCCTCGATGGAGCCGCGCAGTTCGCGCTTGCTGAGCGCGCGGCGCGTCCCGAGCAGGCACAGCGCGAGATTCATGAGCCGCTCGGCCTTGGCAATCGCCATGGACGCCCTGCACCCTCTTCCCCGGTTCCGTTCTCGGACGTCCGACCGTACCGCCCCGGGGTGTCCGGACAAAAGCCGAGGGCCCCCGCCGCGGAGGCGGGGGCCCTCGGCCGGGCGCGAGGGGCCGGTCAGCCCTTCTTCACGGAGACCAGGTCGCAGACGAAGATCAGCGTCTCGCCGGGGCCGATCTTGGCGCCGGCGCCGCGGTCGCCGTACGCGAGGTGCGCGGGGATGATCAGCTGGCGGCGGCCGCCGACCTTCATGCCCTGGACGCCCCTGTCCCAGCCCTGGATGACCATGCCGGCACCGAGGGGGAACTCCAGCGGCGTGCCGCGGTTCCAGGAGGCGTCGAACTCCTCGCCGGAGTCGAAGGAGACACCGACGTAGTGGACGTTGACCGTGTCACCGGCTTCGGCGGTCGCGCCGTCGCCCTCCCAGATGTCCTTGATCTCCAGGTCGGCCGGCGGCTCGCCGCCCGGGAAGTCGACCTCGGGCTTCTCGATGCTCACTGCAGTGTGCTCCTCATACGGTTGAACCGCGCGGACGATGGCCCGCGCGACCCGGACAACCTATCGCGCGGCGGGCCGGGTCGCGCGGGAAGCGGCTACTGCTTGGCGAGGATGTCCACGGTGAAGACCAGGGTCGAGTTGGCCGGGATCTTCTCCCTGGCCTGGTCGCCGTAGCCGTCGGCCGGCGGGACGACGAGGAGGACACGGCTGCCGATCTTCTTGCCCTCCAGGCCCTTCGTCCAGCCCGGGATGACGTTGGCCAGCGGGAAGGTGGCCGCGGCGCCGCGCGAGTAGGAGCTGTCGAACGGCGTGCCGTTCCAGAGCACGCCCTGGTACTGGACCGTCAGCGTGTCGGTGGCCTTGACGGCCTCGCCCTTGCCCTCGATGACGTAGTTGGAGACCAGCTTCTTCGGGGCGTCGGTCTTCGGGACGGTCAGCGAGGGGGCCTTGCCGTCGGTGTTGGTGCCGACCTTGGGCAGGTCCTTGTTGTCCTGGGCGACGACGGTGCCCTCGGCGGACTTCGGGATGGTGGTCGCCTTCAGGATGTCCACGACGAAGACCAGGGTGGCGCCGCCCTTGATGGCCGGCGGGGAGCCCTGCTCGCCGTAGCCGAGCTCCGGCGGGATGCCGATCTCGACGCGGCTGCCGACCTTCTGGCCCTTCAGACCCTGGTCCCAGCCCTTGATGACCTGACCGGCGCCGAGGGTGAGCGCGAAGGGCTCACCGCGGTCGAAGCTGTTGTCGAAGGGGGTCGTCGAGTCCCAGGTCTGACCCAGGTAGTTGACCTCGAGGGCGTCGCCGTCCTTGGTGACCGGCCCGTCGCCCTCGCTGATGACGTTGACCTTGAGTTCCTTCGGCGGGTCGCCCTCGCCCTTGGAGAGGGTCGGCTTCTCGCCGAACTTCTGGCCCGCGGTGATGGCGGGCAGCCCGTTGGTCATCGAGGCGTTATCGGAGCCCTTGGTGTCGTTCCCGCACGCCGCTGTGGAGAGCAGCAGCAGCGGGACGACGAGAAGGCCGGCAAGTCGGCGCACGTGTTCCTCAGATCTCAGACGGCACAGTAGTTGTCCGGACACTCTAGGGGACCGTGCTGTGACGTCCAGGGCCCCGCGCGTCGCACGCGCGGGGCCCCGACCTGCTCTTGTGATCGTCCTACATACCGGCGATCAGCTTCTCCACCCGGTCGTCGACCGAACGGAACGGGTCCTTGCACAGGACCGTCCGCTGCGCCTGGTCGTTCAGCTTGAGGTGGACCCAGTCGACGGTGAAGTCCCGGCGCTGCTCCTGGGCGCGGCGGATGAAGTCGCCGCGGAGCCGGGCCCGGGTGGTCTGCGGGGGCACGGACTTGCCCTCGAAGATCTTCACGTCGTTGCAGATCCGCGCCGCCTGCCCGTTCTTCTGGAGCAGGTAGTACAGCCCCCGGCGCCGGTGGATGTCGTGGTAGGCGAGGTCTATCTGGGCGACCCGCGGGTTCGACATGGTCATGTTGTGCTTGGCGCGGTAGCGCTCGATGAGCTTGTACTTCATCACCCAGTCGATCTCCGTCTGGATGCGGTCCAGCTCCTCCTGCTCGATGGCGTCGAGGGTGCGCTCCCACAGTTCGAGGACCTGGGCGACCACGCCGGAGCGGATGCCGCGCCGGTCGACGAAGTCGGACGCCTTCTCGAAGTACTCGCGCTGCACCTCCAGGGCGGACGCCTCGCGGCCACTGGCCAGGCGCACCTTGCGCTGGCCGGTGATGTCGTGGCTGACCTCGCGGATGGCCCTGATCGGGTTCTCCAGGGTCAGGTCGCGCATCACCGTGCCGGCCTCGATCATGCGCAGCACGAGGTCGGTGGCGCCGACCTTGAGCAGCATGGTCGTCTCCGACATGTTCGAGTCGCCGACGATGACGTGGAGGCGGCGGTAGCGCTCGGCGTCGGCGTGCGGCTCGTCCCGGGTGTTGATGATGGGCCGGGAGCGGGTGGTGGCGGAGCTGACGCCCTCCCAGATGTGCTCGGCGCGCTGGGAGACGCAGTAGACGGCGCCGCGCGGGGTCTGCAGGACCTTGCCCGCGCCGCAGATCAGCTGACGCGTGACCAGGAACGGGATGAGGATGTCCGCGAGGCGGGAGAACTCGCCGTGGCGGGCGACGAGATAGTTCTCGTGGCAGCCGTAGGAGTTTCCGGCGGAGTCGGTGTTGTTCTTGAAGAGATAGACGTCGCCCGCGATTCCCTCCTCGTGCAGGCGGCGTTCGGCGTCCACGAGAAGACCTTCGAGAATGCGCTCGCCTGCCTTGTCGTGGGTGACGAGTTCGATCACGTCGTCACATTCCGGTGTGGCGTATTCCGGATGCGATCCCACGTCGAGGTACAGGCGGGCGCCGTTCCGCAGGAAGACGTTGCTGCTGCGGCCCCATGACACGACTCGGCGGAAGAGGTACCGCGCCACTTCGTCAGGAGACAGTCGGCGCTGTCCCCTGAACGTGCACGTGACGCCGTACTCGTTCTCCAGCCCGAAAATGCGGCGGTCCATGACTGAACATTACGCCTGACGGCGTGTGCTGAAACCGGGTTGGACGTTCCCGTTTCGATCATTTTCCGATCAGAGGGCGTTCTTTTCGCTGTGCACGGGGGCGGCGGCGCCCCCGCTCGCGGCGTGTCGCGTGCGGCGGCCGGGCGCGTCGGGATCGTTCAGGACCCGGCCGGTGGCGAGCAGCACCAGCAGGGCGGCGAGGCCGCCCGCGCCGGCCACGGCGAATCCGGCGACGGTCCCGGAGAGTTCGACGGCGGGTCCGGCGGCGGCCGAGCCGAGGGCCGCGCCCACGCCAAAGGTGGTGACCAGCCAGGAGAACGCCTCGGTGACGGTGCCGGCCGGGGCGTGCCGGTCCACCACGATGAACGCGCAGGCGAGGACGGGGGCGAGGAAGACGCCGGCGAGGGCGGAGAGCGCGGCCATGGCGACCGGTCCCGGGGTGAGCGTCAGGGGCAGGTAGCAGAGCGCGAGGAGGGCCACCAGGACGCGCAGCCTGCGCTCGGGGGCGCCCGCCCACCGCCGGGCGCCGTAGAACATGCCGCCGAGGAGCGCGCCGAGGCCGAGGGCGGCCATCAGCCAGCCGTAGACGGACGGGGTGCCGCGGTCGTCGGCGTAGGCGATGGCGGCCACCGTGATGGAGCCGAGGGCGAGGCCGACGAAGAAGAAGGAGCCGAGCAGGGCGAGGAGCCCGGGCGAGCGCAGCGCGCCGAGCCAGTGGGCCTCCCGGGGCGCGGAGCGCCAGGCCCGGGACGGCTCGGAGAGGACCACGGAGAGCGCGCCGAGGACGCCGAGGACGTTGATGACGAGGAGGGCGGCGGCGGGCGACTGCACGGCGACCAGGAGGGTCACCAGGAGCGGGCCGACGGTGAACATGATCTCCTGCGCGACGGCGTCGAGGGCGTACGCGCGGTGGACCCGGTCCTCGCGGCCGAGGACGCTCGGCCACAGCGCCCGCAGGCCGCCCTCCAGGGGCGGCGTGAAGAGCCCGGCGAGGACCACGGCGGCGTAGGCGAGGGGGAGGTTGCCGATGCCGGCGAGCGCGAAGAGCGCCATGCCCAGGGCGGAGAGGACGGCGGCGGGGAGCTGGACGCGCGGCTGGCCCTTGAGGTCGACGGCCCGGCCGAGGAGCGGCTGCCCGACGGCGTTGGCGACGCCGTACGCGGCGACGAGGCCGCCCGCGAGGGTGTAGCCGCCGCCCTCGTCGCGGACGAAGAGGGTCATGGCGACGGGGCCGGTGCCGTTGGGCAGCCGGCCGACCAGGGTGCCGGTGAGCAGGCGGAGCGCGTGCGGCGCCCGCAGGATGTCGCGGTAGCCGCCGTGTGCCGTGGCCTCGGTGGCCATGCGGGTCTCCCCTCCGTCGGCTCACGCCGAGGTTTTACGTATAACTTCCGTCGTCATACGTACCATGGCGGCGTGACGCGGGTCCACCCCGCGCCCGCTCCCCACCGACCAGCGCCCCACCGACAGCGTCCGACGCGGAGGCCCCGTGCAGACCACCGAAACCCCCGGCGCCCCCCGTCCGACCAGCAGGGACGTGGCCCGGGCGGCGGGCGTCTCGCAGGCCACCGTCTCCCTCGTCCTCGGCGACAAGTGGCGGGGCCGTGTGTCGGAGCGCACGGCCGGCACCGTCCGGGACGCCGCCCGCGCGCTCGGCTACCGGCCCAACCTCGCCGCCCGCAACCTGCGCCTCGGCCGCACCCGCACCGCCCTGCTCGTGGTGCCCGCGCTCACCAACGAGTTCTTCGCGCACGTGTACACCGGCGCGGCGGCGGTCGCCGCCGAGCACGGCTTCGGCGTCGTCCTCTACCCCTCCCCCGACGGCGTCGGCCCCGCCCGCGACCCCTTCGCCTCCGCGCAGGCGGCCCTGGACGGCGTCCTGGCCTCCTCGATGGCCACCGAGGCCCTCGACGCCTTCCGCGACAGCGACCTGCCCCTCGTCATGCTCGACAGCGACCCCGCGGGCGCCGGCGCGGCCGCCCGCGTCAACCTCGACGTCGCCGAGGGCATGCGGCTGGTCACCGCCCATCTCCTCGGCCTCGGCCACCGCCGCTTCCTGCACCTGGCGTCGGCGGCCCCCTCCTGGACCTTCGACGTCCGGGCCGCGACGCTCGCGCACGCCCTGGCGGGCGCCGAGGTGCGCACCGTGCGGTCGCCGCTCACCGTCGCGGCGGCGCGGGCCGCGGCCGGGGAGGCGCTCGCCGCCCCGGGGCCCCGCCCCACGGCGGTCATCTGCGACGACGACATCCTCGCGGCCGGCGTCTGCAAGGCCGCCCTCCGGCTCGGCCTGCGCGTCCCGGAGGACCTGTCGGTCACCGGCTTCGACGACATGGCCCTGGCCACGGCGGTCGAACCGGAGCTGACCACGGTCCGCCTGCCCGCCGAGGAGTTCGGCCGCCGGGGCATGGAGGCGCTGCTCGCCGTCCTGGCGGGCGAGCCGGCCCGCTCGGACGTCCTGCCCGTCGCGCTGGTCCCGCGCGGCTCCACGGGCCCGGCACCGGCCGCCTGAGCCCCGGAACGCGCGGAGGGGCCCGGTCCTGCTGGACCGGGCCCCTCCGCGTACGGGTGACTACTGCTCCTCGGGCGCCTCGTCCGAGGGCTCGTCCGTCTTCGCCGCCGCCGCGTTGTCCGCCTCCAGGAGGCGGGACAGCTGCCGGCCGACGATCCGCTTGAACTTCCGCTGCTGCGGACGCGTCCGGTCCAGGACCGCCACCTCCAGGCGCTCGGCGGGGATCTCCCGCTCCGTGCCGTTGGTGTCCCGGGACAGCGCCTGCACGGCCAGCTTCAGGGCCTCCGCGAGCGACATACCGTCCCGGTGCCGCTGGTCCAGGAAGGAGCTGATCTGCTCCGCGTTGCCGCCCACCGCGACCGAGCCGTGCTCGTCCACGATGGAGCCGTCGTGCGGCAGCCGGTAGATCTGGTCGCCGGACGGCTCGGTGCCGACCTCGGCGACGACCAGCTCCACCTCGTACGGCTTCTCGCCGGCGCTGGAGAAGATGGTGCCCAGCGTCTGCGCGTAGACGTTCGCCAGACCGCGCGCGGTCACGTCGTCCCGGTCGTAGGTGTAGCCGCGCAGGTCGGCGTAGCGGACGCCGCCGATGCGGAGGTTCTCGTACTCGTTGTACTTGCCGGCGGCGGCGAAGCCGATCCGGTCGTAGATCTCGCTGAACTTGTGCAGGGCGCGGGACGGGTTCTCGCCGACGAAGACGATGCCGTCGGCGTACTGGAGGACCACGAGGCTCCGGCCGCGCGCGATGCCCTTGCGGGCGTACTCCGCGCGGTCGGCCATGGCCTGCTGGGGTGAGACGTAGAACGGCGTGGACACCGGCGCTCGTCCCTTTCTTCTGGGCTGTGAGGGGGCGACGTACGGATCAGAGCAGGGCGGCGCGCGGTCCGTCCGGCTGCTCCAGACGCCGCTCGGTGACCGAACGGGCGAGCTCGGACGACTCCGCCTCGGAGAGCCTGCGGAAGCCCTCGTCGGTGATGACGGTGACGATCGGGAAGATGCGGCGGGCCAGGTCCGGGCCGCCGGTCGCCGAGTCGTCGTCCGCCGCGTCGTACAGCGCCTGCACGACCAGGGTGGTCGCCTGCTGCTCGGTGAGGTCCTCGCGGTACAGCTTCTTCATGGAGCCGCGGGCGAAGATCGAACCCGAGCCGGTGGCGGCGTAGCCGTGCTCCTCGGAGCGGCCGCCGGTCACGTCGTACGAGAAGATCCGGCCCTTCTCGCGGCCCTCGTCCCAGCCGGCGAAGAGCGGGACGACGGCGAGGCCCTGCATGGCCATGCCGAGGTTGCTCCGGATCATGGTGGAGAGGCGGTTCGCCTTGCCCTCCAGGGAGAGCGTGGCGCCCTCGACCTTCTCGAAGTGCTCCAGCTCCAGCTGGAAGAGCTTGACCATCTCGACGGCGAGGCCGGCGGTGCCGGCGATGCCGACCGCGGAGTACTCGTCCGCCGGGAACACCTTCTCGATGTCCCGCTGGGCGATCATGTTGCCCATGGTGGCCCGCCGGTCACCCGCGAGCACCACGCCCCCCGGGAACGTGGCGGCCACGATGGTGGTGCCGTGCGGAGCCTCGACGACCCCGTCCGGCAGCTTCCGGTTGCCCGGCAGCACCTCCGGCGAGTGACTCGCCAGGAAGTCCAGGAACGAGGAGGAGCCCGGCGTCAGGAAGGCAGCCGGTAGGCGCCCGGTCCGATCAAAATTGGCTTCCACGGCTGTCCCTCCAGATATGAGATGGCCCGACGGAGAGCGTCGGGATCGTCTCCCAACTTGCCGATGGCCGAGTTGCAGTTGAAGCACAGTACGCCACGGACCCTACCCGTCCCGTGACGGTGATCCACATGGATCGGACGCGCGGCCGGACGGATACGGCAGAGCCCGCCTCGGGAGGCGATCATCCCGTCCCGCTCGGCTTCGGTGGTGCCGCACTGACGCTTCGGACGGCCGGCGCGCCCCTCTGCCCCACCGGCGCTGCTGGTGATGGTCGGCCGCGCACGGCCCGCGGTGACACCGCAGGCCGTGCCGCATGGCCTTGTTCGAAGCGAACGCCTCGCGAGGCTTCACCTGCGAACACCGCGGACACTGCTTGCCGTCCGCAGATCAAGCCCCCCAGCAGTGCCTACGCTTCGAATCGAAGGCGAAGCGGGCCTACTGGCCACCCTTTTGAACGAAGGACCGCACGAACTCCTCGGCGTTCTCCTCGAGCACGTCGTCGATCTCGTCGAGGACGGAGTCCACGTCGTCGCTCAGCTTCTCCTGGCGTTCCTTGAGGTCGGAGCTCGCCTCCGTGGTGGTCTCCTCGACCTCCTCCGTGGAACGCGTCGCCTTCTGCTGTCCGCCGCCGGTGTCCTTGGTCGCCATATCCCTCACCCCGCTCGAATCGGCCCGCTCGGTTGAGTCCGTTACAAGATCAGACCCTACAATCCGGGTCCGACTTCGGCCTCATGATTTCCTGGTTTCTCTCCCGTATCCGGGCGCTGATCCCATCATTCCCAGCGCCCGGCCGTTTCAGGCCCGCATTCGGGCGCGGAATCATCCGCCCGAAAGGACGCGGACCAGTTCCTCCGCGGTGCGGCAGCGGTCCAGGAGCGCCGCCACATGGGCCTTGGTGCCGCGCAGCGGCTCCAGGGTCGGGACGCGCTGGAGCGAGTCGCGGCCCGGCAGGTCGAAGATCACCGAGTCCCAGGAGGCCGCGGCGACGTCGTCGGCGTACTGCTCCAGGCACCGGCCCCGGAAGTAGGCCCTGGTGTCCTCCGGGGGCGCCGTCTCGGCCCGCTCCACCTCGGTCTCGTCCAGGAGCCGCTTCATCCGCCCCCGGGCCACCAGACGGTTGTACAGGCCCTTGTCGGGGCGTACGTCCGCGTACTGGAGGTCCACCAGGTGCAGTCGGGCCGCGTCCCAGTCCAGGCCGTCGCGGCTCCGGTACCCCTCCATGAGCTCCCGCTTGGCGATCCAGTCCAGCTCGCCGGCGAGGCTCATCGGGTCGTTCTCCAGCCGGCCCAGCGTGTCCTCCCAGCGGGCGAGGACGTCCTTGGTCTGCTCGTCGGCGTCCGCGCCGTACCGCTCGTCCACGTACTTCCTGGCCAGCTCGAAGTACTCCATCTGCAGCTGGACCGCGGTGAGTGTCCGGCCGCTGCGCAGCGTGACGAGGTACTGGAGCGTGGGGTCGTGGGAGACGTGGTGGAGGGTGCGGACGGGCTGGTCGACGGCGAGGTCGACGGTGATGAAGCCGTCCTCGATCATGGAGAGGACGAGGGCGGTGGTGCCCAGCTTGAGGTAGGTGGAGATCTCGGAGAGGTTGGCGTCCCCGATGATCACGTGCAGCCGGCGGTACTTCTCCGCGTCGGCGTGCGGTTCGTCGCGGGTGTTGATGATGGGCCGCTTGAGGGTGGTCTCCAGGCCGACCTCGACCTCGAAGTAGTCGGCGCGCTGGCTGATCTGGAAGCCGTTCTCGCGGCCGTCCTGCCCGACGCCGACGCGGCCCGCGCCGGTGACGACCTGGCGGGAGACGAAGAAGGGCGTCAGGTGGCGCACGATGTCCGAGAAGGGGGTCTCCCGCTTCATCAGGTAGTTCTCGTGCGTGCCGTAGGAGGCGCCCTTGTTGTCGGTGTTGTTCTTGTAGAGGTGGATGGGCTGGGCGCCGGGGAGCTGGGCGGCGCGCTCGGCCGCCTCGGCCATGATCCGTTCGCCGGCCTTGTCCCAGAGGACGGCGTCGCGCGGGTTGGTGACCTCGGGGGCGCTGTACTCGGGGTGGGCGTGGTCCACGTAGAGCCGGGCGCCGTTGGTGAGGATCACGTTGGCGAGGCCGATGTCCTCGTCGGTGAGCTGGCTGGAGTCGGCGGCCTCGCGGGCGAGGTCGAAGCCGCGGGCGTCCCGCAGCGGGTTCTCCTCCTCGAAGTCCCAGCGGGCGCGGCGCGCCCGGTGCATCGCCGCGGCGTAGGCGTTGACGATCTGGGACGAGGTGAGCATGGCATTGGCGTTCGGGTGTCCGGGGACGGAGATTCCGTACTCCGTCTCGATGCCCATTACTCGCCGTACGGTCATGCGGCCCTCCTTGCCCGGCGGCGCTCAGTGCGCGACTCGGCGGTACCGAAGAGCCTAGAGCGGCTCCGCGCTGGTGGGGAGATCACTTGCGGTATTTCCCGGTGATGGCCGGGAGTTTTCCGGTGCGAATGCGACGGCTGCGGATGCCCGGTTTCCGGACATCCGCAGCCGGTGTGCGCTTTTACAGGTACTGGCCGGTGTTGGCCACCGTGTCGATGGAGCGTCCGGTGTCCGCGCCCTGCTTTCCGGTGACGAGGGTGCGGATGAAGACGATCCGCTCGCCCTTCTTTCCGGAGATTCGGGCCCAGTCGTCGGGGTTGGTGGTGTTGGGCAGGTCCTCGTTCTCCTTGAACTCGTCCACGCACGCCTGGAGGAGGTGGGAGACCCGGATGCCCTTCTGGTTGTGGTCGAGGAATGCCTTGATGGCCATCTTCTTGGCCCGGTCGACGATGTTCTGGATCATCGCGCCGGAGTTGAAGTCCTTGAAGTAGAGGACTTCCTTGTCGCCGTTGGCGTACGTGACTTCGAGGAAGCGGTTCTCCTCGGATTCGGCGTACATCTGCTCGACGACGGACTGGATCATTCCGTTGGCGGCGGCGGCCTTGGAGCCGCTGTGCTCGGAGACGTCGTCCGTGTGGAGCGGGAGGTTGGCGGTGAGGTACTTCGCGAAGATGTCCTTCGCGGCCTCGGCGTCCGGGCGCTCGATCTTGATCTTCACGTCGAGCCGGCCGGGGCGGAGGATCGCGGGGTCGATCATGTCCTCTCGGTTGGAGGCGCCGATCACGATCACGTTCTCCAGGCCCTCGACGCCGTCGATCTCGGCGAGGAGCTGGGGGACGATGGTGTTCTCGACGTCGGAGCTGACGCCGCTGCCGCGGGTGCGGAAGAGCGACTCCATCTCGTCGAAGAAGACGATGACGGGGGTGCCCTCGCTCGCCTTCTCACGGGCCCGCTGGAAGACCAGGCGGATGTGCCGCTCGGTCTCGCCGACGTACTTGTTGAGGAGCTCGGGGCCCTTGATGTTGAGGAAGTAGGACTTCCCCGCGGGCTGGCCGGTGACCTCGGCGACCTTCTTGGCCAGGGAGTTGGCGACGGCCTTGGCGATGAGCGTCTTGCCGCAGCCGGGCGGCCCGTAGAGCAGGATGCCCTTGGGCGGCCGCAGTTCGTGCTCCTTGAACAGGTCGGGGTAGAGGTACGGAAGCTCGACCGCGTCGCGGATCAGCTCGATCTGGTTGCCCAGACCGCCGATCTTGTCGTAGTCGACGTCCGGGACCTCTTCGAGGACGAGCTCCTCGACCTCGCTCTTGGGCACGACCTCGTACACGTAGCCCGACCGGGAGTCGAAGAGCAGGGCGTCGCCGGCGCGGATGGTGACGTCCAGCAGAGGCTCGGCGAGCCTCACCACCCGCTCCTCGTCGGTGTGCCCGACCACCAGGGCGCGCTCGCCGTCCTCGAGGATCTCCTTGAGGGTGACGATGTCCCCGGCGCGCTCGAACTCCATGGCCTCGACCACGTTGAGCGCTTCGTTGAGCATGACTTCCTGGCCACGCCGGAGCTCTTCGAGCTCGACGCTGGGGCTCACGTTCACCCGGAGCTTGCGGCCCCCGGTGATGATGTCGCACGTGCCGTCCTCGTTCGCCTGCAGGAAGACACCGAAGCCGGCCGGCGGCTGTGCGAGCCGGTCGACCTCCTCCTTGAGGGCCACGATCTGGTCGCGTGCCTCACGGAGCGTGTTCGCCAGCCTTTCGTTCTGCGCGGACACGCCGGCCAGGTTCGTCTGCAGCTCGACGATCCGCTCTTCGAGAATCCTCGTGTGTCGCGGAGAGTCGGCGAGCTTGCGGCGCAGGACGGCGATTTCCTGCTCGAGATAGGCAACCTGGCCGGCAGGGTCTTCAGACCCCCGCCCCGGCCGGATGCCGCGGTTGATGTCGTCGTCGTGGGCTGCCACGGTCCTCACCTCCTCCAAGGGGAGCTGGACGCATCCTGACCCTACCTGCGTGGGTGATGATTGAAACCCCTAGATCAAAAAGACTCCGGGGCGTGTCCGATCTTCACCCTTGCGCTTCCCCTCTCGCCAGTGGAATACCCACCCTTCACGCTCCGAAAGCGGGCAGTTGTATCGTCGTGAGGGGTCAACACCCGCGGGTCGCGGCCTGAATTGTCCGCGCGGAGCAGAAACGGCAGATGAGATGAGCGTGCAGCACGAGGCGCCGGCCGAAGGGGCCGAGGAGGCCCTGGAGGTCTGGATCGATCAGGACCTGTGCACCGGGGACGGGATCTGCGCGCAGTACGCCCCCGAGGTCTTCGAGCTGGACATCGACGGGCTCGCGTATGTGAAGAGCGCGGACGACGAGCTGCTCCAGGACGTGGGGGCGACGACGCCGGTGCCGCTGCCGCTGCTCCAGGACGTGGTGGACTCGGCGAAGGAGTGCCCGGGCGACTGCATCCATGTGCGGCGGGTCCGGGACCGGGTCGAGGTGTACGGCCCCGACGCGGAGTAGCTCAGACGCCGCGCGCCTCCGCGCCCGTGGTGCGGACGAAGGCGCCGCCGGTCCACTCCCAGCCGACCTGCTCCTTCTCGTCGGGGCAGCAGCTGGGGACGTCGGGGGACGAGTAGCCGAGCAGGGTGGCGCGGACGGCTCCGTCGCGGATCGCGAGGCCGGTGACGCTGCGCTGCTCGCGCGGGTCGACGAGGGTGGCCACCACGCGCGCGGGGGGCGTGCCGCCGCGCCCGAGGGTGAGGACGTACAGGCCGGCGGGAGGGGTTCCGGATCCGGCTTCGCAGTGTACGACCGCAACGGTCTCGGGGTTCTTGTCGCCGTCCAGGTCGCCGCTGACGCGCTGAACGATCCGGTGGTCGGCTCCCCCGCACCGGAGGGGGTAGGAGGCCGTGTCGGCGTCGGGGGCGGCGGCCGGGCCGGGGGCTTCGGGGGCGGGTGCGGCCGTGGTGGCGGGGCCGGCCTCGGCGGCCGGGGGCGCGAGGGCGCCGGCGAGGGCGACGACCGCGGCGGTCGCGGTGGCGGTGGCCAGCCAGTGCAGCGGCCGGGCGTGGGTGTGTGCGAGGTCCACGGGGTCCGGGGCGGCGGAGGGCTGCACGCGAGACGTCTCCTGTGAGGGTCGTGCCGAGGGGTTGCGGGCATCGTGCCATACGTCACAGGGCGGCGGAACAGCCGGGGGGTGTCGAACAGGGGTGCCGAACGCGGCGACGCCGCCGCCCGGTTCCCCGCGGTGCGGGGGTGGTGGGGCGGCGGCGTCGGCCGGGGTGCTGTCGGAGTGTCAGCCCTTGTTGGGGCCGTCGTAGTCCTCGCCGTAGGCGCCCTTGGCGGGGCGGCGGCGGCGCATGGGGGGCTCGACGCCGTCCGCGAGGCGGCGGGCGGTGACGAGGAAGCCGGTGTGGCCGATCATGCGGTGATCGGGGCGGACGGCCAGGCCCTCGACGTGCCAGTTGCGGATCATGGATTCCCAGGGCTGCGGCTCGGCGTAGCAGCCGATCTCGCGGATGGACTCCACGGTGCGGGCGAGCTGGGTGGTGGTGGCCACGTAGCAGCAGAGGATGCCGCCCGGGACGAGCGACTTGGAGACGGCCTCCAGGCACTCCCAGGGGGCGAGCATGTCGAGGATGACCCGGTCGACGTCGGTGTCGGTCAGGTTGTCCTGGAGGTCGCCGACGGTCAGCTGCCAGGCCGGGTGGGGGCCGCCGAAGTAGCGCTCGACGTTGCCCTTCGCGATCTCGGCGAAGTCCTCGCGGCGCTCGTAGGAGTGCAGCATGCCGCTGTCACCAATGGCGCGGAGCAGGAAGCTGCTGAGCGAGCCGGAACCCACGCCGGCCTCCACGACGCGCGCGCCGGGGAAGATGTCGGCGAAGGCGAGGATCTGTCCCGCGTCCTTCGGGTAGACCACGGCGGCGCCGCGGGGCATGGACAGGACGTAGTCGGGGAGCAGGGGGCGCAGCGCGAGGTAGGCCACGTTTCCGGTGGTGCGGACAACGCTGCCCTCGGGAGCGCCGATCAGCTCGTCGTGCGGGAAGGAACCCTTGTGGGTGTGGAAGTTCTTTCCCTCTTCGAGCGTGAACGTGTAGTGGCGGCCCTTGGGGTCGGTCAGCTGAACCTGGTCCCCGACCTTGAAGGGCCCGCGTCGGCGGGCGGCACCGGTCGGTTCGGACATGTGAACAAGAGTACCGGGCTCACGAGGAGGGTCGTGCCATGGCCTTCACGAAGGCGCGCTCGACGTCCGTGGTGGCGAGGACGCCGTAGATCTCGCCGGTGTCCTCGACGACGAGGTATTCGGTGGCGGGGGTGGCGCGGAGGTGGTCGAGGAGGGGCTGGCCGGTGAGTTCGGCGGGGACGCGCATGCCGGGGGTGAGGTCCTGGGCGAGGGTGGTGACGGCGACCCAGGGGCGGCGGTGCTGGGGGACGGCGGCGATGGCGGCCTCGCGGACGATGCCGGTGGGGCCGCCGGTGCCGTCGACGACGACGAGGGCGCGGGCGCCGGCCTCGTTGGCGCGGCGGAGGGCTTCGGAGAGGGGGGTGTCGGGTTCGACGGGGATGGCGCGGCGGGTGAGGGCGCGGGCGCGGAGGTCGGGGAGGTGTTCGCGGAGGCGGGCCATGCGGAGGCTGTTGCCGGCGCCGGTCCAGATGATGGCGGCCAGGATGGCGGCGAGGAGGGCGTCGGTGACGGTGGTGACGCCGTCGATGGCGGCGGTGGAGTTGCCGAGCCAGCCGGTGCGGGTGAGGAGGGGGAGGCCGATGAGGACGGTGACGGCGAGGGCGCGGCCGACCCAGGCGGCGGCGACGGTGCCGCTCATGGGCTTGCCGGTGATCTTCCAGACGACGGCGCGGAGCATCCGGCCGCCGTCGAGGGGGAGGCCGGGGAGGAGGTTGAAGATCGCGACGATGAGGTTGGAGATCATCAGGCCGGCGAGGAGGACGCCGGGCACGGTGCCGGGCTCGACGGCGTGCATGGCGAGGTAGAAGAGGCCGGCGAGGACGAGGGAGAGGAGGGGGCCGACGAAGGCGAGGACGAATTCGCGGCCGGGGGTCTCGGATTCCTTCTCGATCTCGGAGACGCCGCCGAAGAACTGGAGCTGGATGCGGCGCACGGGGAGCTTGAAGCGGAGGGCCGCGATGGTGTGGGCGAGCTCGTGGACGAGGACGGAGGCGTAGAAGGCGACGGCGAAGAAGAGGGAGACGAGGTAGCGGGCGGCGCCGAGTTCGGGGAGGACCCGTTCGATCTGGTCGCCGAAGACCCAGGTGATGAGGGCGGCGACGAGGAACCAGCTGGGGGCGACGTAGACGGGCACGCCGAAGGGTCGGCCCATGAGGATCCCGCCGCCGGGTTCCTCGGTCCGCTGCGGCTTGGGCTCGTCCTGGTTCACGGGTTCCTCTCGTCGCCGGGGTGACCGCGTCGGTGTGTCACGGGTCGATCATGCAGCGCGACGGGTCATGGGTCGATGGTATGCGGCTCGCTGTCGGTGGCGGGCCGTAGGGTCTGTGTCATGAGTACGAGCGAGCGGCTCCCGGAGGGGCCCCGGGCGCCCATGTCGCTGTCGCCGTCGCGGGCGAGCGACTTCATGCAGTGTCCCCTGTTGTACCGGTTCCGGGTGATCGACCGGCTGCCGGAGAAGCCGAGCGCGGCGGCGACGCGGGGGACGCTGGTGCACGCGGTGCTGGAGCGGCTCTTCGACGATCCGGCGGCGGAGCGGACGGCGCCGCGGGCGAGGGCGATGGTCCCGGGCCAGTGGGACCGTCTCCTGGAGTCGCGTCCGGAGCTGGGCGAGCTGTTCGCGGACGATCCGGCGGGCGAGCGGCTGGGGCAGTGGCTGGAGGAGGCCGGGGCGCTGGTGGAGCGGTGGTTCACGCTGGAGGATCCGGCGCGTCTGGAGCCGGCCGAGCGCGAGCTGTTCGTGGAGACGGAGCTGGAGTCGGGGCTGCGGCTGCGCGGGGTGATCGACCGGGTGGACGTGGCGCCGTCGGGCGAGGTGCGGATCGTCGACTACAAGACGGGGAAGGCGCCGCGGCCGGAGTACAGCGAGGGCGCGCTGTTCCAGATGACGTTCTACGCGCTCGTGGTGTGGCGGCTGAAGGGGGTGATCCCTCGCCGGCTCCAGCTGGTGTATCTGGGCAGCGGTGACGTGCTGACGTACGACCCGGTGGAGGCGGATCTGCGGCGGGTGGAGCGGAAGCTGCACGCGCTGTGGGACGCGATCCGGACGGCGACGGAGACGGGTGACTGGCGGCCGCGGCCGACGAAGCTGTGCGGCTGGTGCGATCACCGGGCGGTGTGTCCCGAGTTCGGGGGGACTCCCCCGGTGTATCCGCTGGAGATCGTTTCCGCGCGCCCGCCGGAGTCGGGCGAAGAGGCGCAGGGCAGAATGGGCGGGGACCGGCCCGCTTCGTGAAGGAGCCCTTGTGACGATTCGCGTCCTCCTGGTGGACGACCAGCCGCTGTTGCGCACCGGCTTCCGGATGATTCTGGAGGCGGAGCAGGACCTGACGGTGGTGGGCGAGGCCGGTGACGGTCTGCAGGCGCTGGACCAGGTGCGGGCGCTCCAGCCGGACGTGGTGCTGATGGACATCCGGATGCCGCGGATGGACGGGGTGGAGGCGACCCGGCAGATCACCGGGCCGGGCCGGGACGGGCCGGCGAAGGTGCTGGTGCTGACGACGTTCGATCTGGACGAGTACGTGGTGGAGGCGCTGCGCGCGGGGGCGAGCGGCTTCCTGCTGAAGGACGCTCCGGCGAACGAGCTGGTGCAGGCGATCCGGGTGGTGGCGGCGGGCGAGGCGATGCTGGCGCCGTCGATCACGAGGCGGCTGCTCGACAAGTACTCGGCGCATCTGCCGACGGGCGAGGAGCAGGTGCCGGACACGCTGAGCACGCTCACCGACCGTGAGGTGGAGGTGCTGAAGCTGGTGGCCCGCGGGTTGTCGAACGCGGAGATCGCGGCGGATCTGTTCGTCAGCGAGACGACGGTGAAGACGCATGTGGGTCATGTGCTGACGAAGCTGGGGCTGCGCGACCGGGTGCAGGCGGCGGTGTACGCGTACGAGAGCGGTCTGGTGCGCCCGGGCGGCAACGGCCAGTAGCGGAGTGGGCGGTGACGGGAAGGGCCCGGTGCGTTCGGTGCGCACCGGGCCCTTTTCCGTACCTGTGGGGGGTCAGCTCTTGCGGATCTCCCAGAAGCGGAAGACGGTCGAGGCGTCGAGGGTCCATTCGAGGCCGGTGACGCCGTCGCGGGTGACGGCGTACTGCTTGCCCTGCCAGAGCGGGAGGAAGGGGACCTGCTCGGCGACGGCGTCCTGGATGGCGCCGTACTCCTCGTCGGTGGCGGCGCGGTCGGCGGTGGCCGCGGTCTTCGGCAGGAGGGTGCCGGTGATCTTCTTGTTGTCGTAGTGGTTGGCGAGGACGTTGCCCTCGCCGAAGAAGGGGGCGGTGAAGTTGTCGGCGTCGGGGTAGTCGGGGACCCAGCCCTTGACGTAGACGCCGTACTTGCCGTCGGCGATGTCCTTCTCGTACTGGTCGAAGGCGACGGACTTCACGTCGGCGTCGAAGAGGCCGCTGGCGTTGAGCTGGGCGGCGATGGCCTTGAGCTCGGCGTCGGTGGAGGGGCCGTAGCGGCTGGGGGTGGACCAGAGGGTGAGGGTGACCTTGTCCTTGATGCCGGCACTGCGGAGGGCCTTCTTGGCCTTGGCGGCGTCGGGGGCGCCGTAGGTGTCGAAGAAGGCGGTGTTGTGGCCGTTGATGCCGGCGGGGACGATCGAGTAGAGCGGCGTGGCGGTCGACTTGTAGACGTCCTCGACGAGGGCGTCGCGGTCGACGAGGTGGGCTATCGCCTTGCGGACGGCGGCCTTGCCGGCGACGGGGTCCTTCATGTTGAAGACGAGGTGCTGGACCTCGGCGCTGTTGCCCTGGACGATCTGGACGTCGCGGTCCTCGGTGGAGGTCTCCAGCTCGGAGATGTCGGTGGCGGAGAGTCCTCGGTAGGCGACGTCGAGCTCGCCGTCCCTGAACGCCTTGGCGAGGGCGGTGCGGTCGCCCTGGTAGAGCTTGAGGGCGACGCGGTCGTTGCGGCGGTCGGCGGTGCCCTGGTAGCCGGTGTTGGCGGAGAAGACGGCCTCGGTCTCGCTGAAGGAGTCCAGCTTGTACGGGCCGGAGCCGACGGCCTTGCCGTCGGTGCGCAGCGCGTCGGCGGCGTACTCGCGGTGGTCGACGATGGAGCCGGCGCCGGAGGCGATCTTGCTGGGGAAGGTGGCGTCCGGGACCTTGAGACGGAAGACGACGGTCCGGTCGTCGGGGGTCTCGATGGTGTCGATGGTGGAGAGCAGGGGTGCCGGGCCGGAGGGGTCGGCGATCTTCAGGGCGCGCTCGAAGGAGAACTTGACGTCCTCGGAGGTGAGCGGGTTGCCGTTGGAGAACTTCAGGCCGGGGCGGAGGGTGCAGGTGTAGACGGTGCTGCCGTCGCCGAAGCCGCACTGTTCGGCGGCTTCGGGCTCGGGCAGGGAGCCGCCCTTGGGGAAGGCGAGGAGGGACTGGAAGACGTTGTTGAACAGCAGCCAGGAGCCGGGGTCGTAGCCGGCGGCCGGGTCGGTCGCCAGGATCTCGTCGGACATGCCGACGCGGATGGCGTCGGCGCCGTCGGAGCCGCTTCCCTGCTCGGTGCCGCAGCCGCCGAGGAGGGCGGCGGAGAGGCCCGCGGCGAGTGGGGCGGTCAGCCACTTGTGGTGCGTCTTCACAGAACTTGCCTCGTGATCTCTTGCCAGGCCGGCCGCGCGTGGCTGCGCGGCCGGTACAACGAAGGGGTCAGGCGGTGGTGCCGCGGCTCAGTTCCCAGAGCAGCAGGTCGGAGGAGGTGTTGAGGGCGTACTCGACTCCGTTGATGTCGTCGCGGGCGGCGACGTACTGCTTGCCCTGCCAGAGCGGCAGGACGGGCACGTCCTGGGCGACGATCTTCTGGATCTGCTGGTAGAAGGGGCCGGCGGCGGTGCGGTCGGCCTCGCGGCGGGAGCTCGGGATGAGCCGGTCGCGGACGGTCTTGTTGACGTAGGGGGTGCCGAGGAAGTTGTCGCTGTCGAGGAAGGGCGCGACGTAGTTGTCGGGGTCCGGGTAGTCGGGGAACCAGCCGAGGCCGTAGACGGCGTAGTCGCCGCGGCGCTGGGCGGGGCGGAACTCGGACCAGGCGGTGCCCTTGACGGTGACGTCGAAGAGTTCGCTGGCGATGAGCTGGTTCTTCAGCGTCGCGAACTCCTGGGCGGTCTCGGCGCCGTAGTGGTCGGTGGTGTAGTGGAGGGTGAGCTTGACCGGGGTCTTCACGCCGGCCTTGCGGAGGATGGCGGCGGCGCGGTCGGGGTCGCCCTCGCCGTACTCCTCGTAGAAGGGGGTGGTGTGGCCGGTGATGCTGGAGGGGATGAGCGAGTAGAGCGGCTCGGCGGTGGGGCCGTAGACCCGGTTGACGAGCGCGCCGCGGTCGACGACGGCCGCCATGGCCTGGCGGACGGCCTTCTCCTCGACGGCGGGGGCCTTGGTGTTGAAGCCGAGGTAGCGGATCTCCAGGCCGGGGACCTCGGAGACGCGGATGCCCTCGGAGGGGGTCTCGGTGAGGTCGCGGATCTGCTGCTGGGAGAGGGAGCGGGCCATCATGTCGATGTCCTTGCTCTCCAGGGCCTTGCCCATGGCGCCGGCGTCGGCGAAGGCGCGGAGTTCGACCTGCTCGTTGCGGGGGGCGATGTCGCCCTTGTAGCGCGGGTTGCGGGAGAAGACGAAGCGGGTGACCTGGTCGCCGTCCTGCTCGGCCTTGAGGGTGTACGGGCCGGAGCCGTCCACCTGGAAGCCCTCGCGGAGCGCGTCGGCGGCGTACTTGTCCTTGCTGAGGATGCCGGCGACGGGGGTGGAGAGCTTGTACGGGAAGGTGGCGTCGGGGGCGTTGAGGTGGAAGACGATCTCGCGGTCGCCCTTGGTCTCGACGGTGTCGACGGTCGACAGGAGGGCGGCGGCGCCGTTCTCGGACTTGATCGTCCGGACCCGGTCGATGGAGTACTTGACGTCCTCGGCGGTGACGGGGGTGCCGTCGGCGAAGGTGAGGCCGGGCCGCAGGACACAGCGGTAGCTCTCGCTGGCCTTGTCGGTGAAGCCGCAGGTCTCGGCGGCCTCGGGGACGGGGTGGCCGCCGCCGCGGGGGACGTGGACGAGGGTCTGGACGGTCTGGCGGAGGACGTTCCACGCGCCGGTGTCGTAGGCGTAGGCCGGGTCGAGGGGGGCGGGGGCCTCCTCGGTGGCGACGAACTGGTCGGTGGTTCCGACGACGATGGCTCTGCCGTCCTCGCCCGTGCCGCAGGCGGCGAGCAGCGGGGCGAGCAGTCCGGCCACGGCCGGCAGCACCAAGGTCTTGCGGTTCATCAAGGGACGTTCTCCTCAGCCGGCCTGGGGTACAGCGGTCATGACGAAACTCCGCCGCCTGCCGCCCGGTCGGGGCGGGAGCGATCGGGCCGGGAAGTTGCGATCGGTCCTGTGTTCTCGGCGACTTGGGTATGCGCCGGCGCACGCGGTGATAGCGGCGAAGTACTCGCGAAAGATTAGTGGGCGGCGCCGCTATTGCCGGACGGGGTGGCCGGTGGACGATAAGCGCAGGGTGATCATGAATACGGGCGCTTCGATAGTCATGCGGTGCGCGAGGCGGACGGTACCGAGCGAATCGGGACACAAAGGTGCGGCGGATGTCCGCATTCCGGGCGGCGAACGGGGTCAGGCCACCCCTCGGCGAGCACGCTGAGTGACCAAGGTCACGCGGCTGCAATCCGGGAGGTGGCCTGAACCAATTGCGCGGAAGACGTGCGCGGGTGGGCGGGAGAGCGTCACGTAAGACGGCCTCCGTGAATACCCGGGGTAATCCTCAGAGAAAGCTCAAATGCGTCGGGGATTCCGCTCAGATTCCGGAGACGAGGGTCCTCAGGAAGGGGACGTCCACTTCTTCGAGGGAGCGGACGACGACCCGGCCGGGCAGGGCGGGGATCGGCGCGACGGAGGGCACGGCGACGACCCGGCAGCCGGCCGCCTCGGCGGCGGCGACACCCGTCGCGGTGTCCTCGATGACGGCGCAGAGGGCGGGGTCCGCGCCGACGCCGCGCGCGGCGGTCAGATAGGGCTCCGGGTGCGGCTTGGTGCGGGCGACCTCGTCGCCGGCGACGGTGAGGTGGAAGCGGTCGCGCCCGACGGATTCCAGGACGCGGTCGATGATCCGCCGGTGGGAGGCGGAGACGAGGGCGGTGGGGATGGAGTGCCGCGCCAGTTCGGCGAGCAGCCGCTCGGCGCCCGGCATGAGGGGGACGCCGCGGTCGATGCGCTGCTCGAACTTGTCGTTGAGCAGCACGGTGAGCTCGGCGAGGGTGATGTCGGCGCCGGTGGACTCGATCAGGTAGCCCGCGCTGCGGGTCATGGGGCCGCCGACGACGATGTCCCGCCATGCCTCGTCGAGCCGGTGGCCGAGGTCGGCGAAGACCTCGACCTCGGCGTCCCACCAGAAGCCCTCGGTGTCGACGAGGGTCCCGTCCATGTCGAGGAAGACCGCCTGCAGGGCGGAGCTTCCGTTGGCGCGGAACAGGGACGCGGGGACCGTACTGGTCATCCGGCACACCTCCATGGAGGGACGGAAAGGCCGGCCCCCACTCCCGGTACGGGGAGGAGGACCGGCCTGCACTGGACCGACCAGTGTACGTCCCGATCTCCGCCGGCGCCGATATTTGGCGTCCGGCGTCAGCGCGCGGTCACCCGACGGTCACCGGGCGTTGAAGTACTTCGCCTCGGGGTGGTGGATGACGATGGCGTCGGTGGACTGCTCGGGGTGGAGCTGGAACTCCTCCGAGAGGTGCACGCCGATCCGCTCCGGCCGGAGGAGTTCGGCGATCTTGGCGCGGTCCTCCAGGTCGGGGCAGGCGCCGTAGCCGAGGGAGAACCGGGCACCGCGGTACTTGAGGGCGAACATGTCCTCGACGGCCTCCGGGTCCTCGCCGGCGAAGCCCAGCTCGGCGCGCACGCGCGCGTGCCAGTACTCGGCGAGGGCCTCGGCGAGCTGCACGGAGAGGCCGTGCAGCTCCAGGTAGTCGCGGTAGGAGTCGGAGGCGAAGAGTTCGGCGGTGGCCTCGCCGATCCTGTTGCCCACGGTGACGACCTGGAGTCCGACGACGTCGGTCTCGCCGGACTCCTCGGGGCGGAAGAAGTCCGCGAGGCAGAGGCGGCGGCCGCGGCGCTGGCGGGGGAAGGTGAAGCGGGTCCGCTCGTTGCCGGAGTCGTCGAGGATGATCAGGTCGTCGCCCTTGGAGACGCACGGGAAGTAGCCGTGGACGACGGCCGCCTCCAGCAGGTTCTCGGTGTGCAGGCGCTCCAGCCAGCCGCGCAGCCGCGGCCGGCCCTCGGTCTCCACCAGCTCCTCGTACGTCGGTCCGTCGCCGGCCCGGTTCTGCTTGAGGCCCCACTGGCCCTTGAAGAGGGCGCCCTCGTCGAGCCAGGAGGCGTAGTCCTTGAGCGGGATGCCCTTGACGACGCGGGTGCCCCAGAACGGCGGGGTGGGGACGGGGTTGTCGATGGCGACGTCGGAGCGGCCGCCGGGCTCGGGCTCTTCGACCTGGAGCGCGGCGGCGCCCTTGGCGACCCGGCGCTGCTTCAGCTCGGGGAGCGTGGCTCCGGGGACGCCGCGCTTGACGGCGACGAGGGCGTCCATGAGGCGCAGGCCCTCGAAGGCGTCGCGGGCGTAGCGGACCTCGCCCTGGTAGATCTCGTGGAGGTCCTGTTCGACGTAGGCCCTGGTCAGGGCGGCGCCGCCGAGGATCACCGGGTACTTGGCGGCCAGCTCGCGCTGGTTCAGCTCCTCCAGGTTCTCCTTCATGATCACGGTGGACTTCACGAGGAGGCCGGACATGCCGATGACGTCCGCCTTGTGCTCCTCTGCCGCTTCGAGGATCGCGGAGACGGGCTGCTTGATGCCGATGTTGACGACGTTGTAGCCGTTGTTGGAGAGGATGATGTCGACGAGGTTCTTGCCGATGTCGTGGACGTCGCCGCGGACGGTGGCGAGCACGATCGTGCCCTTGCCCTCGGCGTCGGACTTCTCCATGTGCGGTTCCAGATGGGCCACCGCGGTCTTCATGACCTCGGCGGACTGGAGCACGAAGGGCAGCTGCATCTGGCCCGAGCCGAACAGCTCGCCGACGACCTTCATGCCGTCGAGGAGGATGTTGTTGACGATGTCGAGGGCCGGGGTGGTGGTCAGGGCCTCGTCGAGGTCGGCCTCCAGGCCGTTCTTCTCGCCGTCGATGATCCGGCGCTTGAGGCGCTCGTCGAGCGGCAGCGCGGCCAGTTCCTCGGCCTTGCCGGCCTTGAGGGACTTGGCGGTCGCGCCCTCGAAGAGGGCCATCAGCTTCTGGAGCGGGTCGTAGCCCTCGGCGCGCCGGTCGTAGATGAGGTCGAGGGCGGTGGTGACCTGCTCCTCGTCGAAGCGGGCGATGGGGAGGATCTTGGAGGCGTGGACGATGGCCGAGTCCAGGCCGGCCTTGACGCACTCGTCGAGGAAGACCGAGTTGAGCAGGATGCGGGCGGCCGGGTTGAGGCCGAAGGAGATGTTGGACAGGCCGAGCGTCGTCTGCACGTCGGGGTGGCGGCGCTTGAGCTCGCGGATCGCCTCGATGGTGGCGATGCCGTCCTTGCGGGACTCCTCCTGGCCGGTGCAGATGGTGAAGGTCAGGGTGTCGATGAGGATGTCGGACTCGTGGATGCCCCAGTTGCCGGTGAGGTCGTCGATGATCCGCTCGGCGATGGCGACCTTGTTCTCGACGGTGCGGGCCTGGCCCTCCTCGTCGATGGTGAGGGCGATCAGCGCGGCGCCGTGCTCCTGGGCCAGACGGGTGACCTTGGCGAAGCGGGAGTCGGGTCCGTCGCCGTCCTCGTAGTTGACGGAGTTGATGACCGCGCGGCCGCCCAGCTTCTCCAGTCCTGCCCGGATGACCTCGACCTCGGTGGAGTCGAGGACGATGGGGAGGGTGGAGGCGGTCGCGAAGCGGCCGGCCAGCTCCTCCATGTCGGCGACGCCGTCCCGGCCCACGTAGTCCACGCACAGGTCGAGCATGTGCGCGCCCTCGCGGATCTGGTCCCGGGCCATCTCGACGCAGTCGTCCCAGCGGGCCTCCAGCATGGCCTCGCGGAACTTCTTCGACCCGTTGGCGTTCGTCCGCTCGCCGATCGCCATGTACGAGGTGTCCTGCCGGAACGGGACGGTCTGGTACAGCGAGGCGGCGCCGGGCTCCGGGCGGGGGTCGCGCACGGTCGGCGTGAGGTCCTTGACGCGCTCGACGACCTGGCGCAGGTGCTCGGGGGTCGTACCGCAGCAGCCGCCCACGAGGGAGAGGCCGTACTCGCGGACGAAGGTCTCCTGGGCGTCGGCGAGCTCGGCCGGGGAGAGCGGGTAGTGGGCGCCGTCCGAGGTGAGGACGGGCAGGCCGGCGTTGGGCATCACCGAGAGCGGGATGCGGGAGTGCCGGGCCAGGTAGCGCAGGTGCTCGCTCATCTCGGCGGGGCCGGTGGCGCAGTTGAGGCCGATCATGTCGATGCCCAGCGGCTCCAGGGCCGTCAGGGCGGCGCCGATCTCGGAGCCGAGGAGCATGGTGCCGGTGGTCTCGACGGTGACGGAGACGATGAGCGGCACGTCGGCGCCGAGCGCCGCGAGGGCGCTGCGGGCGCCGATGACGGACGCCTTGGTCTGGAGGAGGTCCTGGGTGGTCTCGACGATCAGGGCGTCGGCGCCGCCGGCGAGGAGGCCCTCGGCGTTCTGCTGGTAGGCGTCGCGCAGGACGGTGTACGGGGCGTGGCCGAGGGTCGGGAGCTTGGTGCCGGGGCCGATGGAGCCGAGCACCCAACGCTGCCGGCCGTCGGCGGCGGTGAACTCGTCGGCGACCTCGCGGGCGACGCGGGCGCCGGCCTCGGAGAGCTCCAGGACGCGGTGGGCGATGTCGTACTCGCCGAGGGCCGCGTGGTTGGCGCCGAAGGTGTTGGTCTCGACGCAGTCGACGCCCGCGGCGAAGTACTCGCGGTGGACGTTGGCGACGATGTCGGGCCGGGTGAGGCTGAGGATCTCGTTGCAGCCTTCGAGGTTCTCGAAGTCCTCCAGGCTGGGCTCCTGCGCCTGCAGCATGGTGCCCATGGCTCCGTCGGCGACGACCACGCGGGTGGCGAGGGCCTCGCGGAGGGCGGCGGCGCGGCTCCGGCTGTCGGCGGAGACGGAAGGGGTCGGCAACGAGGCCATGAAGGGGCTCCCTGGGATGCGACGGCTGTCGGCTTTGCACCCTGGGCACAGGGTGCACGGGGTCAGCGTAACCGCGGATCGTCCGGGGCGGACACGGTGTCCCACGTGGCGGACGGCATCCTGTGTGCGAGGACTCCCGGTACGGCCCCTTCTTCGAGGACACTGTCAGGTGCGAGGCAAGGTCGGCATCGACCGATAGTGTTCAGCATTGTCGAACGTCGGATGTGTGCGTACGTGAGGGAGAAGGGCCGGGCGATGGCGAAGAACATCCAGTCGCTTGAACGGGCGGCGGCCATGCTGCGACTGCTCGCGGGTGGCGAGCGCCGGCTCGGACTGTCCGACATCGCGTCCTCGCTCGGGCTGGCCAAGGGCACCGCCCACGGCATCCTGCGCACCCTCCAGGCGGAGGGCTTCGTGGAGCAGGACGCGGCCTCGGGGCGGTATCAGCTGGGGGCGGAGCTGCTGCGGCTCGGCAACAGCTATCTGGACGTGCACGAGCTGCGGGCGCGGGCGCTGGTGTGGACCGACGACCTGGCGCGGTCCAGCGGGGAGAGCGTGCACCTGGGCGTGCTGCACCAGTCGGGCGTGCTGATCGTGCACCACGTCTTCCGGCCCGACGACAGCCGGCAGGTCCTGGAGGTGGGGGCGATGCAGCCGCTGCACTCCACGGCGCTGGGCAAGGTCCTGTCGGCGTACGACCCGGTGGCGCACAGCGAGGTCGTGGAGGTGGAGCGGGAGCCGTTCACGCCGCGTACGGTCACCGGGCTCACGGAGTTCGAGTCGCTGCTCGACATGACGCGGGCGCGCGGCTGGGCGGCGGACGTGGAGGAGACCTGGGAGGGCGTGGCGTCGGTGGCGGCGCCGATCCACGACCGGCGCCGGATGCCGGTGGGCGCGGTGGCGGTCACCGGCGCGGTGGAGCGGCTCTGCCCGGCCGGGGAGCTGCGCCAGGAGCTGGTGGCGGCGGTGCGGGACTGCGCCCGGGCGGTCTCCCGGGACCTGGGGGCGGGCCGCTTCTGAGCCCGCTCCGGAAGGGCCGGTGACCTGGTCCGCACGGAGAGCGAACCCGTCGGTAACGATCGCGTTATCGGCGGGTTTTTCGTTTCCCAGACCCTTGACGTGCTGTTAACCCCGGGGCAAAACTTCCGTTCATCGGTCGGCATTGTCGAACACCTACCGGCAATACACGTTAGAGTGTGGCCAGTGCCAAGGGCCGTGGACGCCCTCACACGAGGGCGCGGACCACCGGGGCCATCCGGGGTCCGCCATCCCCTGGACGAAGGACAAAGGAGTCGCGGGTGTCCAGCTCCGACATCTTCCTCGGCGAGACCATCGGTACCGCCGTACTCATCCTGCTCGGCGGCGGCGTGTGCGCCGCCGTCACGCTCAAGAGCTCCAAGGCCCGTGGCGCGGGCTGGCTCGCGATCACCTTCGGGTGGGGCTTCGCCGTCATGACGGCGGTCTACATGACCGCTTCCCTCTCCGGAGCCCATCTGAACCCCGCCGTGACCGTCGGCATCGCCGTCAAGGACGGCGCCTGGGGAGAAGTGCCGGTCTACATCGCCGGCCAGCTGCTCGGCGCGATGATCGGCGCCGCCCTGGTCTGGGTCGCCTACTACGGCCAGTTCCGGGCCCACCTCACCGACCCGGAGACGCTCGGCGAGACGCCGGCCGAGGGCCCCGGCCCCGTGCTCGGCATCTTCTCCACCGGCCCCGAGATCCGGAACACCTGGCAGAACCTGGCCACCGAGATCATCGGCACGGTCGTGCTCGTCCTCGCCGTGCTCACCCAGGGTCTCAACGACAGCGGCAAGGGCCTCGGCGTCCTCGGCGCCCTGATCACGGCCTTCGTCGTGGTCTCGATCGGCCTCTCGCTCGGCGGCCCGACCGGTTACGCGATCAACCCGGCGCGCGACCTCGGCCCCCGCATCGTGCACGCCCTGCTGCCCCTGCCGAACAAGGGCGGCTCCGACTGGAGCTACGCCTGGATCCCGGTCGCCGGTCCGCTGATCGGTGGAGCCCTCGCGGCGGGTATCTACAACATCGCGTTCGCCTGATCCGTACCCCCGTACCCGTCACGCCGAAGAGCACGAGCCGTCCTTCCCAGACTTCCCCAGGAGCACACCGTGACCGACGCCCACACCGCCGGCCCCTTCATCGCCGCCATCGACCAGGGCACCACCTCCTCCCGCTGCATCGTCTTCGACAAGGACGGCCGGATCGTCTCGGTCGACCAGAAGGAGCACGAGCAGATCTTCCCGAAGCCGGGCTGGGTCGAGCACGACGCCACCGAGATCTGGACCAACGTCCAGGAGGTCGTCGCCGGTGCCATCGTCAAGGCCGGCATCACCGCCGCCGACGTCAAGGCCATCGGCATCACCAACCAGCGCGAGACCACGCTGATGTGGGACAAGAACACCGGCGAGCCCGTCCACAACGCCCTCGTCTGGCAGGACACCCGCACCGACGGCCTCTGCAAGGAGCTGGGCCGCAACGTCGGCCAGGACCGCTTCCGCCGCGAGACCGGCCTCCCGCTCGCCTCCTACTTCTCCGGCCCCAAGGTCCGCTGGCTGCTCGACAACGTCGAGGGCCTGCGCGAGCGCGCCGAGCGCGGCGACATCCTCTTCGGCACCATGGACTCCTGGGTCATCTGGAACCTCACCGGCGGCACCGAGGGCGGCGTCCACGTCACCGACGTCACCAACGCCTCCCGCACCCTCCTGATGAACCTCCACGAGATGGCCTGGGACGAGCGCATCCTCCAGTCCATCGACATCCCCGCCGCCGTCCTCCCCGAGATCCGCTCCTCCGCCGAGGTGTACGGCACGGTCAAGGGCGGCGTCCTCGACGGCGTCCCGGTCGCCTCCGCGCTCGGCGACCAGCAGGCCGCCCTCTTCGGCCAGACCTGCTTCGCCGAGGGCGAGGCCAAGTCGACGTACGGCACCGGCACCTTCATGCTGATGAACACCGGTGACAAGATCATCAACTCCTACAGCGGCCTGCTGACCACGGTCGGCTACCAGATCGGCGATGCCAAGCCGGTCTACGCCCTGGAGGGCTCCATCGCCGTCACCGGCTCGCTCGTCCAGTGGATGCGCGACCAGATGGGCCTGATCAAGTCCGCCGCCGAGATCGAGACCCTGGCCTCCTCCGTCGAGGACAACGGCGGCGCCTACTTCGTGCCCGCCTTCTCCGGCCTCTTCGCCCCGTACTGGCGCTCCGACGCCCGCGGCGTGATCGCCGGCCTCACCCGGTACGTCACCAAGGCGCACATCGCCCGTGCCGTCCTGGAGGCCACCGCCTGGCAGACCCGCGAGATCACCGACGCCATGACGAAGGACTCCGGCGTCGAGCTGACCGCGCTCAAGGTCGACGGCGGCATGACCTCCAACAACCTGCTGATGCAGACCCTCTCGGACTTCCTGGACGCCCCCGTGGTGCGCCCCATGGTCGCCGAGACCACCTGTCTCGGTGCCGCCTACGCCGCCGGCCTCGCCGTCGGCTTCTGGCCCGACACCGACGCGCTGCGCGCCAACTGGCGCCGTGCCGCGGAGTGGACCCCGCGCATGGACGCCGACAAGCGCGACAGCGAGTACAAGAACTGGCTCAAGGCCGTGGAGCGCTCCATGGGCTGGCTCGAAGAAGAGAAGTGACGAGGAGTAGACCGAGATGACCACCCCGCAGACCGTTCCCGCCCTCGGAACGCACACGGCCGCCGGCTCGCTTCCGACCCGCGCCGAGACCAGAGAGCAGCTTGCCAAGGCGACGTACGACCTCCTGGTGATCGGCGGCGGCATCCTGGGCATCTCCACCGCCTGGCACGCCGCGCAGTCCGGTCTGCGGGTGGCCCTGGTGGACGCCGGCGACTTCGCCGGCGCCACCTCCTCGGCCTCCTCCAAGCTCCTCCACGGCGGCCTGCGCTACCTGCAGACCGGCGCCGTGAAGCTCGTCGCCGAGAACCACTTCGAGCGGCGCGCCGTCTCCCGGCAGGTCGCCCCCCACCTGTCCAACCCGCTCACCTTCTACCTGCCCGTCTACAAGGGCGGCCCGCACGGCGCCGCCAAGCTGGGCGCCGGCGTCTTCGCCTACTCCGCGCTCTCCGCCTTCGGCGACGGCGTCGGCCACCTCCTCTCCCCCGCCAAGGCGGCCCAGGACGTGCCCGAGCTGCGCACCGACAACCTCAAGGCCGTCGCCGTCTACGGCGACGACCAGATGAACGACGCCCGCATGGCGCTCATGACGGTCCGCGCGGCCGTCGACGCCGGCGCCGTCGTCCTCAACCACGCCGAGGTCACCGGGCTCCGCTTCACCAAGGGCCGGGTCACCGGCGCCGAGCTCCGCGACCGCATGTCGGGCGACGAGTTCGGCGTCACCGCGCGGCTCGTCCTCAACGCCACCGGCCCCTGGGTCGACCACCTGCGCCGGATGGAGGACCCCAACGCGGCCCCCTCGATCCGCCTCTCCAAGGGCGCCCACCTCGTCCTCAAGCGGACCGCCCCGTGGAAGGCCGCGCTCGCCACCCCGATCGACAAGTACCGCATCACCTTCGCCCTCCCCTGGGAGGACATGCTCCTGCTCGGCACCACCGACGAGGAGTACGAGGGCGACCCGGGCGAGGTCGCGGTCACCGAGAAGGACACCGCCCAGATCCTCGACGAGGCCGCCTTCTCCATCCGCGACCAGCAGCTCGACCGCTCCCTCATCACCTACGCCTTCGCCGGCCTCCGGGTGCTCCCGGGCGGCCCCGGCGACACCTCCAAGGCCAAGCGCGAGACGGTCGTCACCGAGGGCCGCGGCGGAATGCTGTCGGTCGCCGGCGGCAAGTGGACCACCTTCCGCCACATCGGCCGCACCATCATGAAGAAGCTGGAGGCGCTCCCCGGCCACCCGCTGGGCGAGGACTACGAGTCGGTCTCCACGCTCCCGAAGCGGCTGCCTCTCCCCGGCATCGCCAACCCGAACGCGGTCGCCCACCGGCTCCTCGTCGACGGCCCGGCCCCCGGCCCGCGGATGGCCGCCGACACCGCCAAGCACCTGGCCACGCACTACGGTTCGCTCTCCTTCGACATCGCCCGGATGGCGAACGAGAACCCCGAACTCGCCCGCCGGATCCACCCGGACGCCCCGGAGATCTGGGCGCAGGTCGCCTACGCCCGCGACCACGAGTGGGCCGAGACGGCCGACGACGTGCTGCGCCGCCGCACCACCCTGACCATCCGCGGCCTCGCCACCGACGAGATCCGCGCCGGGGTCGACGCGATGCTGCGCGCCGGGTAGTCGCCCGCGCCACGAGCCGAGGGGCGGTCCACTCCGGGGAGGGTGTGGACCGCCCCTCACGCGCGCCGTGTGCGGGGCCCCGATCCTGGGTAGTCGATCAAGGCCGCACGGGTTTTCGGGCGTGCCCGAGGGCTGCGGCCGGACGACCCGGAAGCCGTAAGGTTGCTCCGTACGACACGAACTTCGATGAAGGAGGCGCTGGGTGATCGAGCTCGAGGGGGTACCCGAGCTGATCGACCCGGTCATGGTGGCCGCGTTCGAGGGCTGGAACGACGCCGGCGACGCCGCCTCCACCGCGGTCGCTCATCTGGACCGGGAATGGAAGGGCGAGGTCTTCGCGGCGCTCGACGCCGAGGACTACTACGACTTCCAGGTCAACCGTCCGACGGTGTTCCTGGAGAACGGCGTCCGGAAGATCACCTGGCCGACGACCCGGCTCTCCGTGGTCCGGATCGGCGGCGAGAAGCCGCGCGACCTGGTCCTGGTCCGGGGCATCGAGCCCTCGATGCGCTGGCGCTCCTTCTGCAACGAGCTGCTGGGCTTCGCGCACGAGCTGGGCGTGGAGATGGTGGTGATCCTGGGCGCGCTGCTCGGCGACACCCCGCACACCCGGCCGGTGCCGGTCAGCGGCGTCACCTCCGACCCCGACCTGGCGCGGACGATGGACCTGGAGGAGACCCGGTACGAGGGCCCGACCGGGATCGTCGGGATCCTCCAGGAGGCGTGCACCCACGCGGGCGTGCCGGCGGTGAGCCTGTGGGCGGCGGTGCCGCACTACGTGTCGCAGCCGCCGAACCCGAAGGCGACGCTGGCGCTGCTGAACCGGCTCGAGGACCTGATCGGGCTGCGGATCCCGCTGGGCGAGCTGCCCGAGGACGCGCGGGCGTGGCAGCTGGGGGTGGACCAGCTGGCGGCGGAGGACAGCGAGGTCGCCGAGTACGTCCAGACGCTGGAGGAGGCGCGGGACACCGCGGAGCTTCCGGAGGCGTCGGGCGAGGCGATCGCCCGCGAGTTCGAGCGCTATCTGCGACGGCGCGACCCGGGCCAGGGGCCGGGACCCGGCGGTCCCGGGGTGGCGACGGAGAGCGGGGACACCTCGTACCTGCGGGATCCGGGCACTGGCCGGACCCGCCCGCCCAAGCCGGAGCGCGAGCCGGAGCCGGAGGCCGAGGCCGAGGCCCCCGAGGAGTCCGGCGACAGCGGCGACAGCGGCGACGAGGACTGAGACGCGGCGGGAACGAGTGAGGAGGGGGACGGCCGGCGGCCGTCCCCCTCCTCACGTGTTCCCGCCTTCGTCCCGCCGCTACAGGGCGACGCCGAGCAGCGCGTCGACCGTGCGGGAGACCAGGCCCGGGGCGGACTCGTCGGCGCCGCCCTCCGCCTCCTGGCGGGCGGCCCAGCGGTCGACCGCGGCGAGCGCGGCCGGGGTGTCCAGGTCGTCGGAGAGCGCCTCGCGGACCTCCTCGACGAGGGCGTCGGCGGACGGGCCGTCGGGCCGGGAGACCGCGGCGCGCCAGCGGTCGAGGCGGGCGACGGCGTCGGCGAGGACCTGGTCGGTCCACTCCCAGTCGGCGCGGTAGTGGTGGGCGAGCAGGGCGAGCCGGATGGCGGCCGGGTCGACGCCCTCGCGGCGCAGCGCGGAGACGAAGACCAGGTTGCCCTTGGACTTGGACATCTTCTCGCCGTGCAGGGCGACCATGCCGGCGTGCACGTACGCCTTGGCCATGGGGAACTCGCCGGTGAGGGCCTGGGCGTGCGAGGCGCCCATCTCGTGGTGCGGGAAGATCAGGTCGGAGCCGCCGCCCTGCACGTCGAAGCCCATGCCGAGGTGGTCGAGGGCGATGGCGACGCACTCGATGTGCCAGCCGGGGCGGCCGGGGCCGAGGCTGCCGCCGTCCCAGCTGGGCTCGCCCTCGCGCGCGGCCATCCACAGCATCGGGTCGAGCGGGTTCTTCTTGCCGGGGCGCTCGGGGTCGCCGCCGCGCTCGGCGGAGAGGTGCCGCATGAGGTCGGTGTCGTAGTGCGAGACCTCGCCGAAGCGCGGGTCGGCCTCGACGGAGAAGTAGACGTCGCCGTCGAGCTCGTAGGCCGCGCCGGAGTCCCGGAGCCGCTCCACCAGCGGGATGATGGACGGTATCGACTCGACCGCGCCGACGTAGTGGCGCGGGGGCAGCATCCGCAGAGCGGTCATGTCCTCGCGGAAGAGGGAGGTCTCGCGCTCGGCGAGGGCGGTCCAGTCGATGTCGTCGCGGAGGGCCCGCTCCAGGAGCGGGTCGTCCACGTCCGTCACGTTCTGGACGTAGTGCACCTGCCGCTTGGTGTCGAGCCACACGCGCTGCACGAGGTCGAACGCGTTGTAGGTCGCCGCGTGACCCATGTGGGTCGCGTCGTAGGGCGTGATGCCGCAGACGTAGATACGGGCGACGGGACCGGGGGCGAGGGTCACTCGTCCGCCGGTCGCGGTGTCGTGGATCCGGAGGTCGCGGCCCTTGCCGGGAAGGGCGGGGACCTCGGAAGCGGGCCAGGCATGCATGACCCGAGCGTAACCGGACAGCTGTTTCGGATACGAACCGGATCCGGAATCTTGTCCGATCATGCGCCCTTGCGGGTGAGCGGCGTGTATGCATACCCCCCAGGGGTGCGGCGGGGGCCCGGAGGACGGATCGGGCGTGGCCGAAACCGTACGGCTCCTAGACCGGCGGCCAGGGGATGGCCGGCCACTGCCCCGACGGCTCCGGGTGGCGCCCGGAGGACAGCAGCGCCGTCACCCGCTCCCGTACGGCGGACACCTCGGCGGTCGTGAGCAGTTCCCCCAGCCGGGTGGCGAGGGGGGCTCCGGGAGCCAGCGCGCGGTCGAGCCGGCCGAGGACCTCGGTGGCCTCCGGGAGCAGCTCCTGGCCCGCCCAGCCCCACAGCAGGGTGCGCAGCTTGTCCTCGACGTGGAAGGAGACGCCGTGGTCGATGCCGTACAGCCGGCCGCCGGGCGCGGGCAGCAGGTGGCCGCCCTTGCGGTCGCCGTTGTTCATCACCGCGTCGAGGACCGCGAGCCGGCGCAGGCCGGGCGTGTCGGCGTGGACGAGGAGCGCGGTGCGGCCCTCCCCCACCTCGGCGGGGCCGATCGCCTTCCAGCCCTCGCCGGCCTCCTCGTTCTCGGTGAGCGCGAGCAGCCGGGCCTCGGGATCGGCCTCGACCCAGAGCTGGACCATGCCCTCGCCGTACGGCCCGTCCCGCAGCACCGTCGGCGGGACCAGGCCCCAGCCGGTGGCCTCGGAGAGCTCGTACGCGGCGACCTCGCGCTCGGCGAGGGTGCCGTCGGGGAAGTCCCACAGGGGGCGCTCCCCCGCGACCGGCTTGTAGACGCAGACGGCTTCCCGGCCCTCGTACGCGACCGTGCAGTAGAGCACCGCGTTGGACGCCTCGCGGACCTGCCCGCGCACGGTCAGCTCACCGCGGGCGAGCAGCTCGGTGTCCTGCGGGAACTCGGGGCTGCTGCTCATGCTCCGCGGCGGTATCCGTTCTGGCGGGGGCAGACGTGGCCCTCCGGGTCCAGGGGGAGGCTGCACAGCGGGCACGGCGGGCGGCCGGCGTTGACCACGTCCAGGGCCCGCTTGGCGAAGGCGCGGGCCTGGGCGCCGCTCAGCCGGACGCGGAGCATCGGCGGGCCGTTCTCCTCGTCCTGGAGCAGCCGCTCCTCGGCCGCGGCGAGGTCCTCCTCGGACTCCGCGTCGAGTTCGACGAGGGCCTGGGCCTCGACGATCATGCGCTGCTCCTCGCCGTCCCACGCGAGCGCCATGGTGCCGACCCGGAACTCCTCCTCGACGGGCGTGTCGAGGGGGGCGGTGTCGGCGATGTCGGCGGGGGCGACGGCGGGCACCGGGGCGTTGCCCCCGGTGCGGCGCAGCACCTCGTCGAGGAGTTCGTCCATGCGCTCGGCGAGCGCGGCGACCTGGGTCTTCTCCAGGGCGACGCTGGTGACCCGGCCGGAGGCGGACGCCTGGAGGAAGAACGTCCGGCGGCCAGGCAGCCCGACCGTGCCGGCCACGAAACGCTCCGGCGGGTCGTAGAGGAACACCTGACGGGACACGCTTCCGGCTCCCTTGACTGTCGACTGTCGTACTGCAACGGCGAGTCCACCCTACTGCGCGGGAGGATCACGGTGCGCCCGCACCACCCCCGACCTCGGCCGTCCCGCTGGTGTCGGGAGCCTCGCGGGGGGCCAGGGCGGCGAGGTCGCCGGTGTCGCCGAGGCGGACCAGGAAGGGGCGCAGCCGGGTGTAGCGGATGACCGTGAGCGAGCAGGGGTCGACGTGGACGCGCTGGAAGAGGTCGAGGTGGAGGCCGAGGGCGTCGGCGACGAGGGACTTGATGATGTCGCCGTGGGAGCACATGGCGTAGACGGCGTCCTCGCCGTGCTCGGACTCGATCCGGGCGTTCCAGTCGCGGACCGCCTCGACGGCCCTGGCCTGCATGGCGCGCAGGGACTCGCCACCGGGGAAGGCGGCGGCGGAGGCGTGGCCCTGGACGACCTCCATCAGCGGTTCGTCGTTGAGCTCGGCGAGCTTGCGGCCCGACCAGTCGCCGTAGTCGCACTCGTTGATCCGGTCCTCGACGTGGAGCGGGAGGTCCGGGCGGGCGTCCAGGAGCGGCTGGAGGGTCTCGCGGCAGCGCTGGAGGGGGCTGGAGACGGCGGCGGCGAGCGGGATGCCGGTGAGGCGGCCGGGCAGGGCGGCGGCCTGGGCGGCGCCGCGCTCGTCGAGCGCCACGCCGGGCGTGCGCCCGGCGAGCAGCCCGGAGGTGTTGGCGGTGGAGCGTCCGTGCCGGACGAGGATCAGCGTGGCCATGCCGGCCAGCCTACGGCGCACGCGCGCGTGTGCGGCGGTCCTCCGCGGGTAGGCGGGCGTGCGGGACCGGACGTACGGAGGGAGAATACGGCGCGTGATCGTCGACTCTGCCCTGTACCGCGACGGCCGCCGGACGGAGTGCGGCGGCGACCTCTCACGGTCCCTGGCGGAGGCGCGCGCCTCCGGGCACGCCTTCCTGTGGGTGGGCCTGTACGAGCCGACGGAGTCCGAGTTCGACCACGTCTCCTCGGAGTTCGCGCTGCATCCGCTGGCGGTCGAGGACGCCCTGAAGGCGCACCAGCGGCCCAAGCTGGAGGTCTACGACGACTCCCTCTTCGTGGTGCTGAAGCCGGTGCTGTACGAGCCGGAGAGCGACCGGGTGTCGACCGGGGAGCTGATGCTCTTCCTCGGCGACTCCTTCGTGGTGACGGTCCGGCACGGCGAGGGGGCGCCCCTGGCGGCCGTGCGCAAGCGCCTGGAGACCCATCCGGAGGTGCTGCGGCACGGGCCGACGGCGGTGCTGTACGCGGTGAGCGACGCGGTGGTGGACCACTACCTGGAGGTGGCGGGCGAGCTCCAGGTGGACCTGGAGGAGCTGGAGGCCGACGTCTTCGCCCCGGGCGGGTCGGGGACGGCGAACACGGCGGAGCGGATCTACACGGCGAAGCGGCAGGTGCTGGAGTTCCGGCGGGCCTCGGGGCCGCTGGCGGCGCCGATGGCCCGGCTGACGGCGGGCGCGGTGCCGTTCGTCAACGAGGAGTCGCAGCCGTTCTTCCGGGACGTCAACGACCATCTGCTGCGGGCCAACGAGCAGGTGGAGGGGTTGGACCGGCTACTGTCGGACGTGCTGTCGGCGCACCTCGCGCAGATGGGCGTGCGACAGAACGACGACATGCGGAAGATCTCGGCCTGGGCGGCGATGGCGGCGGTGCCGACGATGGTCGCGGGGATCTACGGCATGAACTTCGACCACATGCCGGAGCTGCACTGGGGGTGGTCGTACCCGGCGGTGATCCTGGTGATGGCGGGGATCGAACTGGCCCTGTACCGCCTGTTCAAGCGGCGCGGCTGGCTGTGAGCCGGCCGCGCCGGTCGGTCGTCAGAAGGCCGGGGCGGGGACGGCGGGGCCGCCGAGGGCGTCGAGCCGTTCGGGCATCCGCAGGCTGATCATCTGGTGCCAGCCGGCCGCGCGCTCGTAGGCGTACACGCCGTGGATGCCGGCGGCGAGGGCCGCGGCCTTGGGCTTCGGCCAGCCCAGGATGCCGCCCATGTGGCGCATGACGGCGAGGCTGACGTCGCGGTAGACCTGGATCTCGGCGAGGGCGGAGTCGCGCAGCGTGCGCTGGATGAGCCGGCCGTGGCCGGCGCGGGCGAGCCGGAGCAGCTCCTCGTGGCAGTAGGCGAGGTGGTTGTCCTCGTCGGCGCAGATCATGCGGATGGCCTTGCCGAGCTCCGGGTGGTCGCCGAAGTACTTCACGAGCAGCCGCATCTGGGCGGCGGCGCGTTCCTCGGTGACCCGGCTGTGGGCGAGGTAGACGACGACGTCCTGCTCGGTCAGCGGTTCGTCGCGGCGGAGCTTGTCGTGGGCGAGTCCGATCCCGCGCCGCTCCAGGAGCATCGTGTAGTCGGTGTCCGGGGGGACGGGGACGGGTTCGAGGCCGCGCTTGCGCAGCAGGGCGTTGAAGATCCGCCCGTGCTTGTCCTCGTCGGCGCCGTGCCGGGTGATCTTCGGGGTGAGGTCCCGCATGCCGGGCGCGACGAGGGCGGCGATCCGGGCGTTCTCCCAGCCGCCCTGCGACTCGCCGCTGGCGGCGATCGAGCAGAAGAGCTGGAAGGCCCCGTCGTCGTCGATGATTTCCTGGAACAGGCTCTTGGCCGTGAGCATCACTGCCACCTCCGTGCGGACGGCCGCGCGCTCCGCGGGTCCGGGAGACCGAGTCAAATGCGGTCCGCGACGGGGGGCAACAGGAGGGGTCGGCGGTGTCGGCCGAAAGAGTGAGAGCCGGGGCCGTAACCGGGGGCGCGGTGGCGCGTTGAACGGCATGACGGCCGTGGCGGGGAAGACCCCCGAGCCCCCACCACGGCCGCGGAACGTTCCTTCGAACCCCGCCCGGGCTTCGACGCCCCGGGCTTCGCTCCCCTACGCCAGGTTCGCCCGCTCCAGGGCGTCCACGCCCGCGCGCAGGGCGGTCAGGCGCTCGTCGAGGGTGAAGCCGGCCGGGGCCAGCGTCAGGGTGGTGACACCGGCCTCCGCGTAGGCGGTCATGCGGTCCGCGATCCGGTCCACGGTGCCGAGCAGGGCGGTCTGGTCGATCAGGGAGCGGGGCACGGCGGCCGCGGCGCCCGTCTTGTCGCCGGCCAGGTACTTGTCCTGGATCTCCGCGGCCTCCTTCTCGTACCCCATGCGCCGGGCGAGCTGGTTGTAGAAGTTCTGCTTGCGGCTGCCCATGCCGCCGACGTACAGGGCGGTGTACGGGCGGAAGACGTCGGCCAGCGCGTCGACGTCCTCGCCGAGGGCGAGCGGCAGCGTCGGGCAGACGTCGAAGCCGTCCATCGTCAGGCCGGCCTTCTCGCGGCCCGCCCGCAGCGGGCGCAGGGCGGTCTCCTCCAGGTGCTCGGCGGAGGGGAAGATCAGCAGGGCGCCGTCGGCGATCTCGCCGGTCTGCTCCAGGTTCTTCGGGCCGATCGCCGCGATGTAGAGCGGGATGTGCTCGCGCTGCGGGTGGACGGTGAGCTTGATCGGCTTGCCGGGGCCGCCGGGCAGCGGCAGCGTCCAGTGCTCGCCCTCGTGGGTCAGGCGCTCGCGGGACATCGCCTTGCGGACGATCTCCACGTACTCGCGGGTGCGGGCGAGCGGCTTGTCGAACTTCACGCCGTACCAGCCCTCGGAGACCTGCGGTCCCGAGACGCCGAGGCCGAGCCGGAACCGGCCGCCGGAGAGCGAGTCCAGGGTGGCGGCGGTCATCGCCGTCATGGCCGGCTGGCGGGCCGGGATCTGCATGATCGCCGAGCCGACGTCGATCCGCTCCGTCTTCGCGGCGACCCAGGAGAGCACCGTCGGCGCGTCCGAGCCGTACGCCTCCGCCGCCCAGCACACGTCGTAGCCGAGGCGGTCGGCCTCCTGGGCCACGGCCAGATTGTCGCCGTCCATGCCGGCGCCCCAGTAGCCGAGGTTGATGCCGAGCCGCATGTCCACACACCCCTTACCCATGAGTAACGTCTCTCGGTCGGGACTCTAGCGCGCGCTTCCCCGATCCGTCAGGAGCCGGACGCCACGCCGTCGTCCACAGGTTCTGTCCACAGGGTCTCTCCGCGTCGTGCCCTGGCCAGTAATGTCCCGCCCATGGAGCAGAGGCATCTCGGACGTACCGGCCTGCGCGTCTCGCGCATCGGGCTCGGCACGCTCACCTGGGGGCGGGACACCGACGAGCACGACGCCGCCGAGCAGTTGAAGGCGTTCTGGGACGCGGGCGGCACACTCGTGGACACCGCCGACGTGTACGGCGGCGGCGAGGCGGAGTACCTGCTCGGCCGGCTCATGGAGCGGCTGGTGCCGCGCCAGGACCTGGTCCTGTCCACCAAGGCCGGCAGCGTCCCGGACCCGGACCGCCGCACCGACGGCTCGCGCGGCCACCTCCTCGCCGCCCTCGACGCCTCCCTGGCCCGGCTCGGTACCGACCACGTGGACCTCTGGCAGCTGCACGCCTACGACCCGTACACGCCGCTGGAGGAGTCGCTCCAGGCGCTCGACATCGCGGTACGCAGCGGGCGGGCGCGGTACGCGGGCGTGGCCAACTTCTGCGGCTGGCAGCTCGCCAAGGCCGGCACCTGGCAGCTGGCGGGCGACCGCACCCGGCTCGCCGGCGCCCAGCTGGAGTACTCGCTGCTCCAGCGGGGCGTCGAGCGGGAGGTGCTGCCCGCCGCGATCGACCTCGGCATAGGTCTGCTGCCCTCCTCCCCGCTCGGCCGCGGGGTGCTGACCGGCAAGTACCGGAGCGGCACGCCGTCCGACTCCCGGGGCGCGTCGGAGGCGCTGGCGCCGTTCGTGGAGCCCTACCTCGACGAGGCCGCGAGCCGGATCGTGGAGGCGGTCAGCACCGCCGCCGACGGACTCGCCACGAGCCCGCTGCACGTCGCGCTCGCCTGGGTCAGGGACCGGCCCGGCGTCGCCGCCCCGATCGTCGGCGCGCGCACGGCGCGGCAGCTCACGGCCGCGCTGTCGGTGGAGGGCCTTAGTCTTCCTGACGAGATCTGCCGGGCTCTGGACGATGTGTCCGCGCCCGTGCACCGCTATCCGGATCACGACTGGAGCACCTTGTGACCGAGCCTTCCGGGGAGACCGCGCCCGAGGCGTCCGAGGACCTGGCCCACGCGGACGTGGCGCCGCCCGACGGGACCGACACCGCACCCGACGGGACCGACACCACCGAGGAGGCCGGCACCGTCGAGGAGGCCGGCACCGTCGAGGAGGCCGGCACCGTCGACACACCCGGGACCACGGAGGATGCCGGGGCCGACGGGGCTGCCGGGGCCGAAGAGGATGCCGGGGCCGGCGGGGATGCCGGGGCCGGCGGGGATGCCGAGGCCGATGGGGCCGCTGAGACCTCCGAGGCCGGCGAGGGCGCGGCGCCGGAGTTGAGCGAGGCGCAGGCGGAGCTGGCGGCGCAGCGGGAGCTGCGGGCCAAGATCGAGTTGCGGAAGGCCGAGAAGGCCGGGCCGGTCACGAGCGGCGCGAAGCTGAGCGGGACCGCCGCCGATCTGCTCGCCGCCGTACGGGCCGTGGAGGGCGGCGCCACGTCCGGCGGCGCCTTCTTCGAGCCGTCGCCGGAGCCGCCCCGCGCACCCCGGCCGCCCGAGACCACCGTCCGGCCGCCCGCCCCGGCGGCCCCGCCCGCGCCGACGGCCGGGGCGCTGGCCGGGGTCGGCGAGGTGCTGGCCCGCGGCGGCGCGCCCGAGTCGCTGGCGGGGCAGGTCGCCGCCGCGCTGGGCGAGCGGGCCGCCGAGGCGCTGACCGAGGACCCGTGGCGGCTGCTGGCCGTCGCCGGGGTGCGGCCGGAGCAGGCCGACGGCTTCGCGCGGGCGCTGCTCGGCGGGGCCTGCGGCCCCGACGATCCGCGCCGGGCCGTCGCCCTGACCGTGTGGCTGCTCGACCGGGCCGCCCTCCAGGGCCACACCGCGCTCACCCTGGACGAGGTCCGCGCCGGACTCGCCCGGCACGAGGTCCCCGACCCGGAGAAGGCGGTCGAGACCGCGGTCTCCGAGGGCGCCGTCCTGGTCTTCCAGGAGGAGGACGCCGCCGGGGACGAGGAGACGGAGGAGGGCGAGGAGCCCGTGGAGGGCGAGGGCGCCGCTGCCGGCCCCGAGGAGCCCCCGCTGCTCGGCCTCGACCGGTACGCGCTCGCCGAGGAGAGCCTCGCGGACGGACTGGCCCGGCTGGTGCGCACCGTCACCGCGGCGGAGTGGGACGGCGGCGAGCTGGAGCGGGCCGTGGGCGGCCACGGCCTGGTGCTGCACACCGGAGGTGAGGCCGCCCGCGAGGAGCCGCTGGCCCTGGCCGCCGCCGCGCGGGAGCGCGGGCTGCGCGTCCTGGTCACCGTGCACTCCCCGGAGCGGCCGGGCGAGGAGGACCGGGCCGCCGGGACGGTGGTGCCGCTCGCCGCGCTGCTCTCCGGGACGGCCGGCCCCGGCCGGGACGAGGAGGGCGCGCTCGCCCTGGACCTGCTGGTGGTGCTGGACGCCCCGCAGCTGGACGTGGAGACGGGCGCCATGCTCGTCGAGGCCCTGCCGGACGGCTGCCGGCTCGTCCTCAGCGGCGATCCGGACGTCCTGGGGCCGGCCGGTCCCGGTGCGGTCTTCGCGGACGCGCTCGCGGCCCGCGTCTGCCCCCGCGTGGCCTCCCGCCGCCCCGACCCGGGCCCGCTGGGCGAGCTGGTCTCGGGCATCGGCGTCGGCGAGCTGAACCAGGTCGAGGCCCCCGGCAAGGAGGTCGTGATCGTCCCCGTGCGGGACGCCGGTGAGGCCGTGCACCGCACGGTCCAGCTGGTCGCGGACTCGGTGCCGCGCGCCTTCGGTCTGTCCCCCGAGCAGACCCGGGTGATCACGGTCGGCCACGGCGGTTCGGCCGGGACCCGCGCGCTGAACACGGCCCTCAAGCAGCGACTCAACCCGGGCCCCGGCCGCTTCGGCGGCTTCGACCCGGGTGACCGGGTGGCGTACGCGCCGGTGCCGGGCCGCACGGTGACCGGCACGGTCCTCGGGGCGGACGCCGAGGGGCTGCGGCTGGGCACCGCCGACGGCGAGGTCGTCGTACCGAAGGAGCGGGTGGAGTCGGCGCTGCGGCACGGCTGGGCGCTGACCGCGCACCAGGCGGCCGGCGGGCGCTGGCCGGCGGTCGTCGTGGTGCTGCCCGGCGACGCCGCGCCGGGGCTGAGCCGGCCGTGGGTCTACACGGCCTTCGGCCGTGCGGAGCGGCATCTGTCGGTGGTGCACGGAGTGGACCAGGCGCTGCCCCGGGCGGTCGCCGAGGTCCTCGCCCCGGCGCGGACGACGCGGCTGCGGCCGCTCCTGACCGGCCTGCTCGCCACCCCCGACGAGGAGTGAGGGCGCCCCGACCGGAACGCCGGAGGGCCGGTACGTCCACGGTGGACGTACCGGCCCTCCGGCGTCCTCCCCGACGCCTCTCAGCGGCCGGCGTCCCGGCCCTTCCCCGCACCGGCCGCCTCGGCCCCGTGGAGCGCCCCGGTCCCGCCGGCGCCCTCGGCCCCGTCGTCGTCCTCGTCGTCGAAGACGGCGCTGATGTCGAAGCGGCAGACGATCCGCTCCGGGTCGGCCTGCTCGAAGGGGGCGGCGAGCCACTCCCCCGCCTCCGGGAGTTCCCCGGCGGCGGTGACCCAGAGCGTGGAGTCGCCCTCCTCCAGGCCGAACTCCTTGTGACGGGAGGCGATCTCGTCGGGTTCGTACTCCCCGAAGAGGACCCCGAGCGCCGCGGCCGTGCCGCGGGGCCCTTCCTCGTCGTGGTCGAGGTCGGCGACGCGCCGGGCCTGGGCCACGAGCCGGCGCGGCTCGGCCACGGCGTAGTCGCGGCGGATGAGCACGCTGAGGGCGTGCGGTTCGTCAGGTCCCGCGTAGGGCGGCAGGCCGTCGTCGGCCCCGGGGATCTCGAAGGGGGTCACCTCGTCGTAGCGGTCGTAGAGGAGTTCGTCATAGGTCTCGGCGGCCGCGGCGAGGGCGTTGAACGCCTCGTACACGGCCGTGTCGTCGTCCCCCGTGCGGCGTTCGACCGCCGCGAGGTGGCGGTCCAGTGCGGTCTTGACCGCCTCTGCGGCGGCACGTACCTCGGCAGCGGTGGGCTGCGCAGCATCAGACATGGGACAGACGCTATCCGTACCGGGCCGGTGCCCGCACAATAGATGCGATGCCGGAATACGAATTTGTCGACGTGTACGTGCCGCGTGGCGTCTCCCGCAAGGAGACCGCGCGGCTTCTTACCGACCATGCCGAGTACGGGCACTGGGAGTTGGACCGACTCACCCTGCGGCGGGACGGGAGCCGCAGAGTGCGGCTGAAGCGGCGGATCATCCGTCAGATCCGCGCCACCTGGTGACGGACGCGAAAGGGGCCCCGCCTGGTGCGGGGCCCCTTCGCTTTCCGGCCGGTCCGGTGATCGGTCCGGTTCAGGCGCCGCGGCGGGAGCGGCGGTAGACCAGCGCGCCGCCGAGCAGCAGGCCCGCGGCGGCCGGCACGATCACGCCGAGCGGCGCGGAGGAGCCGGTCTCGGCGAGCTCCTCGGGCGTGGCCGGCGGCGGCGAGAGCTGCGGACCGGGGTGGTTCGTCCCCCCGTCCGAGCCGGGCGGCACACCGGGGGTGCCGGGCGTACCGGGCGTGCCGGGCGTGCCCGGAGTGCCGGGGGTACCAGGCGTACCGGGAGTCCCGGGCGTACCCGGAGTACCCGGAGTGCCCGGAGTCCCCGGCGTACCCGGAGTGCCGGGGGTACCTGGCGTACCAGGAGTACCCGGCGTACCAGGAGTCCCGGGCGTACCCGGCGTGCCGGGCGTCCCGGGGGTGCCCGGAGTGCCAGGGGTCTCGGGCTCCTCGCCGTAACCGCCCGGCTCCTCGCCGTAACCGCCGGGCTCCTCCTCGCCGTAACCGCCGTCGGGCTTCTCGCCGTTCGCGCAGTCGTTGCCCGCGGCGGGGTTTCCGAGGCCGATGCCAGTGACGCTGTTGCCGCACGCGTTCACGGGCACGTCGACCGGCACCACCACGGTGTTGCCGGAGGCCACGCCCGGGGAACCGGTCGCCCGCGCGTGGCCGGACGAGCCGGGTCCCGCCTGCGAGGGGATGTTGGCGCAGGAGTTGCCCATCGCCGGGTTGAGCACCCCGACGACGTTCACGGTGTTGCCGCACGCGTTGACCGGCGCGTGGACCGGGACCTGCACGGAGTTGCCGGACGCGATGCCCGGTGAGTTCGCGGCCGTGCCGCTCGCGGCGGAATCCGCCTGCGCGATGCCTCCGCCGAGCGCGAAGACGCCGCCGGCCGCCGCGACGGTGATGATGCTCTTGCGCGTGACCTGTCGCATAGCTTGCTTACCTGCCTTCTCGGCAATTCGCCTGATCGGCGTGGGATGAGGGCCACCGGGCCCGTGCCCGGGGCGGAATCGCCACCGGCCCCGGAGTGCATGGCACGCACTCCGGGGCCGGACGGCTCACGCCCTCAAGGGGCGGGGCACAACGTCAGGCGTTGACGCAGGTGTTGCCGAAGGCGGGGTTCAGCAGACCGATCACGGAGACCGTGTTGCCGCAGACGTTCACGGGAACGTGAACCGGGACCTGCACGACGTTGCCCGAGAGGACACCGGGGGAACCGATGGCCGCACCCTGGGCACCCGCGTCGGCGACGGCCATGCCCGCACCCGCGAGAACGAGACCGCCAGTGGCAGCCGCAGCAGCGACGACCTTCTTGATCATTATTCCTCCTAGTTGACAAGTGCGGCCCCAGCCGCGGACCGCAACACCTGTAACGAGGGGGAAGGGAGGGGGCTACGAGCCCCCCGGGTCATTCACTCTTTCCGGTCAGGGCCAAACGCGCGGCCGAATTCGGCGGCGCGTCCGGCCGTCCGGTCAGCAGGCGTCGATGAAGCGGTCCAGGACGCGCACGCCGAACTTCAGGCCGTCGACCGGGACGCGCTCGTCCACGCCGTGGAACATGCCGGCGAAGTCCAGCTCCGGCGGCAGCTGGAGCGGGGCGAAACCGAAGCAGCGGATGCCGAGGTCGTCGAAGGACTTGGCGTCGGTGCCGCCGGAGAGCATGTACGGGACGGCGCGGGCGATCGGGTCCTCGGCGCGCAGGGCGACCTGCATGGCGTCGACGAGGGCGCCGTCGAAGCTCGTCTCCAGGGCCTTGTCGCCGTGGACGTCCTCGCGCTTGACCCGGGGGCCGAGGATCCGGTCGAGGTCGGCCAGGAACTCCTGCTCGTACCCGGGGAGGAAGCGGCCGTCGACGTGGGCGGTGGCCTGGCCGGGGATCACGTTCACCTTGTAGCCGGCGCCGAGCATGGTCGGGGCGGCGGAGTTGCGCAGGGTGGCCCCGACCATCTTGGCGATGCCGCCGAGCTTGGCCAGCGTGGCGTCCATGTCCTCGGGGTCGAGCGGGGTGCCGAGGGCGTCGGACAGTTCGTCGAGGAAGCTGCGGACGGTCTTGGTGACGCGGACCGGCCACTGGTGGCGGCCGAGCCGGCCGACGGCCTCGCACAGCTCCGTGATGGCGTTGTCGGAGTTGGTCATCGAACCGTGGCCCGCCGTGCCCTCGACGGTGAGCCGCATCCAGTGCATGCCCTTCTGGGCGGTCTCGACCAGGTAGAGGCGCAGGTTCTCGTTGACGGTGAAGGAGAAGCCGCCGACCTCGCCGATCGCCTCGGTGACGCCGTCGAAGAGGTCGCGGTGGTGGTCGACGAGGTGGCGGGCGCCGTAGGTGCCGCCGGCCTCCTCGTCGGCGAGGAAGGCGAGGACGATGTCGCGCGGGGGCTTGCGGCCGCTGCGCAGCCGGTCGCGGACGACCGCGAGGGTCATCGCGTCCATGTCCTTCATGTCGACGGCGCCGCGGCCCCAGACGCAGCCGTCGGCGACCTCGCCGGAGAAGGGGTGGTGGGTCCAGTCGTCGGCGTCGGCCGGGACGACGTCGGTGTGCCCGTGGATGAGCAGGGCGGGCCGGGACGGGTCCTCGCCCTCGATGCGGGCGACGGTGGAGGCGCGGCCCTTGTGCGACTCGATGATCTTCGGGTCGAGGCCCACCTCGGCGAGCTTCTCGGCGACGTACTCGGCGGCGGCCCGCTCGCCGGGGCCGGAGTGGTCGCCGTAGTTGCTGGTGTCGATGCGGATGAGGTCCCGGCAGAGGTCGACGACCTCGTCCTCACCCGAGACGGTCCGGCCGGTGTTCGACTCGCTCACGCTGCTTCCTCCCACGACGTGCCCCACATGCTTGCTGGTGGTCGCTCCCATCCTCCCGCGCCCACGCCCCGGCGGCGCAAGGGCGTCCACCCGCCGACACGTCTCCGACACATGCCGAGACGGGACGTCCCGGCGGGGCGGGAGGGGCCGGTGGGGCTGCTGGGGCGGGTGAGGGGGTGGTGATCGGTCACCCGAATGTTTGCTATGGTTTTCCTCGTCGGAACGGCCCAGGGCCGCGAGACACACACCCTGTCCGGGTGGCGGAATGGCAGACGCGCTAGCTTGAGGTGCTAGTGCCCTTTATCGGGCGTGGGGGTTCAAGTCCCCCCTCGGACACCAGAGGAAGTCCCGGTCGAGATCTCTCGACCGGGACTTTCGCGTATGTCGGATCCTTGCGGGGCGGATCCCTGGTTGTCGGATCCCCGGATGTCGGATCCCTGGAGGACGGTGAGGCGGAGCGGTGCGGAGGAAGCGGGTGCCGGTCGCGCCGCTGGCGCAGCGGGACGGGATCGATCCGGTGCGGCTGCGGCTGCCGCCGGACCCGGAGGGGGCCTGGCCGACCGTGGGGGCGTATCTGCTCGGGCGGTACGGGGGCGCCGTGGGCACGGAGCGGGTCGGCGCGATGCTGGACGCGGGGCGCTTCGTCGGGGCCGACGGGCGGGCGGCGGCGGCCTCGGAGCCGTACGAGCCGGGGCGGTGGCTCTGGTTCCACCGGGATCCGGTCGCCGAGGAGCGGGTGCCGTTCGAGATCGGGGTGGTGTACCGGGACGAGCGGATCCTGGTGGCGGACAAGCCGCACTTCCTGGCGACGACCCCGCGCGGGCGGCACGTGACGGAGACGGCGGTGGCGCGGCTGCGGGCCGGGCTCGGGCTGCCGGCGCTCCAGCCGGCGCACCGGCTCGACCGGCTCACGGCGGGTCTCGTGCTGTTCGTGGTGCGGGCCGAGGACCGGGGGGCGTACCAGCTGCTGTTCAAGGAGCGGCGGGTGCGCAAGGAGTACGAGGCGGTGGCGGCGTACGACCCGGCGGTGGAGCTGCCGGTGACGGTGCGGAGCCGGATCGAGAAGGAGCGGGGGGTGCCGGCCGCGCGGGAGGTGCCGGGCGAGCCGAACGCCGTGAGCCGGATCGAGCTGGTGGAGCGGCTGGGCGCGTTCGGGCGGTACCGGCTGCTGCCGGAGACCGGGAAGACGCATCAGCTGCGGGTGCACATGAACGCGCTGGGGCTGCCGATCCTGGACGATCCGCTCTATCCGGTGGTGCGTGAGGACGGGCCGGAGGACTACCGGCGGCCGCTGCGGTTGCTGGCGCGGACGCTGGAGTTCACCGACCCGTTCACGGGCGAGGAGCGGCGGTTCGGGACCCGCCTGTCGCTCAGTGGCCCCTGCTGATCCACTCCTCCAGGTGCGGTGCCTCCGCGCCGATGGTGGTGGCGTCGCCGTGGCCGGTGCGGACGACCGTGTCCGGCGGGAGGGTCAGGAGCTTCCCGCGGATCGAGTCGACGATCGTGGGGAAGTCCGAGAAGGACCGGCCGGTGGCGCCGGGGCCGCCCTGGAAGAGGGTGTCGCCGGTGAAGACCGTGCCCAGGTCGGGGGCGTACAGGCAGACGGCTCCGGGGGCGTGGCCGGGGGTGTGGAGGACCTTCAGGTCGGTGCCCGCGATGGTGAGGACCTGGCCGTCGGCGAGTTCTCCGTCGGGGGTGTGGTCGGGGTGGGTGAGCTTCCACAGCGGCTGGTCGGCGGGGTGGAGCAGGATGCGGGCGCCGGTGGCGGCGGCGAGCGCGGGGGCCGCGCCGACGTGGTCGTCGTGGGCGTGGGTGCAGACGATGGCGCGCAGGGTGCGGCCGTCGAGGGCGGCGAGGATCGCGGTGGCGTCGTGGGCGGCGTCGATGACGATCGCCTCGGTGTCGTCGCCGACGATCCAGACGTTGTTGTCGACGTCCCAGGTGCCGCCGTCGAGGCTGAAGGTGCCGGAGGTGACCAGGTGGTCGACGCGGGCGGTCATCACAGCACCACCACCGAGCGCAGCACGTCGCCCTCGTGCATGCGGGCGAACGCCTTCTCGACCTCGTCGAGGGCGATGGTCTCGGTGACGAAGGCGCCGAGGTCGATGCGGCCCTGCCGGTGCAGGTCGATGAGCATGGGGAAGTCGCGGGACGGCAGGCAGTCGCCGTACCAGGAGGACTTGAGGGAGCCACCGCGGCCGAAGACGTCGAGGAGCGGCAGTTCGAGCCGCATCTCGGGGGTGGGGACGCCGACGAGGACGACGGTGCCGGCCAGGTCGCGGGCGTAGAACGCCTGCGCGTACGTCTCCGGGCGGCCGACGGCCTCGATAACGACGTCGGCGCCGAAGCCGTCGGTGAGCGCGCGGATCGCCTCGACGGGATCGCCGGTGCGGGAGTCGACGGTGTGGGTGGCGCCCATCTCCTTCGCCTTGGCCAGTTTTCGCTCATCGATGTCGACGGCGATGACCTTCGCGGCCCCGGCGAGGCGGGAACCGACGATGGCGGCGTCGCCGACGCCTCCGCAGCCGATGACGGCGACGGTGTCGCCGCGGGAGACGTTGCCGGTGTTGATCGCGGCGCCGATGCCGGCCATCACGCCGCAGCCGAGGAGGCCGGCGATCTCGGGGGCGACGGCGGGGTCGACCTTGGTGCACTGGCCGGCGGCGACGAGGGTCTTCTCGGCGAAGGCGCCGATGCCGAGGGCCGGGGAGAGTTCGGTGCCGTCGAGCAGGGTCATCCTCTGCCGGGCGTTGTGGGTGTCGAAGCAGTACCAGGGGCGGCCGCGCCGGCAGGCCCGGCACTGGCCGCAGACGGCCCGCCAGTTGAGGATCACGTAGTCGCCGGGGGCGACGTCGGTGACGCCCTCGCCGACCGACTCGACGGTGCCGGCCGCCTCGTGGCCGAGGAGGAAGGGGAACTCGTCGTTGATCCCGCCCTGCTTGTAGTGCAGGTCGGTGTGGCAGACGCCGCACGCCTGGACGCGGACGACGGCCTCGCCGGGGCCGGGATCGGGGACGACGACGGTCTCGATCCGCACGGGCTCGTTCCGGCCGGGGGCGATGACCCCCCGCACGTGCTGTGGCATCGCTGACTTCCCTTCGACCGAGAGGATCTTGTAAGCCTCCTGCGTACCACTATCTCCTGATAAAAGGCGAGACCCCCGCAGGCCGTGCCTGCGGGGGTCCGCCGCTCCCGTGGGGGGAGTTCGGGGGCGGGCCGGGTCAGTCCTGCTTGCCGGCGGTCTCCCGGACCCGGCCGCGGACCAGGAACCAGCCGCCGACGAGGGCCGCGGCGATCAGCGGCAGACAGTTCACGGTGGTGCGGCCGATGCCGCCGTCCATCCACATGAGGACGATGACGGAGGCGAGGAAGACCAGGGTCACGATCTGCGTGTACGGGGCCCAGGGCAGCCGGTAGGCGGGGCGGACGAGCCTGCCCTGCTCGGCGCGGCGGACGAAGAGCAGCGAGCAGAGCATGATCATGGCCCAGGTGCCGATGATGCCGATGGAGGCGAAGTTCAGCACCAGCTCGAAGGCGTCCTCGGGCATCACGAAGTTGAGGAAGACGCCGGCGACGCCGAAGGCGGCGGTGAGCAGGATGCCGCCGTAGGGCACGCCGCCCTTGTTCATGACGCCGGTGAACTTCGGCGCGGAGCCGGCCAGCGACATGGAGCGCAGGATGCGGCCGGTGGAGTACAGGCCGGAGTTGAGGCTGGAGAGGGCGGCGGTGAGGACGACGAGGTTCATCACGCCGGCGGCGCCGGGGATGCCCAGCTTGTCGAAGACGGTGACGAAGGGGCTCTGGTCGCCGGAGTAGGCGGTGTACGGGAGGATCAGCGCGAGCAGGACGACGGAGCCGACGTAGAACAGGCCGACGCGCCACATGATCGAGTTGATCGCCTTCGGCATGATCTTCTCGGGGTTCTCGGTCTCGCCGGCGGCGACGCCGCAGAGCTCGACGGAGGCGTAGGCGAACACGACGCCCTGGATGAGCAGGAGCATCGGCATCATGCCGTTGGGGAAGATGCCGCCGTTGTCGGTGATGTTGGCGAGGCCCGGGGTGGAGCCGCCGACGTCGTGCGAGGTCACGATGAGGAAGATGCCCACCAGCATGAAGACCACGAGGGCGGCGACCTTGACGATGGCGAACCAGAACTCCATCTCGCCGAAGTACTTCACGGAGATGAGGTTGGCGGCGAGCACGATCGCGAGGGCGATCAGGGCGAGGATCCACTGGGGGACGTCGCTGAACAGCGACCAGAAGTGGGCGTAGGTGGCCGCGGCGGTGATGTCGGCGACGGCGGTGGTCGACCAGTTGAGGAAGTAGAGCCAGCCGGCCGTGTAGGCGCCCTTCTCGCCCATGAACTCGCGGGCGTAGGAGACGAACGCGCCGGAGGACGGGCGGTAGAGCACCAGCTCGCCGAGGGCCCGGACCACGAAGAAGGCGAAGACGCCGCAGACCGCGTACGCGATGAAGAGCGAGGGGCCGGCGCTGGCCATCCGGCCGCCGGCGCCGAGGAAGAGCCCCGTGCCGATGGCACCGCCGATGGCGATCATGTTGATGTGCCGGGACTTGAGGTCCTTGCGGTATCCGGCGTCGCCGGCGTCGACGTGGGGGGAGGCGGGCGCGTTCGCCGGTGCGGCGGACAGCGGCTCGGCCGCGGTGACGCGGTCACTCATGGAGTTGTTCGCCTTCGTGAGGGGGTGGGGGCTGTGCGGTCCCGGCCGAGTCCCGGAGGTCCCTTCGTGGGGGTCGCCCCGGCACGGCCAGCCGACATCCTCACGGCAAGGCCCGCTCACTGACTGTGAGCGAATTCACTGAACGCCCGGATTTGAGCTAGTTCAGAGCTTACGCAGCGCTGTACGGCGTACGACCGTCACGGGGCGGGCGGGTGCCGTCACGGGGCCGTACGACCGCTGCCGGGCGGCGGGCGCCGTCACGGGGCGAGGACGTCCAACTCCTTGAGCGCGCCGACGGCGATCTCGCGGGTCAGCGCCTCCGCCCGGGCCGCGTCCCGCTCCCGTACGGCCTCCGCGACTTGGACGTGGAGGGTGACGGCCGCCGGGTCGGGGTCCTCGAACATCACGTGGTGGTGGGTGCGGCCGGTGAGGACCTCGGCGACGACGTCGCCGAGGCGGGCGAACATCTCGTTGCCGGAGGCGTTGAGGACGACCCGGTGGAAGGCGATGTCGTGGACGAGGTACGCCTCCAGCTGCCGGCCGCGCGAGGTGGCGACCATGCCGAGCGCCTGCTCGGTGAGCTCACGGCACTGGGCCGGCGTGGCGTTCAGCGCGGCGAGGCCGGCGGCGACGGGCTCGACGGCGGAGCGCAGCACGGTGAGCGAGCGGAGCTGGCGGGGGCGGTCGGCGCCGGCGAGGCGCCAGCGGATGACCTGGGGGTCGTACACGTTCCAGCTCGCGGTGGGGAGCACCGTGACGCCGACCCGGCGCCGCGACTCCACCAGGTGCATCGACTCCAGGACGCGGACGACCTCACGGACGACGGTGCGGGAGACGTCGAAGTTCTGGGCGAGTTCGTCGGTGCGCAGCACCGTGCCGGGCGGGTACTCCCCCGCCGTGATGGCCAGGCCCAGGGTGGCGAGCACGTGCGAGTGGAGCCCCTGGGCCGATGTCGTCATGGTGCTCAGCCTATGCGGGGCCGGGCCGGTGATCACACCGGAGCGGCGCGGGACAGGGGGTCGGGGCGGGCGGGGGAACGCGGCCGGGGCCGGCGAGGTGCCCGGCCGGGGCGGGCGGGGTACCACGCACGGGAATTAAAAGTATGACTTTTATGTCACAGGCTCTTGAATACGTCGTACTCAATGGGTTTCATGACGCTCGACGGATCGATGTCGAAGAAGACAGCGAGGCACCCCCTCATGCGCTCCACCCCCCACACCGCCGCTCCCCCGGTCGTCGTCGTCATGGGCGTCGCCGGGACCGGCAAGACCACGATCGGCCCGCTCGTCGCCGAGGCCCTCGGCCTGCCGTACGCGGAGGGCGACGACTTCCACCCGGCGGCGAACGTCGCCAAGATGTCGGCCGGCGTACCGCTGGACGACTCCGACCGGGAGCCGTGGCTCGACGCCATCGGCGCCTGGGCGCACGGCAGGGCCGGGCACGGCGGGGTGGTGAGCAGCTCCGCGCTGAAGCGGATCTACCGGGACCGGCTGCGCGCGGCGGCCCCCGGGGTCGTCTTCCTCCACCTGACCGGTGACCGGGAGCTGATCGAGGGCCGGATGGCGGCCCGCAAGGGGCACTTCATGCCCACCGCGCTGCTCGACTCGCAGTTCGCCACGCTCCAGCCGCTGGAGGAGGACGAGGCCGGCGTCGCCGTCGACGTCTCCGGCACCCCGGCGGAGATCGCGGCGCGGGCGGTGGCGGCGCTGCGCGCCTTCACCCGGCCCGTTCCGCTCTTCTGAGTCCTTTCCCTCCTTCCGTCCCCTTCCTGCCTTCCCCCCTCAACCCCCAAGGGACCCACCGTGACCAGTCTCAGCGTCGAGATGCTGGCAGCGGACGCCGCCGAACCGATCACCTCGGCGGGCAACGCGCAGCTGGGCATCGCCGTGCTCGCCGGCATCGCCGTCATCGTCCTGCTCATCACCAAGTTCAAGCTGCACGCGTTCCTGGCGCTGACCATCGGCTCGCTCGCGCTCGGCGCGTTCGCCGGGGCGCCGCTCGCGGACACCATCAAGGCGTTCAGCACCGGGCTCGGGAACACCGTGGCGGGCGTCGGCGTGCTGATCGCGCTCGGCGCGATCCTCGGCAAACTGCTCGCCGACTCCGGTGGCGCCGACCAGATCGTCGACACGATCCTCGCGAAGGCGAGCCGGCGCTCCATGCCGTGGGCGATGGTGCTGATCGCCTCGGTGATCGGCCTGCCGCTCTTCTTCGAGGTCGGCATCGTGCTGCTGATCCCGGTGGTCCTGATGGTCGCCAAGCGGGGCGACTACTCCCTGATGCGGATCGGCATCCCGGCCCTCGCCGGCCTCTCCGTGATGCACGGACTCATCCCGCCGCACCCCGGCCCGCTCGTCGCGATCGACGCCGTCGGCGCCAACCTCGGCGTCACCCTCGCCCTCGGTCTGGTCGTCGCGATCCCGACCGTGATCATCGCGGGCCCGGTCTTCTCCCGGTACGCGGCCCGCTGGGTCGACATCCAGGCGCCCGAGCACATGATCCCGACGCGCCCCTCCGAGGACCTGGAGAAGCGCCCCGGCTTCGGCGTCACGGTCGCCACCGTCATGCTGCCGGTCGTCCTGATGCTGGTGAAGGCGCTCGTCGACATCGTGGTCGACGACCCCGAGAACGCCGTGCAGAAGGTCACCGACGTCATCGGCTCGCCGCTGATCGCGCTGCTCGCCGCCGTCATAGTGGCCCTGTTCACGCTGGGCCGCGCGGCCGGCTTCACCAAGGAGCGGCTCTCCTCCACGGTCGAGAAGTCCCTCGCCCCGATCGCGGGCGTGCTGCTGATCGTCGGCGCGGGCGGCGGCTTCAAGCAGACGCTGATCGACATCGGCGTCGGCCAGATGATCCTCGACTTCTCCGAGAACTGGTCGATCCCGGCCCTGCTCCTCGCCTGGCTGATCGCGGTGGCCATCCGGCTCGCGACGGGCTCCGCCACGGTCGCGACGATCTCGGCGGCCGGCCTGGTGGCTCCGCTGGCCGCGGGCATGTCGACCGGTGAGACGGCGCTCCTGGTGCTGGCGATCGGTGCCGGTTCGCTCTTCTTCAGCCACGTCAACGACGCCGGGTTCTGGCTGGTGAAGGAGTACTTCGGCATGACCGTCGGCCAGACGATCAAGACCTGGTCGGTCATGGAGACCATCATCTCGGTGGTGTCCCTGGTGTTCGTGCTGCTGCTGTCGCTGGTGATGTAGCGACGGCCTGCGAAGGGCCCGGGCCCCGGAGCGCGTGCGCGCTCCGGGGCCCGGGCCTTTCTCGCGCCTGGCGGCCGGCGGCGCTACGCCGTCGCCGCGGCCGCCGCGCGGCCCGCCGCGCGCCCGGAGAAGATGCAGCCGCCGAGGAAGGTGCCTTCGAGGGAGCGGTAGCCGTGCACGCCGCCGCCGCCGAAGCCGGCGGCCTCGCCTGCCGCGTACAGGCCCGGGAGGATGTCGCCGGTGTCGGTGAGGACGCGGGAGGACAGGTCGGTCTGGAGGCCGCCGAGGGACTTGCGGGTGAGGATGTTGAGGCGGACGGCGATCAGCGGGCCGGCCTTCGGGTCGAGGATGCGGTGCGGGGCGGCGGTACGGATCAGGCGGTCGCCCAGGTAGCCGCGGGCGCCGCGGATCGCGGTGATCTGGAGGTCCTTGGTGAAGGGGTTGGCGATCTCCCGGTCGCGGGCGGTGATCTCGCGCCGCAGGGCGGCCTCGTCGACGAGGTCCTGGCCGGTGATCCGGTTCATGCCGCGGACCAGGGCTCCGAGGTCGTCCTCGACGACGAAGTCGGCGCCCTTGTCCATGAACGCCTGCACGGGGCCCGGGACGTCGGCGCGGGCGCGGCCGAGGACGTCGCGGACGGACTTGCCGGTGAGGTCGGGGTTCTGCTCGGAGCCGGAGAGGGCGAACTCCTTGCCGATGATCCGCTTGTCGAGCACGAACCAGGTGTGGTCGTGGCCGGTCCGCATGATGTGTTCGAGGGTGCCGAGGGTGTCGAAGCCGGGGAAGAGCGGCACCGGGAGCCGCTTCCCCGTGGCGTCGAGCCACAGGGAGGAGGGGCCGGGCAGGATGCGGATGCCGTGCCGGGCCCAGATGGGGGCCCAGTTCTCGATGCCCTCGGTGTAGTGCCACATCCGGTCGCGGTTGACGTGGTGGGCGCCCGCCTTCTCCGCGATGCCGAGCATCAGGCCGTCGACGTGGGCGGGGACGCCGGAGAGGAGCTTCGCGGGCGGGGTGCCGAGCCGGGCGGGCCACTGGGCGCGCACCAGGTCGTGGTTGCCGCCGATGCCGCCGCTGGTGACGATCACGGCCTGGGCCCGCAGCTCGAAGGTGCCCGTCGCGGTCCTGCCGCTGGCGGTGCCGCGCTCGGCGTCCGACGGCTCCAGGACCTCGCCGGAGACCGTGTCGAGGACGCCTCCGGTGCGGCCCAGGGCGGTGACGCGGTGGCGGAAGCGGAAGGTGACGAGGCCCCGGGCGACGCCCTCGCGGACCTTCGCCTCGAAGGGGGCGACGAGGCCGGGGCCCGTACCCCAGGTGATGTGGAAGCGGGGGACGGAGTTGCCGTGCCCGGTGGCGTCGTAGCCGCCGCGCTCGGCCCAGCCGACGACCGGGAAGAAGCGGACCCCGCGCGCGTGCAGCCAGGAACGCTTCTCGCCGGCCGCGAAGTCGACGTACGCCTCCGCCCAGCGGCGGGCCCACTCGTCCTCGGGGCGGTCGAAGCCCGCGGTGCCCGCCCAGTCCTGGAGGGCGAGCGCGTGGCTGTCCTTGATGCGCAGCCGGCGCTGTTCGGGCGAGTCGACGAGGAACAGCCCGCCGAAGGACCAGTGGGCCTGGCCCCCGAGGGACTGTTCGGGCTCCTGGTCCAGGAGGATCACGGACCGGCCGGCGTCGACCAGTTCGGCGGTGGCGACGAGACCGGCGAGGCCGGCCCCGATCACGATCACATCGGCGTCGTAGGGCATGGACCGCATCTTGGATACACGGATGTATCGAGTCAACCGTCCGGGACCGGAGGAGCCCCTCCCGTTTTTTAATGTCGGGCATTAATATGGACGTATGGCAAGGACGTCAGGACCCGAGACCCGGGAGAAGCTGATCCGCGCGGCGGAGGAACTCTTCGCCGCCCAGGGCGTCGACGGCGCGCAGCTGCGGGACATCACGCGGCTCGCCGGACAGGCCAACCCCTCCGCCGTCCAGTACCACTTCGGCTCGCGCGCCGGACTCCTGGACGCCGTCATGGCCGGCCGGCTGGCCCGTACCGAGCGGGTGCTCGTCGCGCTGCCGGCCGTCCCCCGTGACGCGGGCGTACGCGAGCTGATCACCGCCCTCGTCACGGCCGAGGCGAGCGAACTGGGCACCGAGCGCGGCTGCCGCTGTCTGCGGGTCTCCGCGCAGCTCAGCCACGAGAGCGGGGTCCGCGCCCGCACCCCCCACCCCACCCTCGCCGGCACCGCCTACTGGGCGCTGATCGAGCGGATCGCCGCGCGGCTCGCCGACGACGGGCTGCCCGAGCCGCTGCTCCTGGAACGGCTCGACCTGGCCCTCACCGTGGTCGGCGCGGCGCTCGCCGACCGGGCCCGGCAGTACCTCGACGGGGCGGAGCCGCTCACGGACGAGCCGCTCTTCCTCGCCGACCTCGTCGAGACCACCACCGCACTGCTCCGGGCCGCACAGCCCCGGAGGACCCGATGAACGGCACCACCCCGATGCCGGGCACCGCACTGGACGGAATCCCCATGAACGACCTCACCGGCAAGACCGTCCTCGTCACCGGCGGCGCGCGCGGCCTGGGCGCCGAGGCGGCCCGCCAGGCCGTCGCCGCCGGGGCGAACGTGGTCGTCACCGACGTCCTCGACGAGGACGGCGCGGCAACCGCCGCGCGCCTCGGCGAGCGCGCCCGCTTCTTCCACCACGACGTCACGTCCGAGGAGGAGTGGGCCGCCGCCGTCGCGTACGCCGTCGCCGAGTTCGGCGGTCTGCACGGCCTGGTGAACAACGCCGGCATCTCCACCGGCGCCCTCCTGGAGACCGAGAGCGTCGAGCACTTCCGCAAGGTCCTCGACATCAACCTCACCGGTGTCTTCATCGGCATGAAGGCCGCCGTACCGGCAATGCGGGAGGCCGGCGGCGGCTCCATCGTCAACATCTCCTCCGCGGCCGGCCTGATGGGGCTCGCGCTCACCGCCGGCTACGGCGCCTCCAAGTGGGGCGTGCGCGGTCTCACCAAGATCGGCGCGGTGGAGCTCGGCACCTCGCGCATCCGCGTCAACTCGGTCCACCCGGGCATGACCTACACCCCGATGACCGCCTCGGTCGGCATCCAGCGCGGCGAGGGCATGTACCCGAACACGCCGATGGGCCGGGTCGGCGAGGCCGACGAGATCGCCGGCGCGGTCGTCTTCCTGCTCTCGGACGCCGCCTCGTACGTGACGGGCGCCGAGCTCGCCGTGGACGGCGGCTGGACCACCGGCCCGACGGTCAAGTACGTCATGGGGCAGTGAGCCGGCGGCGGTCCCGCTGGTTTCATGGGGCGCATGAGCGCTTCCGATGAGGTACGGGACGAGGCACGGGACGGGGTACCGGACGGGGTACGGGACGGAGTACGGGACGAGGTGCTCGACGTCGTCGACGAGCAGGACCGGGTGATCGGGCAGGCCCCGCGCGGCGAGGTGTACGCGCGGGGCCTGATCCACCGCTGCACCTTCATCCGGGTCCGGGACGCCGAGGGGCGGATCTTCGTCCACCGCAGGACGCCGTCGAAACTGGTCTTCCCCTCGCTGTACGACCTGTTCGTCGGCGGCGTCGTCGGCGCCGGCGAGTCCTACGACGACGCGGCGCTGCGCGAGGCCGAGGAGGAGCTGGGCGTCTCCGGACTGCCCCGCCCCGACTTCCTGTTCCGGTTCCTGTACGACTCCGGGGGCGTGGCCGGCAAGTGGTGGTCCGCCGTGTACGAGGTCCGCTGCGACCTGCCGGTACGGCCGCAGCCGGAGGAGGTGGCCTGGCACGCCTTCCTGACCGAGGACGAGCTGCGCGCGCGGCTGCCGGGGGCGGCCGGGGCGTGGGAGTGGGTGCCGGACGGGCTCGCCGCGTACGAGCGGCTGACGGCGGACCGGGGCCGGTAGGGGTGGGCCGCCCACGTGCCCGTTAGAGTGCCGGGGTGAGGCAATTCGCGCAGAGTCTGCGGCTGTGGTTCGCGCCGCAGCGGATCCGGGACGAGGGGGACACCCCCGACTACCGCTTCTCCCTCGCCAACGAACGCACCTTCCTCGCCTGGATCCGCACCGCCCTCGCCCTCATCGGCGGCGGCTTCGCCGTCGACCAGTTCCTGCCCGACCTCCGCTGGGCCGTCCGCGTCGGCCTCGCGCTCGCCCTCCTCGCCGCCGGCGTGCTCTGCGCCCTGCGCGCGGTCAACCACTGGATCCGCTGCGAACGCGCCATGCGCCGGGGCGAGGACCTGCCCGTCTCCCGCTTCCCCGCCGTCCTCAGCCTCACCGTCGCCGTCGTCGCGGTCGCGATGGTCGTCCTCGTCGTCTTCGGCCGGGCCGGCTAGTGGCCGGCGAGCCCGGACCACCGGCCGAGACCCGCGACCCCGGGCTCCAGCCGGAACGCACCCGGCTCGCCTGGCGCCGCACGACACTGTCCTGGACCGTCGTCGCCGTCCTCGCCGTCAAACTCGCCCTCATCGACGGCGCCACCGCCGCCGGACTGACCGGTCTCGCGCTCGCCGCCCTGCTCTGGATCGGCTTCCTCGCCGTCACCCACCGCCGCATCCGCTCCCTGGACACCCCCCGCCCCCAGGTCCTGTCGGCTCGCGGCGCGCTGCTCGCGACGGGGTGCACGGTGGCACTGGCGGTGTGCGGGGCGGCGCTGATCTGGTGATCTGGGAGGCTGGATCCAAGATCCAGGAGGTTGGATCCAAGATCCAGGAGGTTGGATCCCGGATCCAGGATGTTGGGTCCCGGATGTTGGATCCAACATCCGGTCGCCTCTCGGCCCGCCCCGGCCCGACCCGGCCCGGCTACGGGACGGTGACCACGACCTTGCCCTGCAAGCCCCCCTCCGCGTTGGCGCGCTGCGCGTCCGCCGCGCGTTCCAGGGGGAAGGTCCTGGCGACGCGGACGTCGAGGACGCCGTCGTCGGCGAGGTCGGCGAGGGCGTTCAGGTCGGCGGCGTCGGGGCGGACCCAGTAGTAGCGGCCGCCGAGGGCGAGGGCTTCGCCGTCGGCGATGGAGGCGAGCCGGCCGCCGGGGGCGAGCAGTTTGGCGGCGTGCTGGAGGAAGGGGCCGCCGAGGGTGTCGAGGAGCGCGTCGACGCCGCCGGGGGCGAGTTCGCGGACCTGGCGGGTGAAGGTCGCCTCGTCGAGCAGGACGGGTTCCGCGCCGAGCGCGGTCACCCGCTCCCGTCCGGACTCACGGGCGGCGCCGAGGACCCGGCAGCCGAGGTGCCGGGCGATCTGCACGGCCATGGAGCCGACCCCGCCGGCCGCCGCGAGGACCAGTACCGTCTCGCCCCGCCGTACCGAGAGCGCGGTGTGCAGGGCCTGGTAGGCGGTGAGGCCGGCCAGCGGCAGCCCGGCGGCCTCCTCGAAGGAGTACGCGCGGGGCTTGCGGCCCAGGGTGCGGACGGGCGCGGCGACGTACTCGGCGAAGGTGCCGTGGGAGAGGACGTCCTCGCGGACGTACCCCATGACCTCGTCGCCCGCCGCCCACTCGGTGACGGAGACGCCGGGACGGACGACGACGCCGGAGACGTCCCAGCCGGGGACGACCGGGAAGACCGCGTCGATCATGCCGTCGAGATAGCCGGCCTGCGCCTTCCAGTCGACCGGGTTGACCGCCGCCGCGCGGACCTCGACCAGGACCTCGTCGGGCCCCACCTTCGGGTCGGGCAGCTCGCCGTACTCCAGGACCTCGGGGCCGCCGTACCGACGGTAGCTGATCGCCTTCATGGTTCCGACCCTCGACGGGGGCGGGGGGCCGCGCAAGCCGGACGGGCCAGGCGGGGCGGTGCGAGCACCCCCCGGCGTCCGGAAGCGGCACCCGGAAGGGGTGTCCGGAGGAGCGGCACCCGGACGAGCGGTGTCCGGAAGCGGCCCCCCGGCCGGCCCTCCGGTGGCAGGCTTCACCTGTCTCGTCGATCTTCTGCCCGGGGAGCCCTGTGCCTGCCACCGACCCGTACGTGGTCACGCTCGCGCCGCACGTCCACGCCTATGTCCAGCCCGACGGCGGCTGGTGTCTGAACAACGCCGGTTTCCTCGGCGACGCGGGCGAGTCGCTGCTCGTCGACACCACCGCCACCGAGCGCCGCGCCCTGCTGCTGCGCGAGGCGGTGCTCGCCGCCGGGCTGCCGCTGCCGCTCACGGTCGTGAACACCCATCACCACGGCGACCACACCTACGGCAACGGGGTCTTCCGTCCCGAGGCGCGGATCGTCGGGCACGCGAACTGCCGCTCCGAACAGCTGGGCGCCGGGCACCAGCTGCACCTGCTGTGGCCGCAGACCGACTTCGGCCGCGTCGAGATCACCCCGCCCGACGTGACGTACCACGACCGGATGACGGTGTACGTGGGCGGGATCGAGGTGCGGGTGGTGCACCCGGGTCCCGCGCACACCACCGGCGACTCGATCGTGCACCTGCCGGAGCAGGGGGTGGTGTTCACCGGTGACCTGGTCTTCCAGGGCGGGACGCCGTTCCTGCCGATGGGCTCGCTGGCCGGTTCGCTGCGCGCGCTCGACGTGCTGCGGTCGCTGGACGCGGAGCGGGTGGTGCCGGGGCACGGGCCGGTGACGGACCCGGGCGCGTACGACGCCACCGAGCGGTATCTGCGGTGGGTGGCGGAGCTCGCCGCCGAGGGGCACACGAAGGGGGACCCGCCGCTGGAGACCGCCCGCCGGGCCGAGCCGGGAGAGTTCGCCGCCTGGCGGGAGAGCGAGCGGCTGGTGGCCAACCTGCACCGGGCGTACGCGGAGCTGGACGGGCTCCCCGAGGCGCACCCGCTCGACCCGGTGGCGGTCTTCGGCGACATGGCGGCGATGAACGGCGGGGTGCCGGTGGCCTGTCACGCCTGAGCCGCGCGCGGAGCCGTGTGACACCGGCACCGATGAGCGGTGTGAACGCCAGGGGGACCCGGGGTGGAGCCCGGGTCCCCCTGGCGTTTCCGGGACCCCTCTGGCTGGCGTTTCCGGGACCCCTCTGGACGACATACCGACTGGTCGGTCATCATGAGTGCCGACCGACCCTCCGGAGGTATGCCCGATGAGCCACACCGCCCCACCGCCCGGCCTCGACCCCGAGCGTCTGCGCCGCCATCTGGACCGCGAGCGGCCGGGCCTGGTCTCCGGGCCCCTCGAAGCCCGGCTGATCGAGGGTGGGCGCTCCAACCTCACGTACGCCGTCACCGACGGCACCGGCAGCTGGGTGGTGCGCCGCCCGCCGCTCGGGCACGTCCTCGCCACCGCCCACGACATGAGGCGGGAGCACCGGGTCATCAGCGCCCTGGGCGGGACCTCGGTGCCGGTGCCGGGCACGGTCCTGCTCTGCGAGGACGAGGAGGTGCTCGGCGCGCCCTTCTACGTGATGGAGTTCGTCGAGGGGACCCCGTACCGCTCCGCCTCCCAGCTGGCCCCGCTCGGCCCGGAGCGCACCCGCTCCGTCGTCCTCGGCCTGGTCGACACCCTCGTCGACCTGCACGCGGTGGAACCGGAGGCCGTCGGACTCGGCGACTTCGGCCGGCCTGAGGGCTTCCTCGACCGTCAGCTGCGCCGCTGGGGCAAGCAGCTCGCCGCCTCCCGGGGCCGCGAGCTGCCCGGCATCGAGGAGCTGCACGCCGCCCTCGGCCGCGCGCTGCCCGGCTCTCCCCCGCCGACCGTCGTCCACGGCGACTACCGGCTCGACAACGCGCTGGTCGGCGACGACGACCGGATCAGGGCGGTCCTCGACTGGGAGATGTCCACGCTCGGCGACCCGCTGACGGACCTGGGCCTCCTCGTCATGTACAGCACCCCGCTGGACCTGCCCGGCTCACCGATCTCGACCACGGCGACCGCCGCCGGCCACCCCACCGCCGCCGAGCTGGTCGAGCGGTACGCCGCCCGTTCCGGCCGGGACGTCTCCGCCCTCGCCTGGTACACGGCCTTCGCCTGGTTCAAGCTCGCCGTGATCCTGGAGGGCATCCACTACCGCTACACCCTCGGGCAGACCGTCGGCGCCGGCTTCGACCGCATCGGCGACCTCGTCCCCGTCTTCATCGAGCACGGCCTGACCACCCTTCAGGAGGGCTGAACCGCCATGGACTTCTCCTACGACGCCCGCACCGAGGAGCTCCGCTCCCGGCTGCTCGCCTTCATGGACGAGCACGTGTACCCCGCCGAGGCCGTCGCCGAGGAGCAGCGGGCCTCGCTCGCCTCCCCGTGGGACGAGCCGCCGGTGGTGGCGGAGCTGAAGGCCGAGGCCAAGCGCCAGGGCCTGTGGAACCTCTTCCTTCCCGACGAGGAGTACGGGGCGGGGCTGACCAACCTCCAGTACGCGCCGCTCGCCGAGATCACCGGCCGCAGCCCGCAGCTCGCGCCGACCGCCCTCAACTGCGCGGCCCCGGACACCGGGAACATGGAGCTGCTCGCCCAGTTCGCCGACGAGACGCAGAGGAAGCAGTGGCTGGAGCCGCTGCTCGCGGGCGAGATCCGGTCCGCCTTCGCGATGACCGAGCCCGAGGTGGCCTCATCGGACGCGACCAACATCGAGACCCGGATCCGGCGGGACGGGGACGCGTATGTGATCGACGGGCGCAAGTGGTACATCTCCGGGGCGATGAACCCCGACTGCAAGGTCTTCATCGTGATGGGGAAGACCGACCCGGACGGGCCGGACCTCCGCCGCCAGCAGTCGATGATCCTCGTCCCGCGCGACACCCCGGGCGTCGAGGTGCGCCGGGCGATGCGGGTGTACGGCTACGAGGACCACTACCACGGCGGTCACGCCGAGGTGGTCTTCGACGGGGTGCGGGTCCCCGCCGCGAACCTGATCGGCGAGGAGGGCGGCGGCTTCGCGATCGCCCAGGCGCGGCTCGGCCCCGGCCGCATCCACCACTGCATGCGGCTGATCGGCATGGCCGAGCGGGCGGTGGAGCTGACGTGCCGGCGGGCCGTCTCCCGTACCGCCTTCGGCAAGACCCTCGCCCAGCAGGGCGTGGTGCAGAACTGGATCGCGGACGCGCGGGTGACGATCGAGCAGCTGCGGCTGCTGGTGCTCAAGACGGCCTGGCTGATGGACACCGTCGGCAACAAGGGCGCCCACACCGAGATCCAGGCCATCAAGATCGCCACCCCGCGCGCGGTGGTGGACATCATCGACAAGGCGGTGCAGGCGCACGGCGCCGGCGGCGTCTCGCAGGACTTCCCGCTCGCCGAACTGTGGGCGGCGGCCCGGACCCTGCGGCTCGCGGACGGGCCGGACGAGGTGCACCAGCGGTCGCTGGCCCGCCGCGAGCTGAAGCGCTACCTCTGACGGCTCACGGGCGCAGGGCCCGCAGCAGGAGGTCGGCCAGGTGGTCGGCGACCTGCTGCGGGGTCAGCGGGCCGTCCGGGCGGTACCACGTGGACAGGTGGTGCACGGAGCCGAAGTGGTAGTCCACGACGAGGTCGGCGGGTGTGGCGGAGGAGAAGACGCCCGCCCGCTGACCTTCCTCGATCAGGGCGCGGAAGCGCTCGTGGTAGCGGCGGCGCTCGGCGCGGACCTGCTTGTTCTTCTCCGGGCTCAGGTGGTGCATGGAGCGGAAGAAGATCGAGGCGTCGTCGAGGTTCTCGATCGTGGTGACGACGACGTCGGCGGCGGCGCCGCGCAGCCGGTCCTCGACGGGCGCGTCGGAGCCCGCGAAGTCGTCGAGCCGCTCCTGCTGGAGGCGGAGCACGCGCGCGTACACCTCCTGGAGGAGGTCCTCCTTGGAGCCGAAGTAGTGGTAGAGCGCCCCCTTGGTGACGCCCGCCGCCTCGACGATCTCCTGGACGGAGGTGCGGTCGTAGCCCTGCTCCGCGAAGAGCCGGGTGGCGGCGGCGAGGAGCCTCTGGGGGACGGGAGAGCCGTCCCCGTCCGTCGTCCTGGCCATGCTCCGCCGCCTTCCGGTCCGCTGCCCCGTCCCTGGCGTCCGGGGGCTGTCGTCGGTAGATCTTCCCATTCCCCGCCGGGTGCGCTACCGCGCGCCCGCCTCCCAGTGCCGCTGGAGCTTGTTCATGCCGCCGATCCACCGGTCGGGGTCGTCCGCGCGGTTCCGGTAGTAGTCGGCGACCTCCGGGTGCGGCAGGACGAGGAAGCGGTCCTCCGCGATGGCGTCGAGGAGGGCGTCGGCGACGGTCTCGGGCTCGACGGCGGTCGGGACCAGGACGAGGTCGCCGGCCGAGCCGGTGGCGGCGAGCATGTCGGTGCGGACGCCCTGCGGGCAGATGGCGTGGACCTTCAGGCCCCGGTGGCGGTAGGTGAGGGAGAGCCATTCGGCGAAGGCGTAGGCGCCGTGCTTGGAGACGCTGTACGGGGCCGCGCCGATCATGGTGAGCAGGCCGGCGGCGGAGACGGTGGAGACGAAGCGGCCGGTGCCGCGCTCCAGCCAGTCGGGGAGCAGGGCGCGGGCGGCGCGGACGTGGGCCATGACGTTGACGTCCCAGGCGGCGGCCCAGACGGCCTCGTCGGCGAAGGCGTCGCCGGCGGAGGCGAGTCCGGCGTTGGCGCACCAGACGTCGACGGTGCCGCCGAGGGCGTCGCGGGCCTCGTCGACGATCGCGGAGGCGTCGCCGGGGACGGCGAGCGCGCCGATCTCCCCGGCGACGGCTTTGGCGCGGACGGGGTCGAGGTCGTTGACGACGACGCGGGCGCCTTCGGCGGCGAAGCGCCGGGCGAGGGCGGCGCCGATGCCGCCGCCCGCTCCGGTGACGACGACGCCGGCGCCACGGAGTTCGCGCGTGTCCGCGTTCATGGACCCCTCCAGGAGGTTCGGTTCGGTTCGGTTCGTTTCGGTTCGCTTCGGTCCGGGTCACGGTTCCGGTGGCACCGTCACGGTTCCGGTGACACCGGGCAGACTAACCGGTCGGTATGGAAGGGCGGAAGACCCGGAGGGGCGGCTCGCCGCCTTCGCACGCCTCGTTCCCCCGGGGCGTCAGGAGCGCTAGCCTGCGTGCCCATGTCACGCATGAGGCGGATGAAACTGTCGCGTCGGGATCTGCTGGCGGCCGGAGGGGCGCTGAGCGCGGGAGGCGCGCTCGCCGCGACGGCCTCCCCCGCCGCGGCCGGCCCCGGGCGGGGGCACGCGCGCGTACGGACCGGTTTCGAGCGGCTGGCGGCGGACGGGTACGCCCTCCTGGCCGGCGAGCGGGTCGGCGTCGTCACCAACCCGACCGGGATCACCCGGGACGCCCGGCACCTGGTGGACGTCATGCACGCCGACGAACGGGTGGATCTGGTGGCCGTGTTCGGCCCCGAGCACGGGTTCCGGGGCACCGCGCAGGCGGGTGGTTCGGAGGGCCGGTACGACGACCCGGCGACCGGGCTGCCGGTCTACGACACGTACCTGAAGAGCGGGCAGCCGCTGGCGGACGTCTTCACCGCCTCGGGCGTCGACACCGTCGTCTTCGACATCCAGGACGCGGGCGCCCGCTTCTACACGTACATCTGGACGCTGTACGACTGCATGGTGGCGGCCGAGCTGGCCGGGAAGCGGTTCGTGGTCCTGGACCGGCCGAACCCGGTGAGCGGCCGGGCCGCCCTCGGGCCCGTCCTGGACCGGGCCTTCGCCACCTTCGTCGGGCGCGAGCCGATCGCGCAGGCGCACGGCATGACGGTGGCGGAGCTGGCCCTCCTCTTCAACGCCGAGTTCCTGGCCCGGCCGGTGGAGCTGGAGACGGTCCGGATGACGGGCTGGCGGCGGTCGGACTTCTTCGACGCGACGGGGCTGCCGTGGGTGCCGCCGAGCCCGAACATGCCGACCCCGGAGACCGCGCTCGTCTACTCCGGCACCTGCCTCTTCGAGGGGACCAACCTCTCCGAGGGCCGGGGCACCACCCGTCCCTTCGAACTCCTCGGCGCGGAGGGCGTCGACCGCCGCTGGGCGGAGGCGGCGAACGCCCTGGAGCTGCCCGGGATCCGCTTCCGCGAGGCGTACTTCGCCCCGACCTTCTCCAAGTTCCAGGGCCGCACCGTGGGCGGCGTCCAGCTCCACGTCCACGACCGCGAGTCCTTCGACCCGGTCCGCACCGGCATCGCCCTCCTGGTCACCGCCCGCTCCTCGTGGTCCGGTTTCGCCTGGCGCCCCGACCACTGGATCGACAAGCTCACCGGCTCCACGCGCGTGCGTACGCTCGTCGACGCCGGAGCCGGGACCGACGAGGTCGTGGGCGCCTGGTCCGACGATCTGGCGGCCTTCCGGGCGGTGCGGCGGGAGTATCTGCTCTACCGGTGACGGGGGGGTATCCCTCCCTGCCGGCCCGGGGGGCGGCAGGATGTCCCGGCACGGGACCCGGCGGAAAGGATGACGGCATGAAGATCGCCTCGCTTCGCCGCCTGCCCGTCGTCGGGCTCCTCACCGCCCTCTGCCTCGCCTCCGTCGCCCCCGGCGCCGCGGCCGCCGTCCGGACCGACCCGGATCCCGGGCCCGCGCGTGAACTCGCCCGTTCCGCCGCGCCCCTGGACGACGAGCGGGCCCTCGACCGGCTGATCGGGCCGGCCAAGGTCGTCGGCATCGGCGAGGCCACGCACAGCTCGGCCGAGTTCTTCACGGTGAAGCACCGGCTCTTCGCCCACCTCGTCGAGAAGGAGGGGTTCACCACCTTCGCGCTGGAGGCGAGCTGGTCCACGGGGCTCCTCGTCGACCGCTGGGTGACGACCGGCGAGGGCGACATCGAACGGATCATGCGGGACGAGTTCCAGGAGTCGTACCGGCTCTGGAACACCGAGGAGTACCTCGACCTCTTCCGCTGGATGCGCCGCCACAACCTGGCGCACCCGGACCGCCAGGTGCGCTTCATGGGCAACGACCTCGGGTACGCCGGGCGGAACCTGTTCGACACCGTCACCGCGTACGTGGGCCGCAACCACCCGGAGCTCCTCCCCCGGTTCCGGGAGCTGTACCGGGCGTCCCGGCCCACCGGCGGGGTGGAGGACTGGATGAAGGAGTACATGGCCAGGCCGCTCGCCGAGCGGCGGGCGATGGCCGGCGACGTGAACCGGGCCCTGAGGCTCCTGGAGACGCAGCGGCCGGGCAAGGGCGCGGCGGCCCGCGAGGCGCATCTCTGGGCGGTGCAGCACGCCAGGGCCGTCGCCCAGGTCGGCACGGAGTACGCCCACGACTTCGCGACGCAGGACGGCGTCGCGGCGGCCATGCTCTACCGGGACCGGATCATGGCCGAGAACACCGCCTGGTGGCAGCGGCGCACCGGCGACCGGATGGTCCTCTCGGCCCACAACGGGCACGTGTCGTACGAGTCCCTCATGCCCGCCCACTACCCGCGCACGCAGGGGGCGTTCCTGCGGGACCTCCTCGGCCGGGGGTACGTGACGATCGGAGCCTCCTTCGGGCGGGGCTCCTTCAACGCGCACGACACGGAGGCTCCCGGGGAGCCCCTGCGCGTCTTCACCGTGGACCCGCAGGCGCCGGGCGGCGCGGCGCACACACTGGACCGGGTGGCATCCGGTCCCTTCCTCCTCGACCTGCGGCGGGTGGCGCCGGCCGCACGGGGCTGGCTCGCGGAGCCGCGGCCGGTCTGGAACATCGGCACCGCCTACCCCTGGCCCGGCGCGACGCCCTCGGTGCGGCTCTCCGCCGCGTACGACGGCCTGATCCACTTCCCGGTGGTCACGGCGGCGCGGCTGCGCTGACGCGCTTCCGGCGGCCGTCGGAGGTCTGACGGTGGCCGGATCCGGGCATGCTGCCCAGGGGTTGCGGGACGCGGACCCCTGGGCGCTTCCTCGACGGGGAGGGACGGGCGGGCCGTGAGCGGGATGAGTGTGGATCCGTACCGGGAGATCGTCTTCGACAAGGACGGGGACGGTCCGGCCGGGCAGGGGGCCGAACTGGTCGCGCTGGCGCGGCGGGGGGTGACGGATCTGGTGGTGTTCGCCCACGGGTGGAACAACTCGCCGTCCGGCGCGACCCGGCTGTACTCGGACTTCTTCGCGCCCTTCCCTGGGCTGCTGGCCCCGGGGGTGGAGGCGGCGTACGCGGGCGTGGTCTGGCCCTCGATGATGTTCACGGACGAGCCGGTCCCGGACTTCCGGGCGCTGGTGACGACGCTGCCCGAGAAGGAGCGGACGATCGTCCGGCTCACCGAGCTGGTGGCGACGGCGCCGGCCGAGGAGGCCGCGTTCGCGGAGTTCGGGGCGCTGCTGCGGGACCTGGCGGACGTGGACGGCACGGGGTTCGCCGGGGACCGCGCGGTGCCGGATTTCCTGCTGGCGGATCCGGTGGAGACTTGTGCCGTGTTCACCGCCGCGCTGACGGGCACCGTCCCGGCGGCGGTGCTCGGCGGCGGGCTCGGAGGGCTGTGGCAGGGCGGCCGGGAGGCGCTGCGGCAGGCCGCGTACTACGTGATGAAGAAGCGGGCCGGGCACGTGGGCGAGCGGGGGCTCGGGCCGCTGCTGGCCGAGGTGGCGCGGGCGGCGCCGGGGCTGCGGGTGCACCTGGTGGGGCACAGCATGGGCGCCCGGCTCGTGGCGTACGGGCTCCGAGGGCTGCCGGGGGCGCTGCGGCCGGTCCGGTCGATGACGCTGCTCCAGGGCGCCTTCTCGCACTACGCGTTCGCGGCCCGGCTGCCGCACGATCCCGGCCGTTCGGGGGCGCTGAAGGACATGCAGCTGCGGGTGCGGGGCCCGGTGGTGGCCTGTCACTCGCGGCACGACACGGCGCTCGGCGTCCTCTACCCGCTGGCCTCCCGCGCGGCCCGGGACTCGGCCTCGCTGACGGAGTCGCCGGCGCGGCTGCTCGCGCGTGATCCGCGGTGGGGGGCGATCGGCTGGGACGGCGTCCACGGCGTGCCGGGGGCGGCGCGGCGGACGCTGGCGACGGTGCTGCGGGACGGGGTTCCGGCCTCGGGCTGCGTGAGTGTGGACGCGGCGGACGCGGTCCGCTCGCACAGTGACATCCGGCGGCCGGAGCTGGCCCGGGTGGTGGTCTCGGCGGCCCGGACGGGCCGCCGGTAGAACCCGCGCCGGTGGCGAGTTCCCGCCAAGGAGCGGGGTGTTCCGGGTCCGGGCGGAACACGGCGGCGCCGTCGTTCGTCCCTCTGGTACCGCGGATGCGCGAACGACCAGCGACGGAGGTGGCGACCGATGGCCGGTTTCCGGAGTCTCGCGAGACAGGTGCGTGACCAGGGGTGCGACACGGCACTGCGCAGGTACTCGCTGCGCAAGTGCCTGGAGCGGTTCGCCCCCTACGGGCACCGGGCGACCTGGGACCACCTGTGCCGGAGGCACGGGTTCGGACCCGACGACCGGGAGCTCGATCCGGCGCGGCTGGTGGCCGCCCTGGAGGAGCTGGAGGAGGCACGGACGGTCTGGCTGGCGTACGAGGAGGAGTTCGCCGCCCGGCGCCGGCGCGAGAAGCACGGCGGGGTGCGGGCCCTGCGGGCGCTGGACGACTGGCACCGGGACGTGTGGGGTGGCAACGGGGTGGTGCGGTGCGGCGATCCGGCCGTCCACCCGACCGATCCGCTGCCCGAGGTGGTGCGGCGGCTGGTCACGGCGCTTGAGCACGGCCCGGTCGAGGCGTGCCCGGTCTGCACGGGGGCGCGGATCGCGTGGGACGGCGGCGCCGGTGACGAGCGGTGGTACGGCCCGGTGTGCGCCGACTGCGGCGTGGAGGTCCCCCGCGCGGTCCTCACCCCCGACGCCCTGGCCCGAGCCCGCGAGGAACGCGGCCGGCCACTGGTGCCGGCGGCTTGAGACGGGGCGGCGGCTTGAGACGGGCGGCGCCGGGAGCCGGTGACGCGCGGGACGGCTGACGTACGAGCAGCCCGTGGCGTACGTGACGTACGGGGAGACCGTGACGCGCGGGGAGACCGTGACGTGCGGGGAGTCGGTCACGTACGGCGAGACCGTGACGCACGGCATAGCCGTGACGCGCGGGAAGGCGGTGGCGTGGGTCGGCAGGGGGGTGTGCCGCTTCAGGCGGCGCTGAACGGCACGTGGGGGCCCGGGGAGTCGGCGGTGGTGCCGCGTGATCCGGTGGCGCTCGCGGAGGCCGCGGCCAGCGCGGTGGCGGCGGGGGCCGACGAGGTGCGGATCCGGCCCCGTACGCCCTGCGGCGGCGGCTCGCTCTCGCCCCGCGTGGTGGGGCCCGCCCTGGCGGCGGTGCGTGAGCGCGTCCGCGTCCCCGTGTCGGTGCCGGCGGACGCGTGGGCCGAGCCCGATCCGGAGCGGCGGGTGGCGCGGGTCCGGTCCTGGGAGGTCCTGCCGGAGCTGGCGTGCGTGGCCTGGCACGAGCCGGGCGCCGAGGAGACGGCGGCCGAGCTGCTCGCGCGCGGGGTGGCGGTGGAGGCGGCGCTGCGGGCCGGCACGACGGGCCCGGCCCTGTTCGCCCGCTCCCCTCTGGCCGCCCGGGTGCGGCGGATCGTGGCCGAGGTGCCGCGGGCCGGCGCCGATGCCTGGGTGAGCGGCCTGCGGGCCGCGCACGGGGACGTCCCCGTCCTGCTCTGCGGGACCGGCGCGGCGGCGTGGCCCGCGCTGCGGCTGGCCCGGCGGCTGGGCGTGGCCTGCCGGATCGGCCTGGAGGACACCCTCCTCCTGCCCGACGGAGCCCGCGCCCGCTCCACGGCGGAGCAGGTACGGGCCGCGCTGCGGGACGCGCGCTAGGGCGTGTCTGACAATTGGCGTCGGATCAGCGCGTGCCGGGCGGGCCGGACCCGACGGGAATGGTCAGACACGCCCTAAGGGGTCTCCTCCTGCTCCTCGCGGCGCAGCGGCAGCAGCCGGGAGCCGGCCATGCGGGCGCCGAAGGCGTCGTCCGGGTTGGACAGGACGCAGGTCTCCAGGGAGAGGCAGCCGCAGCCGATGCAGTCCGTCAGGTGGTCGCGGAGGCGGCCCAGCTGCTTGATGCGGTCGTCGAGTTCGGTCCGCCAGGTGGCGGAGAGCCGGGACCAGTCCTCGCGGGTCGGGGTGCGCTCCTCGGGCAGTTCGGAGAGGGCGTCGCGGATGGTGGCGAGGGGGATGCCGACGCGCTGGGCGGCGCGGATGAAGGCGACCCGGCGCAGCGCGTCGCGCCCGTAGCGGCGCTGGTTGCCCGCGGTGCGGCGGCTGCCGATGAGCCCCTTGGCCTCGTAGAAGTGCAGGGCGGAGACGGCCGCGCCGCTGCGGGCGGAGAGCTGGCCGACGGTGAGCTCGTGGATCTTCTCTGGAATCTGCGGCACCCCTCGAACCCTACTGGTCCGTTGACAGCGCGACCCCCACCCCACATGCTGAGCAAGCGCTTAGATACAAACCGTTGGGTATGTCGTGCGAGAAGGGACCAGGGACATGGCCGAGCCGAGGATCTTCACCTCCGCCGAGGAGCTGCGCGCGGGGGTCGGCGAGCAGCTGGGGCACAGCGACTGGCTGGAGGTCGACCAGAAGCGGATCGACCTCTTCGCCGACGCCACCGGCGACCACCAGTGGATCCACGTGGACCCCGAGCGCGCCGCGTCCGGTCCCTTCGGCTCGACCATCGCGCACGGTTACCTGACCCTCTCGCTGCTGCCGCTGTTCGTGCCGCAGGTGCTGCGGGTCGAGGGCATGAAGATGGGCCTCAACTACGGCACGGAGAAGGTGCGTTTCCCCGCGCCGGTGCCGGTCGGCTCGCGGCTGCGCGCCACGGCGGTCCTCACGAAGGTGGAGGAGGCGGGCGGCGGCGTACAGGTCACGGCGAAGGTGACCGTGGAGCGCGAGGGCGGCGACAAGCCGGTGTGCGTGGCCGAGTCGGTCTCGCGCTACTACTTCTGAGCACCCCGCCCCGGTTCCCGCCCCCGGTACTACCGCTGAGCCCGGTGGCCCACCATGCGGAGCACGAGGTCGGCGTAGAACGCGCCGACCTCGTCGGGCGTCCGGCGTCCCTGGACGTTGAACCAGCGGGCCACGTCGATGCACAGCGAGAGCACGGCGACGGTGGTGCCGGACGGGTCCGCCACGTCGAACTCGCCGGCCGCCACGCCCTCCTCGATGATCCGGCGCACGGTCGCCTCGGTCTCCCGGCGCAGCTCCACGATCTCGGTGCGGTGCTCGGGGCCGAGCGCGTCCAGCTCGTACTGGACGACCCGGGCGGTGGTGTGGCGCTCGGCGTGCCAGCGGACGAAGGAGCGGACGGCGTCCGCGAGCCGGTCGGAGGGGGCGCCGTCCCGCAGCTCGGCGGCCCGGAGGATCTCCAGGGCCCGGTCGTGCCCGATGCGGCTGATCCGGTGGAGCAGCTCTTCCTTGGTCTTGTAGTGGATGTAGAGCGCGGCCGGGCTCATCCCGGCGCGGCCGGCGATGTCGCGGGTGGTGGTGGCGTGGTAGCCGCGTTCGGCGAACGCCTCGACGGCCGCGACCAGCAGCCTCCGCGCGGCCTCGGGCGCGACCTCGCTCCAGGCCACGTCCTCGCCGCCGGGCGTCTGCTCCGCCGTGCTCATCCCACACTCCTCCTCGGACCGGTCAGGACGAACACCATACAACGAAGCTGAGCAAGCGCTTAGAGATCGCGGGCGCACTCCGTCCGGGCGGACGGCGCTCAGAGCTTCTGCTGGAAGGGGTCGTGCTCGGCGAGGAGCTTCTCCAGGCGGGCCTGGTCCACCCGGCTGACGATCCGATCGGACTCCTGCCGGTCGCGGACCACCTTGGCGAGGGTGAAGGCGGAGGTGGTGAGGTAGAGGACGGAGACCGCCAGGAAGGCGCGCACCCAGGCGCTCGCCTCCAGCTGGTAGATCCCGATCGCGACGGCGGCGAGGGCGATCGCGAAGGAGATGACGGCCTGCGCGTGGTAGGCGTTGGTGTTCTGCTGCTTGACCTGTGACTCGCTCATGCCCACAGCATCGGGCGGATGTGGCCGGCGCCACATCCGCCCGGGTACTCATGGCCGTACTCAGCCCCGCTCCGCGCAGCGGCTCAGTCAGGCTCCGCCCCACCCGGCGTCGCGGCTCGGCCCAGCCCCGCCCGGGGCACAGCGGCTCAGCTCCGCTTCAGGCGCGGCGGCTCAGCCCCGCCCGGGGCACAGCGGCTCAGCCCCGCTTCAGGCGCGGCGGCTCAGAAGGCGGAGACCCCGGTGAGCGCCCGCCCGATGATGAGCTTCTGGATCTGGCTGGTGCCCTCGTACAGGGTCATCACGCGGGCGTCCCGCAGCAGCTTCCCCACGGGGTACTCGTCGATGTAGCCGTAGCCGCCGAAGACCTGGAGGGCGTTGTTGGCGGAGCGTACGGCGGCCTCGGAGGCGAACAGCTTGGCCTTCGACGCGGCGGTGGCGAAGTCCTCGCCCCGGTCGACCAGATCGGCGACCCGCCAGGTCAGCAGCCGGGCCGCGTCCACGTCGACGGCGATGTCGCTGATGAGTTCCTGCACGAGCTGGTACGAGGCGATGGGCTTGCCGAACTGCTCGCGCTCCCCCGCGTACCCGACGGCGGCGTCGAGGGCGGCCTGGGCGATGCCGACACAGCCGGCCGCGACCGACATGCGGCCCTTGGCGAGGGCGGACATGGCGACGGAGAAGCCCTTCCCCTCGGGGCCGAGCATCGCGGAGGCCGGGACGCGGACGCCTTCCAGGGCGAGTTCGGCGGTGGCCTGGCCGCGCAGGCCGAGCTTGCCGTGGATGGTGTGGCGGGTGAGGCCGGGGGTGTCGGCGGGGACGAGGAAGGCGGAGACGCCCTTGTGGCCGGGGGTGTCGTTCGTCCGCGCGAAGAGGAGGACGACGTCGGCCCAGGTGCCGTTGGTGATGAACATCTTGGCGCCGTCGATCACGTAGTCGCCGCCGTCGCGGACGGCCCTGGTGCTCAGGTTGCCCGCGTCGGAGCCGGTGCCCGGCTCGGTGAGGCCGAAGCAGCCGAGGGCGTCGCCGGAGGCGAGCCGGGGCAGCCAGGCCCGCTTCTGCTCCTCGGTGCCCCAGGAGGCGATGGTCTTGGCGACCAGGCCGAGGGAGACGGAGACGATCCCGCGCACGGAGGAGTCGCCGCGCCCGAGCTCCTCGGTGACGAGGCAGTACGCGAGGTGGTCGCCGCCCGAACCTCCGTACTCCTCCGGGACGGTGAGCCCGAGGAAGCCGACGGAGCCGAGCTTCTTCACCAGCCCCCGGTCGACGTTCTCCGCCTGGTCCCACTCGACGACGTACGGCGCCACCTCGCGGGCGACGAAGTCGGCCGCCAGCCGCCGTACGGCCTCCTGCTCCTCGCTCAGTCCCAGATCCACCGCGACGTCACCTCACCCGGTCCGCCCGGCGTTCGCGCGGAACGCCCGGCACGCTCAGCATTTAATTACCACTGCTAGTTTTCTTGGTACGGGCCTACTATGTGCGCCATGGCCCGACCGCGCAAGCCCCTGCTCAGCCGAGAACGCATCGTCGAGACGGCGGGCGCGCTCGTGGACGCGGAGGGCCTGGACGCCCTCTCGACCCGGCGGCTCGCGGCGGAGCTCGGGGTGAGCGGGCCCTCCCTCTACAACCACTTCCGCACCAAGGACGAGATCCTGGACGCGGTCGCGGACGCGGTGAGCGCCAAGATCGACCTGTCGATGTTCGAGGCGGACGACCCGCGCGACTGGCGTACGGCCCTGCACGACTGGGCGCTCTCCTACCGGGCCGCCCTCGCCGACCACCCGCACATCGTCCCGGTCCTCGCCCAGGGACCCGGGCGCCGCCCGGCGGGCCTCAAGGTCGCCGACGCGGTCTTCGGCGCGATGGTCCGGGCCGGCTGGCCGCCCGCCCAGGCCACCCACATCGGCGCCCTCATGCGGTACTTCGTCACCGGCTCCGCCCTCGGCTCCTTCGCGCGCGGCTTCGTCGACGACGAGACGGCGTACGACCCCGCCGACTACCCCCATCTCGGCCAGGCGCACCGCCTCGCGGAGCACCGCGAGAAGGTCGACGAAGGCGCCTTCGCCACCGGCCTGCGCGCCCTGCTCGACGGCCTGGGCACGCAGTACGCCGGCCTGCACGGGCGCCACGCCGAGCCGGGCGTCCATGAGCCGGGCGGCGCTCGCGACCCGGGCGGCACTCACGCCTCGGGCGGCGCGCACGCTACGGGCGCTGACGCCTCGGGCGGTCACGTCTCGGGCGCTCGCGCCTCGGGCGGTCACGTTTCGGGGCGGGCCGAAGCGTGAGCGGGGGATGCTGGGGACATGGCAGCCAGTGATCTCGCCGCGTTCGCGGCGCTCTTCGCGGAGGAGAGCAGGGCCGCGATGCTGCTCGCCCTGCTCGACGGGCGGGCCTGGACCGCCGGGGAACTCGCCCGGCACGCGCGCGTGGCGCCGTCCACCGCGACGGAGCACCTGGGGAAGCTGGTCGCGGGCGGCGTGCTCACCGAGGAGCGGCAGGGCCGGCACCGGTACGTGAGGCTCGCCGGGCCCGGGATCGCGCAGCTCGTGGAGGAGCTGGCCGCCCTCGCGGGTCCGGCTGCGGACGAGCCGCGCCGGTCGCTGGCCGCCGTGAACGCCGGACGGGCGCTGGCCAGGGGCCGTACCTGCTACGACCATCTCGCCGGGCGACTCGGCATTGCCGTCACGGACGCCCTGACCGCGCGCGGACTGCTGCGGCAGGACACCGGGTTCGCCCTCACGGACCGGGGCCTGGAGTGGTTCGCGGACGTCGGCATCCCCCTGGTGGCGAAGGGACGGCGGCCGCTCGCGCGCGGCTGCCTGGACTGGACCGAGCGGCGGCCGCACCTCGCGGGCGTCGCCGGAGCGGCGTTCTGCGCGCACGCGCTGGACAGCGGCTGGTGCGTACGGATCGGATCCGAGCGCGCGGTGAAGGTCACCCCGGCCGGCGAGCGCGCGCTCCTCCAGGAACTCGGCATCACGGCGGACGCCCTGCGGTGACCCGACTGGTGGCTGGCGAGCGGCGTCCCTCCGCGCGACGGAAGGGGCGGCGCGGGGCGAGCGCCCGGGGGCCTGGGGGCGGGGGGCCGGGGGGCCCGGTGCCCCGGGGGGCCCGGTGGCCCGGGGCCGGTGACCCGGTGACCCGGGGCCGGGGGCAGGTGGCCGGTGGCGGGTGGCCCGAGGCCCGGTGGCGGTGGCCCGGGGGCCCAGTGGCCCGGGGCCGGGTGGCCGGTGGCAGGTGGCCCGAGGCCCGGTGGCGATGGCCCAGAGCCGGGGGCCCGAGGCCAGCGGCCCGAGGCCCGGTGGCGATGGCCCAGGGCCGGTGGCCCGAGGCCCGGTGGCGGTGGCCCAGGGGCCCAGTGACCCGCGGCCGGTGACCCGGGGCCGGGGGCGGGTGGCCGGTGGCCCGAGGCCCGGTGGCGGTGGCCCAGGGCCGGCGGCCCGAGGCCAGTGGCCCGGTGACCCGGGGCCCGGTGGGCCCTGCGGCCCGGGGCCCGGCGGTCCGAGGCCAGTGGCCCGGTGGTGGCCCACTGGCCCCGGTAGCCAGGGGCCCGGCGGCCCGTTGGCCCGGCGCCTGTGGCGTTATTGCGGTGTGGGCCGAAGCGTGGGGGTCATACCGTCGGGGTATGCCGAAATCCGCCGCCTCCGCATCCGGCTCCCCCGCCGTCTCCCCCACCACCGGCCGACTCGCGCTCGCCGCCGCCGGGGTCACCGTCGTCCTGTGGGCGTCGGCCTTCGTCTCCATCCGCAGCGCCGGGGCCGCGTACTCCCCCGGCGCGCTCGCCCTCGGGCGGCTGCTCGCCGGGGCGCTGGTCCTCGGGGCCGTCCTCCTGGTCCGGCGCGAGGGGCTGCCGTCCCGGGCCGCCTGGCCGGGGATCCTCGTCTCCGGGCTGCTCTGGTTCGGGGTGTACATGGTGGCGCTGAACTGGGGCGAGCAGGAGGTGGACGCCGGAACGGCCGCGATGCTCGTCAACATCGGCCCGATCCTCATCGCCCTGCTCGGCGCCCGCTTCCTGGGCGAGACCCTGCCCCCGCGACTGCTGGCCGGGATGGCGGTCTCCTTCGCCGGCGCCGTGGCCGTGGGCCTGTCGATGTCCGGCGAGGGCGGGCACGCCTCGGTGCTGGGCGTCGCGCTCTGCCTGCTGGCGGCCGTCGCGTACGCCGGCGGGGTCGTCGCGCAGAAGCCGGCGCTGGCCCACGCGAGCGCGCTCCAGGTGACGACCTTCGGCTGCGCGATCGGCGCGGTCGCCTGTCTGCCGTTCGCCGGACAGCTGGTGTCCGAGGCGGCCAGGGCGCCGCTGTCGGCGACCGCGAACATGGTCTACCTCGGCGTGTTCCCGACCGCGCTCGCCTTCACGACCTGGGCGTACGCGCTGGCGCGGACGACCGCGGGACGGATGGGCGCGACCACGTACGCCGTGCCCGCCCTCGTGGTCCTGATGGCCTGGGCGCTGCTGGGCGAACTGCCCGCGGCGCTGACGCTGGTGGGCGGCGCGCTGTGCCTGGCGGGCGTCGCGGTCTCCCGCTCCCGCCCCCGCGCGTCCGCTCCCGCGCGGGCGGGAACGGCCGCCGGCAGGGAGGACGCGGCCGCAGGCCCGGAGAAGACCGCGGGTCCAGACGGGGCCACCGGCCCGGAGGGAGCCACCGGCCCGGAGGGAGCCACCGGTCCGGAGGGGGCCGCAGGTCCGGAGGGGGCCGCAGGTCCGGAGGGGGCCGCAGGCGAGCGGCGCGGGTGAGGCCCCGGCCACCCGCTTGCGCGGCCCTCGGCGGGACGAGGGCGTCCCGCCGCGGGCCGGCGCCCGCTCCGTACCGCGCCGGGAAGCCCCGTACCGCTCCGTAAGGCGTCAGAAGACGACGAGGGCGCGGCCGCCCTTGCCCGCGAGCATGGCGTCGAAGGCGCCGGGGATGCCGTCCAGGGTGATCCGCTCGGTGACGAGCGCGCCCAGGTCGAAGCTGCCGTCCCGGATGTGGCCGGCGATGACGGGCAGGTCGGCGGCCGGATCCGAGTCGCCGTACACGCAGCCCGCCAGCGTGCGGCCCCAGTGGAAGATCTCCAGCGCGTGGAAGGAGACCTCCTGGTCCTTGCCGCCGATGCCGACGACGGTGGTACGGCCGCCGCGCCGGGTGGACTCCCAGGCGGTACGGATGGTGACGGCGCGGCCGACGCACTCCACGGCCACGTCGACGCCGTGCCCCCCGGTCAGCTTCCGGATCTCGCGGGCCGTGGTCTCCGAGGCCACGACGTACTCGGTGGCTCCGGCGGCCCGCGCCAGCTCCTCCTTCTCCCGCGAGACGTCCACGGCGACGATCGTGGACGCCCCGGCGATCCGGGCGGCCTGGAGGGTGGCGAGGCCGACGCCTCCGACGCCGAAGACGGCGACGGTCTCGCCCGCCCTGACCCGGGCGGAATGGTGCACGGCGCCCCAGCCGGTGAGGACGGCGCAGCCGAGGAGCGCCGCGTCGGTGAGCGGTACGCCCTCCGGGACGGGCAGCAGGCACGCCTCGGAGACGACGGTCTCCTCGGCGAAGGCGGCCACGTTGAGGCCCGGGTGGAGCTCGCGCCCGTCGGCGGCGCGGGCGTGCACGTTCGCCGCGCCGTTGAGCGCGTTGACGCAGAGCCACACCTCGCCGAGCGAGCAGGGGTGGCAGGCGCCGCAGGCCGGCGCCCAGTTGAGGACCACCCCGTCGCCGGGGGCGACCGTGGTCACCCCCTCGCCGACGGAGACGACGGTGCCCGCGCCCTCGTGGCCGAGGACGGCGGGGACGGGGAGGCGCATGGTGCCGTTGGTGAGCGAGAGGTCGGAGTGGCAGACCCCGGCGGCGGCGAGCCGGACCCGCACCTGGCCGGGGCCGGGCTCCGGCAGCTCGATGTCGGTGATCTCCAGCGGGGCTCCGACGGCGGGCAGGACGGCGGCACGGATCACGGGTGTCTCCTTACTGCGGGCGGGCGGGAGTGCGAGCGGACGGGACCGCGGGCGGGGGGACTGCGGGCGGGGGCGGGACCGCGGCCGGGCGGGACTGCGGGCGGGGGCCTCGGGGCTCAGAACTGGAGGGACTTGGTCTGGAGGTACTCGGTCAGACCGTGCGCGCCGAGCTCCCGGCCGACGCCGGACCGCTTCCAGCCGCCGAAGGGGGCGAGCGGGTTGAACCGGCCGCCGTTGATGTCGACCTGGCCGGTCTCCATCCGGCGGGCGAAGGCGACCGCCTCGCTCTCCTCGCCCCAGACGGCCCCGCCGAGGCCGTACTCGGTGCCGTTGGCGAGGGCGAGGGCCTCCTCCTCGTCCTCGTACCGCAGGATCGAGAGGACCGGTCCGAAGATCTCCTCCCGCGCGATGGCCATGTCGGGGGTGACGTCGGCGAAGACCGTCGGAGCGACGTAGTAGCCGGTCTCCAGCGGTGCCTCGGGGCCGCCGGCGACGAGGCGGGCGCCCTCCTCGATCCCCTGCTCGATGTAGCCGCGGACCCGGTCGCGCTGGCGGGCGCTGACCAGCGGGCCGAGGCGCTCGCCGGGGGTGTACTTGGCGGCGGCCTCGGCGGCGAGGGCGACGGCCTCCTCGTACCGCTCGGCGGGGACCAGCATCCGGGTCCAGGCGCTGCACGTCTGGCCGGAGTTGGCCATGACGTTGCCGACGCCGACGGCGACGGCCTTGGCGAGGTCGGCGCTGGGCAGGACGACGTTGGCGGACTTGCCGCCGAGTTCGAGGGCGACCCGCTTGACCGCGCCGCCGGCGAGGGCGCCGATACGGGCGCCGACGGCGGTCGATCCGGTGAAGGAGACCAGGTCGACGCCGGGGTGCTCGGCGAGGGCCTGGCCGGCGACCGTGCCGTAGCCGGTGACCAGGTTGAAAACACCGGCCGGGATGCCCGCCTCGTGGACGGCCTCGGCGAAGAGCTGGGCGGTCAGCGGGGTGTTCTCGGCGGGCTTGAGGACGGTGGTGCAGCCGGCGGCGAGGGCCGGGGCGACCTTGGCGACGATCTGGTGGAGCGGGTAGTTCCAGGGGGTGATGGCGGCGACGACGCCGACCGGCTCCGCGTAGACGGTGGAGTTGCCGACCTTCTCCACGAAGGGGTGGGTGGCCGCGAGTTCGGCGTACGTGCCGGCCACCGTGACCGGCAGTCCCGCGTGCACCGCGGCGGCGATCTTGGGCGGGGCGCCGAGTTCGGCGGTGACGGTGGCGGCGATCTCCTCGGCGCGGGCGGCGAGCGCGTCGCGCAGCGCGGCGATCCGGGCGGCCCGCTCGGCGGGGGGCGTGGCGGACCAGCCGGGCAGCGCGGCGCGGGCGGCCCGCACGGCGGCGTCGACGTCCTCCGCGGTGCCGGCCGGCACCTGGGCGATGACCCGCTCGGTGGCGGGATCGACCACGGGGATCGTCTCGGAGGAGGCCGCGGGGCGCCACTCCCCATCGATGTACATCGCGTCGTGGGCCTTCATCAGCGCTTCCCCATTCCCGGTCCGCTCGACCGCTCGCCTGCGGCGGAGCCGATCCGCTCGGCCCCGCACCCCCGCCAGCCCAAACTAGCGCTGTTAGTTTTAGGGCGCCAGGGGGTGCCGGAGTGGGGCGGGTCTCATCACGGTCCAGGCCGCCCTGCCCGGCGGAGTGGGGCGGGGCGCGGCGGGGCGGGGCGGGGCGGGTGGGGTGGGGCGGGTGGGGCGGGTGGGGCGGAGCTGGGGGTTGGGCGGGGGTACGCGGAACGGCCCCGCACCGGGGCCGTCCGGCGCCGTCGGGCGACGGTATCCGACGGGGGGCCGGTACGGGGCGGCCGGTGCGGGGCGGCCGGTGCGGGGCCAGCGCGGGGCGGGGCCGGTGAGGGGCAGGGCCGGTGAGGGGCAGGGCCAGTGCGGTCCTCGCGGTTCAGATCTGCGTGTCGACATCGGTGAGGTGGGCGAAGACGACGATGTTGGCGTCGTACCCGGCACCCCGGTCGTAGGCTCCGCCGCAGGTCAGCAGGCGCAGTTCGGGCCGGCCCGTGGGGCCGTACACCTCCTTGTCGGGGAAGGCGGACTTCGGGTAGGTGCGCACCTTGTCCACGGTGAAGACGGCGACCCGGCCGTCGGCGCGGGCGACCCGGACGGTGTTCCCGGGGCCGAGCGAGTCGAGGTCGAGGAAGACGGCCGGCCCGGTGGTGGTGTCCCGGTGCCCGACCACCACGGCCGTGCCGCGCTCGCCGGGCGCGGGGCCGGCCGCGTACCAGCCGACCTTCTGCGGGTCGTCGACCGGTGGCACGTCGAGGCGCCCCTGCCGGTCGAGCCCGATGTCCAGGACGGGCGCCTCGGTGGTGATCGCGGGCACGGCGACCAGGGTGGGGCGGGAGCGGGAGAGCGGGGCGTGCGGCGGCGACACGGGGGTCCGCGCCGCGCGGGCACCGGCGGGGCCGGCGGGGGCGGTACGGGGCCGGGCGGCGTCGGTACGGGGGCCGGCCGCGTGGGCGCCGGGTCGGGCCGCGTCGGCGCGACTCCCGGCCGCGTCCGTACCGGGCCGGGCAGCGTCCGTACCGGGCCGGGTCGCATCCCCGGCGGCGGTGCGGGGGCCGGCGCCGGAGGTGGTGGCCCCGTCGCCTTGGCCGGGGCCGCGCGCCTCGGCCCGAGCCGCCGCGTCGGACTTGGCGTCGGCTCCGGCGACGGGCTGCGGGTCGGCGGGGTCCCCGCTCCCGCTCCACCACACGCCCCCGGTCACCAGGACCGCGGCCACCGCCACGGTCCTGGTGAGCCGGATGAGCCGTCGCTGCCGACGCGTGAGACGGGCGTTACGCCGCGCCATCGTTGCGGCGGCGCGAACGGCGGATCAGCACCAGGCCGACGGTGCCCGCGAGGCCGGCGGCGACAGCCGCCCCCACACCGAAGGTGGAGCCGTCCTCGGCTGCGGCGATCTCGGCGCTGCCGCCACCACCGGCACCGACCGGACCCTGCGGGGGCCGCTGGCCGTTGCCTCCGCCGCCGCCGTTCCAGCCGTTCCCTCCGTTGCCGTTGCCTCCGTTGCCGTTCCAGCTGGTGCCGCTCTCGCTGTTACCGCTCTCGCTGCTGCCTCCGCCGCCGTTGCCTCCGTTGCCGTTTCCTCCGTTGCCGTTGCCTCCGCCGCCGTTCCAGGTGTTCGAGCTCTCGCTGTTGCCTCCGGTGCCGTTGGCACCGTTGCCACCGCCCCCGTTGCTGTTGCCGTTGCCGTTGCCGTTGCCGTTGGCGCCGGTGCCGTTGACGCCGTTGCCGGCGGCTCCGTTGCCGCCGTCGGGGCAGTCGACCTGGAAGACCTTGTTCTTACCCGCTCCCTGAGCCCCCGCGAAGGTCCACGTGAGCCTGTACGTGCCGTCGGGCAGGGCGAGCCGGTCGGTGTGGCCGGTGCCGCCTGCGAGCCTGAGGCTTCCGGCCAGGTCGGGGCCGTCCGCCCTGTCTGGCTGGGGAGCGATCGTCCACCGCACCCTCTGGACGCTGTCGAAGTTGAAGGCGGCGAGGTAGAAGTTGCAGACCTTGGACTCGTTGCGCTGGTCGGCGAAGGGCGTGCCGACCTCGTGGATCTTCACGTCACCGTTGTCGCCGGGGGCGGCGTACGCGGCCGGGGCCCCGCCGGCGAGGGCGAGGCCCGCGACGGCGAGACCGGAGACGGCGGCGAGGGGGCGGGCGGTGCGGGCGAGCATGCGGATTCCTCCACGGGGATGTCGTCGGGCAGTTGACCGATAATCCGACTATCCGTCACATCTTGGACACACACGGTAGCGACATGCGCGGCGGCCCGTCCCCGTCCCCCGTCCGGCGGAGGAGGTCAGACGATCCCGAAGAGGACCGCGGCGGCGAGGACGACCAGCGAGGTCAGGGCCGCCCACTTCACGGTGAACCGGGTGTGGTCGCCGAACTCCACCTTCGCCATGCCGACCAGCACGTACACGGCCGGGACCAGCGGGCTCGACATGTGCAGGGCCTGGCCGACGAGCGAGGCGCGGGCGATCTCCAGAGGGGAGACCCCGTGGGCGGCGCCGGCCTCGGCGAGGACGGGCAGGACGCCGAAGTAGAAACCGTCGTTCGACATGAAGTAGGTGAGCGGCAGGCTCAGCACCCCGGTCACGAGCGCCATGTGCGGACCCATCGCGTCCGGGATGGCGCCGACCAGCCAGTCCGCCATGTGCTTGACCATCCCCGTGCCGGTGAGGACGCCGGTGAAGACCGCGGCGGCGAAGACCATGCCGGAGACGTTGAGGACGTTCTCCGCGTGGGCGGCCAGGCGCTCCTTCTGGTCGGCCGGGCGGGGGTAGTTCACGGTGAGGGCGAGGGCCGCGCCGATGAGGAAGAGGACCGGGATCGGCAGCACTTCGAGGATCATCGCGGTGAGCAGCGCGACGGTGAGCGCGGCGTTGAACCAGTACAGACGGGGGCGGAGGGTGGCGCGGTTCGGGTCGAGGCCCTGGAAACCGGGGGCGGCGGGCTCCTCGTCCGGCGTACCGGCGGGCGCTCCGCCCGCGGCCGGGACACCGGCGGAGGCGCCGCTCGCCCGCTCGGCCCGGCCGCCCGCGCCCTGGGCCCTGCCAGCGCCCTCGGCCGTGTTCTCGCCCGCTCCGCCCCCGCCCCCGGCACCGACGAGGACGGTGCCGGTGCCGGCGTCGGCGTCGGTCCCGGTGGCGAGCGCCTCGTCGAGGGTGAGGTAGCCGATCCGCTTCCGCTCGCGGCGGCCGAGGACGTACGCGAGCGCGATCACGAAGAGCAGGCCGACGGCGAGGGCCGGGATCATCGGGACGAAGATGTCGCCGGCGTCGAGCTTGAGCGCGGTCGCGGCTCGGGCGGTGGGACCGCCCCAGGGCAGGGTGTTCATGACGCCGTTGGCCGTGGCCGCGACGCCGGTGAGGACGACGAGGCTCATGCCGAGCCGCTTGTAGAGCGGGTACATCGCCGAGACGGTGATCATGAAGGTGGTGGAGCCGTCACCGTCGAGGGAGACGATCGCGGCGAGCACCGCCGTGCCGACCACCACGCGGACCGGGTCGGCCTTGCAGAAGCGCAGGATGGCCCGGACGATCGGGTCGAAGAGTCCGACGTCGATCATGACGCCGAAGTAGACGATCGCGAACATCAGCATCGCCGCGGTGGGGGCCAGCTTGCTCACGCCGTCGATGACGTAGTCGCCGAGCTGCGCGCCCTGTCCGACGGCGACGCAGAAGAGGGCGGGGATCAGGACGAGCGCCGCGATCGGCGACATCCTCTTCATCATGATCAGGACCAGGAAGGTCGCGATCATGGCGAAGCCGAGGACGGTCAGCATGGAGGCACCTCACGTTCACCGTTGAACAGCCGCCGAGCGGCGGTCCGGATGACCGTAGGTGCCTCCTTCCGGCCTCAACAAGGGGTCGACGCGTGAGCAATACGAGCAAAACCCCAGGTCACAGCCGTGACGCTGGTGCCGCCGGGGTCACCTCCACCGGGAAGCCGTTGAGGACGGCGGTCCCGGAGAGCGGGTCGAGCAGCGAACCGTCGAGAAGCTGGTTGACGTTGACGCCGGGGCGGACGGCGGCCACGGTGAGCCGGGTGCCGGGGCGGTCGTGGCCCCAGCCGTGCGGGAGGCTGACGACCCCGGGCCGCACCGTGTCGGTGACCTCGACCTCGGCCGTGAGCTCGCCGCCGTCGCCCTTGATGCGGGCGGGGGCGCCGTCGGCGAGCCCGAGCCGGCCGGCGTCGTCCGGGTGCACCTGGAGGGTGCAGCGGTTCGAACCCCCGGTGAGGGCGGGGGTGTTGTGCAGCCAGCTGTTGTTGGAGCGCAGGTGGCGGCGGCCCACCAGCTGGAGGGTGCCGGGCTGCGGTACGGCGGTGAGGGCGGCCCGCAGCCGGGGCAGGTCGGCGGCGATGGGCGCGGGGAGGAGTTCGATCCGCCCGCTGCGGGTCCTCAGCACCTCGTCCAGGCGCGGCTTGAGCGGTCCGAGGTCGATGCCGTGCGGGTGGGCCTTGAGCTCGTCGAGGGTGAGGCCGTACGGCCCGAGCCGCAGCATCAGGTCGAGCCGGCGCTCGGCCCCGTTCTCGCCGGTGAGGGCGGCGGCGAACTCCTTGGGATCGGCGCCGTACGCGGGCGAGTGCGGCTGGGTCACCGCCTTGGCGACGAGGGCGTCGACGGCGAAGTCGTCCACGGCGGAGGGCGGCGCCCCGTGCATGCCGGACGCGGCGAGGACCAGCCGGGCGTGGATCTCGCACTCGTCCATGTCGCCGGCCTCCAGGGGGACGGCGGCCGGGGTGAAGCGGGCCTGGTCGCGGACGGCGAGGCCGTTGAAGGCGAAGTCGAAGTGGGCGCTCCGGGAGGGCGGCGGCGGGGGCAGCAGGACGTCGGCGTGGCGGGTGGTCTCGTTGAGGTAGGGGTCGACGCAGACGAGCAGGTCGAGGCCGGCGAGGGCGGCGTCGAGCCGGAGCCCGTCGGGGGCGGAGAGGACGGGGTTGGAGGCGATGGTGATCAGCGCCCGGACGCGACCCTCCCCCGGGGTGTCGATCTCCTCGGCGAGCGCGGCGAGCGGGAACTCCCCCTTGACCTCGGGGTGCCCGGAGACGCGGCTGCGCCGGCGGCCGAGGGCGAAGCCGCGGCCGGGCCCGGCGGGCCGGGGCGCGGGGGCGGTGGCGGAGCGGGGGAAGAGGACGCCGCCGGGGCGGTCGAGGTTGCCGGTGAGGACGTTGAGCACGTCGACGAGCCAGTTGGCGAGGGTGCCGTGGGCCACGGTGGAGCTGCCCATCCGCCCGTAGACGGCGGCGGTGGGCGCGGCGGCGAGCTCCCGGGCGACGGCGCGGATCGTGCCGGGGTCGAGCTCGCAGACGGGGGCGACGGCCTCGGGGGTGAACTCCCGTACGGCGTCCCGGACCTGGCCGATGCCCTCGGTGCGGTCGGCGAGGGCGCCGGGGGCGGTGAGGTCCTCGGCGAAGAGGGTGTGGACGAGCGCGGCGAGGAGGAGGGCGTCGGTGCCGGGCCGGGGGGCGAGGTGGCGGTCGGCGAGGCGGGCGGTGCGGGTGCGGCGGGGGTCGACGACGGTGAGGGTGCCGCCGCGGCGGCGCAGCGCGGCGAGCCGGCCGGGGAAGTCGGGGGCGGTGCAGAGACTTCCGTTGGAATCCAGCGGGTTGGCCCCGATGACCAGGAGGTGGTCGGTGCGGTCGAGATCGGGCACGGGGATGGCGAAGGGGTCGCCGAAGAGGAGGCCGCTGGAGACGTGCTTGGGCATCTGGTCGAGCGTGGAGGCGGTGAAGAGGTTGCTCGTGCCCGTGGCGCGGAGGAGGAGGGGCGGGTAGAGCGCTCCGGCCATCGTGTGAACGTTGGGGTTGCCCAGGACGATGCCCAGGGCGTCGGGGCCGTAATCCTCGACCAGCGGGCGGATTCTCGCCGCGATCGTGTCGAAGGCCACCTCCCAGCTCGCCTCCCGCAGCCGGCCGTCCTCCCGGACGAGCGGGGTGCGCAGACGGTCCGGGTCGGAGTCGACCTGGGGGAAGGCGGCGCCCTTGGGGCAGACGAAGCCTCGGCTGAAGACGTCGTCGCGGTCCCCGCGGACGCCGGTGACCCGGCTGCCGTCGAGGGTCAGGACGAGTCCGCAGGTCGCTTCGCAGAGGGGGCAGATGCGCGGGGCCGTGGTCATGACGTCTCCCGTGGACGGCGGCGGTACGGCGGACGGCGGTGCGGCGATGGGCGATGGGGGGCGGCGATGGGGGGCGAGGAATCAATGAATCGACGCGAGCATACCGACCGGTAGGCATGTCGGGGAGGGGTGCGAGGGTGCCGCGTCCGGGCGGTCAGGGCGCGAGGGAGGGAGCGAGGTAGGCGTGGAGGAGCTGCCGGGTCTCGTCGATGAGGGCGGGGTCGCCGTCGGCGTGGGCGCGGAAGGCGAGGCGGACCAGGGTGTCGGCGGTCTCGACGCCGACCAGGACCTTGCGCCGCAGCGTCTCGTCGGAGACGCGGCCGAGGTGGGTGGCGAGCAGGCCGCAGATCCGCTCGGCGACCAAGCCGTTGGGGTCCTCGGCGGCCGCCCCTCCCGCCTCCTCGGCGGCGGGGACGCCGAAGTCGACGAGGGCGAAGCCCGGCACGCTCCGCTTCATCGCGATGAACTCGTCGAGGACGCCGTCGATCGCGGAGTGCGCGTCGAGGACGGGGGTCCGCTCGAAGCGGGCGGAGATCCGCTCGGCGTACCGGTCGAGGTTGCGGTGGGCGAGGGCGGCGACCATGGCCCGCTTGTTGCCGAAGAAGCGGTAGACCGAGCCGATCGGGACGCCGGCGCGGACGGCGACGGCCCGGGTGCTCAGCTGCTCGTAGCCGGTCTCGTCGAGGAGCCCGGCACAGGCGTCGAGGATGCGGGCGAGCCGCTCGGCGCTGCGCTGCTGGACGGGGGTGCGGCGGAGCGCGGGCGGCGGGCCGTGCGGGCGGGTCTGGGGCACGGGGTCCATGATGCCGTTCCGATCCCTTTCAGGCGATGAGCAGGCCGATGCCGCCGAGGGTGTACACGATCATCAGCGCGAAGAGCGGGAGTTGGCCGGCGACGGCTCGGGCGGGCGGGAAGAGGCGGACGGACCGGTCGTGGGCGGCGACGACGCCGAGGACGTGACCGGTGACGATCGCGGAGATCTGGAGGACGGCGAGGCCCCCGGGGCCCAGCGGTGGAGCGGGCGAGGGGGCGTTGTCAGTGCCCACTGCCATCATGACGGTACGTGGCCCTTCGACCGCGAGGAGTGAGAAGTAGTGGGCGGCGAGATAGCCGAGGGCGATGGGCAGCAGCGGGTGGGCGAAGGAGGTGAGGGGCGTGGTGAGGGCACGGTTCAGGAGGCGGAGAGCGCCGGCGCAGAGTCCGTAGCAGGCGGCGGCGAGGGCGACGGCGGCGAGGAGGCCGAGGGTGGCGGTGACGGTGGGGCCGAGGGAGGAGGTCTGGAGGGAGGTGATCCAGCGGGGGTTGTCGGAGAGGCCGTCGTAGGCGGTGGTGCCGAGGAGGACGCAGACGGTGGCGACGAGTCCGGGGGTCTCGGGGGTGGAGTCGAGGCCGTCGAAGGGGGAGCGGAGCACGAGCCGGCCGTCGGCGCGGCGGCCGAGCGGGGAGAGCCGGGCGAGGAGGGAGGAGTAGACCTCGAAGGGGTCGGCGTGGGCGAACCAGGCGGCGCCGTAGCGGGCGGCGCCGAGGAGCTGGACGGCGAGGTGGACGGCGAGGGCGGCCAGGAGGACGGGACGGGAGGTGTTGTCGGGGGCGACGAGTTCGAGCCAGGCGAAGAGGAGGAGGCCGGCGGCGGCGGGGCGGATGCCGACGGCGGCGGGTATCGGCAGGGGCGCGCGGGGCGGCCGGAGGGAGAGGAGGGCGCGGAGCGGATTGAGGAGGCGCCAGACGGGGCCGAGGAGGAGGGAGGCGGGGACGAGTCCGACCCAGAGGAGGACGTAGAGGGCGCCGGGTGCGGGGTTCCGGTCGGGGTCGTCGGGGCCGAGGAGGAGGTGGGCGAGGAAGAGCAGGGCGAGCGCGGCGCCGAGGAACCGGAGGGCGGTGCGGGTGGCGGGGGCGTCGGCGAGGCGCTGGAAGGAGGCGGGCAGGGGGCGGCCGGCGCGGTCGCCGCGGAAGCGGGAGGTGGACCAGAGCAGGGCGAGGCCGAGAAAGGAGACGAGGAGGGCCGTGAAGGCACCCGCGTAGGCGTAGAAGGGAGAGAGCGGCAGGTCGTGCTGGGCGCCGACGCCGTGGGCGAGCTGGAGGGGCGGGGCCGCCTGGACGGCGGTCACCGGACCACCAGTTGGGTGAGCACGAGTCCGGACTCGTGCGTCTCCACCTCGAAGAGCCCGGTGCGGTCCGCGGTCAGGGTGAGGGTGCCTGGGGTGCCGGGGGTGAGGGTCGCCTCGCGGTCGTAGCCGTGGACGTGGAGGGTGTCGGCACGGTCCGAGGTAACGCGGAGGGTGACCCGCTCCCCCTTCTTCACCTCGACGCGGGAGGGCGCCGGGGTGACGGTCGATCCGGAGACCCGGATGTCGAGGGTGCGGCCGGCGGGGGCGGGGTCCGGGGCGGGGTTCGAGGTGGAGGAGGGGGTTGCGGGAGGGGTGGAGGGAGCGGTGGAGGGAGGGGTGGGCGCGGCGGTGGGCGTGAGGGAGGCGGACGGGGAGGGGACGGGGGTGAGGGCGAGGGTGGTCTGGACGGGCTTGCCGGCGACCGCCCAGACGGTGTGGTCGTCGGCGTGGAGGCGGACCGTGAGGGTGCGGGCGCCGGACGGGAGGTGGAACCAGGGGCCGTAGGCGCGGGCGGTCTCCCGCCCGTCGACGAGCAGGCGGGCGTGGCCGCGGCCGGTGAGGGCGGCGCCGCCGGTGGACTCGGGGGTGAAGCGGAACCTCTCCACGGTGAGGTGGACGTTCCAGCCGCCCTCGCTGTCCGGGCGGGCCTCGGCGCGGACGGAGGGCGCGTCGGCGGCGGGGAGTTCGCGGAGGCGGTGGCCGGACGCGTCGCGGGCCGCGAGCACGGTGCCGTGGGACCCGGCGTCCTGCTCGTGGCTGGTGCCGGGCTTGTGGTGGGTGGTGGCCCGGCCGCCGCACCCGGCGGCCAGGAGCAGGACGGCGGCCACGGCGACCGCCGCGAGCGGGGCCGTACGACGGCGGGCGGAAGACACGGCGGCGGGAGTCGAGGGGGTCATGCGGGGAACTCCTCAGGGCGGTCGCCGGGGTGATCCCCGGGGCGGTCGTCGGAGCGACCCTCTGGGCGGCCCTCCGGGTGATCCTCGGCCGGGCGCTCAGGGTCGGGGGTGGGCGCGGGGACGGGCGCGGGGGCGGAGCCAGGCGCGGGCACGGAGGCGGAGCCAGGGGCGGGGGCGCCAGGGGCGGGGGCCGAGCCAGGCGCGGGCGCCGAGCCTGGAGCGGAGGCCGAGCCAGGGGTGGGGCGGGGGGTGGCGGCGGTGACGGCCCAGAGGACCCAGACGACGCCGAGGAGGAGGCGGAGCCAGGCCGGGCTGACGGGGATGCCGGGGATCATCAGGACGGCCTTGTCGAAGGCGTCGAGGAGGGTGAGGAGGCCGAGGGCGACCGTGGTCCAGGCGAAGACGGGGCGGGTGGGGCGCAGCAGGAGGCCGGTGACCGTCCACCAGGCGCCGGTGAGGAGGAGGGCGAGGGCGGGGACGTAGGTGGAGGAGAGGGTGAGGGTGGCGCCGGCGACGTCGAGGGCGAGTCCGGCCAGGCCGGTGGCGAGGGCGGCGGCGGCGAGGCGGCGGCCGCGCAGGCGGCGCCACCAGAGGGCGGTGCCGACCAGGGCCAGGAGGAGGGAGGCGGCGAGGGCGATCTGGGTCTCGACGCGCTGGAGGCCGCGGGCGCCGTACCAGTCGCAGCCGGCCGGGAGGCGGCGGGCCTGCACGTTGTAGTCGGCGCAGACGAGGAGCTGGGCGAGCTTCACGGGCTCGCCGACGAGCCGGGCGGTGGCGCCGGAGACCTCGCCGCGGGCCGCACCGCAGGCGGGCAGGGTGCGGGGGCTGGAGGCGCCGGTGTCGTCCTGCCAGCAGTTCGCGCGGCCCTGGCCGTCCCACCAGACGTCGGTGCGGTTGGGGCGGGAGTTGCCGGCCCTGTCGATGCCGAGGCGGTTGTTCGCGTAGCGGTTGTGATGGGAGGTGTCGGTCTGCTTGGACCAGGCGGACTCGCCGCGGATGAAGGCGGGGACGGCGTTGAGGTAGAAGCCGGTGCGGTCGTGGCCGTAGATCCAGTTGTCCTCGTAGAGGTTCCAGTTGCCGCCCGCGGTGATGATGCCGCTGCCGGGCGGCATCGAGATCTGGGGGCAGACGACGCCGTTCTCGTAGCCGCGCTCGGCGGGCGGCCGGGCGCAGGTGCCGTCGGCGACGTGGCGGTAGTAGTCCTGGTTGTTGTCGTGGATCAGGTTCCGCTCGAACTTCGCGTGGTTCTGCGGGAGTCCGGGGTGGCCGGGGAAGGCGGAGTCCATGGAGGCGCCGCCCATGTTGTGGTCGAACTCGTTGTCGTGGACCCAGACGGAGTCCCCCGCGGTGCCGGAGTAGCCGACCATGTTGTGGTGGCTGCGGCAGCCGGTGATCTCGATGGAGTAGCGGGGGACGTCGTAGCCGCGCCCGTCGTTGATGTTCGAGGCCGAGCCGGGGTAGATGCCGGAGTCGCCGTTGCCGTAGGACTCGCAGTTCTTGTAGAGGCCGTGGTCGGAGGCGAAGGTGAGGAAGCCGTACTCGTCGTTCCAGCGGGTGAGGACGTCGTCGATGACGAAGCCGTCGGCGGCGAGGACGTACAGCGAGTTGAAGGTGGTGCGCTGGGCGGTGAAGTTGCGGAAGTAGATCCCGTCGGACTTGTCGGCGCGGATGGCGTTCAGCTTGGTGTACTTCGCGTCGATGACGACGTCGAGGCGGGAGGCGCCGGTGCCCTCGATCTGGAGGTCCTTCTTGCCGAGGATGGCGACCAGGTTCTGGTTGTGCGGGCACTGGGCCTGCTGCTCGTACGACAGGATCTGGTAGCCGAAGGAGGACGTCGGGGCGTCCAGGGAGGCGCAGGCGCCGGCGGGGGCGGGCAGCGAGGGCTCCTCCTCGTACAGGCCGGGCAGGATCGCGATGGTGGTGCCGGGGCGGTCGACGGCGTCGACGGCCTGCTGGAGGTGGCGGAAGCCGGAGCGGCCGCAGCGGGCGAAGAGGTCGAGGTTGCGGGCCTTGAGGGCGGCGGGGAAGGCGGCGATCCGGCGTTCGAAGTCGGCCCGGTCCGTCTTGCAGACGAGGAGGTCGGGTTCGCCGGTGCGGAGCTTCGGCACGCTGCCGGAGCCGTCGGGGAAGGTGACGGGCCGCTCCTCGTGCGCCTGGGCGCCGGGGGCGGTGAGCAGGGCCGCGGCGAGCACCGCGAGCACGACCGAGAGCACGGAGACGAGCCTTCTGGTCCACGACATGGCCGCGAGAGTAGAGCATTGTTCATCTTTTTGACCCCGTCGTGCGCGAACCGGTCGCGAGCCCTTCGGCGTCGCCCCGTTGACGGGAGCGTCGCGGAATCCTACGGTCATCCATAGGATTCCTTTCGGGACAGGTTCAGGACAGGAGCGGGCGATGACGACCGAGCAGGCCAGGAAGACGGCCGAGGCCCTCACCTACAGCACCGGATTCGGCAACGAGCACGGCTCGGAGGCGCTCCCCGGCGCCCTGCCGGAGGGCCGCAACTCGCCGCAGCGCGCCCCGCTCGGGCTCTACGCCGAGCAGCTCAGCGGCAGCGCGTTCACCGAGCCGCGGGCGCACAACCGCCGCTCGTGGCTGTACCGGATCCACCCGTCGGCGGCCCACCCGCCGTTCGTCCGGGCCGACAACGGCGCCGTCCGCACCGCTCCCTTCACCGAGAGCGTCGCCGACCCCAACCGGCTGCGCTGGAACCCGCTGCCCGACCCCGCGCCCGGCACCGACTGGCTGGCCGGTCTGTGGACCCTCGGCGGCAACGGCGACGCGACCCAGCGCACCGGCATGGCCGTGCACCTCTACCACGCCGACACCTCCATGGAGCGGGTCTTCGGCGACTCCGACGGCGAGCTGCTGATCGTCCCCGAGCGCGGCGGCCTCCTCCTCCGTACCGAGCTGGGCCTGCTCGCCGCCCACCCGGGCGAGGTGGCGCTGATCCCGCGCGGGGTCCGCTTCCGCGTGGAGCTCCTGGACGAGACCGCGCGCGGCTACGTCTGCGAGAACTACGGCGCCCCGTTCCAGCTCCCCGACCTCGGCCCGATCGGCGCCAACGGCCTGGCGAACGCCCGGGACTTCCGCGCCCCCGTCGCCGCCTACGAGGACGTCGAGGGCCCCGTCGAGGTGGTCAACAAGTTCTGCGGCAACCTCTGGACGGCGACGTACGCCCACTCGCCGCTCGACGTCGTCGCCTGGCACGGCAACCACACCCCGTACGTCTACGACCTGCGCCGCTTCAACGTCATCGGGACGATCTCCTACGACCACCCCGACCCGTCCATCTTCACCGTCCTCACCTCGCCCTCCGACACCCCCGGCCTGGCCGGCGTCGACTTCGTGGTCTTCGCCCCGCGCTGGCTGGTCGGCGAGGACACCTTCCGGCCGCCGTACTTCCACCGGAACGTGATGAGCGAGTACATGGGCCTGATCGAGGGCGCGTACGACGCCAAGGCCGAGGGCTTCGTACCGGGCGGCGGCTCGCTGCACAACATGATGTCCGCGCACGGCCCCGACCGGGAGACCTTCGACCGGGCGAGCGCCGCCGAGCTGAAGCCGCAGAAGATCGACGACGGCCTGGCCTTCATGTTCGAGACCCGCTGGCCGGTGACGGCGACCGCGCAGGCGGCCAGGGCCGACCACCTCCAGCGCGGTTACGACGACGTATGGCAGGGTCTGGAGCGTCATTTCCGGCCGTAGAGTCCTGCCTCAGCCGCCCCACCCCGTCGTCGTACGGAGAACGCCGTGACCGCCTTCGCTCCCGACTCGCTGGTCCTGAACCGCAAGCTCCCGCTGTGGTACCAGGTCTCGCAGTCCCTGCGCGCCTCCATACTGGGCCGCACGCCCGACGCCTCGCTGCGGCTGCCCACCGAGGAGCAGCTCGCCGCGCACTACGGCGTCAGCGTGCTGACCATGCGGCAGGCGCTGAAGGAGCTGGAGGAGGAGGGGCTGATCAGCCGGCACCGGCGGCGCGGCACCTTCATCGAGCCGGGCGCCCGGCGCTCCACCCCGCGCCGGCTGCTCGGCTCGATCGACGCGATCGTGGCCCAGCAGTCCGGCGAGCGGACCACCGTCCTCGGCCACGGCCCGGAGCCGGTGCCCGGCGAACTCGCCGAGTACTTCCCGGACGTGGCCGAGGTCACCACGTACCGCCGGCTGCGCTCCGACGGCGAGAGCGACGAGCCGACGAACTGGGCGGAGAACGCGGTGCGGCCGGAGTTCGCCGCCGCGATCGACCCGGCGGACCTGGAGCGCTGGCCGATGACGAAGGTCCTCCGGGACGTCGTCGGGGTGCGGATCAGCCGGATCACCGACACCGTCGAGGCCCGGCTCGCCGACCCGGAGACCGCCGAACTCCTCAAGGTCCCGCTGCTGTCGCCGATCCTCCACTACACCGGCGTCACCTACGCCGAGGACGGCCGGGTTGTCGACGTCGCCCGCATCCGCTACCGCGGCGACCGCTTCTCCTTCACGGTGACGGTCGAGGCGCACTGACCCCGGGGCGGGGGCCCGCGTCCGCCGGGCTGAGGCCGCCGGGCCCGCGCCTGCCGGCCCGTGTCTGCCGGAACACGTCCACCAGGCCGCGTCTGCCGGGCTCCGGCAGACGACGCGCCCGCGCGCTGCCCGGCTCCCCCCTTCCCCCGCGCACCCGTGCCGGAGAGACTGGCCCCGGGGGGATCACATGAGACACAAGCCTTTCTTCCGGTGGGTGCTGACGCTCGGTTTCGTGCTGTCCGCGTGCGGGGTGGGCATCTCCACCGTCCAGCCGGAACCGAAGCCCGTCGCGACGCGCCAGATCGACCTCGCGGTGGTCGAGGAGAAGCCCGACGGCGCCTGCCGGGTCCGGTGGAGCGACCCGTACGCGCAGAGGGTCCGGGAGGAGCCGTACCGCTGCGACCCCACCCGGAGCAGCCTCCTCAAGGCCCCGAACTGGGGCGACAGCCGCGGCTACGGGTGGCAGTCCGCGTTCATGTACACGGAGGGTCCTGACCAGGGGGACCTGGAGGATCCCGACGCGGGGGTGGCGTTCGAGAACGACGGCGACCCCGGCGGGATCGTCCTGGCGTGGGGGATCCTCGCCATCGCGGTGGGGCTGGTGGGCGGGAACCTCCGGGCCCTCCCCCGCACCCTCGGCGTGGAGGCACGGCTCGTGCGCCGCGCCACCGCACTGGCCGAGGCGGCGGGGTGGACCGCCCGGGACCACGAGCGGGCGATGGAGGCGGCGCGGGGCGCCGGACGGCAGGGGGAGTTCGGCGCGGCGCCCGACCCCGAACTGGTCCGCGCCCTGTGGGTGCTGCGGGAGGCCGGGCCGGAGAGCCGGCGCACGGCACAGGCGGCGCGGGAGCTCTCGGACCGGCTGGCGGTGCTGCTGGAGGAGGCCGCCCCCGCGGCCGGACTGGGGAACAGGCTCCGGTCCGGGCCCGCCGCCCGCGCCGCGGCCGAGACCGCCGTCGCCGAACTGCGCCGGCTGCTCGCCGAAGCCGAACGGGACGGCCTCCAGGAGCGGTTCGCGCAGACCTCCGTCGACCTGCTCCGGGGCCAGGACTCCGAACGGGCCGCCCTCGCTTCCGGGGCGGACTTCGAGCGGGACCCCGAGGCGTACCGCCGCCTGTTCGAGGAGCTGGCACCGCGCGAACCGGCGGCCCTCCCCGAGCCCCGCCGCTGAACGGTGCCCGCCTGTGCGCTGGCCCCGCGCGGAGGGTGCTCGTTAGCATGCGGGGCGTGACGGACGCGGACGACACCCCTCTTCTGGACGAGTTGATGCCGTGGTCGGTGGCGCCGCTGCGGTTCGGGCGGGCGTGGGTGGTGGCGCCCGACGCGCGGACGCTGCGCGGGCGGTGGGACCGGCTGGTCGCGGCCGAGGGCGGCGAGCGCGAGGCGCTGTTCCGGCCGAGCCGGGCGCGTACCACGGCCACGGCGGTGGCGGCGCTGCCGGGGCAGCGGACCGGGACCGGCCGGTTCGCCCGCGAGAGCGGGCCGTGCCCCGCGCCGGTGCGGGTGCTGGCCGGGCCCTTCGACGAGCAGTGGCTCCTGCCCGACCACCGGCTGATCGACACCGCCCGCCCCGAGCTGTGGCGCGTGGCGGACGATCCGCAGCTCTTCGCGGTGGAGCAGGGGCAGGTGCCGGGGGCGGCAGGGCCGGCGCTGCTCGTGAGCGGGGCGCTGCCGGAGGGGCGGTCCCCGGCGGGCCGTCCGGGCCGGATCCGGCCGCTGTTCCGGCGCCCGGGCGGCGCGGAGCCGAACCTGGCTCCGGGGCTGACCGGCTTCCTGCGCGAGCGGTACGGGGATGCCGACCCGGTGCGGTGGCTCGCCTGGACCGTCGCGGCGGCGGTCCCCTCCCCCGCCGGGTGCCGGGTGCCGCTGCCCGCCGACCCGGCCGTGTGGGTGGCGGGCGTGGCGCTGGGGCGGGAGCTGTTGGACATCCAGCTGCGGGGCGCGCTGACGGGGACGCGGCCGCGGTTGCCGGGCGGGCGCCGTCCCTATGTGCGGGCGGCGCTCCCGCCGCGCCCGGAGTCGCTCGCGTACGACCCCGAGGGCGAGGTCCTGAGCGTCGGCGAGGGCCGCGTCTCGCCGGTTCCCGAGGCGGCCTGGGAGTACCGGGTGGGCGGGGTGCGGGTCCTGGAGCAGTGGTTCGCCCGCCGTACCGCGCCGGCGGAGCCGGGCACCCTGGAGGCGATCGGACCCGCCGCCTGGCCGCAGGAGTGGACCTCCGAACTCCTCGACCTGGTCACGGTCCTCGCGCTCCTCGGCGCGCGCGAGGCGGAGCGCGCGCCGTTCACGGCGGGCGGCGGGCCCGGCAGGGCGGCGCTGCGCGCGGCCGGAGTGCTGCCGGTGCCGGACCCGGCCCGGCGGCCGGCGTCGGTCCTCGACCATCGGGAGGAGGGCCCGGAGGGCCAGTTCACGCTGGTGTGACGGACCCCCCGGCCGGACCCCCAGCCGGTCCCCCGGCCTGATCCCCCGCCGGTCCCCCTGCCGGATCCCCCGCCGGTCCCCCCGCCGCGAAGGAGTCCAGCAGCCGCGCGATGGTCATCGCGAAGATCTCGTCCGCGTCGACGGGGGCGGCGGACTCGGCGAGCAGCGCGGCGAGGTGCGGGTAGCGGCCGGTGGCCACCTGACCCGTCAGGTAGGCGCCGCGCACGGCCTGTTCCTCCTCCTCGGACCAGGGCAGGCCGCGGGCGCGTTCGGCGATGGCCTGTTCGTTGCGGACGGTGGCCATCACGGTGCCGTTGACCATCGCGATGAGCTGCATCTTGAGCCCGCCGGGCACGTCGAGGGGTTCCAGGCAGCCGAGGCACCACTCCAGGTAGCGCAGGGCGTGGGGGCTGAAGCCGTAGGCGGTGGTCATCACGCGGGAGAGCCACAGGTGCCGGTGCATGATCGCCCGGGTCTGGTGGGCCAGGTCGGTCATGTCGGCCCGCCAGTCGCCGCTGGGGCGCTCCGGGAGGACGTACTCGGCGCTGACCGCGTCGACCATCAGCTCGTACAGGTCCTCCTTGCGGGGGACGTAGTTGTACAGCGACATGGTGCCGCAGCCGAGGTCGGCGGCGACGCGGCGCATGGAGAGCGCGTCGATGCCGTCGGCGTCGGCGATGCGGACGGCGGCGGCGACCACGTCCTGCCTGCTGAACGCGGGTCTGGGGCCGCGGCCCGCGCGCTCGGGGCGCGTCCAGATCACTTCGGGTTCGGCCGCTCGGCCCGCCATCTCATCACCTCGCCCCCCATCCTAGTTACGTACACCGTACGTAGTGCGGTACGGTGCCGCCATGACTACTACGTACGCTGTACTTAGTGAGGGTCTGGAGAAGCGGTACGGCGAGGTCCACGCGCTGCGCGGGCTCGACCTCGCGGTCCCCGAGGGCACCGTCTGCGCCGTCCTCGGCCCCAACGGCGCCGGCAAGACCACCGCCGTCCGGATCCTGACCACGCTCCTCGCGCCCGACGCCGGCAGCGCCCGGATCGCCGGGCACGACCTGGTCCGCGACCCCGCAGGGGTGCGCCGGCGGATCGCCGTCACCGGCCAGTACGCCTCCGTCGACGGGGACCTCACCGGCGCCGAGAACCTGCGCCTCTTCGCCCGGCTGCTCCGCCTGCCGCGCTCCCGCGCCGACGAACTCCTGGAGGAGTACGGCCTGGCCGAGGCCGGCGACCGGCTCGTCCGCACCTACTCCGGCGGCATGCGGCGCCGCCTCGACCTCGCGGCCGGCCTGCTGGCCCGCCCCTCGGTCCTCTTCCTCGACGAGCCGACCACCGGCCTGGACCCGCGCAGTCGCGGCGCTGTCTGGGACGCCGTCCGCGGGCTCACCGGACAGGGCACCACCGTGGTGCTCACCACCCAGTACCTGGAGGAGGCCGACCGGCTCGCCGACGACATCGTCCTCATCGAGGACGGCCGGGCCGCCCACCGCGGCACCCCCGCCGAGCTGAAGGCGCTGGTGGGCAGCCGCGCCGAGGTCGTCGTCGCCGGCCCGGGTCCGCTGGAGCCCGCCGCGGCGGTGCTCGACCGGCTGACCGGCTCGACGCCGGTCCTGGACACCGAGCGCCGCACCGTCGGCGCGGTCACCACCGACCCCACCCTCACCCTGCCCCGGCTCGTCCGCGAGATCGACGCCGCCGGGATCCACATCGTCGACGCCGCGCTGCGTCCGCCCACCCTCGACGAGGTGTTCCTGCGCCTCACCGGACGGAAGGAGACCGTCGCGTGAACGCCCTCGCCCTCGAAGGCTCCGCCCTGGTCGGCCGGCACCTCCGGCGGATCCGGCACGCCCCCGCCATCGCCGTGATGACCCAGACGATGCCGATCGTCTTCCTGCTCTTCTTCGGGTACGTCCTCGGCGGCGCCCTCGCCATGCCCGGCGCCGAGTACCGCTCCTTCCTCGTGCCGGGCCTGCTGGTCGCGACCGCCGCCGGCGGGCTGATGACCGGCATGTTCCAGGCGGCCCAGGACACCCACCGGGGCGTCACCGACCGCTTCCTGACCCTCCCCGTGGGCCGCGCCGCCGTCCCGGTCGCGCAGGCCGTCGCCGACCTCGTCGTCTGCGCCGTCGGCACGGTCCCGCTGGTCCTGGTCGGGTTCGCCATGGGGTGGCGGATCGAGGGGACCGCCCTCGAAGCCCTCGGCGCGTTCGGGCTGCTGCTGCTCTTCCGGTTCGCCGCGACCTGGGTGGGCATCCTGCTCGGCCTCGCCTCCGAGAGCGAGGAGGCGGCCGGACAGCTCGGCAGCGCCACCTTCATGCTGCCGCTGCTCTCCAACGCGTACATCCCGACCGACGGGATGCCGGGCTGGCTGCGCACGACCGCCGAGTGGAACCCGATCTCCGCCGTCACCACCGCCGTGCGGGAGCTCTTCGGCAACGCCCCCGTGCCCGCGGACGCCGCCTGGCCGGTCGCCCACCCGGTCGCCGGCTCGCTGCTCTGGTCCCTCGCCCTGATCGCGGTGTTCGCCCCGCTCGCCGTCCGTCGGTACGCGCGCCGCTGAACCGGCGGTGCGGGCGCCGCCGAGCCGGCCGTGCGGGCCTGCCGTGTGGACCGGCCGTGTGGACCGGCCGTGCGGGCCTGCCGTGTGAACCGGCCGTGCGGGCCTGCCGTGTGGAGCGGCCGTGCGGGCCTGCCGTGTGGAGCGGCGGTGCGGAGCCGCCGGTGTGAGCCGGCTCCTGATGACAGGGCCCCGCCGGGCGCGGTAGGCAGGCGGACATGAGCACTCAGCCACTCCCCCTGGACGGGATCACCGTCGTCTCCGTCGAGCAGGCCGTCGCCGCCCCCTTCGCCACCCGGCAGCTCGCCGACCTCGGCGCGCGGGTCGTCAAGGTCGAGCGCCCCGACGGCGGCGACTTCGCCCGCGGCTACGACACCGCGGCCCGGGGCCTGGCCTCGCACTTCGTCTGGTGCAACCGCGGCAAGGAGTCGGTCGCCGTCGACCTGAAGGAGCCGCGCGGGCGGGAGCTGGTGGGGCGGCTCGTCGCGGACGCCGACGTCTTCGTGCAGAACCTCGCGCACGGGGCGGCGGCCCGGCTCGGCCTCGACGCGGCCACGCTCTGCGCCGCGCACCCGAGGCTGATCGCCGTGGACGTCTCCGGGTACGGGCCGGACGGCCCCTACGCCCACCGGAGGGCGTACGACATGCTCGTGCAGTGCGAGACCGGGCTCGTCTCGGTCACCGGCACCCCCGGACAGCCCGTCAAGTCCGGCATCCCGGCCGCCGACATCGCGGCCGGGATGTACGCGTACGCGGGCGTCCTCGCCGCCCTCGTCCGGCGCGGCACGACGGGGCGGGGCGGGCCGGTGGAGGTGTCGCTGTTCGACGCGCTCGCGGAGTGGATGGGGCACCCGCTGCACCACGGGGCGCACGGAGGGACGGCCCCGGCGCGCACGGGGCTCGCGCACGCGGTAATCGCGCCCTACGACGCCTATCCGACGGCGGACGGGGGCCTGGTGCTGCTCTCCGTGCAGAACGACCGGGAGTGGCGGCGGCTCGCCGAGCGGGTCCTGGAGCGGCCGGAACTCGCCGGTGACCCGTCCTTCGCGACCAACGCGGCCCGGGTCGCGGGCCGGACGGCGACGGACGCGGCCGTGGGGGCGGCGCTCGCCGCGCTGCCGGCGGACGAGGCGGTACGGCGCCTGGACGCGGCCGGCATCGCCTGCGCGCGGCTCAACTCGGTGGCGGAGCTGGTGGACCACCCGCAGCTGGCGGCCCGGGACCGCTGGCGCCCGGTGGACTCCCCCGTCGGACCGCTGCCGTCACTGCTGCCGCCGGTCGGCTTCCCCGGCTCCCCGGAGGCGCCGATGGGCCGGATCCCGGCCCTCGGCGAGCACACCGACTCGGTCCTCGCGGAGCTGGGCGTCCCGGCGGCGGAGGTGGGGAACCTGCGGGCCGCGGGCGTGATCGCCTGACCTGGGCCCGGGTGCGGGTACGACGGAGCGCCGGACGGGCGGGGACGCGTCCGGCGCTCTCGATGTGCGGGTGGTCACGGGCGGCGGGTCCGGGCGGCGGGCCACGTCGGGGACGCGGCGCCCGGAGCGCGCGGAACGGTCAGTGGCGGGCGCCGAACAGGGTCCGGCGCAGACGGCGGAGCGGGGCGAAGAGCGAGACCCGCGCACGGTCGCCGTGCCGGCTCGGGACCGGCGTCTCGTGGCGACGCGTCGTCAGTTCCCGCATGAGCAGGGTCGCCTCGGCCACCTCGCGCTGGGGCACGGCGGGACCGCCGAGCACCGCGAGATGGCGGTCGAGGCGCGAACTGGTCGCGCTGCTCCCGCAGGTGATGGCAGGCACACGCGGCCTGCTCCGCATCGTTATCTGTTCCATGTCACTCCCCACCCGTACGAGGGCACCCGGCCCGGGCAGGTTAACCCTATCGCCCCACAGTGACACGCGTGTATCCCACCGCCCGGATCGACTGCACTCGTACGGGGGTTGACGGTCACGCTACGAATCCATCTGATTCCAGGGCGAGTTGGACAGGGTTCGAACACCTGCCGAACCGTCACGAACCATCCTGCACCCCGGCCGTCCACCTGCGGCTCCGGAGGCCGGTGTGATCTACGACACCGAGGTCCGTTCGAGTGGCTCGCCACCCGGCGGGGGCGCGGCTACCGTGGGTCCATGACGCTGATCGCGGGCCGTTACCGGCTGCTGGACGCCCTCGCGGAGGGCGCGGCGGGGATCGTCTGGCGCGCCAGGGACGAGACGCTCGGCCGCGAGGTGGCCGTCAAGGAGGTGCACGCCCCGCCGGGAACGCCCGAGGCGGAGGAGCGGCTGCTGTACGCGCGGGTCGAGCGCGAGGCGCGGGCCGCGGAGGCGATCCGGGGTCCCGGTGTGGCCGAGGTGTACGACGTGGTCGTGGAGCGCGGCCGGCCGTGGATCGTGATGGAGCTGGTCCGCGGGCTGACGCTGGCGGAGACCCTGGAGGCGGACGGGCCGCTGCCCGACCGGGAGGCGGCGCGGGTGGCGCTCGGGGTGCTGGCGGCGCTGCGGGCGGCCCGGGAGGCGGGCGTCCCCTACCGCGGGCTCGCCCCCGACCGGGTGCTGCTCGCGAACGACGGGCGGGTGGTCGTGACCGGCGTGGCCACCGGGACCTCGGTGCCGGACGCCCCGCCGCCGGGGGCGGAGGAGGACCTGCGGTCGCTGGGCGCGCTGCTCGGCGCGATGGTCGCCGATACGCGGTCGGGACCGCTGGCAGCGGTGGCCGCGGGGCTGGCCGACCGGGACGCGGGGGTGCGGGCCTGGGCCGTACGGGAGCTGGAGCGGACGGCCGGCGCCGGGGAGCGGCCTCGTGGGAGCACGCCGGCGGACGGGGCGCCGGAGCGCGGGCCGGTGAGCGGGCCGGAGCGCCGGGAGCACTCGGAGCATCGGGAGCACGACGGCGCGGCGGGGTTGCGCGGGGGGCGTGCGGAGGAGCCCGCGCGCACCGGTGCGCGGCGGCGGGGCCCGGGCAGAGGCGTGGTCCTCGTGGCCGGGATCGCGGGGGCGCTGGTAATCGTGGCGGCGCTGGTCTGGCAGGCCGTCAGGGGGTAGGGCGTGTCTGACGACACGCCCTCGCGCGCCTTCGAGGGTGCGGGCGCCGGTGCGGGCGGGGGCGGGGCGTCGAGCACCGCTCCTGCCGTTCCCGGCGCCGCGGGTACGGGTGCGGAGGACGGGGGACCCGCCGCTACGCCGCGTTCCTGAAGCTGGGCAGGTAGCCGCCCGACTGGCCGTTGGCCGTCGGGTGGTAGGACTCCCCGATGTTGAGCCAGTTGACGCTGTGCAGCCAGGCCGAGCCGGAGCAGATCTCGTGGCCGGTGAAGGCCGGGACGACACTGGCGAAGGTGAAGCCGTGGTCGGCGGCGCGCTTGGCGACGGCGGCGTTGAGGTGGTCGGAGGCGCCGTTGATCGCCTTGCGCTCGTTCTCGCTGAGGCCGGCGACGCAGGAGCCGTTCAGCTGGTAGAAGCGCGGGTAGCCGAGGACGACGACCCGGGCGGCGGGGGCCTTGGCGCGGATCGCGTTGTACACCGCGTCGAGCCGGGCGGGCAGGGTGGTGTCGACGTAACCCTTCGCCTGGTTGACCCGGTTGACGCAGGTGGACTCCGACTGGAGCACACAGGTCGTCATGACGTCGGCGAAGCCGGCGTCGTTGCCGCCGATGGTGATCGAGACGAGGTCGGTGGCGGCCGAGAGGGGGCCGAGCTGCTTGCCGGTGACGTCGGTGGTGACCGCGCCGGAGCAGGCCGTGAAGGCGAAGGAGGAGGGGGAGTTGGCGTTGGCCCAGAGGCGCGGGTACGCCTTGGTGGAGCGCTTGCAGTCGCCGCTGGCGCTCTCGTAGCTGCCGGCGCCGACGCCGGAGGAGTACGAGTCGCCGAGGGCCACGTAGTCGACGGCGGCGCTCTCCGCGGCCTGCGCGGCTCCCGCCCCGGTCAGGGCGAGGACGGCGCCGAGCAGGAGCGAGGACGCGAAGGCCGCGCATCGCGACAGTTTCATGGAACCTCCCTGGAGCAGGATCTCTGCGCTACCAGGAAGTAGCATCGGATCCGCCGCTCCGGAAGTGTTCATGTCAAAGTTGCCGCTGACGAGTGAATGATGCCGCCTCATGGCGCAACGCTTTTCGGCCACCTGAGGAACCGGAGGTTCCGATCCCGGTTCCTGTCCGAACGGGATCGCGACACATCCGCACAACCCTGCACAGAAGTGCGGCGGATCCACCCTGTCCTCATAGCGGAAACGGATTGGTCGAATCCGATCAAGAAGACAGCGCTTTCGATCACGGTTCCTTCGTCAAAGTGCCAGAAACCGGGCCGTACAAGCGGCACTTGCCATACAGTCCCATTCATCAATACCGTCGTACATCTCACCCGCATCGGTTCACCGGCACAGCGGCTCAGGGGAGAGCCGCAGCAGTCCCGGCGACACCGGAGCGGGGCGCGGTAGGGGGGTGCCGTGCTCGGTGTGTCCGTCTGCGCCGAGTCGCGGGTACCGCGCGGCCAGTCATGCCAACTCACCGATCCCGCAAGGCGATCGCTTCCGTGCGGGGATGGCGAGAACCCCCCTTTCGAACCGGATACACGATCGGGCCGCCCAGGGGTGGGCGGCCCACCGGACGAGAGGGAAACCGACCCATGAGCTCGTTCCTGCGCCCGGCCGTCACGGGCCAAGAATTCACCGAGCCGAGTCGAATAGCGGCCCAGTACCGGGCCATCACGTCCCATCTGGCGATCACTCCACCGGTGAGCGTCGTCATTCCCGCGATGAATGAGGCGGAAAATCTTCCGTACGTGTTCAAGTCGCTGCCGGAATGGATTCACGAAGTCGTCCTCGTCGACGGAAATTCGACGGACGACACCGTGGAAGTGGCGCGCGGACTCCGGCCCGACGTGAAGGTCGTCAAACAGGTCGGCAAGGGCAAGGGCGACGCCCTGATCAGCGGCTTCGCCGCCTGCACCGGCGACATCATCGTGATGGTCGACGCCGACGGCTCGGCGGACGGCCAGGAGATCGTCTCCTACGTCTCCGCCCTCGTCGGCGGCGCGGACTTCGCCAAGGGATCGCGCTTCGCCAACGGCGGCGGCACCGACGACATGACCGGCATCCGCCGGCTCGGCAACTGGGCGCTCTGCGCCCTCGTCAACCGGAAGTTCGGCGCCCGCTACACCGATCTCTGCTACGGGTACAACGCCTTCTGGAAGCACTGCCTCGACAAGATCACCCTCGACTGCACCGGCTTCGAGATCGAGACCCTCATCAACATCCGGGTCGTCAAGGCCGGCCTGAAGGTGCAGGAGGTCCCGAGCCACGAATACCTGCGGATCCACGGCGTCAGCAACCTCAACGCGGTGCGCGACGGCATCCGCGTGCTCAAGGTGATCCTCCGCGAGAAGCGCGTCACCAAGGCCGCCCGGGCGCTCCGCCGGCCCGCCGCCTTCTCCGTCAACGTCCCCCGGGGAGAGGTGTCTTGAGCGACCGCACGGCCCCGCCCCGCTTCTCCGTGGTGATCTGCGTCTACACGGAGGAGCGGTGGGGGGACATCCTCGCCGCCGTCGACTCCGTCCGGAAGCAGTCGCTGGCCCCGCTGGAGACCCTGCTCGTCGTCGACCACAACGAGCGCCTCCTGGACCGGCTCACCGAGGAGTACGCGGACGCGCGCGGCCGCGAGGAGGTGCGGGTGCTCGCCAACGCGGGCCCCCGCGGCCTCTCCTCCGGCCGCAACACCGGGATCGCCGCCGCCCGCGGCGAGTTCGTCGCCTTCCTCGACGACGACGCCGTGGCCGAGCGCGACTGGCTCCACCACTTCGCCGCCGGCTACCGGGACCCGGAGGTCGTCGCCGTCGGCGGGCGCACCCTGCCCGCCTGGGGCTCCGGCCGCCGGCCCGTCTGGTTCCCCGAGGAGTTCGACTGGGTCGTCGGCTGCACCTACCGGGGGCTGCCCCCGGGCCGGGTCCGGGTCCGCAACGTACTCGGCGGCAACGCCTCCTTCCGGCGCACCGCCTTCGACGCGGCCGGCGGCTTCGCCACCGGCATCGGGCGGGACGGCGACCGGCGGCCGCTCGGCTGCGAGGAGACCGAACTGTGCATCCGGCTCGCGAACGCGGTGCCGGGCGCGGTCCTGCTCATCGACGACCGGGCGGTCATCCACCACAAGGTGCCCGCCCCGCGCGAACGCTTCGCCTACTTCCGCACCCGGGTCTACGCCGAGGGCCTGTCCAAGGCCCTCGTCGCCCAGAGCGTCGGCGCGGGCAAGGGCCTGGAGTCCGAACGGCGCTACACCAGCCGGGTCCTCCCCGCCGGGGTGGTGCGCGGCCTGCGGGACGCGCTGCTCGGCCGGCCGGGCGGCGCGGGCCGGGCCGGGGCCATCGTCACGGGCGTGGCGCTCGCCGCCGGCGGCTACGCCCTCGGCACCCTCCGCGCCCGCCGCGGGCGCTCCCCCTCCTTCTCGTGGGGGCCGATCGAGCCGCGGGCCGTCCCCGGCGAGGACCGGGACGCCGGGGCGAAGGAGGCGGTCGCGTGAGCGCCTCCCCCGCCCCCGTGCCGATCCTCATGTACCACGCGGTCGCCCCCGATCCGGCGCCCGCGACGCTCGGGCTCTCCGTGACCCCCGAGGCGTTCGCCGCGCAGATGGACGCGGTGGCCGAGCGGGGCTTCACCCCGGTCACCACCGCCGCGCTCGCCGCCGCCTGGCGGACCGGCGCCGAGCTGCCCGCGCGGCCGGTGCTCGTCACCTTCGACGACGGCTACGAGGGCGTGCACCGGTACGCCCTGCCGGTGCTCGCGAAGCACTCCTACGTCAGCACCGTCTTCGTCACCAGCGGCTGGCTGCCCGGCCGGCACGACACCGGCGGCGCCCTCGACACCATGCTGAGCTGGCAGCAGGTCCGCGAACTCGCCGCCGCGGGCACGGAGATCGGCGGGCACAGCCACAGCCACCCGCAGCTGGACCAGCTCGACGCGCGGCGGCTGCGGTTCGAGGCGCTGCGCTGCCGGGAGCTGGTTGCCGAGGAGCTCGGCACCGCGCCGGACTCCTTCGCCTACCCGTACGGCTACTCCAGCCGGCGGGTGCGGACCGCCGTCCGGGAGGCCGGCTTCGGCCAGGCGCTCGCCGTCGGCAACGCGCTCGCCCGGCGCCGGCAGGGGCCCTACGCCCTGGAGCGGGTGACCGTACGCCGCTCCACCACGGTCGAACAGTTCGTCCGGCACCTCGAAGGCGGCTCCGTCGCCCGGGACTTCGCCGTCGACCGGGCCCTGACGAAGGGGTACGCGCTCGCCCGCCGGGCCCGGGGAGCGGTGCGCGGGCACTGGATCTGACCCGCCCGCTGGGAGCGCGGGCACTGGATCCGGCCCGCCCGCCGGGCGCGCGGGCACTGGATCTGACCCGCCCGCCGGGTGCGCGGGTCGCCCGGGGCAAAACCCCGTGCGCGGCCCGGCCGGCCGGTGGATCATGGCGAGCATGCCAGACACCCCCGCCGTACCGCCCGGGCCGCGCGAGCCGCTGCCGGTCGTGGTCAACCTCGACGACAGCGACTCGCCGAGCGACGTCATGGACGCGCTCTTCCTCGACCGCTTCACGACCGGGTCGCAGCCGCACGCGCACGGACTCACCCTGGACCGGGCGCGGTCCGACGCGACGCTGCTGCCGCCGGGGGCCCGGGTGCTGTGGGGGGCGAAGGAGGAGGACCGCAGCTCCGTGCTCGCCGAGGGCGAGGGGTGGACGATCCTGGCCTCCCGCTGGAAGCACCGCGCCGACGTCACCGTGACGGCGACCGACCCGGAGCTCGCCGCGCGGATCCTCGCCGAGGCCACCGACGGCGCCAAGGACGAGCCCGAGCCGGAGCCCGAGGACGTCACCATGGGCTTCTGGTACCTGGCTCCGCAGCGCGGGCCGCGCCGGATGACCCGCCCGATCAGCGCGGCCACCTGGGAGGAGGCCCGCCCCAACTACACGGCGCCGGTGGCCGAGTCGATGGACCGGCTGATGAAGCTGACCCCCGAGGACGTCACCGGGCGGCTCCTGCTGCTGCACGGCCCGCCCGGCACCGGCAAGACCTCCGCGCTGCGCACCCTCGCCCGGTCCTGGCGGGAGTGGTGCCAGGTGGACTGCGTGCTGGACCCCGAGCGGCTCTTCAACGACATCGGGTACCTGATGGACATCGCGATCGGCGAGGACGACGGCACCGAGAAGGAGCGGTGGCGGCTGCTGCTCCTGGAGGACTGCGACGAACTGATCCGGGGCGGCGCGAAGGAGGCCACGGGCCAGGCGCTCTCCCGGCTGCTGAACCTGACGGACGGTCTGCTCGGCCAGGGGCGGAACGTGCTGGTGGGCCTCACCACCAACGAGGACCTGGAGCGGCTCCACCCGGCCATCGTGCGCCCCGGCCGCTGCCTGGCGCGGATCGAGGTCGGGCCGCTGACCCGGGCCGAGTCGGCGGCCTGGCTGGGCCGCGAGGACGGGGTGCCGGCCGGGGGCGCCACGCTGGCGGAGCTGTTCGCGCTGCGGCGCGGCGCCTCCCCCGCCGAGCTGCCGGAGCAGCGCAGCCCGGCGGCCGGGCTGTATCTCTGACCCGCGATCCCGGCGGCCGGGCTGCCTCTCCGAACCGTGATCCCGGCGGCCGGGCTGCCTCTCCGAACCGTGATCCCGGCGGCCGGGCTGCCTCTCCGAGCCGTGTCGGGTCCGCCGGGGCGCCCGGCACATCCGTCACGTCAGGTCACGGCGTACAGGTCACTCGGAGTCGTACGCGGCCCGCAGCGCGTCCCCCACGGCGGCCTCCGCCTCGTCCCGGGTGAGGCCCAGGCGGTACGCCTCCTCGGCGTACTGGGCGGCGGCCGACGCGGCCCGGCGGCTGGCGGCGTCGCCGGCCGCCGCGACGAAGGTGCCGTGCCGGCCGCGGGTCTCGATGACCCCGTCCGACTCCAGGGCCTTGTACGCCTTGGCGACCGTGTTCGCGGCGAGCCCCAGCTGCTCCGCGAGTCCCCGGACCGTCGGCAGCTTGTAGCCGACCGGGAGTCTGCCCGACCGGGCGCGCTCCGAGATCTGGGCGCGCAGCTGTTCGTAGGGGGCGGTGGTGGACTGGTGGTCCACGGCGAGTGTCAGTGTCACCCGCCCGATTCTGCCCCCACCCCACCGGAAAATGGGAGGCGGCGGCGTGGGCCCGGCCGTAGCGTGCGGCCCCATGACTGTGATCGTCCGTGACGTACGGCCCGAGGACGCCGAGGGTTTCGCCCGCGTCCGTCGCGCCGCCCTCCCCTGCATGCTGGCCACCGCCGAGCAGCTGACGTTCGACTGGGCGCACGCGCATCCCGACGCCCACCAGCGGCCGCTGGTGGCGGTGACCGAGGACGGCGAGGTGATCGGGACCGCCCAGGTGTCCGTCGCCCACGACTCCCCCGAGCCCGGCATCGGCCGGCTCAACGTGTACGTGGATCCGGCCCGCCGGAGCCTCGGCGCGGGATCGCTGCTGGTCCGCACGGCCGAGGAGCACCTGGTCGAACGGGGGGCGACGACGCTCTACAGCTGGGTCCTCGACGAGCCGGCGAACCGGGCCTACGCCGAGCGGCGGGGGTACGCGCCGAGCCGGTCGGCGCACTTCCTGCGGCTGGACCTGACGGCGGGGCTGCCGCCGCTCCAGGCGCCGCCGGCCGGTGTCGAGCTGCTGTCGGCAGCGGAGTTCGCGGCGGATCCGCGGACGGTCTTCGAACTGGACGCGGCGACCACCGCCGACGAGCCGAGCGACGTGCCGGTCGAGATGGACGACTACGCGCACTGGCTGGAGACCACCTGGAACCATCCGCTGCACGACCGTTCGCTGACGACGGTGGCGGTGGTGGACGGGGTGCCGGCCGCGTTCAGCGCCGCGCAGACCGACGGGCTCGGGCGGTACTCCTCGGGGATGACGGGGACGGCCCCGGCCTTCCGCGGGCGCGGTCTCGCCAAGCTCGCCAAGAACGCGTCGCTGCACCGGGCGCGGGCGGCGGGCTGTACGGAGGCGTTCACCGGGAACGACGCCGGCAACGGGCCGATGCTGGCGATCAACGAGTGGTTCGGGTACGCGATCGAGGCGACGGAGGTACGCCATGTCAGGACGCTCGGTTGAGGTGGCGCTGTGGAAGGCGGGGCGGCTGAAGATCCGCTATCCCGCCGAGGTAGTGACCGAGACGGCGACGCGGCTCTCGGTGCGGGCGCCGTGGGCGGCGGAGGGGGTGCGGGACTTCGGGTTCGTGCGCTTCGAGCCGGGTGACGTCTTCGTCGAGCACTACTGGTCGGACCGCTGGTTCACCGTCAAGGAGGTGTGGTCGGCAGAGGGCCGGCTCAAGGGCTGGTACTGCGACATCACCCGGCCGGCCGAGTTCGGGGCGGCCGGGGTGACGGTCGAGGACCTGGACCTGGACCTGTGGGTGTCGGCGGACGGCAGCGAGGTGCTCCGGCTCGACGAGGACGAGTTCGCGGCGAGCGGGCTCGCCGCCGCCGATCCGGAGGCGGCCGGGCGGGCCGTGGCCGCCCTCGACGAGCTGGAACGGCTGGGCCGGCACGGGCTGGTGGCCCTGCTCGGCCGGCCCGCTCCCGCCGCCTGAGCCGGCGGCCGGCCGCTCCCGCCGCCTGAGCCGGCGGGCGGCGCGCTCTAGCCGAGGGTGACGGGGGCGTCCTCGACGGCGAGGAAGCCGGGAGCGGGGAGGCCGAGGTCGCCCTGGGGGGTGAGCTGCATCAGGGTGGCCTCGACGCGGGCGTCGCCCGGCTGGTAGGCGGGGTCCTTCACCACCGCGGTGTTGGTCCAGGTGTGGAGGGCGCCGTCGCAGACGGCGCGGGTGCCGCCGATCCCGGCGGAACGGTCCTGCTGGCGCAGGGTGGAGCTGACGAAGACCGGTCCCGCGCTGTCGTCGAGGCAGCGGTAGGTGCCGGAGAGGGTGACCGTGCCGTCGGCGCCGAGGAGGCCGGCGCGGTCGACCGTGAGGAGGTCCGCGAACCCTCCGGACGGCACGGCCGTGCGGCCGTCCGTCCCTCCCGCGTGGGCGAGAGGGGCGGCGGCCGCGGCGAGGAGGGCGGTGGCGGCGAGGGCGAGTCGGACGCGCATGGGGGGTGTCCCTTCGAGTGGGGGGGAGACTACGCCCGCCAGGGATACCGGATCCCGCCGCCCGTTGTCCGAAACTCACTCCTTCATCGGCGCGTTGGCCGGACCTCGCCCCTACCGTCGTATCGTCGTACGCCCCCGGGCTCACGCCTCGGTCCCGCGGCGGGTCACCGCCTTCCGCAGCAGCGGCCACACCAGCAGGAGCAGCACGATCGCGTAGACGGTCACCGAGAACGGGGTGTTCACCAGGCCGGTGACGGAGCCGTCGCTGATCTGGAGGGCGCGGCGCAGCTGCTGTTCGGCGGCCGGGCCGAGGATGACGCCGATGACGGCCGGCAGCACCGGCAGGCCGTAGCGGCGCATGCCGAGGCCGAGGAGGCCGACCACCAGGAGGACGACGAGGTCGAGGGCCTCGCCGCCGACCGCGTACGCGCCGACGGCGGCGAAGAACAGGATGCCGGCGTAGAGGTACGGGCGCGGGATGCGCAGCAGCTTCGCCCAGACGGGCGCGAGCGGCAGGTTGAGCGCGAGCAGCAGGACCATGCCGACGAAGAGCGAGGCGATCAGGCCCCACACCAGCTCGGGCTCCCGCTCGAAGAGCAGCGGTCCCGGCTGGATGCCGTACTGCTGGAAGGCGGCGAGCATCACGGCGGCGACGGCCGTCGTCGGCAGGCCGAGCGTCAGCATGGAGACGAGGGTGCCGGCGGCGGAGGCGGAGGCGGCCGACTCGGGTCCGGCGACGCCCTCGATGGCGCCCTTGCCGAACTCGTCCCGGTGCTTCGAGAGCCGCTTCTCCGTCACGTACGACAGGAAGGTCGGGATCTCGGCGCCGCCGGCCGGGATCGCGCCGAACGGGAAGCCGAGGAACGGGCCGCGCAGCCACGGCTTCCAGGTGCGCCGCACGTCCTCGCGGCCCAGCCACGGGCGGCCCACCGGGACGGGCCGGCCGGCGGTGCGGCGCAGGTGGGCGGCGACCCAGAGGGCCTCGCCGATGGCGAAGAGGCCGACCGCGACGATGACGACGTCGATGCCGTCGGCGAGCTGGAGCGAGCCGAAGGTGAGCCGCTGCTGGCCGGTGAGCTGGTCGAGGCCGACCAGACCGATCGTGAGGCCGATGAGCAGGGAGGCGACACCGCGGATCCGGGAGGAGCCGAGGACCGAGGTCACCGCGATGAACGCGAGGACCATCAGGGCGAGGTAGTCGGGGGCGCCGATGTCGACGGCGAGCGCCGCGACGGCCGGGGCGAGGGCGACGAGCAGGACGGTGCCGATCATGCCGCCGGTGAAGTGGCCGATCGCGGCGGCGGCGAGCGCCTGGGCGCCCCGCCCCGCCTTGGCCATCGGGTGGCCTTCCATGGCGGCGACGACGGCCGCGCTCTCGCCCGGGGTGTTGAGCAGGATCGAGGTGGTGGAGCCGCCGAACATGGCGCCGTAGTAGATGCCGGCGAACATGATGAAGGCGCCGGTGGGTTCGAGGCCGTACGTCACCGGGAGCAGCAGGGCGACGGCCATGGCGGGGCCGATGCCGGGCAGCACGCCGATCGCGGTGCCGAGGAGCACGCCGACGGCGGCCCACAGCAGGTTGACCGGGGTGAGGGCGGTCCCGAAGCCGTCCATCAGGGAGTTGAGGGATTCCATGGGTCAGAGCACTCCCATCAGCGGCCCGCCGGGCAGCGGAACGCCCAGCAGGCGGTCGAAGACGCCGTAGGTGAGGAGGGAGAGGACGGCCGCGATCAGCGGGTCGCGGGCGGGGTGGCGGCTGCCGAGGGCGTAGGCCGCTCCCCAGAAGAGGAGGGCGCCGGCGACGGGGAAGCCCAGCGGGCCGATGAGGACGGCGAAGCCGAGGAAGACGCCGACGAGGAGCAGGACGGTGCGCCAGTCGGCGGGGGCGTCGAGGTCGACGTCCTCCCCGCCCTCGGCCTCGCCGCGTCCGCCGTGGAGCACGTCGAGGGCGAGGAGGAGGGCGACGACGAGGAGGCCGCAGCCGACGACGAGGGGGACGGTCGCCGGGCCGACGGGGCCGCGGGCGGTGACGTCGACGTCGAGGGTGAGGGCGTCGGTGAGGACGAGGACGCCGAGGAGGAGCAGCAGGGCGCTGACGCCGAGTTCGGAGCGGTCCTTGAGCCATGCCTTCGGATCGGTGGTCACAGTCCGAGCTCCTTCAGCACCGTGTCGACGCGGGTGTTCTGTTCGGTGAGGAAGGCGCCGAACTCCTCGCCGGGCAGGAAGGCGTCGGTCCAGCCGTGGGTCTTCAGGGACTCGCGCCACTGGGGCGAGTCGTGCAGCTTCGTGACCAGGGTGACGAGCTTGTCCCGTTCGGCGTCGGTGAGGCCGGGCGGGGCGACGATGCCGCGCCAGTTGGTGAACTCGGTGTCGAGGCCGGCCTCGCGGAGGGTGGGGGCGTCGAGGCCGGGGACGCGCTCGGCGCCGGTGACGGCGAGCAGGCGCAGTTCGCCGGCCTTGATCTGGTCGAGGTACTCGCCGACGCCGGAGACGCCGAAGGCGACCTTGTCGCCGAGGATGGAGGCGAGGAGTTCGCCGCCGCCGTCGAAGGGGATGTAGTTGACCTCCTTGGGCGGGATGCCGGCGGCCTGGGCCATCAGCATCGGCGCGAGGTGGTCGGGGCCGCCGGGCGAGGAGCCGCCGCCGACGGGCAGCTTGCCGGGCTCCTTCTTCCAGGCCGCGAGCAGCTCCTGGATGGTCCGGTACGGGGAGTCCTTGGAGACGACGACGATGTCCTGCTCCTCGGTGAGCCGGGCGATCGGGGTGGTGTCGGCGAGGGTCCTCGGGGTCTTGTTGGTGTGGACGGCTCCGACGACGCCGAGCCCCATCGACATGGCGACGCGGCCGTCGCCGCGCTCGCCAACGAGCCGGGTGAGGCCGACGGTGCCGCCCGCGCCGGGCAGGTTGAAGACCTCGATGTCGCCGGTGAGGCCGGCTTCCTCGGCGTTCTTCGCGGCGGTGCGGGCGGTGATGTCGTACCCGCCGCCGGGTGTGTTGGGGACCATGAACCGCAGGCCGGGGATGTCGGTGCCGGTGCCGGAGCCGCTGCCGGGGGTGAGCAGCGGCGGCCCCACGAGCACCAGCAGCGCCGCCCCGAGCAGGGCGAAGGGGGTGCGAAGACGCAACGCGGCCGCCTCTCGGTGGTTGGGTGGGTTCCGGGACGGGCCCGGGGGAGGTGAAGTGGGCCACATGTTGCCTCCGCGTGAGGAAGCTGTCTCTCTTCCGCAACCAACGGACGTTGTGGTCCTTGTGGTCGCGACCTACCGTGTCCGGCGTGACGAAGGTGCTGGTGGTCGACGACGACTTCATGGTGGCCAAGCTGCACAGCCGCTACGTGTCGGCCGTGCCGGGCTTCTCCGTCGTCGGTGTCGCGCACACCGGCGCGGAGGCGCTGCGGGCCGCGCACCGGCTGCGGCCCGATCTGGTCCTGCTCGACATCTTCCTGCCGGACATGGACGGCATCGGGGTGCTGCGGGAGCTGCGCGGGGCGGGTCTGGCGGTGGACGCGCTCTTCATCACGGCGGCGCGGGACGCGGGGATGGTCCGGGCGGCGCTGCGGGCCGGCGCGCTGCACTACCTGATCAAGCCCTTCAACCAGGCGGCCCTCCACGAGCAGCTGCGGCACGTGGCCTCGCTGCGCACCCGGCTCGACGGTCTGGACGAGGCGCGGCAGGAGGACGTGGACCAGATCTTCGGGACCCGTCCGCGTGGTTCCCGCGAGCTCCCGAAGGGGCTGGCGGCGCACACGGCGGAGCTGGTGGAGGGCATCCTGCGGGCCCATCCGGAGGGCCTGTCGGCCACGGAGTGCGCGGAGGCGGGTTCGCTGTCGCGGGTCAGCGCGCGGCGCTATCTGGAGCACTTCGCGGTGACGGGCCGGGCCGAGGTGACCCTCCGGTACGGCGGCACGGGGCGCCCGGAGCGGCGGTACCGCCCGGCGGGCTGAGGGCTTCCTGAGGGGGCTCTTTCCTGGACCTTAAAGCGGCCCTAAGAATCGCCTTCTCGCCTTCTCCCGGGCCTGCTTCGGGGATTTTCCGGGCTAGCGTGCGGGGCATCCCCCCACGCCACCCTCGTTCCAGGAGTGTTCCCCCATGACGTCTCGTCGTACGGTCGCGGTCGCCGCCACCGCTCTGGTCCTCGCCGGGCTCGCCGGTTCCCCCGCCTTCGCGCACGGCTCGATGACCGACCCGGTGAGCCGGGTGGCGGCCTGTTACGCGGAGGGGCCCGAGTCGCCGTCGTCGGCGGCGTGCAAGGCGGCGGTGGCGGCGAGCGGGGCGCAGGCGTTCTACGACTGGAACGCGGTGAACATCGCGAACGCGGCCGGGCAGCACCGGCAGCTGATCCCGGACGGGAAGCTGTGCAGCGCGGGCAACGACAAGTACCGGGGGCTCGACCTCGCCCGCGCGGACTGGCCGGCGTCGAAGCTGGCGGCCGGCAAGCACACCTTCCGGTACAAGGGGACGGCGCCGCACAAGGGGTCGTTCGCGCTGTACGTGACGAAGGACGGGTACGACCCGTCGCAGCCGCTGAAGTGGTCGGACCTGGAGGCGCAGCCGTTCGTGACGGTGACCGACCCCGGGATGCAGAACGGTGACTACGTCTTCGAGGGGACGGTGCCGGAGAAGTCGGGCCGGCACCTGATCTACTCGATCTGGCAGCGGTCCGACTCCCCCGAGGCGTTCTACACCTGCTCCGACGTGGTGTTCGGCGCCGACAACGGCGGGGCGGCGCCGTCCGCCTCCGCGCCGAGCGACGGTCAGATCGAGGCCGGGAAGGACGAGTCCTCCGTCGAGCACGGCGGGCACGGCGACCACGACGCCTCGACGGGGGCGGAGGTCACGGAGGCGGCGCCCGAGCCGACCGCCGAGCCGTCCGCGGAGGCGAGCGCGCGGCCGGCCGAGCCGACCGCTGAGGCGAGCGCGGGACAGGAGCCGGAGCCGACCGCGGAGGCGACGACGGCGCAGGCCGCGCCCGCGCCGGCCGCCGCCGGTGAGGCCGTGGAGCTGGCCGAGACCGGCGGGGACAGCAGCACGCCGTACCTCGCGCTGGGCGGGGCCGGCGTGCTGGCGGCCGGCGCGGCGGTGCTGTTCGCGGCCACCCGGCGGACGCGGCGCGGCTAGCCGATCACCGACAGGCAGGTGGTCGGGGTGGCGCGGGCCGGGTCGAGGGCGTTGGCCACCTCGTGGAAGGCGATCCGATCCACCGTGCCGATGGCCACGTGCTCGGAGAGGTCGAGCGCGCACTTGTCCTGGATGAGGACGTTGGTGACGTTCGGCCCGGAGAGGAACTGCGAGCGGTACGGCGTGACGACCTCGTCGTACCGGGTCGCGATGACGTGGTAGCGGACGCCGGGCACGGTGTCGCCGCCCTCGTTGAGCTTCGTCAGGAAGGGGGAGCCGGCGATCTGGTCGGCGAGGCCCGGCGTGGTCGCCCTGATCAGGTCCTCGGCGCCGGGGAAGTACGGCAGGAGCCTGGTGAGGCCGAGCAGGGTGGTGCCGTGGTTGTCGGGGGCGATGCCGACGAGCGCGTTCACCTTCTCGGCCCCGCCGAGGAACTTGAGGTACCAGCGGGGCATCATGCCGCCCTGCGAGTGGCCGACGAGGTCGGCCTCGGGGGCGCCGGTGGCGGCGAGGACCCGGTCGACGAAGACGTCGAGCTGGCCGGCGGACTTCTCGATGGGGCCGAGGCCGTGGAAGAAGGGCACGTTCGGCAGCTGACCGTAGTCGAGCGAGTAGACGCAGTAGCCGCGGTTCACCAGGTAGGGCGCGAGGGCGAGCCAGTTGTCGACGGAGTTCCCGAGGGTTCCGTGGACGAGGACGACCGGGCGCGGGTGGGCGGCGGAGGGCTTGCAGGACCAGTCGTTCCAGCCGCGGCTCGGCGCGGCCTGGGCGGCGGTGGTGGGGGCGAGGACGGCGGCGACCGTCAGGAGCAGGACGGACAGCGCTCTGGCGAGGTTCTTCCAGGGGTTCGGGGGCAGCATCGGACGATCTCCTTGCGGCTCAAGGGGATGGTGGGGGTGCTGTGCCCTGCGGCCCGGACCACAAGTGGGGATGCTCTTCCGGCCACGTTACGCACGGGTGTTACCGGCTGGGAAGTTACGTGCCGGTAAAAACTGGTGCCCCGTCAAGGTCCTTTTCGGCTGCGGCCGTTCACGCGGCGAGGGAGCCCGGGAGGATCGCCCGCGGCCCGAACTTGGCGCGGGCCCGGTCGGCCACCGCCTCGATCCGCCGGGCCTTCTCGTCCGCCGGGTCGAAGGTGAGCTGGTGCGCGGCCCGTTCGGCCGGCCCCAGGCCCTCGGCGCGCAGCGCGACGCCCCGCACCCGGGCCCGCTGGAGGCCGAGGGAGTCGTGGAGCGCGTACGCGAGGGCGGTGAGCGCCGCGGTGTGGGCGGTCGGTTCGGGCAGGGTACGGCTCCGGCTCGTGGTGCTCCGGTCGGCGTACCGCACGGTGAGCGCGAGGGACCGGCAGACCTGGTTCCCGGTCCGCAGCCGGGCGCCGAGTTCGGCGGCGAGCGAGAGCAGCGCCCGGCGCTGTTCCGTGCGGTCGGTCTCGTCGTGCGGGAAGGAGCGCTCGGCGGCGAGCGAGCGGGCGGCGGCGTTCGGCACGACGGGGGTCCGGTCGATGCCCCGGGCCCGTTCCCACAGTTCGCGGCCGGCCTTGGCGCCGACGAGCCGCTGGAGCACGGCGAGCGGGGCGTCGGCGACCCGGCCCGCGGAGTCGAGGCCGTAGCCGCAGAGGGTGCGGGCGGTGGCGCGGCCGACGCCGTCGAGCGCCACGACGGGGCGGTCGCGCAGGAAGGCCGCCGGGTCGTCGACGGTCAGGGTGAGGCCGGGCCGGGCCTCGCGGGCGGCCATGCGGGCGAGCATCGGATTGGGCCCGGCGCCGATGACGCAGTCGACGCCGTACAGGGCGAGGGCGCGGACGCGGATCACGGCGGCGAGTTCGGCGGGGGTGCGGTCGAAGTAGCGCAGCGCGCCGCGCACGTCGGCGAGGGCCTCGTGGGGCGGGGCGGCCTCCACGACGGGGGTGAACTCGCCCAGCAGGTCGACGAGCCGGGGCAGGAACGACTCCCCCGCCTCCGGTCCGCACCGTACGCAGAGGATCATCCGGCGCTCCCGGGGCTGCTGTGCCAGAGCTTCCGCGCCGGGGTGGCGGCGCCGTCGCCGGCCGGCCTGAGGTCGGCCCAGGGGTTCAGCTCGTAGCCGGTCTCCAGGCGGATCCTGCGGCCGTCGTCGGTGCTCCTTCCGGGGGCGGACGCCTCTTCGGCGAGCCGTTCGCCCACCGCGTCGAGACCGCCGGTGGCCCGCAGTTCGGCCAGTTCGGCGAGGTTCCAGGCGGCGGCGCCGACGACGCTGACGCTGCGCGGGCCGCGCCGCTGCACCACGCCCCTGACCAGGAGCAGCCAGGAGTGGAAGACGGTGTGGGCGCACCGCTCGTGGGCGTCGTCGAAGAAGGCGAGGTCGACGAGGCCGGTGCCGTCGTCGAGGGTGGTGAAGATGACGCGTTTGCCGGAGCGGATCGGCGGGGTCTGGGTGGCGGCCTTGGCGCCCGCGACGAGGACGGTCCTGCCGTGCGGGGTGGAGCGGAGCCGGTCGGCGGAGACGACGCCGAGTTCGCGGAGGAAGGCGTGGTGGTCGCCCATGAGGTGGCGGGAGGCGTCCATGCCGAGGATGCCGAGTTCGGCGCTGAGGCGCTCCGACTCGTCGAGGTCCGGCAGGCCGACGGGGGCGGTCTTGCGGCCCTTGGCGAGCGGGAGCTGGCCGCCGTAGGAGGCGGCGCCGCGCTGGGTGCGGTGGAGTTCGGTGAGGTGCAGCAGGAGGTCGCGGCGGTTGGCGCCGAAGGCGTCGAGGGCGCCGACCTGGGCGAGGCGTTCGGCGACGGGTTTTCCGGGGCGGGCGCGCTCCCAGAAGTCGAGCAGGGAGGCGTAGGGGCGGCCGGTCTCGATGCGGGCGGACTCGGCCTCGCTGATGCCGTGGACGTCGGTGAGGCCGAGCCGGAGTCCCCACACCGGAGGCTCCTTGGACACCAGTTCGATACGGTGGGCGACCGCCGACCGGTTCACGTCCAGCGGCAGCACCGGCACCCCGCGCCGCCGGGCGTCGGCGAGCAGCAGCCGCTTGGGGTACATGCCGGGGTCGTGGGTGAGCAGCCCGGCGTAGAAGGCGGCCGGGTGGTGGGCCTTGAGCCAGGCCGACTGGTAGGTGGGCACGGCGAAGGCCACCGCGTGCGCCTTGCAGAAGCCGTACGAGCCGAACGCCTCGACGATCTCCCAGGTGCGGGCGACGACCTCGTCCGCGTACCCCCGGCGCTGCGCCAGCTCGGCGAACCACGCCTTGATGCGGCCCTGCTCCTCGGGGTGCGAGAGCCCGCGCCGCACCTGGTCGGCCTCGGCCCGGTCGCAGCCGGTCATGATCCGGACGATCTCGATGATCTGCTCGTGGAAGACGACCACGCCGTACGTCTCGCGCAGGGGTCCCTCCAGGTCGGGGTGGGGGTAGCGGACGGGGGCGCGGCCGTGCCGGGCCTCGATGAAGGGCCGGACCATGTCGGCGGCGACCGGTCCGGGGCGGAAGAGCGAGATGTCCACGACGAGGTCGTGGAAGGTCGCGGGCTGGAGCCGGCCGACCAGGTCGCGCTGGCCGGGGGACTCGATCTGGAAGCAGCCGAGGGTCTCGGTGGAGCGGATCAGGGCGTACGTGTCGGGGTCGCCGGCCGGGACGGCGTCGACGTCCGGGCGGGTGCCGGTGGCGCGTTCGACCTCGGCGACGGCGTGGGCCATCGCGGACTGCATCCGCACGCCGAGCACGTCGAGCTTGAGCAGTCCGAGCTCCTCCACGTCGTCCTTGTCGAACTGGGACATGGGGAAGCCCTCCCCGCTGGTGGGCATCACGGGGGTGCGGGTGAGCAGCGAGGCGTCCGAGAGGAGCACGCCGCAGGGGTGCATGGCGATGCCGCGCGGGAGCGCGTCGAGGGCTTCGACCAGCTCCCAGAGGCGGCCGAACTTCTCGCGCTCGCCCGCGAGTTCGCGCAGTTCGGGGAGTTCGTCGAGGGCGGCGAGGGCGTCCCGGGCGCGGATGTGGGGGAACGCCTTGGCGATCCGGTCGGTCTCGGCGGGGTCGAGGGAGAGGGCGGCGCCGACGTCCCGGACGGCGTGGCGGACCCGGTAGGTCTCGGGCATGGAGACGGTGGCGACCCGTTCGGCGCCGAAGCGGCCGATGATCGCCCGGTAGACCTCCAGGCGGCGGGCGGACTCGACGTCGATGTCGATGTCGGGCAGGGCGGTGCGGCGCTTGGAGAGGAAGCGCTCCATGAGCAGGCCGTGCTCGACGGGGTCGGCGTGGGCGATGCCGAGGAGGTGGTTGACGAGGGAGCCGGCGCCGGAGCCTCGGGCGGCCACCCGGATGCCCATGGCGCGGACGTCGTCGACGACCTGAGCGACCGTCAGGAAGTAGGTGGCGAAGCCGTGGTGGGCGATGATGTCGAGTTCGCGGTGCATCCGGTCCCAGTAGGCGCCCCGCTTCTCGTACCCCTTGAGGACCATGCCGGCGGCGGTCCGGGAGGCGAGGACGCGCTGGGCGGTGCGGTGCGCGGCGCCGACGAGGTGCGGTTCCGGGAAGTGGGCGGAGCCGATGCCGAGGTCGTCCTCGGGGTCGACCAGGCAGCCGGCGGCGGCCTCGGCGGTCCGGTCGAGGAGCCGGCGGGCGGCGTCGGGGCGGAAGCCGGCGGCCTCGACGATCCGCTCGGCGGCGGCGGTCATCCCGGCGGTGTCCTTGAGCCACGCCTCGCCGCTGTCGAGGCCCTTGCGGGGGTCGACGGGGACGAGCCTGCGGGCGGCGTCGAGGACGTCGGCGACCGGGCCCTGGCCGGGGTCGGCGTAGCGGACGGCGTTGGTGAGGACGGGCGGGACGCCCTGTTCGGCGGCGAAGCCGACGGTGCGGGCGGCGAGCCGCAGGGAGCCGGGGCCGGTGCCGGGGCGCCGGTGGTCGACGGCGGCGAGGCGGAGCGCGTCGCCGTACCGGTCGCGCCAGGGGGCGAGCAGCCGGGCGGCGCGGTCGGGGCGGCCGGCGGCGAGGGCGCGGCCGACGTCGGAGTCGGGGCCGAGCAGGACGAGGAGGCCGGTGCCGGGGTCGGCGGAGGCGGGCAGCAGGGGGCGGCGGTCCTCCCCGGTCCGGGCGTGGGCGGCGGTGACGAGGGCACAGAGGGAGGCCCAGCCGGCCCGGGAGCGGGCGAGGAAGACGGCCCGGGGCGCGGACTCGTCGACGAAGGCGCCGCCGCGCACGGGGACCCGGCGGGCGGAGGTGACCCCGTCAACCGGGCCGCCCGGGCCGCCCGGGCCGTCGGGGCCGGCCGGGGCGAGCAGGGGCTCATGGGCGAGGTCCACGCCGAAGAGGGGGCGGACGCCCGCCTTCTCGCACGCCTTGGCGAAGCGGATCGCGCCGCCGAGGCTGTCGCGGTCGGTCAGGGCGAGGGCGTCCAGGCCCCGCTCGGCGGCGCGGGCGGCGAGGGCGTCGGGGTGGGAGGCGCCGTACCGGAGGGAGTGCCCCGAGGCGGCGTGCAGATGGGTGAAGCCCGTCATGGCGCACCTCCCGCGTTCCTGCTCCGGCGGTGCTCTCCCGCACCGGTATTCGTACAGACGTTCCCACCCCCACACACCACCCTAGCTCATTTCGAACGTGCGTACGATAAGCGTCGCGCACCTGCTTCCGTCAGCCGTTCGGCCCCCTCCCACCTGCGCGAACGCCCCCTCCCCCGGAGCCTGGGGGGCATGAGTCTCGTCGACGAACTGAAAAGCGCCGTCACCCCCCGAGCCGCCCTGCTCGTCGTCGGGGTCTTCGCCCTCCAGCTCCTCTTCATCACCTCGTACGTCGGGGCCCTGCACAACCCGAAGCCGTCGGACGTGCCCTTCGGCGTGGTCGCGCCCCCGCAGGTGTCCGCCACCCTCCTGGCCGAGCTGGAGAAGCTGCCCGGGGACCCGCTCGACCCGCGGGTGGTGGCCGGCGCGGACGAGGCCAGGGGCAAGATCATGAACCGGGAGATCGACGGGGCCCTGGTCGTGAACCCGGCGAGCCGCACCGACACCCTGCTCGTCGCCTCCGGCGGCGGCACCGTGCTCTCCTCCGCGCTGGAGAAGATCTTCACCCAGGTGGAGGCGGCCCAGGGCCGGCAGGTGCGGACGGTCGACGTGGCCCCCGCCTCGCCGCAGGACTTCGACGGGCTCTCCGCCTTCTACCTCGTCGTCGGCTGGTGCGTCGGCGGCTACATCTGCGCCGCGATCCTCGCCATCAGCGCCGGCTCCCGGCCGGCCAACCGCGAGCGGGCGATCATCCGGCTCGGCGTCCTCGCGCTCTACTCCGTCCTCGGCGGTCTCGGCGGCGCGGTCATCGTCGGTCCGATCCTGGGCGCCCTGCCCGGCTCGGTCGCCGCCCTGTGGGGCCTGGGCACCCTGGTCGTCTTCGCCGTCGGCGCGGCCACCCTCGCCCTCCAGTCCGTCTTCGGGATCGTCGGCATCGGCCTGGCGATCCTGCTCGTGGTCGTCCTGGGCAATCCGAGCGCGGGCGGCGCCTTCCCCGCGCCGATGCTGCCGCCGTTCTGGAAGGCGATCGGCCCGGCCCTGCCGCCGGGCGCGGGCACCTGGGCGGCGCGCTCGATCGCGTACTTCAAGGGCAACGACATGACCGCCTCGATGCTGGTGCTCTCCGCCTGGGCGGTGGTCGGCGCCGCGGTCACGCTGGTGCTGTCCTCGCTGAAGCGCAAGCCCGAGGGCGAGCCGATCGCGGCGGAGGTGGGCGAGCCCCGCGCCTGACCCCGGCCGGCGTACGGGAAGCGCGAGGAGGCCCCCGCCGCCGCGGGGGCCTCCTCGCGTCCCGGGCCTACTCGCCGTAGTACGCCCGGACCATCAGCTCCTTCATCTCGTCGATCATCGGCATCCGCGGGTTGGCCGGGGCGCACTGGTCGGCGTAGGCGTTCATCGCCTGCCGCGGCAGGGCCTCCATGAAGGCCGCCTCGTCGACGCCCGCGGCCTGGAAGCCCGCCGGGATCCCGCACCGCTCGCGCAGCTCCTCGACGGCCCGGGCGTAGGACTCCACGCCCTCCTCAGGGGTCGCGGCCGGCAGGCCCAGCGTCCGGGCGAGCTCCTGGTAGCGCTCGGGCGCCCGGTAGACCTCGGCCTTGGGCCACGGCACGGCCTTGTGGGTGACCGTGCCGTTGTGCCGGATCACGTGCGGGAGGAGCAGCGCGTTGGCGCGTCCGTGGGCGACGTGGAAGGTGTTGCCGAGGGTGTGGGCCATGGCGTGGACCAGGCCGAGGAAGGCGTTGGCGAAGGCCATGCCGGCGATGGTCGACGCGTTGTGCATCCTCTCGCGCGCCTCGGGCGCCCGCGCGCCCTCCTTCACGCAGGTCTCCAGGTTCCCGAAGATCAGCCGGATCGCCTGGAGGCACTGGCCGTCGGTGAAGTCGTTGGCGTAGGCCGAGACGTACGCCTCGGTGGCGTGGGTGAGGGCGTCGAAGCCGGAGTCGGCGGTGACGGTCGGCGGGAGGTGCAGCGGGAGCACCGGGTCGACGATCGCCACGTCCGGGGTGAGCGCGTAGTCGGCGAGCGGGTACTTCTGGGCGGTCTCCGGGTCGGAGATGACGGCGAAGGGGGTGACCTCGCTGCCGGTGCCCGAGGTGGTCGGGATCGCGACCAGCTTCGCCTTCTCGCCGAGCTTCGGGAACCGGTAGGCCCGCTTGCGGATGTCGAAGAACTTCTCCTTGGTGTCGGCGAACTCCACCTCGGGCCGCTCGTACATCAGCCACATGATCTTCGCCGCGTCCATCGGGGAGCCGCCGCCGAGCGCGACGATGGTGTCGGGCCGGAAGGCGCGCATCGCGGCGGCGCCGGCCCGCACGGTGGCGAGTTCGGGGTTGGGCTCGACGTCGTCGATCACCTGGATCGCGACGGGCTCGGCCCGTCCGCCGAGGATGTCGGTGACCTTGGCGACGAAGCCGATCTCGCCCATGGTCCGGTCGGTGACGATCGTGACCCGGTGGACGTCCTCCATCTCGCCGAGGTAGCGGATCGCGTTCCGCTCGAAGTAGATCTTCGGCGGGATCTTGTACCACTGCATGTTGGTGGTGCGCCGTCCGATCCGCTTGACGTTGATCAGGTTCACCGCGGAGACGTTGTCCGAGACCGAGTTGTGGCCGTACGAGCCGCAGCCGAGGGTGAGGGAGGGCAGGAAGGCGTTGTAGACGTCGCCGATGCCGCCGAAGGTGGAGGGGGAGTTGACGATGACCCGGATCGCCTTGACCCGCTTGCCGAACTCCTCGGCCAGCGCCTCGTCCTCGGTGTGGATGGCGGCGCTGTGCCCGAGGCCGTGGAACTCGACCATGGCGGCGGCCAGTTCGAGCCCGTGCTCGGTGGAGTCGGCCTTGAGGGCGGCCAGGACCGGGGAGAGCTTCTCGCGGGTGAGGGGTTCGTTCTCGCCCACCTCGGCGCACTCGGCGAGCAGGATCGAGGTGCCCTCGGGGACCTCGAAGCCGGCCTGTTCGGCGATCCACGCCGGGGACTTGCCGACGACGGCCGCGTTGAGCTTGGCCCCGCCGCAGTTCGTGCCGTAGGCGGTGGCACCGAAGAGGTACTCCTCCAGCTTGGTCTTCTCGGCGGCGGTGACGACATGGGCGCCGAGCCGCGCGAACTCGGCGAGGCCCGCCTCGTACACCTCCGCGTCGAGGATGACGGCCTGCTCGGAGGCGCAGATCATGCCGTTGTCGAACGCCTTGGAGAGCACGATGTCGTGGATCGCGCGCCGGAGCTTCGCGTCCTTCGCGACGTACGCGGGGACGTTGCCCGCGCCGACGCCGAGGGCGGGCTTGCCGCACGAGTAGGCGGCCTTCACCATCGCGTTCCCGCCGGTGGCGAGGATGGTGGAGACGCCCTCGTGGCGCATGAGGAGGCCGGTGGCCTCCATGGAGGGCTCCTCGATCCACTGCACGCAGCCCTCGGGGGCGCCGGCGGCCACGGCGGCGTCGCAAACGATCCGGGCGGCCTCGGCGGAGCACCGCTGGGCGGAGGGGTGGAAGGCGAAGACGATCGGGTTGCGGGTCTTGAGGGCGATCAGCGCCTTGAAGAGCGTGGTCGAGGTGGGGTTGGTGACCGGGGTCATCGCGCAGACGACGCCGACGGGTTCGGCGATCTCGGTGATGCCGCTCAGTTCGTCGCGGGAGATGACACCCGCGGTCCTCAGGCCGGCCATCGAGTTCGTCACGTGCTCGCAGGCGAAGAGGTTCTTGACGGCCTTGTCCTCGAAGAGACCGCGGCCGGTCTCCTCGACGGCGAGGCGGGCCAGCTCGCCGTGAGCGGCGAGCGCGGCGAGCGACGCCTTCCTGACGATGTGGTCGACCTGCTCCTGGTCGAGGGTCTCGAACTCCGCGAGCGCCCCGAGCGCCCGGCCGACGAGTCCTTCCACCATCTCCTTGGCCGCCATGACGGGCCTCCTTCACCGGTCCCTTATGCCTTCGATGTCTCCATTCGACACCCGATGACCTGCGGAAAGGAGCGCGGAAAGACCCTTGGGACGGGGCCGGAAGTCCTTTTGTGAACGGATTCACAAGATCTTGGGAGGGGTGCCTCCCGGCGCCCGACGGCCGGGGGCACGGGCGGTCTGCGAGACGGCCAGGAGGTCGGGCGGTCAGGAGGTCAGGCGGTCAGGAGGTCAGGCGGTCAGGCGGTCAGCACCCGCCGCTCCCCCGCCTCGACCGCGAGCTCCAGCGTGTTCCCGGGCGGCGGGAAGGGGCAGATGAAGTGGTCCACGAAGGCGCACGGCGGGAGCAGCGCCCGGTTGAGGTCCACCGTCACCGACCCGTCCTCCGCCGGCGCCGCCGGCCGCAGGAACCGGAAGCGGATGGTGGAGTCGCCGCTGGTGGCGTCCGCGAAGACCGCCCACAGCGTGCCGTCCGCCTCCACCGCCACCTGGAGCGTGTGCACCCGCCCGTCGAGCTCGAAGACGAGCTGCCCGGAGAGGCCGAGCCCGCGCTCCTTGCCGTCCGCGTTCGCCACCCGGACGCTGCGCTCCTCCTCGTACGGCCGGTAGACCCCCGGCACCACCCAGCGCGGGTCGTACGGCGTGGCCTCGATGCCCCGGAAGGCCCGCCGCGCCGCCGAGCCGGGGTCGAAGTCCCGTACCGCCCACAGCCCTTCGCGGCGCATCACCACGATCCGGCGGCCCGCCGACTCGACCCGGGACTCGTGGATCGGCGCGTGGTCGGCGCCGAGCCGCACGACGCCGGTGAACGGCTTGCCGTCGACGGTGATCCCGTCCTCGGCGCCCGCCGTCAGGACGACCTCGTCGCCGTCCTCCCGCCACTCCCCCGGCAGGTCCGGCAGCCGCCCGCCGGGGTGGTCGGCGAGCCAGTGGGTGCCGGTGAGGGAGAGCGGGCCGTACGAGGAGGCCACCGCCGCCTCGCGCTGCTCGTGCCAGTGCCGCCACTCCCCGGCGGCGTCGGCGGTCTCGGTGTTGCGCGTGGTGTCGCTCATGGTGTTCCACCCTTCCACACCGGCGCCGGAAGCCCGGGGTGCGAACGGAGCGTCGTGCCCGTGTACTCCGTACGGAAGACGCCGCACTCCCGGAGCGACCCGGCCGACGCGTTCGTCCGGACCGCCCAGGAAGAGGCTCGATTCCGATGATCCCCGGACGGTGCGTCAGCAGCCGTCGCAGGGGCAGCAGCAGTCGCAGCCGTCACATCCGTCGCAGTCCCGGCAGCAGCCCTCGCGCTTCTTCCGGGACCAGGGGCCCTCGTACTCCTTGGCGCAGCAGATCTGGCAGGTGCAGAAGAGCCAGGTGAACATGGCGCAACCGGCGAGGAAGCCGCGCGGCTTGGGCGCCTGCGGGGCGCCGCCGCCGAACTGCGGCGGCAGCCCGCCGGGGCCGCCCGGGCCGCCCGGCGCGCCGCCGCCGTAGGGGTTCTGCCCGTACGGGCCGTACGGCCCCTGCGCCCCGCCCGCGTACGGGTTCCCCGGCACCGGCCCCTGCCCCGCGCCGGGCGCCCCGTGCGCGCAGGTGGTGGTGCCGAAGGCGCGGTCGACCGAGACGCGCAGCTCGTGCGCGAGGAGCCGGTGCACGAGCTTGCCGTCGGTGAACTCGGCGTCCCGCAGCGCCAGCCGGATGCCGTGCAGGGCGTCGTCGGCGAGCCTGCGGGCCTCCTCGCGGGAGGTCCCGGTGGCGGTGAGCGGGTTCCAGGCGCCGCTCTCCGCGTCGGCGGCCTGGTCCTCGACGGCGTCGAGGAGGTGGGCGAGGCGGCCGAAGAGCCGGCCCGCCTCGGCGAGCGGTCCGGCGTTCCCGGGGCGGCCCGCGAGGAGCGCGGTGTGCGCGAAGGCGGCGGCGGTGGCGGTCTCGGTGGGTTCGGTGACGACGAGGAGCGGGGTGCCGGGGCCGGCCAGGGACTCGATCCCGGTCTGCCGGTCCACGGCGTCGACGAGGACGGCGGTGTCGAAGCCGACGGCCCGGCCCGCGCGGGCCCCCGCCTTGTCCCAGGAGCGGGCGACCCGGCGGGCCGCGGCGGCGACCGGCCGGCGTGCCAGCAGGCCGTCCCGGTCGGCGACGTGGTCGCGGACCTTGGCCGAGGCGAGGACGAGCGAGACCGCTCCGGCGAGCCGGGCGCCCTCGCCGCGGGCGACCGGCGCGGTGCGCATGGCCCGCAGCGGGCAGGGGCCCGCGGTGCGGCGGCCCGCGTCGGTGACGCCGGTCTGAGCCTCCGTCAGAACCGAGACGATGAGCCCGTCGTAGTTGGTGACGACCCGCGCGAACTGGCCGTGGTCGGCGCGCAGCGCCAGACACAGACCGCAGAGGTGGGCCATCCACTGGGTCTTCAGATGGTCGGTGAGCCGGTGCGTGCAGGGCCTGACGATTCCGAACATTTCCATCCCCCGTGGTGCGGTGCGAGAACAGGCCGTCCGACGGCCTCGCGGCATGGTAGCGAGGGCGCGTTCACCCGTACGCGCCCGACGTCACCCTTCTGGACCGACTTTCATATTTTCAGCAACATGGCCCTCCGTCAGGCCCCGCATACCCCAAGTTTCCTGACGAATCGCCAGAAACAGGGCCTCACGTTCTGCACCAGTACCGTCACGAATCCCCTGCGCGGCGCGTATCCACTTGGCGCGCGATCCGCATCATGGACGACGATAGGGATATGCGGAACCACAAGTGACCGCAGTGACCGCGTGAAAGGAGGCGTCCATGGGATCGGTGCGCAAGGCGAGCGCCTGGCTGGGACTCGTCGAGGACAACGACGAGCGTTACTACGACGACGAGTACGCCGACGGTGCCGAGAGCGGCGACGCCTGGGTGACGGACCCCCGGGTCCGGGTCGCCACGGACACCGCCGAGGACCGGGGCCGCCGGATCGCGACCGTCTCGCCCGACAGCTTCCGGGACGCCCGGGCCATCGGCGAGCTCTTCCGGGACGGCGTGCCGGTGATCGTGAACCTGACCGCCATGGAGCCGAACGACGCGAAGCGGGTCGTCGACTTCGCCGCCGGTCTCGCCTTCGGGCTGCGCGGCTCGATCGAGCGCGTCGCGACCCGGGTCTTCCTCCTGACCCCCGCCGACACGGAGATCGTCAGCGAGTCCGGCCGTCGTCGGCAGGACGGTTTCTTCAACCAGAGCTGACCCCTCCGGCTTCTCGGACCAGAGCCGACCCTCCGGCTTCTTCGACCAGAGCCGACCCCTCCGGCGCCGCACCGCGCCACCCCGGATCGCGAACCGATCCCGACCGACGCCACCCCGGCCCGGACCCGCCCCGCGGATCCGGGCCGGCCGCGTCGGAACCCCGCGTCACCGCCCCCGGGTCACCGCGCCGCTCATCGTCCCCGCCGGGCCGGCGTCCGGCCTCGGCCGGGGCGCGGTCGCCGCGCCCGTCTCGCCCGGGGAACCGACGGACTGCCCGGGCACCATGCCCGGCCCGGCGAGCCCGGCCCGCTCCCCCGCCGCCGCGCGTACGGCATCGGCCGTGACGCCGCCGGGCTCCCCGGACACCGTCTTCCCTGCCCCCGGCCCCGCCGTCCCGGCCACGGGCCCGGACTCCTCGGCGTCGCCGGAAGCCCCGGAGTCCCCGGACCGCGCGTCCGCGGTTCCCGCCCGCGCCGCCTCGGCCTCGGCCGCCGCCTGTGCCGCCGCCTCCTCGACCGCCGCCTCGACGTCCACCGGGCACTCCATCACCCGGGGCAGCCGCACGGCCATCGCGGCGCCCGCGAGGAGCAGGCCCGCGCTCACGAAGAGGGTGAGGTGCAGTCCGTCGACGAAGGCGTGCCGCGCGGCCGTGTGCAGGGCCTGGCCGGCCTCTCCGCCGAGCCGCCCCGCGACCTGGTACGCCTCGCCCAGCGAGTTCGCCGCGGCCTCGCTCGCCGCCGCCGGCACCCCGGGCACGCCGGCCAGACCGGGGGCGTACGCCGCGTTCATGACGCTGCCGAGCAGGGCGATGCCCATGCCGGCGCCGAGCTGGTACGAGGTCTCGCCGATCGCCGCCGCCCCGCCCGCGCTCCGCGGCGGCGCCTCGCTGAGCATCGACTCGTACGCGGAGAAGAGGGTGGTCTGGAGGCCGAAGCCGAGCAGCACGAAGCCGGCGGTGAGCAGCAGCGGCCGGTCGTGCTGGCCCATGAGCGTGAGCAGCAGCACCGCGCCGGCGGTGAGCAGGAAGCCCCAGCCGACCATCCGGCGGGGTCCGAGCCGGCGCAGGGTGTACGAGCCGGTGGCGCCGGCCGCCATGGCGGCGAAGGTGAGCGGGAGGAGCCGCAGCCCGGTCTCCAGGGGGCTGAGCCCGAGGACCAGCTGGAGGTACTGGACGGCGATGAGCTCCAGGCCGACGAGGGCCAGCATGGCGAGGACGATGCAGCCGACGGAGGTCGTGAAGGCCGGCCGGGAGAAGAGCCGCATGTCGATCAGCGGGTGCCGCCTGCGCCGCTGGCGCCGTACGAAGAGGACGAGCAGCAGCGCGCCGGCGAGCAGCGGCCCCGCGGTGGCCGGGGCGAGCAGCGGCTCGCCGGAGCCCGCGCGCTTCACTCCGAGCACGCAGCCGAGGACGCCGGCGGCTGCCATCAGCGCGCCCAGGACGTCCCAGGGCCCTTCGGCGGCGCCCCGGGACTCGGGCAGGAGCCGGCGGGCGAGCGGCAGGATCAGCGCCATCAGCGGGATGTTGATGAGGAAGACCGAACCCCACCAGTAGTGCTCGACGAGGAAGCCGCCGAGCACCGGCCCCGCGGCGGCGCCGATCGCGGCCACCGCCGTCCAGATGCCGATCGCGGTGGCGCGCTCGCGGCGGTCGGGGAAGACCGTCCGGATGATGGAGAGGGTCGCCGGCATGATCATGGCGCCGCCGACGCCGAGCAGGGCGCGGGCCGCGATGAGGACCCAGGGCTCGGTGGCGAGGGCGGCGACGGCCGAGGCGACGCCGAAGATCCCGTAGCCGAGGAGGAGCACCTTGCGGCGGCCGATCCGGTCGCCGAGCGTGCCGAAGAGGATCAGCAGCGAGGCGCAGACCAGCGGGTAGGCGTCGACGATCCAGAGCAGCTCGGTGGAGCCGGGGCGCAGGTTCTCGGTCAGCGAGGGGACGGCGACGTGGAGGATGGTCGCGTCGAGGGCGACCAGGAGGAGGCTGACGCAGAGCACGACGAGGACGGCCCAGCGGTTCGCGCCGCCGGCGGCACGCCGCCCCGCCGGTGCCGTGATCGTCCGCGACATGTACGTACCTCCAAGTGACGCTCTCGCGCTCGGCAGGCGCCGCCGACCAGGGCTGATGTGCGTGCGGCGGCGCGGCGATGAGGGGCGAGTGAGCCGTCAGCGTACGCGAGGACGAGCCCCGGGAGGGTGGCGCACCTCTCACCCCGGCGAGGCTCCCGGTGTGGCGTACGCCACTCGGATCGGCCCGCGCGTCGCATGGAATTCCGCACGGACGGGTGTTTGAAGTAATTCCGTGCCACACGGACAGACTTCCGGATTCACCTCCCGCGGCAATAGGGCTGAAGGTCATCGGATTTTCCGACGGGAGTCCGGAATAGCCGGGCCGCTGAGACCCACTCCACATCACATCGTCATCACGAAGGGAGCGGATCGCGCGGGTCGTCTCCTCACCCCCTGTAACGTCCATTGGGTGCGTACCGACATCTTTGCCCGGCTGGACCGGGAGCCGGTCCCGCCGAAGATAGAGGTCCCGCGGATGACCCGGACGCGTCTCGCCCTCTTCGGCGGGACGTCGGCGTTCTATCTGATCGTCGTGGTGGCGGTGCTGCTGTCCACCTGGCTGGTGACCCTCGACTGGAAGATCATGCTCTTCCGTCCCTACCAGCAGTGGCCGGAACTGCACGCCTTCCTGGACTACTACGTCGTCCTCGGCCAGCGCGGCCCGACGGCGGTGATGGTGGCGGCCTGGCTGGGCTGGCGCTCCTGGCGCCAGCACACCCTGCGGCCGCTCCTCTCCCTCGGCGCGGCGCTGCTGCTCCTCAACGTCACCGTCGGCGCGGTGAAGCTCGGACTCGGCCGGCTCGGCCCCCACTACGCGACACAGGTCGGCTCGGCCGAGCTGTTCGCGGGCGGCGACATATTCCCCTCGGGTCACACCGCGAACGCGGTGGTGACCTGGGGCATCCTGGCCTACCTCGCCACCACCCCGAGGGCCCGGCGCTATCTGTCGGCGCTCTCCGCCGTGGTCGCCCTCGGCGTCGGCCTCACGACGGTCTACCTCGGGACGCACTGGCTGAGCGACGTGCTCCTCGGCTGGGCCGCCGGCCTGCTGATCCTGCTCGCGCTGCCGTGGTGCGAGCCGGTCATCGCCGTGGTCGAGGCATGGATCCTGGACCGGCGGGACCGGGTCGGGGAGCGGCTGCGGGCCCGGCGGCGCCTGGTGCCCTCGCTGCCGGTGGCGTCCGGCGGACCGCGCCTCTTCCCGGCTCCGGCCGCCCAGGAGAAGCCGTCGCGGGAGACCGTGGGGGCCGCCGCGAGTCACGCCCGCGCGGCGCGGAGCAGGCCGTCCTCGGACCGGCTCACCGCCTGACCCCCGAGCCTCCTTCGCACGGAAGGGCCCCGGCCACCCGGCCGGGGCCCTTCCCCGTGTCCGGCCTCAGCCGATCCAGCAGCGGGTGACGGTGTCGTCCTCGACCTCCAGGTTGAGGCGCCCGTCGAGGTACTCCATGGTGACGATCGCACCGGGCGGGAGGGTCCTGACGACGCGCCAGCCACGGGTCCTGGCGAGCTGGGCGGCGCCGTCCGCGTCGAGGCCCAGATAGGACTCGGGCGCGTCTCGGGGCGGTTCGGGGATGCGCGGTTCGGGTGCCATGGGGTTCACGTTAGTACCCCGGCGGTCACGCTTGCGTCACAACTTCCCGACGGTCGGCGTGGTGACGGAGCGCACACCGGAAGGGATGGTCCCGGTTCAATTCTCCGGTATTTCGAAAAGTCGGCCGGAGCTTCGCACAAACCGTTCGGAAAGGTTTCGCGGCCCGGCCGAATTCCGGCCGGGCGGGGCCGACCGGAGAATTGTGCGCGGGCCCGCGCGCGGCTCCCTCACCGTTCCCTTACACAATGCTTACGCTGTCCGGATGCCGGAGAACCGGAACACGGGGCGGAGACACCGATGACCACCGAGGCGGCGACCACCACGGCCGAATCCGCACGGCAGCGACATGGCCGGATCTTGATCGACTGGCTGACCACCACCGATCACAAGAAGATCGGTCACCTCTACCTGGTGACCTCGTTCGTCTTCTTCCTCTTCGCCGGTCTGCTGGCGATGGCGATGCGGGCGGAGCTGGCCAGACCCGGGATCCAGTACCTCTCGAACGAGCAGTTCAACCAGGCGTTCACCCAGCACGGCACGATCATGCTGCTGCTCTTCGCCACCCCGACCTTCGCCGGCTTCGCCAACGAGCTGGTGCCGCTCCAGATCGGCGCGCCCGACGTCGCCTTCCCGCGCCTCAACATGTTCTCGTACTGGCTGTTCCTGCTCGGCGGGCTGATGGTGGTCGGCTCCTTCCTCACGCCGAGCGGCCCGCCCGACTTCGGCTGGACCGCCTACGCCCCGCTGAACAGCGCCGAGCGCTCCCCCGGGATCGGCGCCGACCTGTGGATCATGGGGCTCGCGCTCTCCGGCTTCGGCACGATCCTCACCTCGGTGAACTTCCTGGCCACCATCATCGCGATGCGGGCCCCCGGCATGACCATGTTCCGGATGCCGATCTTCACCTGGAACGTGCTCTTCACCGCGATCCTGGTGCTGGTCGCCTTCCCGGTGCTCGCCGCGGCGCTGCTCGCGCTCGAGGCCGACCGGCGGTTCGGGGCGCTGACCTTCGCCCCCGGCAACGGCGGGGCGCTGCTCTGGCAGCACCTCTTCTGGTTCTTCGGCCACCCCGAGGTCTACATCATCGCCCTGCCGTTCTTCGGCATCGTCAGCGAGATCCTCCCGGTCTTCGCCCGCAAGCCGATCTTCGGGTACCTGAGCCTGGTCGCCGCCACCATGACGATCACCGGCCTGTCGGTGGTGGTCTGGGCGCACCACATGTTCGCGACCGGGGCGGTGCTGCTGCCGTTCTTCTCCTTCCTCTCCTTCCTGATCGCGGTGCCGACCGGGGTGAAGTTCTTCAACTGGACGGGGACCATGCTGCGCGGCTCGCTCTCCTTCGAGACCCCGATGCTGTGGGCGACCGGCTTCCTGGTGTCCTTCCTCTTCGGCGGTCTGACCGGGGTGATCCTGGCCTCGCCGCCGATGGACTTCCACGTCACCGACTCGTACTTCGTCGTCGCCCACTTCCACTACACGGTCTTCGGCACCGTGGTCTTCGCGACCTTCGCCGGCTTCCACTTCTGGTGGCCCAAGTTCACCGGCAAGCTGCTCGACGAACGGCTCGGCAAGATCCACTTCTGGACCCTCTTCACCGGCTTCCACCTGACCTTCCTCGTCCAGCACTGGCTGGGCGCGGAGGGCATGCCCCGGCGGTACGCGGACTACCTGGCCGCCGACGGCTTCACCGCGCTCAACACCGTGTCGTCGGTCGGCGCCTTCCTGCTCGGGATCTCCACCCTGCCGTTCCTCTACAACGTGTGGCGGACCTGGCGGTACGCGCCCCGCGTCGAGGTGGACGACCCCTGGGGCTTCGGGCGCTCCCTGGAGTGGGCCACCTCCTGCCCGCCGCCCCGGCACAACTTCGCGGCGGTGCCCCGGATCCGCTCCGAGTCCCCCGCCTTCGACCTGCACCACCCGGAGTTCGCCGACTACGAGCGGATCCGGGTCGCAGGACCGCCGCCGGCCCGGCGGGAGCGGCGGGACCTCCCGTAGCGCCCCGTCAGCGCAGCCCGAGGCGGCGCAGCGTACGGCCGGCGGCGGCCTTGGCGGTGTAGACCGCGTCGATGCCCCGGCCGGTCCAGGAGTGCCACGCCTCGGCGGCCGGGGAGTGGGCGCGGCGGGGCGCGGGGCGGTCGAGGAGGCCGGCCCACAGCTCCTCGTGGCACACGGCGATCCGCGCCGGGTCGAAGCGCTCCGCCGCCGCGAGCGCCGCCCTCCCGGCCTTGGCCCGCAGCTCCTCGTCGTCCATCAGCTCGCGCAGCGCCCTGGCGACCGCCCCCGGGTCGCCGACGGGGACGAGCCGGCCGTCCACACCGTCCTCGACGATCTCGCGCGGTCCGTGCGGGCAGTCCGCGGCGACCACCGGAAGGCCGCACCGCATCGCCTCCACGATCGTCATGCCGAACGCCTCCCGCTCGGAGGTGACCGCCGCGACGGACCCCTTCGCCCACTCCGGCTCCATGGACTGGACCTGGCCCATCAGCCTCACCTGCCCGCCGAGCCCGCGGGCCTCGATCTGCCGGGCCAGCGCGCCCCGCAGGTCCTGCGCGGCGTCCCCGCTGCCGTAGATCCGCAGGCTCCAGTCCGGGTGGTCGGCGGCGAGCTCGGCGAAGGCGTCGATCAGCACGTCGAACCGCTTGACCCGGGTGAGCCGGCCGGCCGCGACGACCACCCGGGCGGACGGGTCGGCGGGCGGGACGGTGGCGGCCGGCACGCTGTTCGGCACGGACGCGACGCGGACCGCGTCCGGCAGGCCGAGCCGCCGGTAGGCGCGGGCGTCGGCGTCGGTGACGGTGGTGACCAGGTCGAGCAGCGCGTACTCGTGGGCGATGTCCCGGCGCAGCCGGCGGCTGTGCCCGTCGAGGATCAGGTGTTCCTGGGCGACCCGCACGGGCCCCGGCCCGGCCTGCCGGGCCAGGTGCACGTTGAGCCCCGGCCGGGTGCCGACGAGGACGTCGGCCTCCACCCCGCGCAGGTACGCGCCGATCCGCGCGTCGGTCAGCGCGCTGTACTGCTTCCAGCGCCCGTCGCCGCGCGGGAAGACCCGGGCGGGGAGGTGGAAGTCGGGGTGGTCGCCGTCGTACCCCGGTCCGTTCTCACGGAGGTCGACGAGGTGACGGAGGGTCACTCCGGAGGGGAGGCCGAGGAGGGGGCTGTCGCGGTGGCGGAAGACCGAGACGATCTCGACCTCGTGACGTTCCGCCAGTTGTTCGGCGAGGGTGAAGGTGGTCCGGATCGTTCCGCCGTAGTGGTAGCCGTTGTGGAGCAGGAAGGAGATGCGCATCTACCGGTTCCCCCCGGTCGGTCGGTCGGTCCCGGCGACTGTACTGCTCCGGCGGCGGCCGCCCTCACGGCCGGTAACCGAGCTGGGGGACGGCCGCGCAGTTACGGGTCATCTCGCCCTGGCTCTCCCAGCCTTCGCCGTCCCGCCAGCGGGCCACGGAGAGACAGGTCTCGCGGGTGGCGGGCGGGCGCTCCAGGTGCTCGAAGCGCACGGGCAGCAGCAGCCCCCGGGCGGTGTACGGCTCGGGGCGTTCCAGGTACGCCTCGACGCACGTTCGGGTGAGTCCGCCCCGGTCGGGGCGGTCGAGGCAGGAGCGGGCCGCGTCGGTGAACCACATGGCGGCGGCCCATCCCTCCAGCTGCCACTGGGACAGCTCCCGCTCCCCCATGGCGGCCCGGAAGGCCCGGACCTCCGGGTGGGAGGTGTCGTCGAAGTTGCGGCTCGACCCGGTCACCCAGAGCGCCTCGCGGCACCCCGGCGCGCGGGCGTAGGCGCGCTCCACGGAGGAGGACCAGTTCTGCACGTTCGTCACCTTGGCGTCGACCCGGACGCCGAGCGCCTCCATCGCCTCGCACAGCCGGGTGTTGCCGTGCGCGTCCAGCGCGTCGAAGACCAGGTCCACCCGGCGCTCGCGCAGATCGGCCGCGACGGCCCGGAAGTCGGGGAGGACGAAGTCGACCCGTTCGGTCACGACCCGGTACCCCTCCGCGCGCAGCCCCTGGGTGACGAGCCGAGCGTAGGCGGCGGAGGCCGGCTGGTCGTACGCGACGACGGCGGCGGTCCGCGCGCCGCGCTCGCGGGCGAACCACCGGTAGACCTCGGTCCCGCCGTACAGGGTGCCGTCCCAGCCGGGCGAGGCGCCGGTGCGCGGGGCGGAGCTGCCGTAGAGGGAGTAGAGGTGGGGGTAGGTGTCGTAGGCGGGGGTGAGGGGCTGGCCGCCGATGTCGGGGACCCCGGCGCGGGCGACGAGCCGGGCGCCGGCGTAGTCGAGGGCGGTGGTGGCGACGAGGGCGAAGACCTTCCGCTCGTCGAGGAGTTCACGGACGCAGGCGGTGTTGCCGACGCCGCTGCCGCCGTCGTCGCAGGTCTCGACCTCGATCCGGCGCCCGTCGAGGCCGCCGGCGGCGTTCAGGGCGTCGAACCAGGCGACGGCGCCGTCGCGCGGGCCGGTCAGGGCCTCGCCGCCGACCGGGCTGGTGGCGCTGGTGATGATGCCGACGCGGAGCGGCTCACCGCCGGAGGGGTGGGCGGTGGGCCGCGTCTCGAAGGCGCGTTCCGGGAGCCGGCTGCCGCACCCCGCGAGGAGGGCGAGGAGGAGGGCGAGCAGCAGCGCCGGGAGCCGCGCCGCGGCGGTCTCAGCAGCCTTCGACGGTGACACCGCTGAGTTTCACCAGGCCGCACAGGGTCTTCACGGAGACCTTCCAGGTGTCGTCCTGGAGCACCGAGGTGCCCCGGGAGTCCGGCAGCAGCGGGTTGCCGCCGACGAGCAGGTCGTAGGTGACGTCGGCGCCGCTCGCGGAGGTGAAGGTGACGCCGGTGACCTTCGCGGTGGTCGCCGCCGCCTGCGGGTTGCCGGCGAAGGCGGCGAGGACCTCCCGCATCTCCTCGCCGTTCTCCAGCAGCTTCACGCGCTCGGCGGCCGGGGTGTCCGCGGCGAAGAAGGCCGCCCAGTTCCGGGTGATCTCCGCCTTCGCGGCGGCCGGGTCGGCCGGTCCGTCGGCCGGGGGCGGCGTCGTGGACGTCCGCACCGGCGGCAGGGTGGAGGTCACCCCGTTGCCGGTCGCGGGCCCGTCGTCCGAGCAGGCCGCGACGGCCGGGGTGAGGAGCAGCACCGCCGTGGCCGCCAGGGCGGTCGCTCGTCGCCTGAGAAGCATCTGGCTCACCACCGGGTGTGCGTGGGGGCCGTACGGCCTGATGGTTCCAGGGTGGGACGATACGGGGCAGAGCGCAAGGATACGGGGCATAGTCGAGTAAAGGACCCCGGGGGGAGAGTGGCGAGGGAGGCCCCTCGTGCCGACGGCGCGGTTCCTGCTGTGGTGCGGTCTCGTGGCGGCCGTCGGAGGCGCGGTGCTGTGCGTCCTCGGCTGGTACGGGATCTCCGGCGAGCGGTTCGCCGAGCGCCAGCTGCCCTACCTGGCCTCGTGCACGGTCCCGGGGGCGGCGCTGCTCGTGGCGGGCGCGGTGCTGGTCGCGGCGGCGGCGCGGGCCGACCCGCCGCCCTCCCCGGACACGGAGCCCGCCCCGGACACGGAACCCGCACCGGACACGGCCCTCCCTCCCCCGCCGTCCTCCGGCGGCCCGCCGCTGCGCGTGCCCGGCGGCACGCTGGCCCACCGCCCGGACTGCCCCCTGGTGGCGGACCGCCCGGACGCGGTGCCCGCCGCCGGGGACCCCGCCCTCGCGCCCTGCCCGGTGTGTGAGCCGTGGCCTCCCTGACGTACGAGCTGACGCTGGCCGGCCTCGCGGTCGGCGGCGCGGCGGCCCTCACCGGCATCGGCCTGATCGTCACCCACCGGGCGACCGGGGTGCTGAACCTGGCGCACGGCGCGGTCGCCATGGTCGTCGCGTACGCGCTCCGCCAGCTGGTGGTCGTGTGGGGGTGGCCGCTGTGGCCGGCCGCGCTGGTCGCCCTGCTCGTCGTCGCCCCCGGTCTCGGGCTCCTCCTCGACCGGGCCGTCTTCCGCCCCCTGGCCCGCTCCGGCACCGACCCGGCCCGCGCCCTGGTCGCCTCGACGGGCGTCTTCGTCCTCCTCGTCGGCGCGGCGGTGCTGCTCTGGGGCGGCGGGGCCAGGACCGACGCGCCGGTGCTGCTCGGCGACGACCCGTGGCTCCTGCTCGGCGCGGTGGTGGCGGTGGCCTGCCTGGTGACGGCGGTGACCCGGTGGACCCGGTTCGGGCGGGAGCTGCGGGCCGTGGTCGACAACCGGCGCCTCGCCGTCCTCGCCGGGGTGGACGCGGACCGGATCGCGGCGGCCGGCTGGGCCTTCGGCGCCTTCACAGCCGGGCTGACGGGCGTCCTCCTCGCCCCGTACGTCCGGCTCGACCCGTACGGGCTGCCGCTGCTCGTGGTGGAGGTGATGGCGGTCGCGGTGATCGCCCGGATGCGGTCGCTGCCGGTCGCGATCGGCGCGGCGCTGCTCATCGGCGTGACCCAGGCCCAGCTGACCCGCTTCCACCCGGAGGGCTGGGCGGAGCCGCTGGTCCGGGCGGTGGGCGCCAACCTGTTCGTGATCGCGCTGCTGGTCGCGGCGCTGGTGCTGCCCGGCATCGGCGGCAAGGGCGGCGACGCGCTCCCGCCGCCGCCCCGCGCGGGCCGCACCCCGCCGGCGGTATGGGCGCTCGCCGCCGGCTGTCTGCTGCTGCCCCCGGCCGTCGCGGGCCCCGACCTGCGGACGGCGGTGCAGGTCCCGGCGCTGGCGATCGTCCTGCTCTCGCTGGTCGTGGTCACCGGCCGGGCCGGCCAGATCGCCCTGGGCCAGGCGGCCTACGCGGGCCTCGGCGCGCTCTTCACCGTGCTGCTCACGGCGGCCGGACTGCCCGCCCTCGGGGCCCTGGCGCTCGCGGTGCCGCTGGCCGGCGCGGCGGGTCTCGTCACGGCCGGACCGGCGATCCGCCGCCACGGCCTGGCCCTGGCGCTCGCGACCCTCGCGGTCGGGGTGGCGGTGAGCCGCTTCGTCCTCACCCAGCCGTACGCGACGGCCGGCCTGCCTCCACCGGCCCGCCCGGCGGGCTTCACCTCCGACCGCGCCTTCTACCTCCTGGAACTGCTCCTCCTCGCGGCCGCCCTGCTCCTGGTGGCGGGGCTGCGCCGGGGCCGCGCCGGACGCGCCCTCGCGGCCCTGCGCGACCACGAGCGGGCCGCGGAGGCCGCCGGCATCGCCTCGACCGCGCTCAAGCTGCTGGCCTTCACCCTGGCCGCAGCCCTGGCGGGGCTGGGCGGCGGCCTCCTCGCCATGGGCGTCCAGGCCCTCGACCCGGCCGCCTACGACCCGCTCCGGGGCCTCCTCTGGTTCGCCGCGGTGGTGACCCTCGGCGCGGACCACCCGCTCACCCCGCTCCTGGCGGCCCCTCTGCTGCTGGCCCTCGACGCGGCCGGGCCCGCCGGCGCGGCGGCGGTGGTGGTCGGTCTCCTGGCCACCCAGACAGGCCGCCTCCCGCCCCTGACCTCCCTCCTCACCGTCCCGCACCCGACCGGACGCACGGCCTCCCGACCGACCGGGCGCACGCCCGGACGCACCTTCCGCCGGACCGGCACCCGCACCCCCGCCCGAACCCCCGGCACCACGAAGGACACCCGCTCCTCCGCCACCACGAAGGACACCCGCGCGTCCGACCCCCGGTCCGCCCGGCTCGGCGCGGAGGGCCTGTGGTTCACGCACCGGGGCGGGGTGACGGCCCTCAAGGACGTCGGGCTCGCCCTGCCGCCCGGCCTGGTCACCGCCGTGGTCGGGGCGAACGGCGCGGGGAAGAGCACCCTCTTCGACTGTCTCGCCGGCGCGGCCCGGCCCGACCGCGGCCGGGTCCTGCTGGACGGCGCGGACATCACCGGCCGCCCCGCGCACGCCCGGGCCCGCCTGGGCATCGCCCGCACCTTCCAGCAGCCGGCGCTCTTCCCGTCCCTCTCCGTGGAGGAGAACGTCCGTGTGGGCGCCGAGCACGGCCACCGGCGCGACCGGCCCGCCGCCGCCACCGAACGCGCCCTGCTCCTGACCGGCCTCGCCGGCCCGGTGCGCGCCCTGCCCGCCGCGGACCTCCCCACCGGCACCCTGCGCCGGGTCGAGCTGGCCCGCGCCCTGGCCGGCGGGCCGCACACGCTGCTCCTGGACGAGCCCGCCGCCGGTCTCGACGCGGCCGAGGCGGAGGCCCTCTCCCGGCTGCTCGCCGCGCTCGCCGCCGACGGCCTGACCGTCCTGGTGGTCGAGCACGACCTCGACCTCGTCGCGGCCACCGCCGGCGCCGTCCACACCATGGAAGGGGGGCGGCTCCGGTCATGAGCCTGGCGACCGAACTGCGCGAGGCACGGGTGCGCTACGGCCCCCTGGAGGCCCTGCACGGCCTCGACCTGCCGGTCCCGGCGGGCACGGTGACCGTCCTGACGGGCCGGAACGGCGCGGGCCGCACGACGGCGCTGCGCGCCCTGGCCGGGACGGTACGGCTCGCCGCGGGCCGGGTCCTGTGGCGCGGCGAGGACGTGACCGGGCTGCCGCCGCACGAACGGGCCCGCCGCGGGCTCTGCTTCGTACCGGACCGGGGGGCGGTGTACGAGGGCCTGACCGTCGCCGAGAACCTGGCGCTCGCGGGGCCGGACTCCCCGGCCCCGTACCCCGAGCTCCTCCCGCTCCTCGCGCGCGCGGCGGGGACGCTGTCCGGCGGCGAGCGGCGGATGCTGGCGGTCTCGCGGGCGCTGCTGCGTCCGGCGCGGGTGGTGCTGGTGGACGAGCCGGTGCTCGGCATGGCGCCGCCGGTCGCGGCCCGGACGTACGCGCTGCTCGCCGCGCTCGCCGTGCGGGACGGGGCGGCGGTGGTGCTGGCCGAGCAGCGGGTGCCGGACGGCCTGCCGCCCGGCACCCTGGTGCACGAGCTCCGGCGCGGCGCCCGCGTCTTCAGCGGCGAGGCTGCGGAGCGGCGGGGCGCCTGACGGGTCAGAGCGGCGCGATCCGCAGCATCATCCCGGCGTACAGCCGGTTCGGGTCCGGACCGATGACGCTCTTGTTCGCCTCGTACAGCCGCTGCCAGCCGCCCTTGACCGCGAAGCGGCGGGCGACGGCCGCGAGGGTGTCGCCGGCCTGCACGGTGTGGACGCGTCCGCTCAGCCCGTACCGCTTGGAGCAGACGGGCCAGGCGCCCCAGCCCTGCACCCGCAGGACGTCCTCGGCGACGGTGATCTGCTGCTGCCGGGTGGCCAGGTCGGCGCGGCGGGCGTACTTCAGACCGCCGTAGTCGATCCAGGTCGGCTGCCAGAACTGGAGCCCGCCGTAGTAGCCGTTGCCGGTGTTGACGTCCCAGCGCCCGCTGCTCTCGCACTCGGCGACGCACCCCCACGGCCACTGGTCCTCGGCGCAGGGGTACGCGGGCACGCCGGCCGGTCCCGGCGAAGGCGGCGGGGGTACGGCCCCGGTCGCGCCGCCCTTGGCCGCCTCGACGGCCGCCGCGGCGGCGGCGAGGGCGTCGGCGGCGGCCGCGAGCCCGGACTCGGCGGCGGTGCCGGCCACGTCCGGCAGCCCCGGTACGCCGGGTGCTCCGGGCGCTCCCGCGGCACCGGGCCCGTCGTCGCCGGGCGCGGCCGTCGCGGCGGGCGCCTGGTGGAGGGCGAGCAGCGCCGCCGCGGAGGCCGCCGCGAGCGAGCCGGCTGTCCAAAATCGGATCATCGACATCGCCGCAGGCTAGGTCGGCCTCCGGGTGCCCGGCTCCGTGCCGCGCGGAACGCTGTTCACTTCCCACCCGGTCGGAGTCACCGGCGCCGCCCCGTCCGGCCCGCCCCCGTCCGGCCCGCCTCCGCACGCGCCAGTGGCAACTTGCCTGCCTTCCGCGCGTGACCCCGCCCGCGCCTGACCCGTTGAACTCGTCATGAGACGCCCGGGAAAGGCCCGGGGTCCGTCCGTACCGACTCCAGGGAGCCCTCCGTGCCGCGCATGCTCGACGTCAGCGAGGACGTACGCGCCGAGATCGGCGACGAAGAAGCCGACCGGCTGCTCGCCGGCGACAACGCCCCGGGCAGCTACGACTGCACCTCCTGCCGCACGCCGGGCGACTCCGAGCAGGAGCGCACCAGCACGGTGCTGTTCGTCGGCGAGGAGACCGCGGTCCTCGCGTTCGCCCACGCCGAGTGCATCCCGTCGCAGGTCGTCAAGGTCGCCGAGGCCCAGCTCCAGGGCGCCGTCGCCTCCATCGCGGCGGCCGACGCCGCCGACGCGCTCTCGGCCGCCCACCCCGAGCAGGCCGTGCTCGGCGTCACCAGCGGTCTCGTCCTGATCGACGGCGAGCTGCACCCGGCGCTGGTCGTGGAGCCGACCGCGCCGGTGGCCCGGCCGGGCTCCGGCGGGCTGACCGACGAGTTCCTGTCGCTCCTCACCGAGCAGGGCTTCCAGCCGGTCGCCGACCTGAACACGGCGCCGGCCGCGCTGCCCGGCTGGTCGGTCCTGGTCGCCATGGGCCAGCTGCACTCGGTGCTCCAGCCCGGCGCCGGCGGCGCGGGCCAGACCGCCTGGTGGCAGGCGCACCAGCCGCTCCAGGTCACCGAGGGCTGGCGCGCGGCGGCCAACAAGTCGCACACCGTGCTCGTCTTCGCGGCGCCGGTCGGCTCCATCGGCCAGCAGCCGCGCGAGGACCTGCTCCGCGACGCCCTGGAGAAGGCCGCGGTGAACGGGCGCCTGGTCGCGGCCGCGATGCCGCTGGCCGGCACCTGATGGCCGACGGGCGCCCGGGGATAGGGCCGGGGGTGCCGACCGTGCCGCGCCCCCGGCGGGCCCCTCTTTCGGAGAGCCGCCCGCATCCGACGGTCGGCGGGGTCGTTGGCACCTACGTGCACCCATACGACCCTTTCCCCCAGCCGTATCCGAGTCCGATCCCCGCCATGCGCCCGGCGCAGGACCTTCCGGCCGGGTATTCGACGACGCCGATCTTCGATGCCCTGTACTCGGAGTACCGCCGGTCGTTCCGCACGCTTCCGGGTGACCGCAGCGGCGAGGAGGAGCTGGCGTTCCGGGCGTTCGGCACGGCGCGGAGCACGGGCCTCTCGGGTTTCTCGGCGGGGCTCTACGGCCAGCAGCACGCGGCGTACCCGCCGGTCTGGCAGGCCCAGCACCATCCCCCGCAGGCGGCGCTGCCGCCGGGGCCCCGCAGAAGTCTCTGAGCGCGGTCCGGACACATCGGGAAACGGCCGGGGGCCGGAGTCGTACGGAACGACTCCGGCCCCCGGCCGTGTGCGGGGAGCGGGTTACTTCTTGCGGCCGCGCTTCTCGCGGACCCGGACCGAGATGTGGATCGGGGTGCCCTCGAAACCGAACTCCTCGCGCAGCCGGCGCTCGATGAAGCGGCGGTAGCCGGCCTCCAGGAAGCCCGAGGCGAAGAGCACGAAGCGCGGGGGCTTGGTGCCGGCCTGGGTGCCGAAGAGGATGCGGGGCTGCTTGCCGCCGCGGATCGGGTGCGGGTGGGCGGCGACCAGCTCGCCCAGGAAGGCGTTGAGCCGGCCGGTGGGGACGCGGGTCTCCCAGCCGGCGAGGGCGGTCTCGATCGCCGGGACCAGCTTCTCCATGTGGCGGCCGGTCTTCGCGGACACGTTGACCCGGGGCGCCCAGGAGACCTGCTGCATCTCGGTCTCGATCTCGCGCTCCAGGTAGTAGCGGCGCTCCTCGTCGAGCTCGTCCCACTTGTTGTAGGCGATGACGATGGCGCGGCCGGACTCGACGGCCATCGTGATGATCCGCTGGTCCTGGACCGAGATGTTGTCGGTGGTGTCGATGAGGATGACCGCGACCTCGGCCTTCTCGACGGCGGCGGCCGTGCGGAGGGAGGCGTAGTAGTCGGCGCCGGCCTGGAGGTGGACCTTCTTGCGGATGCCGGCGGTGTCGACGAACTTCCAGGTCACGCCGCCGAGCTCGATCAGCTCGTCGACCGGGTCGCGGGTGGTGCCGGCCAGCTCGTTGACGACCACGCGGTCCTCGTTGGCGACCTTGTTGAGCAGGGAGGACTTGCCGACGTTGGGGCGGCCGATGAGGGCGATGCGGCGGGGACCGCCGACGGCCTGGCCGAAGCTCTGCTCGGGGGCCTCGGGCAGCTTCCGCAGGACCTCGTCGAGGAGGTCGCCGGTGCCGCGGCCGTGCAGCGAGGAGACGGGGAACGGCTCGCCGAGGCCCAGCGACCAGAGCGTGGCCGCGTCGGCCTCGCCGGACTGGCCGTCCACCTTGTTGGCGGCGAGGACGACGGGCTTGCCCGCGCGGCGGAGCAGCTTGACGACGGCCTCGTCGGTGTCGGTGGCGCCGACGGTGGCGTCCACGACGAAGAGACAGGCGTCGGCGGCCTCGATGGCGTACTCGGCCTGGGTGGCGACGGAGGCGTCGATGCCGAGGACGTCCTGCTCCCAGCCGCCGGTGTCGACGACCTTGAAGCGGCGGCCGGCCCATTCGGCCTCGTAGGTGACGCGGTCGCGGGTGACGCCCGGCTTGTCCTCGACGACCGCCTCGCGGCGCCCGATGATGCGGTTCACCAGGGTCGACTTGCCGACGTTCGGGCGGCCGACGACGGCGAGGACGGGGAGCGGCCCGTGGCCGGCCTCCTCGATCGCCTCCTCGACGGCCTCGACGTCGAAGCCCTCTTCCGCGGCGAGCTCCATGAACTCCGCGTACTCGGCGTCGCCAAGTGCCCCGTGGTCGTGCTGGTCGTTCATGAAGTCCGTTCCTTGATCATTCGTGGTCGGTGGTCCCGGCCGGCCGGAGCCGAGGGCCCACTACTGAGAGTGTCGCTCAGCGCCCGGTGAGGCGCCTGGCGTTTTTCAGGTGGTCGGTGAGGTGCTCCTGGATCCGGAGCGTGGCCTCGTCCAGCGCCTTCCGGGTCCGCCGCCCGCTGCCGTCACCGGCGTCGAAGGCGTCCCCGAAGACGACGTCCACCCGGCTGCGGAGGGCCGGCAGCCCCTTCACGAGGCGTCCGGGGCGGTCGGTGCTGCCGAGCACCGCGACCGGGACGATCGGGGCGCCGCTGCGGACGGCGAAGTAGGCGAGACCGGCGCGGAGCGAGGCGAAGTCGCCCTCGCCCCGGGTCCCCTCGGGGAAGATCCCGAGGAGCCCGCCCTGCTCCAGCACGCCGAGCGCGTTGCCGATCGCCGTCCGGTCGGTGGAGTGGCGGTCGACCTTGACCTGCCCGATGCCCTCCAGGAAGCCGCCGAGCGGGCCGACGAACGCTTCCTTCTTGATGAGGAAGTGCACGGGGCGCGGGGCGGTGCCCATGAGCATGGGGCCGTCGATGTTGTGCGCGTGGTTCACGGCGAGGATGGCGGGACCGGAGGCCGGGACCCGCCAGGCGCCGAGCACGCGCGGCTTCCAGAAGCCGTACATCAGCCCGATGCCGATGCGACGGCCGACGGCGGCCCCCTTCGCGGAGGGCTGGGTCACTTGGCGCCCGCCCGCTTCTCCTCCACCAGGGTGACGACGCACTCGATGACCTGGTCGAGGGTGAGCTCGGTCGTGTCCACCTCGACGGCGTCGCCGGCCTTGGCGAGCGGGGAGGTCTTGCGGCTGGAGTCCGCCGCGTCCCGCTTGACCAGGGCCTCCTGGGTGGCCCGTACGTCGGCGCCCTTGAGCTCGCCGGAGCGGCGGGCGGCGCGGGCCTCGGGCGAGGCGGTGAGGAAGATCTTGAGGTCGGCGTCGGGCAGGACGGTGGTGCCGATGTCCCGGCCCTCGACGACGATGCCCTGCTCGGCCTCGCGGGCGATCGTCCGCTGGAGCTCGGTGATGAGCGCGCGGACCTCCGGGACGGCGCTGACCGCGCTGACCTTGGAGGTGACCTCCTCGGTCCGGATCGGACCGGCGGCGTCGGCGCCGTCGACCGTGATGGTCGGGCGGGACGGGTCGGTGCCGGAGACGATGGAGGGCTTGCCCGCGGCGGAGGCCACGGCGTCGGCGTCGTGGACGTCCACCCCGTTGGAGATCATCCACCAGGTGATGGCCCGGTACTGTGCGCCGGTGTCCAGGTAGCTCAGCCCCAGCTTGGCGGCGACCGCCTTCGAGGTGCTCGACTTGCCCGTGCCGGAGGGGCCGTCGATGGCGACGATCACGGATTCCACGGTGAGGGGGACCTTCCTGGGTGGGCGGCGGCCCCGGCGGCAGTGCGGGACCCCTACAAGGTTACCGAGTCCCCGCACCCGTCCGGCCCGGCGTCCTCCGGCCCCGGCCCGCCCCCGCTCCCCCCGGGGGTCAGGGGGTGCGGAGGGACCAGCCCTGGGCCTGGAGGGCCTGGGAGAGGGCGGGGGCCGCCTTGGGGTCGACGCTCAGCTGGACGAGGCCCGCCTGCTGCCCGGTCGCGTGCTCGATGCGGACGTCCTCGATGTTGACCCCGGCCCGGCCGGCGTCGGCGAAGATGCGGGCCAGCTCGCCCGGCCGGTCGCTGATGAGCACCGCCACCGTCTCGTACGCGGTGGGGGCGGCGCCGTGCTTGCCGGGGACCCGCGCCCGCCCCGCGTTGCCGCGCCGGAGCACGTCCTCGACCCCGGAGGCGCCGTCCCGCCGCTTCTCCTCGTCGGCGGACTGGAGCGACCGCAGCGCGCGGACGGTCTCGTCGAGGTCGGCGGCGACGCCGGAGAGGACGTCGGCGACCGGCCCGGGGTTGGCGGAGAGGATCTCGATCCACATGCGCGGGTCGGACGCGGCGATCCGCGTCACGTCCCGGATGCCCTGGCCGCAGAGGCGTACGGCCGACTCCTCGGCCTCCTCCAGGCGCGCCGCGACCATCGAGGAGACCAGCTGGGGGGTGTGGGAGACGAGCGCGACCGCGCGGTCGTGGGCGTCGGCGTCCATGACGACGGGCACGGCGCGGCAGAGCGCGACGAGCTCCAGCGCGAGGTTGAGGACCTCGGTGTCGGTGGTCCGGGTCGGGGTGAGCACCCAGGGCCGGCCCTCGAAGAGGTCGGCGGTGGCGGCGAGCGGTCCCGAGCGCTCCTTGCCGGACATCGGGTGGCTGCCGATGTACGGGGTGAGGTCGAGGCCCAGTCCTTCCAGCTCCCGCTGCGGGCCGCCCTTGACGCTGGCCACGTCGAGGTAGCCGCGGGCGGCCCCGGCGCGCATGGCCTCGGCGAGGGTGGCGGCGACGTGCGCCGGCGGTACGGCGACGATCGCGAGGTCCACCCGGCCCTCGGGCTCGGTGTCGGTGCCCGCGCCGAGCGAGGCGGCGGTCCGGGCGCTCGCCGGGTCGTGGTCGCGCAGGTGGACCGTGACGCCCCGGCCGGCGAGGGCGAGTGCGGCGGAGGTGCCGATCAGTCCGGTTCCGATGACGAGCGCTGTTCTCACGGGGGAAGTCCTTGGGGCGCGGGGCGGTAAGGACCCAGCCTAGTCAGCCGTCGCGGGCACACGCGCGTGCGCCCGCCCTGCGAGACGCGGGGCGGGCACGCGCGCGCGTGGCGCGGGGGTTCGGGAGCCGCAGCGTCTCAGAGCTTCTGCGCGCGGATGATGTCCTCCAGCGACCCCTGCGGCATCGAGCCCTGCGGGGTCAGCTTGTCGACGGCCTGCGGCAGCTCCTGCGCGATCTGGTCGGCGGCCTGCTGCGGGGTGACCCCGGCGTCCTGCGCGACCTTCTGGAGGGTCTCGTCGGGGAGCGCCTGGGCGATCTGGGTGCCGTCGACGGGCTTGTTCTCTCCGGTGCCGATCCAGGACTGGGCCTGGTCGGCGAGGCCGGACCTGGTGAGCATGTCGAGCAGCCCGCCGAGGGGGTTCTGGCCGCCGGCGGCCGCCGCGCCGCCCCCCTGGCCGCCGCCGCCCATGAGGGCGCCGAGGAGCGAGCCGAGGATGTTGCCGCCGCCACCGCCGCTCTGGCCTCCGCCCCCGCCGAGCAGGGAGCCGAGGAGACTGCCGAGGTCGTTGCCCGCCATGGTTCTGCCTTTCGTCCGGGTTGGGGAACAGCATCAATCTCACCCATACCGGGGCATTCCGCCACCCGGAGTAGGCACGGCCGGGCGGTCCGGAGGAGCCGGGCGCGGAGGCGGGTGCGGAGACGGGCCGGGCCGGGCGCGGAGCCGAGCGGGTAGCGGGTAGAAAGGGCGGATGCTGCTCCATGTCATCCCCTTCGACGAGTGGGCCGAGTGGTCCGCGCACCCCGGTCTCCCCTACGCCCCGCCGTCGCTCGCCGCGGAGGGCTTCGTGCACTGCTCGGCGGACGAGCGGGCGGCCCTCGCGATCGCGGACGCCCGCTACCGGGACCTGCCGGGCCCGCTCCTGGTGCTGGTGATCGACGAGACCCTGCTGTCCGGGGAGGTCCGCTGGGAGGGCACGGAGGACCGGCTCTTCCCGCACGTGTACGGCCCGGTCGAGCGGTCCGCGGTGACCGCCGTCCTGGAGGTGGTGCGGGACGCGGACGGCCGTGCGAGGGAGTTGGCGCCCCGGGTGTAGGCCGGGTCCGGCGTGTTGCGGGGGCCGCGCGGCGCGCGGGGCGAAGCTGGGCCGTATGACTTCACGGACGACACCCCGCCGGACGGTCCTGCTGGCCGCGGCGGCCCTCACGACGACGACCGCGGCGGCCACCGGCTGCGGCTCGGACGGCGACGGAGGCGACGGAGGTACGGAGTCGGGCGCCCCGGCCACCACGCGGCCCACGGACGGCGCGACCGCGACCGGCCCGGCCGGCACCCCGCTGGCGAGCACCTCGGAGATCCCGGTGGGCGGCGGCACGATCTTCAAGGACCGCAAGGTGGTGGTGACGCAGCCGTCGGAGGGCGAGTTCAAGGCGTTCTCGGCGGTCTGCACCCACCAGAACTGCCTGGTGAGCAAGGTCGCGGACGGCACGATCGACTGCCCCTGCCACGGCTCGAAGTTCGCCATCGCCGACGGGGCGGTGGAGGCCGGGCCCGCGCCGCGGCCGCTGCCCGCCGAGCAGATCACCGTCTCCGGAGGGACGATCACCCTCGCGTAGCCTGGCCGCCATGGACATGTCCCCCGAGGCACTGGTGCGCGAGCACACCGTCTACGCCTGCGTGATGGGCTCGCGCGCCTTCGGTCTGGCGACCGAGGACAGCGACACCGACGTACGGGGCGTCTACCTCGCCCCGACCCCGCTCTTCTGGCGGTTCGACAAGCCCCCGGCCCATGTGGAGGGCCCCGCCCCGGAGCAGTTCAACTGGGAGCTGGAACGCTTCTGCGAGCTCGCCCTGCGCAACAACCCCAACGTCCTGGAGTGCCTCCACTCCCCGCTCGTCACCCGCACCACCGCGTGGGGCGACGAGCTCCTCGCGCTGCGCGGCGCCTTCCTCTCCCGGCAGGCCCACGGCACCTTCGTCCGGTACGCCGGCGGCCAGCGCCGCAAGCTGGAGGCGGACGTCCGCCAGTACGGGCATCCGCGCTGGAAGCACGCCATGCACCTGCTGCGGCTGCTGACCAGCTGCCGTGACCTGCTCCGCACCGGCGAGCTGCGGATCGACGTGGGCGAGGACCGGGAGCGGCTGCTCGCGGTCAAGCGCGGCGAGCTCACGTGGCCGGAGGTCGAGTCCTGGATGAACCGCCTCCAGGACGAGTCCGACGGCTCGCTCGCCGCCTCCCCGCTCCCGCCCTCCCCCGACCACGCGCGCGTGCAGGACTTCCTGGTCCGCGCCCGCCGCTCCTCGGCCCTCCTGGAGCCCTAGGGCGTGTCCAGCCGGGCCCGGACCACCAGGTCGTGGAGGGCGTCGGCGGCCCGGACCGCGTCCGGAAGCCCCGAGGCCGCCTGGGCCGCGTCGAGGACCCCGTGCAGGGCCTCCACCTCGGCCCGCGCCTCCTCCGCCGCCACCTCGGCGGCACCGTGCTCGGCGGCGGCCTTCGCGGCGACCAGGCCGGGGATCCGCGCGGGGGCCTCCGGCACCTCCCCGACGAGCGTCGGCAGATGGGCCTGGACCTCGCCGGAGCGCATCAGATGGATCCCGGTGAGCAGCGCCCGGTAGGTGTAGAGCAGCGGCTTCAGCTCGCCGCTCCGCTCGAAGAGCCGCCACTGGGTGGCGGCGAAGCCCCGGTAGTGGTGGGCGTGGTGGGTGGTGAGCACCCCGGGCACGAGGGCGGTGAGCTCGGCGTGGACCGGGGTGGTGTGCACGACCAGCGGCGAGGTCAGCTGCTCCAGGACGTAGCCGTTGCGGCGCAGCATCAGCCGGGCGAACTTCCGCAGGTCGTGCGTGACGAGGTCCATCTCGACGCCGTCGCGGTCCCACATCCGGTCCCGGGTCTCCTCGGGCTCGCGGAGCCCGACCAGCGCCTCCGCCGGGAGCAGGTGGACACCGCGCAGGTCCACGTCGGAGTCGCGGGAGGGGAACCCGTACAGGTGGGCCCCGGAGACCGTGGCGAAGAGGAGGGGGTCCGGTTCCCCGGCCACCACGGAGGTCAGGTCGGCCTTGTGGGCCTCAAGGGTGAGCGTCATGGGCCCACAGCCTCCCAGACTCCGCTCACGCGTCCCAGAGGGCCCCGAGGGCCAGCAGCTCGTCCCGGTGCTCGATCCGCGCGGTCCACTCCTCCGGCCAGGCGGCGGCGCCGAGGTGCGCCCCCGCGAAGGCGCCGGCGAGGGCGGCGATCGAGTCGGAGTCGCCCCGGGTGCAGGCGGCCCGGCGCAGGGCGGTCAGCGGCTCGCCGGGGAAGAGCAGGAAGCAGAGCAGCCCGGTGGCGAGCGCCTCCTCCGCGATCCAGCCGTCGCCCGTGTACGCACAGGGGTCGAGCTCCGGGTCGGCGGTGCGCTGCACGGCGTCGAGCCGTTCGAGCACGGCGAGGCACTCGTCCCAGCCGCGCCGGACGAAGTGGAGGGCGTCGGGGTCCTGGGAGCTGGTCCACAGGTCGCCGAGCCAGCGCTCGTGGTACCGGTCGCGGTTCTCGTACGCGTACGAGCGCAGCTGTCCGACGAGGCCGGTCGGGTCCGCGCCCCGGGCGAGCAGCCACACGGCCCGCGCGGTGAGGTCGGAGGCGGCGAGCGCGGTGGGGTGCCCGTGGGTGAGCGCGGCCTGGAGCTGGGCGGCGCCGGCGGCGGCCTCGCCGTACTCGGGCAGCAGGCCGAGGGGCGCGACCCGCATGTTGGCGCCGCAGCCCTTGGAGTGGATCTGGCTGGCGTCCTGCCAGCGGCGGTCGCCGTCGAGCAGGGCGCAGGCGCGGAGGCAGGTGTTGCCGGGGGCGCGGTTGTTCTCGGGCGAGTGGTACCAGGTGACGAACTCGCGGCGGAGGGTGTCGGCGAACCGCTCGGGGCCCGCGACTCCCCGCTCCCGGACGGACCGCAGGGCGCGGGCGACGGCGAGGGTCATCTGGGTGTCGTCGGTGATCTTGCCGTCGTCGGGCAGCGCCAGCTCCCGCCAGGGCCCGTACAGGCTGATGATCATCGGTACGTCGGAGAACTCCGTGCGGCGGCCGAGCGCGTCGCCCAGCGCCAGCCCCATCAGCGTCCCCGTGGCGGCCTGCTTGGTCATGCGGAGGGTCATGCGGATCGTCCTTCCGGTCGGAGCAGTGGCGGGTGGAGGGCCGTGGCCTCTCCCGCCCGGTAGAGCGCGGCCGGTTTCCCCCGTCCGCCGGTGCGGCGCGGCGGCCCTTCCACGGCCTCGACGAAGCCGGGCGTGGTGAGGACCTTGCGCCGGAAGTTGGGGCGGTCCAGCGGGACGCCCCAGACCGTCTCGTACACCTGCCGGAGCTCGCCGAGGGTGAACTCGGGCGGGCAGAAGGCGGTGGCGAGGCAGGTGTACTCCAGCTTGGCGCCGACGCGCGTCCGGGCGTCGGCGAGGATGCGGTCGTGGTCGAAGGCGAGCGCCGGGACCTCGTTGTAGGGCAGCCAGCGGGCCTCGGCGGCGTCGCCGCCGCCGCGCGGCTCGGGCAGGTCGGGGAGGAGCGCCGTGTACGCGACCGAGACGACCCGCATCCTGGGGTCGCGGTCGGGTTCGGTGTAGGTGCGGAGCTGTTCGAGGTGGAGCCCGGCGACGGTGGCGCCGGACAGTCCGGTCTCCTCGGCGAGTTCGCGGCGGGCCGCGGCGCCGGCGGACTCGCGGGGCAGCACGAAGCCGCCGGGGAGCGCCCAGGCGCCCGCGTACGGCTCCTGGCCGCGCTGGACGAGGAGGACGTGCAGCCGGCCGGCGCGGACGGTGAGGACGGCGAGGTCGACGGTGACGGCGAAGGGCTCGAAGGCCCGGGGGTCGTACCCCTCGGGGCGCGGCGGGGTGCTGTTCATCGGCGCTCCGGGAGGGGGTCGGTGAAGTGCCAGCCCTCGGCGAGCAGTGCGTCGACGGCGGCGACGGCGGTGGCGAGGCGCTCCTCGTGGGGTCCGGTGAGGACGACGGTGCGGCGGCCGCTGTGGGCGAGCTGGGTGAGGAAGCGGGCGGTCATCCAGGGCCGGAGGTGTTCGCCGTCGCGGAGGCCGTCGTCCTCGAAACCGACGCCCCGGTGGTCGGTGAGCAGCCACAGGTGCTGCCGGCCGCGGGCGGCGATCTCGCCGGTGGCGGCGCTGGCGGTGCCCAGGTACCGCTCGTGCCAGATGGTGGTGGCGAAGGCGTCCGTGTCGCAGACGAGGACGGGCGAGCCGTCGCGGGCGGCCTCCTCCTCCAGCTCGGCCTGGCGCTGGGCGATGACGGGGAAGTCGGAGGTGTGGAAGGCGACCTCGGACCAGTCGGCGCCGGGGCGCACGGCCCGCAGTTCGGCGAGCTTGAGTTCGCTGTACTCGCGGCCGTACTCGGGGACGTACCGGGTGCGCGCCCAGATCCCGCCGCGCCGCCGGTAGTGGTCGGCGAGGGCGAGCGCCATGGTGGTGGTGCCGGTGGACTCGGCGCCGAGGACGACGACGCGGCGGGTGAGCGCGGCCCGGACGGGCGCGGCGAGGAAGTCCCAGCAGCCCGCGGGGTCGGCGCGGACGGCGGTGCCGGAGACGGGGAAGGCGGCCCGGTCGGGGTCGACGAGGACGGACACGGCGCCGAAGCGGCGGGCGAGCTCCTCGCCGTACGGCTCCGAGGTGAAGACGGCGTCGACGGCCTCGGGGACGGCGGCCCGGAAGACGGCCATGTGGGCGTCCCAGACGGCGGGGTCGGTGAGGTCGACGGGGATGTCGTCGACGGCGCCGACGACGAGGGCGTCGGGGTGGACCTCCCGCATCCAGGCGACCCGCTCCTCCAGCGGCACGGACTCGGCGGAGGAGGCGCAGACGAGGACGGTGACGCGCGCGCAGTCGGCGAGGGCGCGGCGGACCAGGTGGTGGTGTCCCGCGTGCGGCGGGTAGAACTTGCCGAGGACGAGGCCGTGGCCGTGGCGGGTGCTCACGCGGCCGCCTCCAGCGGGCGCCGTCCGGCGGCGAGGCCGCGGCTCCAGCCGCGCAGCCCGGCCACGCAGAGGGCCAGGAAGCCGACGTACAGCAGCGAGGTCAGGTAGAGGCCCTTGTGGGCGTACAGGGGGATGTAGACCACGTCGGCGGCGATCCACAGCCACCAGGACTCCAGGCGCTTGCGGCACTGGCCGTAGGTGGCCATGAGGGAGAGGCCGGTGGTGAGGGCGTCCCAGAAGGGGACGGTGGAGTCGGTGGCGCGGTCGAGCAGGAGGGTGAGGGCGAGGGTCCCCACCGTCCCCGCCGCGAGCAGCCAGGCCCACTCGGTGCGGGTGGTGCGCCGCACCGGCAGGGCCTCGGAGGAGCCTGGTCCACCCCCGTGGGTCCAGGTCCACCAGCCGTAGGCGGCGAGGACGATGAAGACGATCTGGAGGCCGGCGTCGGCGTAGAGGCCGGCCTGGGTGAAGAGCAGCACGAAGAAGAGGTTGTTGGCGATGCCGACCGGCCAGTTGGCGAGGTGCTGCCGGGCGACGAGCCAGACGCACAGGGCGCCGCTGCCGAAGCCGAGGACCTCGGTCCAGGCGACCGGGGTGTCCAGCAGCGTGAAGAGCGGCCGCTGGAGGGGTTCGAGTACGTCCGCGAGGCTCACGCCCGCCTCCTTAAGAGTCACCCTGACTATAAAAGGTGCGGGGGCCGCGCACAAGACGGTCGCGGGGCCGCGCACAAGACGGAGAACGCGAAGGGCCCCGTCTCCGCGGCGCGGAGACGGGGCCCTTCCGGTCAGGAGGCGGGTCCTACAGACCGACTTCCTTCATCAGCATGCCGACCTCGGTGTTGGACAGGCGGCGCAGCCAGCCCGACTTCTGGTCGCCCAGGCCGATCGGGCCGAAGGCGGTGCGGACCAGCTTCTCGACCGGGAAGCCCGCCTCGGCGAGCATCCGGCGGACGATGTGCTTGCGGCCCTCGTGGAGCACGACCTCGACCAGGTAGTTCTTGCCGGTCTGCTCGACCACGCGGAAGTGGTCGGCGCGGGCGTAGCCGTCCTCCAGCTCGATGCCGTCCTTGAGCCGCTTGCCGACCTCGCGGGGCAGCGGGCCGGTGATGGCGGCCAGGTAGGTCTTCTTCACGCCGTACTTGGGGTGGGTGAGACGGTGGGCCAGCTCGCCGTGGTTGGTGAGCAGGATGATGCCCTCGGTCTCCGTGTCGAGCCGGCCGACGTGGAAGAGCCGGGTCTCGCGGTTGGTGACGTAGTCGCCCAGGCACTGACGGCCGTCCGGGTCCTCCATGGTGGAGACCACGCCGGCCGGCTTGTTCAGCGCGAAGAACTGGTACGACTGCGTGGCGACGGTCAGGCCGTCGACACGGATCTCGTCCTTCTCCGGGTCCACGCGGAGGCCCTGCTCCAGGACGATCTCGCCGTTGACCTCGACGCGGGCCTGCTCCACCAGCTCCTCGCAGGCGCGACGCGAGCCGTAGCCGGCGCGGGCCAGCACCTTCTGCAGCCGCTCGCCCTCCTGCTCGGCGCCCGGGAAGGTCTTCGGGGTCTTGACCTGGGGCTTGTTCGCGTACCGCTCGCGGTTGCGCTCCTCGGTCCTGGCCTCGTACTCGCGCGAGCGCGCCGGGGCCGTGCGGCCGCCGCCCCGCTGCGGCTGCTGCTTCGGGGACTGCCGGGGACCGCCCTTGGCACCGCCCCGGGCGGTGTCGCCGCGGCCCTTGCGGGGGGCCGAGCCGCCCTTGGCGCCGTCCGAGGGCATGCTCACGTCGTAGCTGCGCTCCTCGGGGCGGGCCTTGCGGGGGCGGCCGGCGCTCTGGCCGCGCTCGTCGCGGCCGTTGCCCGCGCCCCGGTAGTTGTTGCCGCGGCCGCCGCTCTTGGCACCACGGCTCCCGCCGTTGCTTCCGCTGTTCCTGCCGCTGCTGCTTCGCATCACGCTTCCGTCGTCTCTTGGTCCGCTGGTTCGTCCCTGTCGGGATCGAACGACGGAACGCCTTCCAGGGAGTCCGGTTCGACCGCGTCCGCCTCGGGGAGGAAGGGCGCGAGCTCCGGGAGCTCGTCCAGGCCGCGCAGGCCCATCCGCTCCAGGAAGTAGTTCGTCGTCCTGTACAGGATCGCACCTGTTTCGGGTTCCGTGCCCGCCTCCTCCACCAGACCCCTCTGGAGGAGGGTCCGCATCACGCCGTCGCAGTTGACCCCTCGGACGGCGGAGACCCGGCTGCGGCTGACCGGCTGGCGGTACGCGACCACCGCCAGGGTCTCCAGCGCGGCCTGGGTCAGCCGGGCCTGCTGCCCGTCGAGGACGAACGCCTCGACGGCGGCGGCGTGGGCGGGCCGGGTGTAGTAGCGCCAGCCGCCGGCGACCCGGCGCAGCTCGAAGCCGCGCCCGTCGGCGGTGTACTCGTCGGCCAGCTCGTGGAGGGCGTCGGCGACCTCGCGCGGGGCGCGGTCGAGGACCTTGGCGAGGTGGGCCTCGGTGGCGGGCTCGTCGACGACCATGAGGACGGCTTCGAGGGCGGGCTTGAGGTCGCTCATGCGGGCTCCGGTGCTTCCTGGTCGAACTCTGCCGTGACGCGGGTCTCACCGTCGCCGCCGGTCCAGGAGACCGAGAGCTCGCCGAGCGGGTCCTCCTGGTCGAGGGCGACGGCCTTCTCCCGGTAGAGCTCCAGGAGGGCGAGGAAGCGGGCGACGACGGTGAGGGTGTCCCCGGCGTCCTCGACCAGCTCCCGGAAGGAGGCGGTGCCGCGCTCGCGCAGCAGGGCGGCGACGATCCCCGCCTGCTCCTGGACGCTGACCAGCGGGGCGTGGATGTGGTCCACGTACACCCGCGGCTCCGCCTTGGGCTGCATCGCCTTCACGGCGAGCTTCGCGAAGCCCTCGGCGCCGATGGAGAGGACGACCTCGGGCAGCAGCTCGGCGTGGTGCGGCTCCAGGCCGACGGTCCTGGGGTGACGGCGGCCCTCCGCCTCCCAGCGCTCGGCGAGGATCTCGGCGATCCGCTTGTACGCGCGGTACTGGAGGAGCCGGGCGAAGAGCAGGTCGCGCGCCTCCAGGAGGGCGAGGTCGGCCTCGTCCTCCACCTCGGCGGCGGGCAGCAGCCGGGCGGCCTTCAGATCGAGCAGGGTGGCGGCGACGACCAGGAACTCGGTGGTCTGGTCGAGGTCGCCGTCGGGCCCGAGGTTCCTGATGTGGGCCATGAACTCGTCGGTGACCTGCGAGAGGGCGACCTCGGTGACGTCCAGCTTGTGCTTGGTGATCAGCTGGAGCAGCAGGTCGAACGGCCCCTCGAAGTTCGCGAGCCGCACCTTGAACCGCCCGTCCCCGGCGTCACCCACGGGAACGGCTTCGGGGGCGGGAGCGGTCTGCGGGGCGGGAACGGCCTCCGGGTCCGGAACGACCTCCGGAGCGGGAACGGCCTCCGGGGCGGGAGCAGCCTCCGGGTCCGCAGCAGCCTCCGGGGCGGGAACGGCCTCCGGTACGCCCTCGGGCTCCTCGGCCGACACGGCCCCAGGCTCTTCGCCCGGTACGCCCCCGGGCAGCCCGCCGCCCCGTCCCAGCGTGCGGCGGCGCGGTGGGCGGGACGTTTCGTCAGCGTGCGGGTGCATCGGGGGCGGTTCCAGGGGTACGGGGGCGGTGCCGCCCGCAGGCTACCCTCAGCGGCCGCGCAGACGGCGGACGAGGATGCTCGCGTCGCCGCGGGACTCCAGGTCCGCCAGGACCACGGCGACCGCCTCGCGGACGATCCGCCCGCGGTCGACGGCGAGGCCGTGCTCGCCGCGCAGCACCAGCCGCGCGTGCTCCAGGTCCATCAGCTCCTCGGCGGAGACGTAGACCGTGATCTTCTCGTCGTGGCGCTCCCGTCCGCTGGGGCGCCGGTTGGTGGTCCGGCCCCGGCGCCGCGCGGGCGCCGCCGCCTGAGCGGCGGGCTTCGCGGGGGCGGGCTGCTGCGCGGGGGCCTGCTCGGTCTCCCGGGCGCGCGGCCCGTCCGCCTCGGGCTCGGCCGCGGCGTGCTCGGCGGAGCCGGAGGCACCGCCGTCCGCGCCGGCCGCCGTGTCGCTCTCGCCCGCCGGAGCGGGAACGGTTCGGCGGGGCGAGGACGCCTGTAGCGCCATCCCCCCGGTCGTACGGAAGAGTTCGTCGGCTCCGGGCAGACTCACTCGGCGTGACACCGGGCGAGCACCTCCCTGGCGAGCTGGCGGTAGGCGGCGGCGCCCACGGAGTTGGAGGCGTACGTGGTGATGGGCTCGCCGGCGACCGTGGTCTCCGGGAAGCGCACCGTCCGGCCGATCACCGTGTGGTAGACGTGCTCGTCGAACGCCTCGACGACCCGCGCGAGCACCTCACGGGAGTGCACGGTCCGGGAGTCGTACATCGTGGCGAGGATGCCGTCGAGCTCCAGCTCGGGATTGAGCCGCTCCTGCACCTTCTCGATGGTCTCCGTCAGCAGCGCGACACCGCGCAGGGCGAAGAACTCGCACTCCAGCGGGACGATGACCTTGTGAGCCGCCGTCAGGGCGTTCACGGTCAGCAGGCCGAGCGAGGGCTGACAGTCGATCACGATGTAGTCGTAGTCGTTCATCAGCGGCTTGAGGGCGCGCTGGAGCGTGGACTCGCGCGCGACCTCGGAGACCAGCTGCACCTCGGCGGCGGAGAGGTCGATGTTGCTCGGCAGCAGGTCCATGTTGGGGACCGCCGTCTTGAGCAGCACCTCGTCCGCCGACATGCCCCGCTCCATGAGCAGGTTGTAGACGGTGAGGTCGAGCTCCATCGGGTTCACGCCGAGGCCGACCGACAGGGCGCCCTGCGGGTCGAAGTCGACGAGCAGCACCCGCCGTCCGTACTCGGCCAGCGCGGCGCCCAGGTTGATGGTCGACGTGGTCTTGCCGACGCCGCCCTTCTGGTTGCACATCGCGATGATCTTGGCGGGGCCGTGGTCGGTCAGCGGGCCCGGGATCGGGAAGTACGGGAGCGGCCGTCCGGTGGGGCCGATCCGCTCGCGGCGCTGGCGGGCAGCGTCGGGCGCGAGGGTGGCCGCGTACTCCGGGTCGGGCTCGTACTCGGCGTCGGGGTCGTAGAAGTGCCCCTCGGGCAGCTCGTCGTAGGCGGCGAAGTGGGTGGACTCTCGGCCCATCTCGTTGCCGGCCGTGGCGTTCACGTGTAGGCCGTCCATCGTCTTCAGCGTGTGGGTTGTCGTCATGGGCTGGTGCGTCGCGAAGGTCCGCACCGCGACGGAGCCGACCGGGGCACCTGGCGCACCGCTCCCGGGAGTAAATGTCGACTCATTCACAAGTCGTCTTACCTCCTTGGATGTGACCAGGAACATTTATCGATCTGTCAGCGTGGCACCATGCCGACGGTTGGCGACTCTATGGCGTGTCACCGCTCCGCAGCAACACAATCGCCCGGACCCGGCCCGTTGTGTCGGCGACCGAACACGCCTCTGTCAAGGGTGCGCGGCCACGCATCCACACGTTTCAGGGGTGTGCGAAACGGTTAAAGGGTTACGTTCGACGCGAGTTGACCGAACGTTTTGGCGTGGCCGGAGACACAGCCGGCCGGACCTTGTCGAACAAGGTCCGGCCGGGTGTGTGACATTGACGGTGGGGTTGACGGGGCCGCCGTCGGACCGTCGGTCGGGGCGCCCGAGGGTCAGCCGATGAGGGTGCTCAGCTCGACGTGCTCGTAGCCGTGCGCCTCGGCGACCTCCTTGTAAACCACCTTGCCGTCATGGGTGTTGAGGCCCAGGGCGAGGGCGGAGTCACGGCGGAGCGCCTCGGCCCAGCCGTTGTTCGCCAGCGACACGATGTAGGGCATCGTGGCGTTGGTGAGGGCGTAGGTGGAGGTGTTCGGGACCGCGCCGGGCATGTTCGCCACGCAGTAGAAGACCGAGTTGTGGACCTGGAAGGTCGGCTCGGCGTGGGTGGTCGGGTGCGAGTCCTCGAAGCAGCCGCCCTGGTCGATCGCGATGTCGACAAGGACACTTCCGGGCTTCATCTTGGCGACGAGCTCGTTGGTGACCAGCTTCGGGGCCTTGGCGCCCGGGATGAGGACGGCGCCGATGACGAGGTCGGCCTCGACGACGGCCTTCTCCAGCTCGTAGGCGTTGGAGACGATCGTCTGCACCTTGGTGCCGAAGATCTTGTCGGCCTCGCGGAGCTTGTTGATGTCGCGGTCGAGCAGGGTCACGTGGAAGCCCATGCCGACGGCGATCTGGGTGGCGTTCCAGCCGGAGACGCCGCCGCCGATGACGACGGCCTTGCCGGCGTGGGTGCCGGGGACGCCGCCGGGGAGGACGCCGCGGCCGCCGGCCGAGCGCATCAGGTGGTAGGCGCCGACCTGCGGGGCCAGGCGGCCCGCGACCTCGGACATCGGGGCGAGCAGCGGGAGCGCGCGGTTCGCGGTCTCGACCGTCTCGTACGCGATGGCGGTGGTGCCGGACTCCAGGAGGGCGTCCGTGCACTCCTTGGAGGCGGCGAGGTGCAGGTAGGTGAAGAGCGTCTGGTCCTTGCGGAGGCGGTGGTACTCCTCCGCGATCGGCTCCTTGACCTTGAGGAGCAGGTCGGCGGTGGCCCAGACCTCGTCGGCGGTGGCGAGGATCTCCGCGCCCGCGGAGACGTACTCCTCGTCCGTGATCGAGGAGCCGACGCCGGCGTTCTGCTCGATGAAGACCTGGTGGCCGTTGCGGACGAGCTCGTGGACACCGGCGGGGGTGATGGCCACGCGGAACTCGTTGTTCTTGACCTCGCGGGGGATGCCGACCTTCATCGTCGATCACGGTCCTTGAATCAGGGGGATAACTGGTGCACTGCGATACATACCCGGATGCACTGCGGCACACCGAGGCAGACCACGTTCGAACGCGGCGGAACCAGTCTAATGAAGGAGTTCCCGCTGTCTAGCCTTTCAAAGTACTAATCTTCTGCGGAGCCACTGCGGATTTCGTAGGCAAAGCGTTCGGTTTCCAGCAGACGATCAGCCGCGGCCCGGTGCAGCCGGGCCGCCGCGGGGTCGCCGAGCCGGTCGAGGGTGTCGGCGAGCCGGAGCTGGAGCGCCGCCTGGAGCCGGGTGTCCCGGGCCCGGCGGGCCCACTCGACCGCCTCCTCGCAGGTCCGCAGCGACTCCTCGGGCCGGCCGGCGTACTCCTGCACGCGGGCCGCCTCGCTCAACGCCCGCGCGTGGCCCGGGAGATCGCCGAGCCTGCGGTACCCGGCCGCGGCCGCCCGCCAGTGCCGCAGCGCCTCCCCGTACCGCCCGGCATAGGTCTGGACGGCGCCGAGACGGGCATACAGGCGCGCCTGGTCGGCCCGCTCGTCATGGGCGAGGCGCTGGGCGAGGGCGCGGCCGTACCAGTCGCCGGCCCGCTGCCAGTCGCCGAGCTCCTGGTAGCTGCCACCTACGGATTCCATTGCGCGACCGGTGGCGTACGGGTCATTTGCTTGCCTTCCGGCCTCCCACGCCAACCGATATCGCAGCAACGCGTCCTTCGCGCGGCCCGTCCGGGCGTCGAGGTCGCCGAGGTTCAGGAGGGCCGCGGCGCGCTCCCGGTGAAGCCCGCGCCGCTCGGCGACATCGAGGACGAGCCGGTGCAGCCCATAGAGGTCGGGGGCAGCGGCCTCGGCGCCGCCGTGCGCGGTGAGCGCCCGGACCAGGGAGGCGATGAGCCGGCGGGCGAGGGTGTCCAGCTCCCCGTCGGCGACGGCGAGCCGGGCGCATGCGAGCAGCGCCGGTCTGCGGGCGGACAGCCAGCGGGCGGCGTCCTCGGGGGTGGGGAAGCGCAGGGCGCGCGGCAGGCCGGCGAGCTTGCGCCGGGCCGGGGAGCCCTCGGGTTCGGTGACCGCACGGCAGGACTGGAGGAGCCGTACGGTCCGCTCCAGCATCCGGGCCCGGGCGAGCTGCACCTCGGCGGGCCGGTCGCGCTCCTCCAGCTGGGCGCGGAGCAGGGGGACGAGATGGCCGGGGGCCTCGTACTCCCCGTCCCCGGTCTCGGTGACCAGGCCCAGGCGGGCGAAGTCCGCGAGGGTGGCGGCCGCCGCCGAGACCGAGCAGCCGGCCAGGGCGGAGGCGGTGTGGGCGTCGGCCCGGCCGAGCGGGGCGAGCGCCAGGAAGCGCAGTATCCGGGCGGCCGGCTGGGGCAGCGCCTCGTGGGCGAGGAGGAAGGTACGGGTGAGCGGGTCGCCGTTCAGGCCGCGGAGCCGTTTGGCGAGGTCGGCGACGGAGGTCTCGGGCCGGCCGGCCAGCCAGCCGCCGGCCAGCACCACCGCGCCGGGCAGTCCGCCGCACTCCTCGACCAGCGCCTCGGCGGCCTGCGGGTCGACGGTGATGCGGACCGAACCGGTGGCGGAGGTCAGCAGCTCGATGGCCGACTTGGGGTCGAGCCCGCCGAGGGTGCAGGGCCGTACGTCCGGGATTCCGGTGAGCGGCCCCCGGGCCACCGCGACGACGAGGGCGTCGGGGTTGTCCGGGAGCAGCGGATCGGCCTGCTCGGCGTCGACGGCGTCGTCGAGGAGCAGCACCGCGCGGCGCTCGCCGAGCGCCGCGCGGACCAGTTCGGTCAGCTCGTCCTCGGCGGCGCCGGGGGGTTCGGCGACCCCGAGGTCGCGGAGGAGTTCGCGGGCGGCGCGGGCGGTGGGGACGGGCTCGCCGCCGGGCTCGGTGAGCCGGGCCCGGTAGACCCCGTCGGGGTAGCGGCCGGCGAGCGAGGCGATCAGTTCCTCGGCGAGTGCGGTACGGCCGGAGCCGGGCCGGCCCGCGACGAGGAGGACGCGCGCGCGGGGTTCCTTGCGTCCGGTGAGGGTGTCGAGACCGGTCCGCTCGATGTCGGCGCGGAGGGCCTTCAACTCCCGCTGCCGGCCGTAGAACTGCCGGCTGCCGGCCGCTGCCACCGCCTGATCCGTCACGGGCCACGCTCCCGTCCACCTGCGCATTAGCGATCCCGCCGGGGACTCCGCACGGGCGTGTACGAGCGTAGTTCAGCCCCCCGGGCGTCCCCGGCGGAGCGCGGCGGACACATCCCCCGATCGGATCAGCAGACAGTCACACCGGCCCCGCCCCGTTGCGGGCGGGCGCGCGAACCGCGACGCAGGCGCTACGCCTCGAACGGCCGGGCCGGCCACGGCGCGTCGGCCGGCCGGAGCGCGTCGACCCCGTCGCCCGCCCGCGCCGCGACCAGCGACAGGACGCCCACCACGAGGCAGTTGTTGTGCAGCTCGCCGGCGAGGACCCCGCGCACGAGCTCGTCCAGCGGGACCCGGGCCACCTCCATGTCGGCCTCCTCCTCGGAGACCGCGTACCGCTCCCCCTCCGCCTCGGCGAGGTCGCGCGCCAGGAAGATCCGTACGGCCTCGTCGCAGCCGCCCGGGGTGGTGTACACGTCCGCGAGGACCCGCCACTCCCCCGCCTTGGCGTGCGCCTCCTCGTACAGCTCGCGCTGGGCGGCGTGCAGCGGGTTCTCACCGGGCACGTCGAGGAGTCCCGCCGGGATCTCCCAGAGCTTCTGCCGCACCGGGTGACGGTACTGGCGCAGCACCAGCACCCGGTCCTGCTCGTCCACGGCCAGGACGGCCACGGAGCCCGGGTGGACCTGGTAGTCGCGCCGGACGACCGTGCCGTCCGGCATCACGACGTCGTCCGTGCGGACACTCGTCTTGTTGCCCGTGAAGGGGGTCGTGGTGGCGACGACCCGCCACTCCTCCGGGGTGTCCTGCACCTGCATGCCTGCGTCCTCCCACACACGAAACACACGAACCACTCGAACCACACGAACCACACGAACCACATACGAAACCGGGGTACCGGTCCGTCAGGACCCGTACCCCGGCAACGTTAACGCCTTACTGCTTCTTGCCGGTCTTGCGCTCGACGGCCGCCTTGACCAGGCCCGCGAAGAGCGGGTGCGGGCGGGTCGGGCGGGACTTCAGCTCCGGGTGCGCCTGGGTGGCGACCAGGTAGGGGTGGATCTCCTTCGGGTACTCGACGAACTCGACGAGCTTGTTGTCCGGGGAGGTGCCGGAGAAGACCAGACCGGCCTTCTTCTCCAGCTCGGCGCGGTACGCGTTGTTCACCTCGTAGCGGTGACGGTGGCGCTCCTCGACGTACGGCTCGTCGGCGTAGGCCGCGCGGACGACCGAGCCCTCGGCGAGCTTCGCCGGGTAGAGGCCCAGGCGCATCGTGCCGCCCAGGTCGCCGGCGCCCTCCACGTAGGCGAGCTGCTCCTCCATCGTGGAGACGACGGGGTGCGCGGTGGCCGGGTCGAACTCGGTGGAGTTCGCCTCGGGGATGCCCGCCAGGTTCCGGGCCGCCTCGATGACGATGCACTGGAGGCCGAGGCAGATGCCGAGCAGCGGCACCTTGTGCTCGCGGGCGTACTGGATGGCGCCGACCTTGCCGGAGACGCCGCGGTCGCCGAAGCCGCCGGGGATGAGGATCGCGTCGCAGTCGCCGAGCTGCTTCTCGGCGTCCGCCGGGGTCTTGCAGTCGTCGGAGGTGACCCACTTGACCTTGACCCGCGCCTTGTTGGCGAAGCCGCCGGCGCGCATGGCCTCGGTGACCGAGAGGTAGGCGTCGGGCAGGTCGATGTACTTGCCGACGAGCGCGACGGTGACCTCGTGCTCCGGGTTGTGGACGCGGTCCAGGAGGTCCTCCCAGACGGTCCAGTCCACGTCGCGGAAGGGCAGGTCGAGCTTGCGCACCACGTAGGCGTCGAGGCCCTCGGAGTGCAGCACCTTCGGGATGTCGTAGATCGACTTGGCGTCGATGGCGGCGACCACGGCGGCCTCGTCGACGTCGCACATCAGCGAGATCTTGCGCTTGATGGCGGTGGGGACCTCGCGGTCGGCGCGCAGCACGATCGCGTCGGGCTGGATGCCGATGTTGCGCAGGGCGGCGACCGAGTGCTGGGTCGGCTTGGTCTTCAGCTCGCCCGAGGGGCCGATGTAGGGCAGCAGCGAGATGTGGACGACGAAGACGTTGTCGCGGCCGACCTCGTGGCGGACCTGGCGGACGGTCTCCAGGAAGGGCAGCGACTCGATGTCGCCGACGGTGCCGCCGACCTCGGTGATGACGACGTCGACGTCGTCGGTGGCCATGCGGCGGATCCGCGACTTGATCTCGTTGGTGATGTGCGGGATGACCTGCACGGTGTCACCGAGGTACTCGCCGCGCCGCTCCTTGGCGATGACCTGCGAGTAGACCTGGCCGGTGGTGACGTTGGCCGAGCCGTCGAGGTCGACGTCGAGGAAGCGCTCGTAGTGGCCGATGTCCAGGTCGGTCTCGGCGCCGTCGTTGGTGACGAACACCTCACCGTGCTGGAAGGGGTTCATCGTGCCCGGGTCGACGTTCAGGTAGGGGTCGAGCTTCTGCATCGTGACCCGCAGGCCCCGGGCCTTGAGGAGCGCACCCAGGCTGGAGGCGGTCAGGCCCTTGCCGAGGGAGGAGGCGACACCCCCGGTGACGAAGATGTGCTTGGTCGTCGTGGTGTTGGGCGGCATCGCCAAGAGGGGGCTCCCGTGGTCGCGTTCTGGAGGTGCGAAGCGGCTGGTCCTCCGGAAGAATCGGGGGTGCCGTCGCTGCGGTTTCGGGGGTTTCGGCTGGCGCCGTTTCCCACCGGTCCACGGGGTACCAGGGTATCAGTGACAGCAGGAGACCGCTTCCGGCCACACGGTCGGCACACCGGCGGACCGCGCGGACCGGGCCCCGGCGGGGCCGTCCGGGGGATCCGGCGGACCGCGGGATTCCGCCCGCGCGGGGCGGCGGACCGGGTCGCCGGCGGGGCCGCGGCCGGGTCGGGGGAAGGGAGGAGGCCCAGGGGAAACGTTCGGGCAAACGTCCGGGGAACACCTGGTTCACCCATGTGGAGCAGTGCGCTACCCGGGCGATGATCACGGTCACTAGGGTGCGGACCATCCCGCCCGGCCTCGTCCCCGGGCGGCCGGACGCCGGCGCCACCCCCGCCCGTGGAACCGGACCGGGAGCCCGTGTCGCTTCCCCCTCGACCCGCTGCCGGGGCCGGCCATCCCGCACACTGGCACCGCGGGCACCTCTCGCAACTCGCAACCCGCAAGCATTGCCGCACGCGCCCCGAGGGGCGGACAGGCCGTACGACTGGAGTGAAGCACGTGGCCGGGCGTATCGAGGATTACGCACTCATCGGAGACATGCAGACCGCGGCGCTGGTCTGCCGGGACGGCAGCGTCGACTGGCTCTGCCTGCCCCGCTTCGACTCGCACGCGGTCTTCGCGGGGCTGCTCGGCACCGAGGAACACGGATTCTGGAGAGTGGGACCGGCCGGCCCGGCCGACGCCGAGCCCGCCCCCGCCGACCGCCGCCGCTACCGGGGCGACTCGCTGGTCCTCGAATCCGAGTGGGACACCCCGCGCGGCACAGTCCGCGTGACCGACTTCATGCCGCCGCGCGACGGCGCGCCCCAGCTGATCCGGATCGTGGAGGGGATCAGCGGCCGGGTGCGGATGCGGTCCGCGCTGCGGATGCGGTTCAGCTACGGCCGGATCGTGCCCTGGGTCCACAAGGTCGGCGAGCGCACGGTCGCGGTGGCCGGGCCCGACTCCGTCTGGTTCGACACCGAGGCCGAGACCCACGGCGAGGACCTCACCACGTACTCCGAGTTCACCGTCACCGCCGGCGAGCGGATCGCCTTCACGCTCTCCTGGCAGCCCTCGCACAAGGACGCGCCGCCGCTGCCCGACCCGGAGGGCTCGCTCACGGCGACCACCGACTTCTGGCGCGACTGGGTGAGCCACTGCACCTACCACGGCCCCTACCGGGAGGCCGTGGTCCGCTCGCTGATCACCCTGAAGGCCCTGACGTACGCGCCCACCGGCGGGATCGTCGCCGCGCCGACGACCTCCCTGCCGGAGGAGATCGGCGGCGTACGGAACTGGGACTACCGCTACACCTGGCTGCGGGACGCGGCCATCACCCTCTCCTCGATGCTGCGCACCGGCTACCGCGAGGAGGCCCGCGCCTGGCGGGACTGGCTGCTCCGGGCGGTCGCCGGCGACCCGGAGAACCTCCAGATCATGTACGGCATCGCGGGCGAGCGGGAGCTCGGCGAGGCGGAGCTGGACTGGCTGCCGGGGTACGAGAACTCCGGCCCGGTCCGGGTCGGCAACGGCGCCGCCAGCCAGCTCCAGCTCGACGTGTACGGCGAGGTCACCGAGGCCCTGCACCTGGCCCACATGACGGGCCTGTCCCGCAACGACTACGCGGCCCTGCTCCAGATCAAGCTGATCAACTACCTGGAGAAGAACTGGAACCAGCCCGACGAGGGCATCTGGGAGGTCCGCGGCCCGCGCCGGCACTTCACCCACTCCAAGGTGATGGCCTGGGTGGCGGTGGACCGCACCATCAAGCTGATCGAGTCCGGCGACGCGGACGGACCCCTGGAGCGCTGGCGCGAGCTGCGCGACGAGATCCACCGGGACGTCTGCGAGAAGGGCTACGACAAGGAGCGGAACACCTTCACCCAGTCGTACGGCTCCAAGGAGCTGGACGCCTCGCTGCTGCTGATCCCGCAGATGGGCTTCCTCCCGCCGGACGACAAGCGGGTGATCGGCACCATCGAGGCGATCCAGCGGGAGCTGTCCACCGAGGACGGCTTCGTGCTGCGCTACCCCACGGCCGGCGAGGAGGCGGGCGTCGACGGCCTGGAGGGCGACGAGGGCGCCTTCCTCGCCTGCTCCTTCTGGCTCGCCGACGACCTGGCGATGATCGGCCGGGTCGACGAGGCCCGCACCCTCTTCGAGAAGCTGCTCTCGCTCCGCAACGACCTGGGGCTGCTCGCCGAGGAGTGGGACCCGCGGCTCCAGCGGCAGGTGGGCAACTTCCCGCAGGCGTTCAGCCACGTGCCGCTGATCGACACCGCCCTGCGGCTGACCGCGAGCGGCGCCTACGGCGGCTGAGCGGCCGAGCGGCGTGTCCCGGGGGCCGGACCTACCATGAGAGTGTCCCGGCCCCCGTACGAAAGGGGGGCACCCGATGGCTCCCCAGCTCACCGTTCCGGACACCGCCCTGGCCGGCCTCCGCGAGGACCTGGCCGGAGAGGTCCTCGTCCCCGGCGATCCGGGCTACGACGAGGCCAGGCGCATCCACAACGGCATGATCGACCGCCGCCCGGCGGTCATCGCCCGGTGCGCGACCCAGGCCGACGTGGCCAACGCGGTCCTCTTCGCGCGGGAGACGGGGCTGACCGTCGCCGTGCGCGGCGGCGGCCACAGCGTCGCCGGCACCTCCGCCGTCGACGGCGGCCTGGTGATCGACCTGCGCCCGATGCACGCCGTGGTCGCGGATCCCGAGCACATGACGGTACGGGTCCAGGGCGGCGCCCTGATGAGCCACCTCGACCGGGCCACCCAGCCCTTCCACCTGGCCACCACCGGGGGCAGGGCCTCCACCACCGGCGTCGCCGGCTTCACCCTGGGCGGCGGCTCCGGCTGGCTGGAGCGGAAGTTCGGGCTCGCCTGCGACAACCTGCTGTCCGCCGAGCTGATCACCGCCGAGGGCAGGCACGTGGTCGCGAGCGCCGAGGAGAACCCGGAGCTGTTCTGGGCGCTGCACGGCGGCGGCGGCAACTTCGGCGTGGCGACCTCGCTGACGCTGCGGCTGCACGAGCTGCCCGCGATGAGCTTCGCGCTGATGCTGTTCCCGCCGTCCGCCGGACCCGCGGTGGTGGAGGCGTACCGCGCGATGGCGGAGACCATGCCGGACGAGGCGAGCGGCGGCGTGCTGTACTTCCCCGCCCCGCCCGAGCCCTTCGTGCCGCCGCACCTGGTGGGCGAGCTCGTGGTGGCCGGTCTGGTCACCTTCGCCGGGCCGGTGGCGGGCGTACGGCACCTGGCGGGCCGGCTCTCCGCGCTGCGGCCCGTGGTGGAGCTCGTCCAGGACATCCCCTACGCGGACCTCCAGTGCATGCTGGACGACCCGCCGGGGCTGCGGAACTACTGGTCGGCGGAGTACCTGGGGTCGCTCCCCGACGAGGCCGTGGAGGTGTTCTGCGCCCGCGGGGAGCGGATCCCGGCCGGCACCGCCACCCAGCACGTGCTCTTCCCGCTGGGCGGCGCGGCGGCCCGGGGACCGTCCGACTACCCGCTGCCGTGGCGTACCGCCCCCTGGGTCGTGCACCCCTTCGCCACCTGGCAGGACCCCGCGCTCGACGGGGCCGCGATCCAGTGGGTGCACGACGTGCGGACCGACATGCGGCCGTGGACGACGGAGGCGGTGTACCTCAACTTCATCGGCGCGGAGGGCGAGCAGCGGGTCGTCGCCGGGTTCGGCGCGGGCAACTGGTCCCGGCTCGCCGCGGTGAAGGCCGCGTACGACCCCGACAACGTCTTCCGGCTCAACCACAACATCACCCCGGCCGCCGCGGCCTGACCCCTCAGGGGTGACGCAGGCCACACCGGACAGGTGGCCGGACAATTCACGCATCGCCACGACGAGTTGTCGCCCCGTTGTACGAAGTGTCGGGTCCCGTGACCATCAGGTGATACCCCGGAAAGACCACGGGCGATACCGTCCGCCCATGGACACGCAGGGCGGCATCACCGTACAACGGGCACTCGAACTCCCGGGGCTCCGCAGTGGTCTCCCGGAGGTCGTCGCCGGCGCCGACCGGCTCCAGCGGACCGTGCGGTGGGTGCACGCGGGAGAGGTGCCCAACATCGCGTCCCTGCTCAAGGGCGGCGAGCTGCTGCTGACCACCGGTCTCGGCCTGGGCACCCGCCCGGCCGAGCAGCGCGCCTTCGTGCGGCGCCTCGCCGACCGGGGCATCGCGGCCCTCGTGGTCGAGCTCGGCCCGCGCTTCGCCCGCCTGCCGGCGACGATAGTGGAGACCGCCCGCGCCACCGGGCTGCCGCTCGTCCAGCTCCACCGCGAGGTGCCGTTCGTCGCGGTCACGGAGGAGATCCACACCGAGATCGTCAACGGCCACTACGCGCTCCAGCGGCGGGCCGAGGAGGTCCACCGGCAGTGCACCGAGGCGCTGCTCGGCGGCGGCGGGGTCCCCCAGGTGCTCCGGATCCTCTCCGACTTCGCCGCGAACCCGGTCTTCCTGGAGACCGCCGACGGACAGCTGCTGTACGCGGCGGGCACCGAGTCCGGCCCGGCCGACCCGCTCCAGGTCTGGGACGGGCTCCGCGGCCAGCGCGCGGCCCGCGAGTCCGGCCCGCCGACCGGCACCGTCCTCGTCGACGTCCCCGGCGGAGGCCCCGGTACGGGCTCGGTGCGGGCCCGCCTGGTGCTCCTCGCGGTCTCCGGCGCCCTCGCCCCCGTCCACCGGATGGCCGCCGAGCGGGCCGCGGGCCTCCTCGCGGTCGTCCTGATGCAGGCCCGGCAGGAGGAGGAGCTGGCGGCCCGTGGCCGCGGCGACTTCCTCACGGACCTCGCGGAGGGCCGGATCACCGCCGAGGACGCCCCCGCGCAGGCCCGCGTCCTCGGCTTCCGGCCCGGCGACGGCCCGCTCCTGCCCGTCGTCATGCGGCTCGCCCCCGAGCTCTCCCCGTCCGGCAGCTGGGCGCTGCTCGCCCGCGCCGTCCACGAGGAGCTGGCCTCCGTCGGCGTCCCCGCGCTCCTCGGCGTCCGCCCCGTCGAGGGCCGGGTCCCGCTCCTGCTGGGCCTGCGCTCCGAGTCGGAGCGGAACGCGGTCGCCGACCGGGTCGCGGCGGCGCTGCGGGCCGGCGTCGAGCGGGCCAGCCTCGAAGGCGCCGGGGCGCACCCGCCGGTCGTGGTGGTCGGCATGGCCGGCGGCTGGGCGGCGGCGTCGGCGGGGCTGCGGCACGCGGCCGAGACGGCCACGGCGGCGCAGGGCCTCACCGACCGGCCCTGGTACGACGCCCGGCGCCTCGACATCGACCTGCTGCTGTGGCGGCTGCGCGACCACCCGGACCTGGCCGCCTTCGTCGACCGGGCGATCGGCCCGCTCCGCGACCACGACCGCGCCTCCCGCCCGCCGCTGCTCCCCACCCTGGAGACGTATCTGGCGCACGCGGGCCGCAAGGCCGAGACGGCCCGCGAGCTCCACCTCAACCGGCAGACCCTCTACAACCGCCTGGCGCGCATCTCCGAACTCCTCGGCACGGACCTGGACGACCCGCAGACGGTCCTGGCGCTGTCGCTGGCCCTCCGGGCCCGCCGGCACGCCCCGTGAGTCAGCGGGCGGACAACTCGTCGTAGACGCTCAGGACGTGGGCGATGGTGTCGTCCTCCGTCGGCCACGTCCCGGCCTGGACGCGCCCCGCCGCCGCCAGGTCCATCCGCCGCTCCTCGTCCTCCAGGAGCCCCCGGACGGCCGCCGCGAGGGCGCCCGCGTCGCCGTACGGCACCAGCTCGGCCGCGTCGCCGACGAGTTCCGGCACGCCGCCGACGGCGGTGGCGACCAGCGGGACACCGAGCCGGAGCGCCTCCTGCGCCAGCAGGGACCGCGCCTCCCAGCGGGACGGCAGCACGGCCACGTCGGCGGCGGCGAGGAGTTCGGCGACGTCGTCGCGGCGCCCGGCGATCCGGACGGCGAGCCCCTCGGCGACGATCCGCCGCTGGAGCGCGGCCCGCTCGCGTCCCTCGCCCGCGATGACGAGCAGCGGCTGCGGGTCGAGCTCCCGCCACTCCCGGGCCGCGTCGAGGAGCGTCCCGTACCCCCGGCCGGGTTCGAGGGCGCCGACGGCCATGACCAGCGGCCGGTCGACGGCGCCGAGTTCGGCCCGGGCCTTGCCGTCGTGGAGGCAGACGGGCCCGCGCGCGGGAGGCACGGTGACGGGGGCGAGCCGCGCGTCCCTGGCCCCGCGCCGCCGGGCCCGGTCCACGAGTTCGGACGAGGTGCCGAGGACGACGGCGGCGGCGCGCGCGGTGCGGCGCTCCAGGAGCCGTACGAGCCCGCCCATGGCGCCGTCGGTGCGCGGCCGGCCGTGCCAGGTGGTGACGAGCGGGGTGCGGGCGAGCCCGACGCCGCCGGAGACCGCGAGCGCGGCGCGTACGGAGGCGTGCAGCCCGTGCGCGTGGACGACGTCGGCGCCGATGCAGGCGTTGCGGAGCAGGCCGACGGTCGCCGGGTCGTTGCGGCGGGGCAGCGGCACGACGTGCGCGCCGGCGCCGGAGTAGTCGTAGAGACGGTCGAGTTCGGCCGGGGCGCACACGGTCACCCGAACACCCCTCGCCACCAGCCCAGAGGCGAGTGATCTGACGTGAGCGCTGCTGCCCGCGCTGCCACCGCCCAGCACCTGGACCGTACGGAGCTGTGTCACGCGCCCAAGGATGCCAGCCCCGGCCCCCACCCGTACGCACGTTCCGCCACCGACACCGCATCGTGCCCTTGCCGGGCGGGGACGGGCGGCACCGCCCCGCCCCCGACTTCACCCGTCCGGGCGAGCGCACGCCTCACACCCGCGCGCCCCCGCGCCGGTTCAGGCGTCCGCCCTGGCGGTGGCCAGGAGTTCCTCCGCGTGCGCGCGGGCCGTCTCGGAGTCCTCCTGGCCGGCGAGCATGCGGGAGAGCTCACGGACCCTCTCCTCGCCCTCCAGGACGGTGACGCCCGAGCGGGTGACCGAGCCGTCGTTGGTCTTCTCGACGAGCAGCTGCCGGTCGGCGAAGGCCGCCACCTGGGGCAGGTGCGTGACGACGACGACCTGCGCGGTGCGGGCGAGCTTGGCGAGCCGGCGACCGATCTCCACGGCCGCCTTGCCGCCGACGCCCGCGTCGACCTCGTCGAACAGGTACGTCGGCACCGGGTCGACCCCGGCGAAGACGACCTCGACGGCGAGCATCACACGGGACAGCTCACCGCCGGACGCGCCCTTGGCGATGGGCCGCGGCGGCGCGCCGGGGTGCGGGGCGAGCAGCAGCTCGACCTCGTCGGCGCCGGCCGGCCCGTACGCGACCCGCCGCCCGCCGACCTCGACGCCCGACGCCTCGTCGGGGGCCTCGGACTGCCGGATGTCGAAGGACACGCGCGCGTGCGGCATGGCGAGCGAGGCCAGCTCGGCGGTGACCGCCTCGGCGAACCGGGCCGCCGCCTCCACCCGCGCGTCGGTGAGCCGCTGCGCGAGGACGGACAGCTCGTCGCGGAGCCGGTCCCGCTCGGCGGTCAGCTCCCCCACCCGGTCGTCGTCGCCGTCCAGCTCCCCGAGCCGCTCGGCGCTCTCCTCCGCCCACGCCAGGACGGCCCCGACGGACTCGCCGTACTTCCGGGTCAGCTGGGTGAGCGCGGCCCGCCGCTCCTCGACCGCCGCGAGCCGCAGCGGGTCGGCGTCCAGGTCGTCGGCGTACCCGGCCAGCTCCTGCGCCACGTCGGCGAGGAGGATCGAGATCTCCCCCATCCGGTCAGCGAGCGCCGCGAGCGCCGGATCGTGCGCCCGCACGCCCTCGAGCGCCCGGCCCGCCCCGGCGACCAGGGTGGTCGCGTCGACGGACTCGGGGTCCTCCGGGTTCCCGGCCAGCGCCGCGTGCGCGAGCGCGGCGGCCGAGGCGAGCGCCTCGGCGTGGCCGAGCCGCTCGGCCTCCGCCGCCAGCTCGGTGTCCTCGCCGGCCCGCGGCGCCACCGCCTCGATCTCGGAGAGCCCGAACCGCAGCAGATCGGCCTCCTGGGCTCGCTCACGTGCCCGGGTGGTGATCTCGTCCAGCTCGACGGTGACGGCCCGCAGCCTCCGGTACACCTCGCCGTAGGCGGCGAGCGGCCCGGACACCGCCTCGCCCGCGTACCGGTCGAGCGCACCGCGCTGCCGGGCGGGCTTCAGCAGGCCCTGCTGGTCGGTCTGGCCATGGACGGCGACGAGTTCGTCGGCGAGCTCCGCGAGCAGCCCGACGGGCACCGAACGCCCGCCCAGGTGCGCCCGCGAGCGGCCCTCCGCGGAGACCGTACGGGTCACGAGCAGGGCGCCCTCGTCGAGCTCCGCCCCGGCCTCCTCGGCCCGCAGCGCGGCGGGCGCCCCGGGCGGCAGACTGATCCGCCCCTCGACGACCGCCGAACCGGCCCCGATCCGTACCAGGGCCGGGTCCGCCCGTCCGCCGAGCAGCAGCCCCAGGCTCGTGACGACCATGGTCTTGCCCGCGCCGGTCTCACCCGTCACCGCGGTGAAGCCGGGCGACAGCTCGACCACCGCGTCGTCGATGACCCCGAGCGACCGTATCCGCATCTCCTCCAGCACGCCCCAGACCATACGAGGTTTCCGTGCCGCGACGCGACATCACCCCCGCCGCGAAGGTCGCGGGGAGGGCCGCGGGGAGGTCAGTGGGGCGCGCCCCGCCACCCCGAGACCGGCAGGGCGAACTTGGCGACGAGCCGGTCGGTGAAGGACGCGTGGTGGAGCCGGGCGAGCCGCACCGGGACGGCACCGCGCCGCACCTCGACCCGGGCACCGGCCGGCAGCTCGACGGTCCGCCGCCCGTCGCACCACAGCACCCCGTGCGGGGTGTGCGGCTCGACCTCGACGGCGAGCACCGAGTCCGGGGTGGTGACGAGCGGCTTGGCGAACAGCGCGTGCGCCCCGATCGGCACCATGAGCAGCGCCTCCACCTCGGGCCACACGACCGGGCCGCCGGCCGAGAAGGCGTACGCGGTCGAGCCGGTCGGCGTCGCGCAGATCACCCCGTCGCAGCCGAAGCCGGTGACGGGCCGCCCGTCGATGGCGAGGACGACCTCCAGCATCCGCTCCGGGGAGACCTTCTGCACGGCGGCCTCGTTGAGCGCCCAGTCGCGGTGCAGGGCGTCGCCGTTCTGGTAGACGGCAACGTCCAGGGTCATCCGCTCCTCGACCTCGTACGCCTTGGTGACGACCCGGTCGACGACCTTGTCGAGGTCGTCGCGCTCGGCCTCGGCGAGGAAGCCGACCCGCCCCAGGTTGACGCCGAGCATCGGCACGCCGGAGGCGCGGGAGAACTCGGCGCCGCGCAGCAGCGTCCCGTCACCGCCGAGGACGATGATCAGCTCGCAGCCGTCGAGCGCCTCGGGGCAGTCGTCGGGGATCTTCTCCACGGACGGCGGCAGCGGCAGGTCCGCCGCCTCCGCCTCCAGGACGCGGACGCCGATGCCGCTGCGCAGCAGCCCCAGGACGACGAGTTCGGCGCTGCGCACGGCGGCCGGCCGGCCGGTGTGCGCGAGCAGGAAGACGGTGCGTGGTGCCTGTGGTGCCGCTGTCGCTGTCAACGAGGTCCCTCCGCCACGGCGCGGTCGACGTCCGCCGGATCGAGTGCGGGCGCGCCGGCCCGCAGCCACAGAAAGTACTCGACGTTCCCGGACGGCCCGGGCAGCGGGCTCGCGGTGACGCCCGCCACCCCGAGCCCCAGCCCGGCCGCCTGCCGGGCCACGTTCTTCACGGCGTCGGCGCGCAGCTCGGCGCTGCGCACGACACCGCCGGAGCCGAGCCGCTCCTTGCCCACCTCGAACTGCGGCTTGACCATCAGGACGAGGTCCGCGTCCGGCGCGGTGCAGGCCACCAGGGCGGGCAGCACGAGCCCGAGCGGGATGAAGGAGAGGTCGCCGACGACGAGGTCGGCGGGGACGCCGTCGATCGCGTCGAGGGTCAGCTCGCGCACGTTGGTACGGTCCTTGACGGTCACCCGCTCATCGCTCTGCAGCGACCAGGCGAGCTGTCCGTAGCCGACGTCGACGGCGACGACGTGCCCGGCGCCGGCGCGCAGCAGCACATCGGTGAAGCCGCCGGTCGAGGCGCCCGCGTCGAGCGCCCTGCGGCCCTCCACCGTCAGCCCGAGGGGGACGAAGGCGGCGAGGGCGCCGGCGAGCTTGTGGCCGCCCCGCGAGACGTAGTCGGGGTCGGAGTCGTCCTGGGCGACGACGATCGCGGCGGCGGTCTCGACCTGGGTGGCGGACTTGGTGGCGACCGTCTTGCCGACGGTCACCCGGCCGGCCGCGATCAGCTGGCCGGCGTGCTCGCGCGAGCGGGCGAGTTTGCGCCGGACCAGCTCGGCGTCGAGGCGGCGGCGTGCCACTCCTGCCACGTTGGGTTCAGCTCCTGGGGTCGTGCGGACGGGGTGCGGGGGCGGGGCGCGCGTCGAGCGAGGTCAGCTCGGCGCGCAGTCCCTGGTGTACATCCTCGTACACCGCGAGGTGTCCGTCCGCCGGGAGGTGGTCGGCCTCGGCGAGACGCGCGACGAGCGCGTCCACCGAGGGCAGCCCGGTGGGCTCCCGGGGGACCCCCAGCGGGGCGGCCGCCGCGGGCTCGGCGGCCTCCGCCCGCGCACCGCCGGTCACGGGGTCCGTACCGGCCTCCGCCTCCGTGATCGCATCGTTCATGCCACGACGCTATCGCGAAGCCCTGGGGTACGGTCGACGGCGATGGCGACGATCACGGAGTGCCGCGACGCACTCGACAAGCTGGCGGACAACCTCGCGGGGGCGGACGGCTCGGTCCGGGGCGCGGCGGCGCTCGACCGCACCCTGAGCTGCCACCTCACGGACCTCGACACGACCTTCACCGGCCGGCTCACCGGCGGCCGGATGGTCGTGGAGTCGACGGTGACAGGCCCGCCGCCGGAGAAGGCCCAGATCCGGCTGGCGATGACCGGCGACGACCTGGTCGCGCTGGTGGGCGGACGGTTGAACTTCGCGAAGGCGTGGGCCTCCGGCCGGGTCAGGCTGGAGGCCGGCTTCCGCGATCTGCTGCGGCTGCGGTCACTTCTGTAGGGCCGGTTCGGGCACCGGACCGGACCGCCTGGCCCGCGCCTCCCGCCCGGCCGGGACGACGAGCGGGGTGCCCGTCTGCGGGTCGTCGATGACCTGGCAGCGCAGCCCGAAGACCCGCTCGACCAGCTCGGCGGTGACCACCTCGGACGGCGGGCCCTCCGCGACGACCTCGCCGGCGCGCACCGCGATGAGGTGGGTGGCGTACCGGGCCGCGTGGTTGAGGTCGTGCAGGACGGCCACGAGCGTCCGCCCCTGGGTCTCGTGCAGCTCGGCGCACAGGTCGAGGACGTCGATCTGGTGCTGGATGTCGAGGTACGTGGTCGGCTCGTCGAGCAGCAGCAGCGGCGTCTGCTGGGCGAGGGCCATCGCGATCCACACCCGCTGGCGCTGGCCGCCGGAGAGCTCGTCGACGAACCGGTCGGCGAGCTCGGCGACGCCGGTGGACTCCATGGACTCCTGGACGACCCGCTCGTCCTCGGGCGACCACTGGCGCAGCAGACCCTGGTGCGGGTAGCGGCCGCGGGCGACGAGGTCGGCGACGGTGATGCCGTCGGGCGCGACGGACGACTGCGGCAGCAGACCGAGGGTCCTGGCGACCTTCTTCGCCGGCAGCGAGTGGATCGACTGCCCGTCGAGCAGCACCCGGCCCTGGGCGGGCTTGAGCATCCGGGAGAGGGCGCGCAGCAGGGTGGACTTGCCGCAGGCGTTGGGCCCGACGATGACGGTGAACGAGTGGTCGGGGATCTCCACGGACAGGTCGCGGGCGATGACCCGCTGCTCGTACGCGAGGGTGACCGACTCGGCCCCGAGGCGCTGCTGCTGCCGATCGCTCATGGGCGTGCTCCTGTCGTCCTGGTCCGTGGTGCTGTTGCTCGGGGTGCTGTGGCTCGTGGTGCTCTTGCTGGTGGTGCTCTTGCTCGGGGTGCTCTCGCCGGTGGTGTGCTTGCTCGGGGTGCTCTTGCCGGTGGTGTGCTTCTCCGGGGTCATATCCGGCCCGCCTTGCGTTCGCTGACCAGCAGCCAGAGCAGGTAGCAGCCGCCCAGGATGCCGGTGATGACCCCCACGGGCAGCGTGCGCTCGCCGAAGGCGTTCCCGGCGATCCAGTCGGCCCCGAGCAGCAGCGCGGAGCCCAGGACGGCGGAGACCGCCAGATTGGGACCGGGCGCGCGGGTGAGCCGGCGGGCCAGCTGCGGGGCGCTGAGGGAGACGAAGACGATGGGCCCGGCCGCCGAGGTGGCGACGGCGACGAGCAGCACCGCCGAGGCCATGAGGACGATCCGGGTCCGCTCGACCTTCACGCCGAGCGCGTACGCGGCGTCGTCGCCCATCTCCAGCATCCGCAGCGCCCTGCCGTGGCCGAGGACCAGCGGCACCAGCACGCAGCAGACCGCGAGCAGCGGCCAGAACTGGGTCCAGTCGCGTCCTTCGAGGGAGCCGGTCATCCACACGGTGGCGCGGGTGGCGTCCACCAGGTCGGCCTTGGTGATGAGGTAGTGGATGACGGAGGTCAGCATCGCGGCGGCGCCGATGCCGACGAGCACCAGCCGGTATCCGTGCACCCCCCGCTTCCAGGCGAGCAGGTAGATCGCGGCGCCCGTGACGACACCGCCGGCGACGGCGCCGAGCGCGGTGGCGACGGCGCTGCCCTGGAAGAGGACGATGACGGTGAGCGCGCCGACGGTGGCGCCCTGTCCGAAGCCGATCACGTCGGGGCTGCCGAGCGGATTGCGGGAGATCGACTGGAAGACGGCCCCGCCGAGCGCGAGCGCGCCGCCGACGAGGATCGCGACCAGGACCCTCGGCAGCCGCAGCTCCATCACGGCGAACTCCTGGAGGACCGTGCCCCGGCCGAGGAGGGTGTCGACCACCTCGGCCGGCGTCATCGGGAAGTCGCCGGTGCCGACGAGGACGACGCCGAGCCCGAGGGTGAGCAGGATCAGCCCGAGACCGCACAGCGCGGCCCGCGGCACGTACCGTACGGAGACTCCGCCGCCGGTCCGCAGGGTCTTGGTGGTCACAGCTGGGCCATCCTCTTGCGGCGTACGAGTCGGATGAAGACGGGCCCGCCGACGAGCGCCGTCACGATGCCGACCTGGAGTTCGGCGGGCCGGGCGACGATCCGGCCGAGGACGTCGGAGCCGAGCAGCAGCACGGGCGCGAGGACCGCCGCGTACGGCAGGATCCACCGCATGTCGGGACCGGTGATCGCCCGGACCATGTACGGCACCATCAGGCCGAGGAAGACGATCGGCCCGCAGGCGGCGGTCGCGGCCCCGCACATCAGGGTGACGGCGACCATGGCGACGATCCGGGTCCGGTTGACGCTGACGCCGAGGGCGCGCGCGGAGTCGTCACCCATCTCCATGGCGTTGAGCGGCCGGGCGATGGCCAGCGCCAGCACGGCGCCGACGAGGATGAACGGCGCGACCCGGCGGACGGTGTCCAGGTCGGCCGAGGCCAGCGAGCCGACGGTCCAGAAGCGGAGCCGGTCGAGCGCGGCCGAGTTCAGCAGCTGGACGGCGTTGACGTAGCCGTACAGGGCGGCGGTCGCGGCCGTACCGGCGAGCGCGAGCCGCACCGGCGTGGCGCTGCGGCTGCCGCCGAGCACGTACACGACGACGGAGACGACGGCGGCGCCGACGAAGGCGAACCACACGTAGTCGCTGACGTCGGTGACGCCGAGGAACGCGATGGCCGACACCACGGCGGCGGCCGCGCCCGCGTTGACGCCGAGCAGTCCGGGCTCCGCCAGCGGATTGCGCGTCAGCCCCTGCATCACCGCGCCGGCCAGTCCGAGCGCCAGGCCGACGAGCACCCCGAGCAGGGTGCGCGGCACCCGCACGTCGTGGATGACGACGTCGTTGCCGACGCCGCTGTTGTGGAACAGCCCGTGCCACACGTCGCCGATCGGCACCGGCTTGGCACCGATCATGACGCTGAGGACACAGACAAGCAGCAGGGCACCGACGGCCGCCAGCAGTCCGACGGCACGCACGGTGTTCCGGCGCCTCGGGGACCGCTCGGCCTTCGCCGGCTCCGCGCTCGAACGGGAGGGACTCTCGACCAACACCCGGTTAGGTTAGCCTACCCAATATTCGCCGAGCAGAGGTCGGCGGCCCTCGGCTCCCGGGACCACCGACTCCCCACCGGGGACCTACAGCCCGAGCCGGGCCAGCGCCTTCCCCGCGTCCAGCGCACACGCCCCGGAGCCGGCCCGCGTCCACGCCGCCCCGCACAGCGCCCGCACCCCGTCGAGCGCGTCGGATCCGTCCGCGCCGTCCAGCACGAGCGCGTCCCCGCTCACCGAGGCCCGCCACCCGCCGCACCGGAACCCGCCGTCGCCGTCGGCCAGGACCTCCGGCTGCGCGACGAGCAGCCCCCGCAGATCGGCCGCCACGTACGTCGGCCGGTGCTCCGGCACGGCGGCGAGCAGCGTCGCCACGTCCGTGACCCCCGTCAGCACGAGCAGCGAGTCGACGCCGCCCTCGAACGCGCCCTCGATGTCGGTGTCCAGCCGGTCACCGACGACCAGCGGCCGCTCCGCCCCGGTCCGCAGCACCGTCTCGCGGTGCATCGGCGGCCGCGGCTTCCCGGCGACCTTCGGCTCGAACCGCCCGCCGGTCGCGATCCGCACGACCTCGACGGCGGCCCCGTTCCCGGGCCCGATCCCGCGCGTACCGGGGATCGTCAGGTCGGTGTTGGACGCGTACCAGGGCACTCCCCGCCCGACCGCGTACGCCGCCTCCGCGAACCGGCCCCAGCCCAGCTCCGGGCCGCCGTATCCCTGCACGACGGCCACCGGCCCGTCGTCCGCCGACTCGACCGGTACGAGCCCCCGCTCGCGCAGCGCGACCCGCAGCCCCTCGCCGCCGACGACGAGGACCCGGGCTCCCGCGGGCACGTCCTCGGCGATGAGCCGCGCCACCGCCTGCGCGGAGGTGACGACGTCGTCGGCGGCGGCCGGCACCCCCAGCTCGGTGAGGTGCGCGGCCACCGCGTCCGGCGTCCGCAGCGCGTTGTTCGTCACGTACGCCAGCCGCATCCCGCCGTCCCGCGCCGCGCCGAGCGCCTCCACGGCGTACGGGATCGCCGCCCCGCCCGCGAAGTACACGACCCCGTCGAGGTCGAGCAGCGCCGTGTCGTACGCCGCGCTCAGCGCGACCGCGCTGCCGCCGGGCCGACTCCGTTCCGTCCGCCGCTCCTGGCCGTCTCGCGCCATGACCACCCGCTCCTCACTCACCGCCGGTACTCCCCCGCTCCCCCGATCATCGCTCATGGCCACCGCGCGCCTACCATGACGAGATGAACTCCTCAGGTCACGCGGCCATCGACGTCCGCGACGACACCGCGGGGCTGCGTCTGCATCCGTTCCGCGGCATCCGGTACGTCCCCGAGCGGGTCGGCAGCCTCGCGGCCGTCACCTCCCCGCCCTACGACGTCGTCGTACGACCTGACGGACTGCTCCACCTGGAGTCGGCCGACCCGCACAACATCGTCCGGCTGATCCTCCCCCAGGCCGTCACGGCGGGCACCCGCCACCGCAAGGCGGCGGTGACGCTGGACCGCTGGCTGGCCGACGGCGTCCTCGCCCCCGACCCGTGCCCCGCGCTGTACGTGTACGAGCAGCGGGGCGACGGCATCCTCCAGCGCGGCATCATCGGCGCCCTCGAACTGAGCACGCCCGACGAGGGGGTCGTCCTCCCGCACGAGGACGTCATGCCGCACGTCGTCGAGGACCGCGCCGCCCTGATGCGCACCACGGCCGCCAATCTGGAGCCGCTGCTCCTCACGTATCCGGGCACCGGCGACGGCGCGGACGCGGTCGTGGAGCGCGCGATCCTGCGCGAGCCGCTCCTGTCGACGACGACGGAGGACGGTTTCCACCACCGTCTGTGGGCGGTGACGGACCCGGACGAGCTGGCGGCGGTCACCACCGAACTCGCCCGCCACCAGGCGCTGATCGCCGACGGGCACCACCGCTGGGCGACGTATCTGCGGCTGCGTGACGAGCGGCCGTCGCCCGGCCCGTGGAACCAGGGCCTGGTGCTGCTCATCGACACGGTCCGCTATCCGCTGCGGGTGCGCGCGATCCACCGCCTCCTGAGCCGGCTGCCGTTGGCGGACGCGCTGGAGGCCGTCGGGGATGCCTTCCGGGTCCGCCGGATCGAACGCCCGCTGCCGGAGGCGCTGGAGGCCCTGTCCGAGGCGGCCGCCGACGGCAACGCGTTCCTCCTGGCCGGCGACGGCGCGTTCCACCTCCTGGACCGCCCGGATCAGGCCCTGCTGGCCCGCACGGTCCGCGCCGACCGCCCGGAGGCGTGGCGCACCCTGGACGCGACGGTCCTCCACGCCACGCTCCTGGAGCACGTCTGGCACGTGCCGGACGCTCCGGAGGACATCGCCTACATCCACGACACGGCGGCGGCCGTCGCCCAGGCCGAGCGCCGGGGCGGTACGGCGGTGCTGATGCATCCGGTACGCGAGGAGGTCGTCCGGGACCTGGCCCGCCAGGGGGTGACGATGCCGCGCAAGTCGACGTCGTTCGGCCCCAAGCCGGCGACGGGCCTGGTCCTCCGCAGCCTCGCCCTCGACTGAAGGGGATACGAAGAAGGGCGGCACCCTCGGGGTGCCGCCCTTCCTCATGTCCTCATGTCACGGAGCCTCAGCGCCGCTCGTCGTCCTCGGCGTCGTCGGCCGAGTCACCGTCGGCGTCATCGCCCTCGACGTCGGTGTCGGCGTCGGCGCCGGGCGCGTCACCGGACGCGTCCTCGTCCTCGGCGTCCTCGAAGGCGTCGACGAACTCGACCCCGTCCAGCTCGGCGAGCCGGTCGGAGGCGTCCGTGGCGCCGTCCTTGTCGGCCTCCAGTGCCTTGGCGAACCACTCCCGGGCCTCCTGCTCCCGCCCGGCGGCGAGGAGGGCGTCGGCGTAGGCGTACCGCAGTCGCGCGGTCCACGGGTGGTGGGCGCTGGACGCGAGCTCGGGGCTCTGCAGGGTCACGATGGCGGCTTCCAGCTGCCCCATGTCCCGGCGGGCGCCGGCGGCGACGAGTCGCATCTCGACCTGCCCGGCCTTGTCGAGCTTCTGCACCTCGGGCTCGCCGGCCATGGCGAGGGCCCGCTCGGGCCGGCCGAGACCGCGCTCGCAGTCGGCCATGACGGGCCACAGGTCCACGCCACCGCTCATCCGCCGCGCGGCCCGGAACTCGGCCAGCGCCTCGGAGTACTTCTGGTTGGCGTACGCGGCGAAGCCGGCGGCCTCGCGGACGGCGGCGACGCGCGAGGCGAGCCGCAGCGCGACGCGGGAGTAGCCGTACGCCTTCTCCGGGTCCTCGTCGATGAGCTGCGCGACCATGACGAGGTTGCGGGCGACGTCGTCGGCGAGCCCCTTGGGCAGGCTCATGAGCTCCTGGCGCACATCGGCGTCGATCTCCTCACCGGTGACCTCCGGCGGGATCGGCAACCGCTTGATCGGCGCGCGGTCGCTCCGCTCGCCGCGGTCGTCGCGGCGCCCGTAGCCACCCCGGTCGTCACGCCCGCGGTACCCGCCCCGGTCGTCCCGGCCCCGGTCGTCCCGGCCCCGGTAGCCGCCACCCCGGCTGTCGTCACGGCGGAACCCACCGCCGCCGCCACGGTTGTCATCACGCCGGAACGAGGAGGGACGCTCGTCCCGCCGGTCGTCCCGACGGAACCCGCCACCGCGGTTGTCGTCACGGCGGTCGTCACGCCGGTCGTCGCGGGGGAAGGAGGGACGGTCGTCCCGGCGGAACGACGACGGACGCTCGTCCCGCCGGTCGTCACGACGGAACCCACCGCCACGCTGGTCGCCACCACGGTCGTCCCGACGGAACCCGCCGCCACCGCGGTTGTCGTCACGACGGAACCCACCACCGCGCTGGTCGCCACCGCGGTCGTCACGGCGGAAGCCGCCACCGCCACGGTTGTCATCACGACGGTCATCACGCCGGTCATCACGGCGGTCGTCACGGGGGAAGGACGGCCGGTCGTCCCGACGGTAGCCACCGCCACGCTGGTCGCCACCACGGTCATCGCGACGGAACCCGTCGCGGCGGTCGTCGCGGGGGAAGGAGGGACGGTCGTCCCGGCGGAACGACGACGGACGCTCGTCCCGCCGGTCGTCCCGACGGAACCCGCCGCCACGCTGGTCGCCACCACGGTCGTCACGACGGAAGCCGCCGCCACCACCGCGGTTGTCGTCCCGACGGAACCCACCACCGCGCTGGTCGCCACCACGGTCGTCACGGCGGAAGCCGCCGCCGCCACGGTTGTCATCACGACGGTCATCACGGCGGTCGTCACGGCGGTCGTCACGGGGGAAGGACGGCCGGTCGTCCCGACGGTAGCCGCCACCGCGCTGGTCGCCACCACGGTCATCGCGACGGAAGCCGCCGCCACCGCGGTTGTCGTCCCGGCGGAACCCACCGCCGCGCTGGTCCCCGCCCCGGTCGTCCCGGCGGAAGCCGCCACCCCGGTTGTCGCCACCTCGGTTGTCTCCACCGCGGTCGTCGCGGCGGTAACCGCCGCCGCCACCCCCGCGGTTGTCGTCGCGACGGAAGCCGCCACCACGGTTGTCGTCGCGACGGGGCCCACGGAAGCCGCCCCGGTCGCCACCGGCACCATCCCGGCGACGCGGCTCGCGCTCCGGACGGTCGTCGGGAGAGTTGGTGGACATCGGTGTGACTCCTGTCTTCGGGTACTGCAGTCATTCTCGCGCAGCCGGCACCCGGCCGCGCCTCGGAAAAAGTCAAGCAAAAAACAAAAGGACCCCTGGTCCCAGCGTGAACGCTGGGACCAGGGGTCCTGAAGAATTGTTCGGCGGCGTCCTACTCTCCCACAGGGTCCCCCCTGCAGTACCATCGGCGCTGAAAGGCTTAGCTTCCGGGTTCGGAATGTAACCGGGCG
>NZ_JBITTO010000010.1:0-281951 GCF_044541975.1 Streptomyces sp. NPDC085460
ACAGGGGGTTTCGGGGGGGTGGCTCCCGCGGGCGGGGGCGACCCGGGGGGGGCCCTGGGGACTTTCTGCCCCCCCCCGCGGCGGCGCCCCGGGGCCCCCCGGGGGCCCCCCCCCGCCGGGGCGGGGCCCACCCCCGGGCTCTCTCAGGCGTACGGGTCGGAGGACGTGAACTCCCCCTCGCCCTCCGGGCGTTCCCCGATCAGCCGGTCCGCCTGCCGCACCGCCTCGGCCAGCTCGCCGACCACGGCCGAACCGGACCGCCCCCTGATGCCGTCGGCGTACACGGCGAGTTCGCCCAGACGCGGGGCGCCGGGCAGCGAACCACCGCGCAGCCGCTCCGCGAAGTAGGCCGAGATCGCCGAGAGCTGGAGGCTGTCGTGACCGGAGTCCCACAGCCCGGCACGCAGCCCCGCGGCCTCGACGGTGCCCGAACGCTCCCGAGGGGAGCGGGACCCGGGGTCGAGCCAGCGGACCGTGGCGGTGGCGATCCGGCCGCTCGCGCCGGGCCGCGTCTTCACCACGTACAGGGCGGTGACGGTGTGGCCCGCGCCGACCTCGCCACCGTCGACCCGGTCGTTCCGGAAGTCCTCGTCGGCGACCGCGCGGTTCTCGTAGCCGATCAGCCGGAACCGCTCCACGGTCTCCCGGTCGAAGGCGACCTGCGCCTTGGCGTCCCGGGCGCGCAGTTCGACGTGGGCGGGCAGCTGGTCGACGAAGACCTTGCGGGCCTGCTCGCGGGTGGAGACGTAGGTGGTCTGGCCGTCGCCCTTGTCGGCGAGCCGCTCCATCAGCTCGTCGCCGTAGTCGCTCCCGACGCCGACGCCGAAGAGGGTGATGCCGTGCTCCCTGCGCTGCTCGTCGATGTGGCCGAGGAGGGCGTCGGCGCCCGTCTCGCCGGAGTTGGCGAGGGCGTCGGAGAGCAGCACGACCCGGTTGGTGGCGCCGTCGCGGCGGCCCTCGGACGCCACGTCGTAGCCGGTGCGCAGTCCCGCCTCCAGGTTGGTGGAGGAGCGGACGGCGAGCGCGTCGACGGCCTCGCGGACGCGGTGGCGGGCCTCGCCGAGCCGGGTCATCGGCAGCAGGGTCTCGGCCTCGTCGCTGAAGGCGACCAGGGCGACCGAGTCGTCGTCGCGCAGCTGGTCGGCGGCGAGCCGCAGGGAGTGCTGCACGAGGTCGAGCCGGCCGGGCTCGCGCATCGAACCGGAGACGTCGACGACGAAGGTGAGGGCGGCGGGCGGGCGTTCGCCCGCCGGGTCGGCGCCGCGGGTGGCGAGGCCGACCCGGACGAGCGACCAGCCCTCGGCGCCGGTGGCGGCGCCGTCGACGGTGACGCTGAAGCCGTCGTCGGCGGGGCGCGGGTAGTCGGGGCGGAAGCTGTTGACGAACTCCTCGGGCCGGACGGTGGACGGGTCGGGCAGCTCGCCCTCGGCGAGCGAGCGGCGGGCGTAGCCGTACGAGGCGGTGTCGACGTCGAGGGCGAAGGTGGAGAGGTAGTCGGGGGTACGGGTGGGAGCCCGCAGCTCGCCCTCGGGGCCGTCCGTGGCCTGCCCCTCGGCCGCGGAGGGCGGCGCCGCGGACGGCTGGGGCGCCGCGGTACGGCCGCCGTCGGGGACGTACGGGGCGGCCTTGTGGCCGTCGCTCGCCGACTCCTTCCCGGTGCCGGCGCAGCCGCCGAGGAGGAGCCCGGCGACGAGCGCCGCGGCGAGGACGCCGCTTCTCCTGTGAGCACGGTTCATGGACAACTCCCCGTTTCTGTACGGACCTTGTTCCGGGCACGGGTCACCGCCGGGTGCGACGGGAGCCGCGCCCGGCTCCTGCGAACTGTGACGAACGGGAGGCGTGCGCGGACCCCGCGAAGGTGTTGCGGATGGATCTCGATGTGGCAACGGGAGGCGGAACGGGGTCGGATGGCATGGAGACGCCAGGTTTGTCCACAGGGGTTGTCACCGTAAGCAGTCACATGAGTACATAGAGTGGACATCGATCCGGCGGGGGTGGTCAGCGGTGGCAGAGAGCGCGGGCTCCGTGGTGCTCGCCCGTTCGGCGATGAACCGGGCCGTGACCGAGGGACAGCGGCCGGCGGGGCGCCCGGTCCGGGGGGCGCGGCGCATCAGCGCGGCGCTCGCCGGGCTGGCCGCCTCGACCCGGCACGAGCTGCTGACCTTCGACGATCCGGTGGCCTCGGCGGAGCGCGCCATCCCCGGGCCGTTCCTGGAGCTGGCGGCCGCGTGCATGCGCGCGGCGGCGGAGCGGGCCGGGGAGGTGCGGCGGGTCGTGCCCCGGCACGCGCTGCCCCGGGTCGAGGACGGCCCGCGGATACCCGGGCGGGCGCGGTTCGCCGACGCGATCCCGTTCAAGCTGATCGTGGTGGACCGGACGGTGGCGGCGGTCCCGCTCGATCTGGAGCTGCTGTACAACGGGCTGTTGCTGATCCGGGACCCGGTGGTGGTGCAGGCCCTGGTGCGGACCCACCACGCCTGCTGGACGGCGGCCGAGGAGCTGGGGCACATCCCGCCGCCGCGGTCCCCGAGCGAGCCGCCGGAGCAGCTGCGGCCGGTCCTGGAGGCGCTGCTCTCGGGGCTGACGGACGAGGCGGCGGCGGCCCGGCTGGGGATGTCGGCGCGGACGTACAGCCGGCGGGTGGGCGAGCTGATGGCGGCCCTGGGAACGACGAGCCGCTTCCGCGCGGGCGCGGAAGCGGCTCGGAGGGGGTGGCTGTGACACCCGGGGCGCCGGGTCCCAGGACACGGCGCCCGGGGCACGGCGCTCAGGACACGATGTCCTTGCGGGCGAAGCCACGGAAGGCGAGGGCGAAGAGGACCAGGGCGTAGGTGACGGAGATCGCCGCCCCCTGGGCCATGCCGCCCCACTCCAGCCGGGGCTGAAGGGCGTCGATCCAGGCGAACTGCCAGTGCGCGGGCAGGAAGTCGCGCCAGTCGCCCAGGGCCGTGACCGCGTCCAGGACGTTGCCGACGATGGTCAGTCCGACGGCGCCGCCGACCGCGCCGAGCGGGGCGTCGGTGCGGGTGGAGAGCCAGAAGGCGAGGCCCGCGGTGACCAGTTGGGAGACGAGGACGAAGGAGGTGGCGATGAGCAGCCGGAGAACGGACTCCCCCGCCGGGAGCGAGCCGCCGGTGGGCAGCTGGAGCGGGCCCCAGCCGTAGGCGACCGTGCCGGCGGCCAGGGCGAGCAGCGGCAGCAGGAAGAGCGCCGCGGTGCTGTAGCCGAGCGCGACCGCCAGCTTGGCGGCGAGCAGCCGGGAGCGCGGTACGGGCGCCGCGAGCAGATAGCGGAGCGAGGACCAGCCGGCCTCCGAGGCGACGGTGTCGCCGCAGAAGAGCGCCACGGGGATGACCAGGAGGAAACCGGCCGAGACGAAGAGGCAGGTCGCCGCGAAGTTGGCGCCCGAGGCGGTCGCCGTGTCGATGAGGGTGATCCGGCCGCCGCGGTCGTCGCCGTCGGGGCCGCCGATGGCGAAGGCGACGATCAGGACGAAGGGCAGGGCGGCGAGCACCCCGGCCATCACCAGGGTGCGCCGGCGCTTCCACTGGCGCAGGGCCTCGACGCGCAGCGGAAGGGTGCGCCCGGGGCGGTAGCCGGGGGCGAGGGCTTCGGGCGCGGGGCTCTCGGGGCGGGAGCCGGGGCCGGGGCCGGTGGCCGTCGCGGTCATGCGGATCCTCCGATCAGGGTCAGGAAGGCGTCCTCCAGGCGTCGGTGCGGGCCGACCCCGGTCAGCGGGACGTCCAGACGGACGAGCTCGCCGATCAGCGCGGTCACGTCGGCCGTCGCGTCGGCCGTCACGTCGGCGGGGGTGCCGGCGGGCGTGCCGGTGGCCGCGGTGCCGGTGGTCGCGGTGCTGGTGGTCGCGGTGTCGGCGGGAGCGTCGACGGGGGCGCCGAGGCGGACCAGGAGCCCGTCCTCGGCGCGGACCGCGGAGCCGACACCGGGCAGGGCGGCGATCTTCTCGACGAGCGCGTCGCCGACGGGCGCGCCCAGGGTGACGAGGAGGGTGTCACCGGCGCCGGTGATCTCGGCGACCGGGCCGGCCTGGACGAGCTGTCCCCGGTCCATGACGACGAGGTGGGTGCAGGACTGCTCGACCTCCGCGAGGAGGTGGCTGGAAACGATGACGGTACGGCCGGCGGCGGCGTACCGGATCATCACCTCCCGCATCTCGCGGATCTGCGGCGGGTCGAGGCCGTTGGTGGGTTCGTCGAGGATGAGGAGGTCGGGCAGGCCGAGCATGGCCTGGGCGATGGCGAGCCGCTGCCGCATGCCCTGGGAGTAGGTGCGGACGGCCCGCTGGAGGGCGCCGCCCAGGTTGGCGATGCGCAGTGCCTCGTCGAGGTGCGCGTCCTCGGCCGGGCGGCCGGTGGCCTTCCAGTACAGCTCCAGGTTCTCCCGGCCGGTGAGGTGCGGCAGGAAGCCCGCGCCCTCGACGAAGGAGCCGACCCGGGAGAGCACCGGGGCTCCGGGCCGGATGGCCTGGCCGAAGACCCGGATCTCGCCCTCGTCCGGGGTGATCAGGCCCATCAGCATCCGCAGGGTGGTGGTCTTCCCGGCCCCGTTGGGGCCGAGGAGACCGAGGACCTGGCCCTGCTCGACCCGGAAGGAGAGGTCGCGGACGGAGTACCGCTCGCCGCCCTTGTACTTCTTCGACAGGCCGGTGATCTGGAGCGGTACGGAGGCGAGCGCGGGGTCCGGCGCCGGGCCCGCCGTGCGGCGGCGGGCGGTCAGCAGGAGCGCCGCGGCGACGGCGAGACCGGCGAGCGGCAGGCCCCAGACCCACCAGGGCAGCCCCGCCGCCTGGGTGGTCACGCCGGGCGCCGTGGGCACGGTGAGGGGGCCCTCGACGGCGACGGTGTAGCCGGCGGTGGTGACCGGGGAGGCGTAGCCGAGGTCGGTGGCCGAGACGACCAGACGGAGCCGGTGACCCGCCTCCACCTCGTGGTCGATCGCGGGCAGGGTGAGCGTGACGGACCGGCCCTTGCCGGCGTCCTCGACGCGGACCGGGCTGACGAGCTGGGAGGGCAGCACCTGCTGCCGCCCGTCGGGCCCGACGTCGTACACCTTGGCGAAGAGGACGGCGGAGCCGTCGGCGGCCGTGGAGGTGACCTTGACGCGGACGGTCGGGGTGCCGGTGACGCGGAGCGGCGCGCTCTGCGGGGCCGCGTCGAAACGGGCGTGCTGGCCCGGGAAGTCGAGGGCGAGTCCGACGCCGAGGGAGGAGGACAGGCCGCCGAGGCCGCCTCCGAGACCGGGCACGGCGGACACGGCGGGCGGTGCCCCTCCGGCCGGGTTGGTGAAGCTCTGCGGCGGCCCGCCGAGGGCGAGGGAGCGGGTGTCCGCGCGCAGGCCCGGGTAGCGGTCGGCGGTGGCGGCGCGAAGGGTGGCCCGGCCGTCGGTGGAGTCGACGCCGCCGGTGCGGCTGACCCGGAAGGCGGGGCCGGTGTCGACGGAGGCGTCCCGCTTCAGCCAGCGGTCGAACCAGGCGCCGACCCGGTCCTCGACCCGCTCGGTCTCACGGTCGCCGCCGTCGTGGCCGCCGGCCGCCCAGTCCACGGCGACGGGGGCGCCGTTGGCGGCGAGGGCGCGGGCCATCGCGTCGGACTGGTCGAGGGTGAACAGGGAGTCGGTCTGGCCCTGCACGATGAGGGTGGGGACCTTGATGCGGTCGCCGACGGCGGAGGGGCTGCGGGACTCCAGGAGCGCGCGGGCGGCGGCGTCGGGCCGGCCGGAGACGGCGACACGTTCCTTCAGGGCGCAGATCTCGGGAGCGAAGCGCCCACAGGCGCCGGCCCGGGCGTCGGCGCCCACGGCGTCGGCTCCCCGGGCGGTGTTCCCGGGCGCGCCCTCGGAGGGGCGCCGCCCGGCGTCGGACCCGGGGCCGGACCCGGTGTCGGACCCAGTGTCGGACCCGGTGTCGGGCCCGGTCCCCGAGTCGGCCTCGGGGGTGGTCCCGGGGAGGGAGGCCCCCGGGGTGCCCATGGAGAAGAGGATGCCGGCCCACAGCTTCTTGTAGACGTCGCCGGGGAGGAGGGCGTCGGCGAGGTTCCAGTAGGTGATCTGCGGGGCGATGGCGTCGACCCGGGGGTCGTGACCGGCCGCGAGCAGGGAGATCGCGCCGCCGTAGGAAGCGCCCGTGACGCCGACGCGCGGGTCTCCGGCCTTGTCGAGGAGGACCTCGGGCCGGGCCGCGAGCCAGTCGACGAGCTTCCTCACGTCCCGGACCTCGTGGTCGGGGTCGTTGAGGCCGATCTGTCCGCCGGAGGCGCCGAAGCCGCGGGCGGACCAGGTCAGGACCGCGTAGCCGTCGCGGGCGAGCCGCTCGGCCTGCGGGCGGACGTCGTCCTTGGAGCCGCCGAAGCCGTGCGCGAGCAGGACGGCGGGGCGGCGGCCTGAGCCCTCGCCGGTGAAGTACGAGGTGTCGATCCGCACCCCGTCGAGGTCGAGGGCCCGGTCCTCGCGCTGGACGGGCGGGGGTTCGTCCTGGGCGACGGCGGTCAGGGCGCCGGCGCCCGCGAGGACGGTGAGAGCGGCGGTGACCGCGGCCCACCGGGGAAGTCGGAGTCGCATGGTCCCGAGCCTAGGCGGACCGCCTGTGTCGGCACGGCTGCCCCGGGGCGGAAATCCACGGCCTCCTGGAGTCGTACCCAGTACGGTCCGCGTACAGCGGTCGCGGTACGCGCGCGGCCGGCGGCGGCGGTGAGGGAGACGCGGTGGCGGACGGGTTCGTGATCCGGCGGGCGAAGACGGTGGGCGAACTGCTCGCGGCTTCGCACCTGTACGACGGTCCGGCGCGCGCCGAGTGGGCGGAGCGTTTCCTCGCCTCCCCCGGGCACCTGATGCTGATCGGGTACGCGCCGGACGGGACGCCCGCAGGGTTCGTGACCGGGATCGAGATGCTCCATCCGGACAAGGGCGCCGAGCTGTGCCTGTACGAACTGGGCGTCGACGAGCCGTACCGGCGGCGCGGTCTCGGCCGGGCGCTGACGGAGGCGCTGGTGGCGGTCGCCCGGGAGCGGGGGTGCGCGGGCGCGTGGGTGCCGGTGGACACGGACAACGGCCCGGCGCTCGCCACGTACCGCTCGGCGGGCGCCTCGGACGACGGGGTGTGCGCGGTCCTCGCCTGGTCCTTCGGCGCCGAGGGCGCCTGAGGCGACACCGGCCCGCCCCGTACACCCGCCCCGCGGACGGCCGACGGCCCCCGGGGTGCGGCGGTGCGCACTCCGGGGGCCGTCGTACGACCCTGCGGGTCAGTGGTTGCGCGGGAAGCCCAGGTCCACGCCGGCGGGGGCGTCGGCCGGGTCGGGCCAGCGGGTGGTGACGACCTTGCCGCGGGTGTAGAAGTGCACGCCGTCGTTGCCGTAGATGTGGTGGTCGCCGAAGAGCGAGTCCTTCCAGCCGCCGAAGGAGTGGTAGCCGACCGGCACCGGGATCGGCACGTTGACGCCGACCATGCCGGCCTCGACCTCCAGCTGGAAGCGGCGGGCGGCGCCGCCGTCGCGGGTGAAGATCGCGGTGCCGTTGCCGAACGGCGAGGCGTTGATGAGGGCCAGGCCCTCCTCGTACGTCTCGGCGCGCAGCACGCACAGCACCGGGCCGAAGATCTCGTCCTGGTACGCCTTGGCGGTGGTCGGCACGTGGTCCAGGAGGGAGAGGCCGATCCAGTGGCCGTCCTCGTACCCCTCGACGGTGTAGCCGGTGCCGTCGAGGACGACCTGGCAGCCCTCGGCCTCGGCGCCGTGGACGTAGGAGGCGACCTTGTCGCGGTGGACGGCCGTGATGAGCGGGCCCATCTCGGAGCTCGGGTCGGTGCCGGGGCCGATCTTGATCTTTTCGGCGCGCTCGCGGATCTTCTCGACCAGCTCGTCGCCGATGGCGCCGACGGCCACGACGGCGGAGATGGCCATGCAGCGCTCGCCGGCGGAGCCGTACGCGGCGGAGACGGCGGCGTCGGCGGCGGCGTCGAGGTCGGCGTCCGGGAGGACCAGCATGTGGTTCTTGGCGCCGCCGAGCGCCTGGACGCGCTTGCCGTTGGCGGAGGCGGTGATGTGGATGTGCCGGGCGATCGGGGTCGAGCCGACGAAGGAGATCGCGGAGACGTCCGGGTGCTCCAGGAGGCGGTCGACGGCGACCTTGTCGCCGTGCAGGACGTTGAAGACGCCGTCCGGCAGGCCGGCCTCGGCGAGCAGCTCGGCGATCTTGAGGGAGGCGGACGGGTCCTTCTCGCTCGGCTTGAGGATGAAGGTGTTGCCGGTCGCGATGGCGATCGGGAACATCCACATCGGCACCATGGCCGGGAAGTTGAAGGGCGTGATGCCGGCGACGACGCCGACCGGCTGGCGGATGGAGGCCACGTCCACGCGGTTGGAGACCTGGGTGGAGAGCTCGCCCTTGAGCTGGGTGGTGATGCCGCAGGCCAGGTCGACGATCTCCAGGCCGCGGGCGACCTCGCCGAGGGCGTCGGAGTGGACCTTGCCGTGCTCGGCGACGATCAGCTCGGCGATGGCGTCGCGGTTGGCGTCGAGCAGCGCGCGGAACGCGAAGAGGATCGTGGTGCGCTGGGCCAGCGAGGAGGTGCCCCAGGTGGCGAAGGCGTCCTTCGCGGCGGCGACGGCCGCGTCGACCTCCTCCACCGAGGCGAGGGCGACCCGGGTGGTGACCGCGCCGGTGGCCGGGTCGGTGACCGGGCCCCAGTTGCCCGACGTGCCCTCGACGGTCTTGCCACCGATCCAGTGGTGGACGCTCTTCGTCATGACGAGTTACTCCTTCAGAGCCTTCGGTGCCTTCAGAGACGGCGGCGCCGGGCGGTGACGTGCCGGTCGTACTCCTCGCGGGCCTTGACCGCCGACGGGCGGGTCGAGATCTCGGCCACGGGCACATCCCACCACGCCTGGGCCGGAGGCGGGCCCGACACACTGTCGCCCGTTTCGGTCTCGATGTAGACACATGTGGGATCCGTGGCGGCGCGGGCGTCCGCGAGGGCTTCCCGCAGGTCACGCACGGTTCGGGGGCGCAGCACCCGCAGGCCGAGGGAGGCCGCGTTGGCGCCGAGGTCGACGGGGAGCGGGGGGCCGGTGAATCCCCCCTCGCCGTCCCGGAGGCGGTAGTCGGTGCCGTACCGCTCGGCGCCGACCGCCTCGGACAGGCCGCCGATGGAGGCGTAGCCGTGGTTCTGGAGGATCACCAGTCTGAGGGGCAGCCGTTCCTGCACGGCGGTGACGATCTCGGTGGGATTCATCAGGTACGTCCCGTCGCCGACGAGCGCCCAGACGGGCCGGCCGGGGGCGGCGAGGAGGACGCCGACGGCGGCGGGGATCTCGTAGCCCATGCAGGAGTAGCCGTACTCGACGTGGTACTGGTCGCGGGAGCGGGTCCGCCAGAGCTTGTGGAGGTCGCCGGGGAGCGAGCCGGCGGCGTTGATCAGGATGTCGGTGGCGTCGACCAGGGTGTCGAGCACGCCGAGGACCTGGGCCTGGGTGGGGCGGGCGGTCTCGTCCGGGGCCGCGTAGGCGGCGGTGACGCGGGCCTCCCACGCGGCTTTCGCGGCGGTCCAGGTCAGCGGGCGCGCCGGGTGGTCGCCGAGGGCGTCGGCGAGGGCGGTGAGTCCTTCGCGGGCGTCCGCGACGAGCGGCAGCCGCGCGCCCTGCTTGTGGGCGTCGAAGCCGGTGATGTTGAGGTTGAGGAAGCGGGCGTCCGAGGCGAAGAGGGTGCCGGAGGCGGTGGTGAAGTCGGTGTAGCGGGTGCCGACACCGATGACCAGGTCGGCGGTGCGGGCCAGGTCGTTCGCCGTGGCGGTGCCGGTGTGGCCGAGGCCGCCGACCTCGCAGGGGTGGTCGTACGGGAGCGCGCCCTTGCCGGCCTGCGTGGTGGCGACGGGGAGCCCCGCGCTTTCGGCGAGCTGCCGCAGGGCGTCCTCCGCGGCGCTGTGCCGGACCCCGCCGCCGGCGACGAGGAGGGGGCGGTCGGCTTCCCGCAGCGCCCGCGCGGCGGCGTCGAGTTCGGCCCGGTCGGGGCGGGGGCGGCGGACCGTCCAGGTCCGGTCGGCGAAGAACTCCTCCGGCCAGTCGTACGCCTCCGCCTGTACGTCCTGCGGGAGGGCGAGGGTGACGGCGCCGGTCGCGGCCGGGTCGGCGAGGGTCCGCATGGCCTCCAGGGCGGCCGGGATCAGGGCCTCGGGGCGGCCGATCCGGTCGAAGTACCGGGAGACGGGGCGCAGGCAGTCGTTGACGGAGACGTCGCCGGCGTGGGGCTGCTGGAGCTGCTGGAGGACCGGGTCGGCGGGGCGGGTCGCGAAGGTGTCGCCGGGGAGCAGCAGCACCGGGAGGTGGTTGACGGTGGCGAGGGCGGCGCCGGTGACGAGGTTGGTGGCGCCGGGGCCGATGGAGGTGGTGACGGCGTGGGCGGAGAGCCGGCCGGTCTGGCGGGCGTGGCCGACGGCGGCGTGGACCATGGCCTGTTCGTTGCGGCCCTGGAGGAAGGGCATGCCGTCCTCCTCGATCAGGGCCTGGCCGATCCCGGCGACGTTGCCGTGGCCGAAGATGCCCCAGGTGGCGGCGATCAGCCGGTGCCGTTCGCCGTCGCGTTCGGTGTACTGCGCGGCCAGGAAGCGGACGAGGGCCTGGGCCACGGTGAGGCGCCTCACCGGTATCCCTCCGTGTGGTCGGGGTGGAAGCTGATCCGCCACTCCCGCGCGGGGCCGGGTCCGGCCATGACGTTGAGGTAGTAGAGGTCGTGGTCCGGCTGGGCGATCGAGGGGCCGTGCCAGCCGTCGGGGACGAGGACGGCGTCGCCCTGCCGGACCTCGGCGAGGAGGTCGGCGCCGCCGGGCCGGGAGGGCGAGATCCGCTGGTAGGCGTAGCCGCGCGGGTCCTCGATCTCGTAGTAGTAGATCTCCTCCAGGACGGACTCGGTCCCGGGGTGGTGCTCGTCGTGCTTGTGGGGCGGGTAGGAGGACCAGTGGCCGCCGGGGGTGATCACCTCGACGGCGATCAGCCGGTCGCAGGGGAAGGCGTCGGCCGCGGCGAAGTTCCGTACGCGGCGGGCGCGGTCGCCGCTGCCTCGGTCCTCGACGGGAACCTCCGGCGCGGGGCCGTAGCGGGCGGGGAGTCGTCGCTCGCACTTCGCTCCTGCCAAAGCGAAGCGGCCTCCCGCGCCGGAGGCGATCTGGGCGTGGGCGTCGCGCGGTACGTAGACGAAGTCGGTCACGGAGGCGAACACGCTCGCGCGGCCCCCGAGTTCGAAAAACTCCCCGTCGACGCGCACGGTACAGCCCCCGGCGAGGGGAAGCACGACCCATTCGAGATCCGCGCTGTCGAAGGCGTGTTCCCCGCCGGGCGGCAGGTCGAGGACGCGGAGCGCGGACCGGCTCCATCCGGCCGTGCCGGGGTCGACGTCCAGGGCGTAGGGGCCCCGGGCGGCGCTGCCGGCGGGGAGGTGGAGGCGGCGGGTGGTCACCAGGGGTCGTCCTCGGTCGGGAGGGTGCCCGAGCCGGCGGCGAGGGCGCGGTCGATCTCGGCGGCGGTGGGCATGGCGGGGGCGCAGGCCAGCCGGCCGGCGACGATGGAGCCGGCGGCGCCGGCGCGGCGCAGGGTGTCCGCGAGGGGGAGGCCGGCGAGGAGGCCGTCGACGAGGGCGCCGCCGAAGGCGTCGCCTGCGCCGAGGCCGTTGACGACCTCGACGGGGAGCGGGGGGACCTCGGCGCGACGGCCGTCGGCGGCGAGCGCGAGGACGCCCTCGGGTCCGCGTTTGACGACGGCGAGCGGGACGGTGCCGGCGTCGCCGGGGGCGAGGAGGCCGAGGAGGGCGCGGGCGGCGGCCTCCGGTGCGCGTTCGCCGGTGGCGACCTCGCACTCCTCGGCGTTGCCGACGGCGACGGTGGCGTGCCGCAGGGCCTCGGTGTAGTGGGGGCGGGCGGTGGCCGGGTCGGGCCAGAAGGCGGGCCGCCAGTCGAGGTCGAGGACGGTGTGGGGGCGGCCGGCGCGGGCGCGCAGGGCGGTGAGGGTGGCGGTCCGGCTGGGCTCCTCGCTGAGGCCGGTGCCGGTGGTCCACAGGACGCGGGCGGCGCGGATCGCGTCGAGGTCCAGTTCGCGCGGGTGGATCTCCAGGTCGGGGGCCTTGGGGCGGCGGTAGAAGGTGAGGGGGAAGTCGTCGGGCGGGAAGAGGGCGCAGAAGGTGACGGGGGTGGGGTGGGCGGGGACCTCGGTGACCCAGCGGGCGTCCACCCCGAACTCCTTGAGCTCGCGCCGGAGGTAGGCGCCGAAGGGGTCGGCGCCGGTGCGGCTGATCAGGGCGGTGCGGCGGCCGAGGCGGGCGGCGGCGACGGCCACGTTGGCCGGGGAGCCGCCGAGGAACCGCCGGAAGGTCTCGACCCGGTCGAGTCCGACGCCGCTCTGGAGGGGGTAGAGGTCGACGCCGAGCCGCCCCATGGTGATCAGGTCGTACGGCTCCGACTCCACCCGTGCCACCTCTCGACTCCGGCGTCCGTCTCCAGGTCTAGCCCTCCGCCGGGAGGAGTGTCAACGATATGTCAGGACATTCGGACGGATGCCCCGCACGTCCGGCTGGTGTCTTGACGCTGGTCCGGGGCGCGGTCAAGGTGGCTGGCATGACGAAGCCGCCGCCGCCGTCGCCGTCGCCCGCCCGTATCCGCATCGGTTCCGCCCCGGACTCCTGGGGGGTGTGGTTCCCGGACGATCCGCGGCAGGTGCCGTGGCAGCGGTTCCTCGACGAGGTGGCGGGGGCCGGTTACGAGTGGATCGAGCTGGGTCCGTACGGCTATCTGCCGACCGATCCGGCGCTGCTGGCCGAGGAGACCTCCCGGCGCGGGCTTCGGGTGTCGGCCGGCACGGTCTTCACCGGGCTGCATCACGGGCCCGCGGTGTGGGAGCGGACCTGGGCGCACGTCGCGGAGAACGCGGCCCTGGCGCAGGCCATGGGCGCCGGGCATCTGGTGGTGATCCCGTCCTTCTGGCGGGACGACAGGACCGGTGAGGTGCTGGAGGACCGGGTGCTGACGGCGGAGCAGTGGCGGGATCTGACCGCGCTGACCGAGCGCCTGGGCCGTGAGGTGCGGGAGCGGTACGGGCTGCGGATCGTGGTCCATCCGCACGCCGACACGCACCTGGACGACGAGGAGAGCGTGACCCGGTTCCTGGACGCGACCGATCCGGAGGCGGTGGCGCTCTGTCTGGACACCGGGCACTACGCGTACGCGGGCGGGGACAGCGTGAAGCTGATCGAGACCTACGGGGAGCGCATCGGCTACCTCCATCTGAAGCAGGTGGATCCGGCGGTGCTGGCGGCGGTGCGGGCCGAGGGCCTGCCCTTCGGCCCGGCGGTGGCGCGGGGCGTGATGTGCGAGCCGCCGACGGGTGTGCCGGCCCTGGAGCCGGTGCTCGCCGCGGCGGCGGCGCTGGACGTGGAGCTCTTCGCGATCGTGGAGCAGGACATGTACCCGTGCGAGCCGGACGCCCCCTATCCGATCGCCCTGCGCACCCGCGGCTACCTCCGCTCGTGCGGGGTGTGACGGGGGGCTCCGCGCACGGGGGCGCGCCGCCGTGACCGTTCGTCACTTCCGTCACGAAGGTTCCTCACCCGTCACAAGTGTCGCGGTTTCGCGGGCTCCGCGTCACAGCCGGTCGACAGCCGCCCCCGGGGCGTCGGAGCGGGCCCTCCGGCGGGCACAGGACCGGTGATTTCACCGACACCACCGCCCGCAGCGCCCCCGAACGGCACCCCCCGCCACCGCTGCGCGCACGGGGCGTGAGGGAGGCACAGGCAATGACGGACAGGAACCTCTGGTCGTACAAGGACATCGCCGCGCACATCCGGGTCCAGCCGGACACGGTCCGCTCCTACCGGAAGCACGGGCTGCTGCCGCCGCCCGACCGGGTCGAGGCGGGCAAGCCCTTCTGGTACGCGGACACCGTCCGCGCCTGGGTCGCGAGCCGTCCCGGCAATCGGGCGCGCCGCGACTGATCCGCCCGCCCGGCCCGCGCGGCGCCGTCCTCCGGTGGAGTCCCGGGGGGCGGCGCCGCGGCACGTCCGGCGCCGCCGCGAGCCGGGCGGGGTAGCCGCGAGCCGTGCGGGGTAGCCGCGAGCCGTGCGGGGCCCCGGAGGGCCGGGCGGGGTCGCGGAGGGCCGGCCTAGCCCCGGGTGGCGACGGGCTCGCGTATCTCCTCCGTCTCGCCGGGCGGGGCGGCGGGGGTGGCGGGGGGCGCGGGCGGCTCGGACTCGCTGATGCCGAAGCGGTCGTGGAAGCGGCGGAGCGGTCCGGGGGCCCACCAGGTGAGGCGGCCGGTCAGCTTCATGACCGAGGGGACGAGGAGGCTGCGGACGACCATGGCGTCCATGACGACGGCGAGGGCGACGCCGAGGCCGAGCATCTTGGTGTTGGTGACCCGGGAGGTGCCGATGGCGACCATGACGACGGCGAGGATGACGGCGGCGGCGGTGATGAGTCCGCCGGTGCGGGCGAGGCCGAAGCGGACGGCGCCCTCGTGGTCGCCGGTGGCGTCGTACTCCTCCTTGATCCGGGAGAGCAGGAAGACGCCGTAGTCCATGGAGAGGCCGAAGGCCACGCAGAACATAAGCACCGGCAGGGTGGTCTCGATGTCGCCGGTGGCGGTGAAGCCGAGGAGTCCGGAGAGGTTCCCGTCCTGGAAGACCCAGACGACGGCGCCGAACATGGCGGTGAGGCTGAGGGCGTTGAGGAGGACGGCCTGGACGGGGACGATCACGCTGCCGGTGAGCAGGAAGACGAGGAGCAGGGTGACGAGGACGATGATGCCGGCGGCCCAGGGCAGCCGCTCGGCGATGGCGTCCTTGGAGTCGACGAGGACGGCGGCCTGGCCGGTGACCGAGGTGGTGAAGGGGGCGTCGGCGGCGCGCAGTTCGCCGACCGCGCGCTGCGCCCCGTCGCCGACGGCGGGGCCTTCGGGGACGACGCTGTAGTAGGCCCTGGTGTCGGCGCCGGTGCCGGTGACGACGGGGCCGTCGACCCGGACGACGCCGTCGAGGGCGGCGACGCGCTCGCGGTAGGCGGCGAGTTCGGCGGGGGTGGCGGGGCCCTCGGCGAGGACCGCGATGCTGCCGCCGGGGTCGCCGGGGAAGCCGGCGCGGAGCTCCTCCTGGACGATCCGGGAGGTGGCGGAGGGGGGCAGCTGCCGGTCGTCGGCGGTGCCGAACTTCACGCCGAGGAAGGGCAGTCCGAGCAGGACGAGGCCGGCGGTGGTGAGGACGGCGAAGACGGGCGCCCGGCGCATCACCAGGCCGGCCGTCCGGGACCAGCCGGTGCCCGCGGGCGCGTCCTTCGCGGGGGCGCGGCGGCGCCGGAGCAGGCGGCGCAGGTCGAGGGCGTCGACCCGGTGGCCGAGGAGGACGAGGGCGGCGGGGAGCAGGGTGAGGGCGGCGGTCGCGGCGAGCAGGACGACGGCGATGCCCGCGTAGGCGAAGGAGCGCAGGAAGTACTGCGGGAAGACGAGCATCGCGGCGAGCGAGACGGCGACGGTGAGGGCGGAGAAGAGCACGGTCCGCCCGGCGGTGCGCAGGGTGGTGCGGACGGCGGTGGCGGGGTCGGCGCCGGAGGCCAGCTCCTCGCGGTAGCGGCGGACGACGAAGAGCGCGTAGTCGATGGCGAGGCCGAGGCCGAGCGCGGTGGTGAGGTTCTGCGCGAAGACGGAGACGTCGGTGAACTCGGTGATCCCGCGCAGCACGGCGTTGGTGCCGAGGATGGCGACGATGCCGACGCCGAGCGGCAGGAGGGCGGCGACGGCGCTGCCGAAGACCATGACGAGCAGGACCAGGGTGAGCGGCAGGGCGATCAGCTCGGCCCGCAGCAGGTCCTCCTGGATGATCTGCTGCATCTCGTGGCGGACGGCGAGGCCGCCGCCGAGGGTGACCTCGACGGGTCCGTGGGTGCCGCGGTACTCCGGCGCGATGCGGTCGAGGAGTTCACCGGCCGCCTTCTCCTCGCCGGCGATCCGGGCGGCGACGACGGCCTGGGTGCCGTCCTCGGAGCGGAGGGCGGGCGAGCCGCCGACCCAGTAGGAGCCGACGCCCTCGACGCCGGGCTCGGCGGCGAGCCGCTCGGTGAGCCGGCGGGCCTCCGCGACCACGGCGGGGTCGTCGACGCCGGCCTCACCGGCGTCGACGAGGAGCAGCAGATTGGGCTGGGAGCCGGGGAACTCCCGCTCCAGCGCCTTCGTGGCGTAGCTGGACTCGGCGGCCGGGTCCTCCCAGCCGCCGCTGCCCATCCGGTCGGCGACGCCGCCGCCGGCGAGGACCGCGAGGGCGGTGAGGACGAGGGCGACGAGCAGGGTGAGCCGCGGCCGCGCGGTCACGAACCGCGTCCATCCCCCGCCCCGGACCGGGCCGTCACCCCGCACGGGGGGTGCTTTCTTGACTTCGGACATGACGCGGTGTCCCCTTCACCGTGGCCCTCGCGCTCGCTTCCCGGCAGGTCACGAGGGCCGCCCATTGCCATAGACTGGCAAACACGAGTGACCACTCGCGTATTTCTAGAATGCGAGCGACCTCTCGTGTTTGTCAACGCGTATCGAGGAGGGCTGGGGACAGCCATGCCCGAGGACCCGAAGCCGCGCCGCCGACAGGCCCGCGGCGAACGCCGCATCTCCCAGCTGCTCCAGGCGGCCGCCGCCGTGTTCTGCGCCAACGGCTACACGGCGAGCAGCACCAACGCCATCGCCCGCGAGGCCAAGGTCTCGCCCGGCACGCTCTACCAGTACTTCCCGAACAAAGAGGCGATCGCCGTCGAGCTGGGCGGCCGGCTCATCCACGAGATGCGCGAGCGCCACGGCCGGGTCTTCACCCCGGAGAACATGGCGCTGCCACTGCCGGAGCTGATCGACGCGGTGCTCGACCCGATGATCGAGTTCAACTGCCTCAACCCGGCCTTCCTCGCCCTGATGCACGGCTCCGACGTGCCCGGCCGGATCGCCGAGGAGCACGACGAGCTGCACGCCTCGCTGCTCCGCCAGGTCCGCGAGCTCATCGGCGCGCGGGCCGCCCCCGGCCCGTCCGCCGAGGAGCTGGACCGGATCGCCGACATGGCCTTCGCCGTCTTCAAGGGCGGTCTCGCGCTGATCGTCGCCGCGCCCGAGGGGCCGGTCAGGGACGCCGCCGCCGCCGAGCTGAAGAAGGTCCTGCTCCGCTACCTGGCCCCGCTCTTCACCGGGGAGGAGGCCGCGGTCACCACGCCTCCGACCCGCTGACCTCCTCCGCCGCCCCCTGGTCCCGCCCCGCCCGCGCCCGCATCGCGAGCAGCGGGAGGACCAGGACGGAGACCATCCCCGCGCCCACGAGCGCCGCCGCCTCGCCCGCCGACAGCGCCCCGTCGTCCAGGCCGATGGTGGTGATGGCGACGACGAGCGGCAGCGCGGTGGAGCCGTACAGGACCAGCGCGCCGCGGTCCTTCCGGTCGAGGTCGCGCGGGGCCAGGAACCACATCGGGCCGCCGCGCACCACCAGGAAGAGCACCAGGAAGACCGGCAGGAGCACCAGCGCCCGGCCGCCGGAGAGCAGCGAGTCCAGGTCGAACTCGATGCCCGTGACGACGAAGAAGACCGGCACGAGGAAGCCGAAGCCGACCCCCTCGACCTTGCCGAGGATCTCCGGGCCCGCCTCGGGCGCCGCCCCGGTCAGCACCAGCCGGGTGATGAGCCCGGCGGCGAAGGCGCCGAGCAGGACGTCGAGGCCGAGCGCCGTCGAGGCCCCGAGCATCAGGGCGAGCAGCAGGAAGACGAAGCGGACCGCGAACTGACCGCTGGTGTGCAGGGTCTTGGCGATGACGGTGGCGAACCACGGCGGCCGGGGCCGCAGCGCCCAGTAGACGGCGGCGGCGGTGAGCGCGGCGAAGACCGCGAGCAGCACCGTGGACTCGGCCGCGCTGCGCCCGCTGAGCAGCAGCGCCATGGCGATGATCGGCCCGAACTCGCCGACCGCGCCGAAGGCCATGACGACCGAGCCGAAGCGCCCGCGCAGCCCGCCGGAGTCGCGCAGCACGGGCAGGACCGTCCCGAGGGCCGTGCTGGTGAGGGCCACGCCGATGAAGACGCCCGTGGAATAGCCGCCGCCGAGCAGGATCCCCGCGGTCAGCCCGAGGGCGAGCGCGACGACCCAGGCCCACACCGCGCGCCTGAGGGTGTCGCCGCGGACCTTGCCGAACTCGATCTCGTACCCGGCCAGGAAGATGAGCATGGTGAGGCCGAGCTCCGAGAGGCCGTCGATCAGCGCGTCGGAGTGCGCCCAGCCGAGGACGTCGGGGCCGATGACGATGCCGAGGACGATCTCGAAGACGGCGAGCGGCACGGGGACGCGGCGCCCCACCCCGTACGCCAGCAGGGGCGCGAGGACGGCGATCACCATGATCAGGACGAGCGTGCTCCCCGAATGCGACATATCGGGTATCTACCATAAGCTCCGGTCAGATGCCCCGTCGGCGGAGGGACTTGGAGGCCCGCGGATGTACGAGTACCGGCCCACAGCCCAGACCCCTCCCCCGCCACCGCCACCGGCTCCCCCGGAGCCTCCGGGGCCGCGCCCCGGGCTGTGGAAGCGCTGCCTGTGGGGCGGGCTCGCGCTGTGGGCGCTGACCGTGGTGGTCACGTACGCCACCGCCAACACCACCCTGCTGCCCACCCTGATCCTGCTGGGCAGCTTCCTGGTGCCGGGCGTCTTCGTCCTGTGGGCGTACGAGCGGCACGGCCGCGACCTCGGCCTGCCGGTGATCCTCGGCTGCTTCGTCACCGGCGGCATCCTGGGCGTCCTCGGCGCCTCGGTCATGGAGTACTACCTCCTCCACCCCTCGCTGTGGATGTTCCTCGGCGTCGGGCTGATCGAGGAGGCGGTGAAGCTCGCCGCCCTGATGTTCGTCGTCCGGCACCGCCCGTACCTGCGCGGCCGGCGTGCCGGCCTGGTGCTCGGCGGGACGGTCGGCTTCGGCTTCGCGGCCTTCGAGAGCGCCGGGTACGCCTTCAACGCGGCCGTCACCATGGACGGCATCGACCTGCGGTCGCTCCTGGAGACCGAGATCCTGCGCGGGCTCCTCGCCCCCTTCGGGCACGGCCTGTGGACGGCGATCGCCGGCGCGGTGCTCTTCGCCTTCCGCCGCCCCGACGGGCGGTTCCGGCTCACCGGGGCGGTCGTCGGCACCTACCTGGGCGTGGCGGCGCTGCACGCGCTCTGGGACTCGATGCACGGGATCGCGCTCTGGCTGGTGCTCCGGCTGACCACCACCGACCTCGACCGCTCACTCTTCGCCCAGGGGTACCTCCCGGAGCCCACGTCCCGGCAGGAGCACCTCTTCACCCTCTTCTCGGTGGGGGGTCTGGTACTGGTGACCCTGGTGGGACTGGGGTGGCTGAGATCGCTGACGCGACGCGCACCGGACACGAGTGGAGTCCATACCCCGTAGGGGTATAACATCGGCAGGGTAAGACTCCGAACCGAAGAGGAGAACCCATGGCCGCCGAGACGCAGACCGAACTCACCACCGTGTACCAGGTCAAGGGCATGACCTGCGGCCACTGCGAGGGCGCCGTCTCCGGCGAGATCTCCGCGCTGCCCGGCGTCTCCTCGGTCACGGCCGTCGCCAAGACCGGCGAGGTCACCGTGGTCTCCGGCGCCCCGCTCGACCGCGAGGCCGTCGCCGCCGCCGTCGACGAGGCCGGCTACGAGCTCGTCTGACTCGTCCGACCACACGCCGCACCGCCGTCCGAGCGGGGTCGTACCGTTACGGGTACGGCCCCGCTCCCCTTTTTGGAACCGCCCATGCCCAGCACCACCGTCACCGAGCTGACCATCGGCGGGATGACCTGCGCCTCCTGCGCGGCCCGCGTCGAGAAGAAGCTCAACCGGATGGACGGCGTCACCGCGACCGTCAACTACGCGACCGAGAAGGCACACGTCGAGCACGCCCCCGAGGTCGGCGTCGACGCGCTCATCGCCATCGTGGTGAAGACCGGCTACACCGCCGAGGAGCCCGCCCCGCCGGAGCCCGAGGCGCCGGAGGGGCGGGAGGAGCGGGAGGGCGACCCCGAGCTCGACGCGCTGCGCCGACGGCTGACCGTCTCCGCCGTCCTCGCCGCGCCCGTCGTCCTGCTCGCCATGGTCCCCGCCCTCCAGTTCGACAACTGGCAGTGGCTCTCCCTCACCCTCGCCTCCCCCGTCGTCGTCTGGGGCGGCCTCCCCTTCCACCGCGCCGCCTGGACCAACCTCCGGCACGGCGCCGCCACCATGGACACCCTCGTCTCGGTCGGCACCCTCGCCGCCTACGGCTGGTCCCTGTGGGCGCTCTTCCTCGGCGACGCCGGCATGCCCGGGATGCGCCACGGCTTCGACCTCACCGTCGACCGCGCCGACGCCTCCGGAGCCCTCTACCTGGAGGTCGCCGCCGGCGTCGTCACCTTCATCCTGCTCGGGCGCTACCTGGAGGCCCGCGCCAAGCGGAAGGCGGGCGCCGCCCTGCGGGCCCTGATGGAGCTCGGCGCCAAGGACGTCGCCGTCCTCCGCGAGGGCCACGAGGTACGGGTGCCGGTCGCCGAGCTGCGGACCGGCGAGCTCTTCGTCGTACGCCCCGGGGAGAAGATCGCCACCGACGGCACCGTCGCCGAGGGCGCCTCCGCCGTCGACGCCTCCCTGCTCACCGGCGAGTCCCTGCCCGTCGACGTCACCCCCGGCTCCGCCGTCACCGGCGGCTGCGTCAACGTCTCCGGCCGCCTCGTCGTCCGGGCCGGCCGGGTCGGCGCCGACACCCGGCTGGCCCGGATGGCGAAGCTCGTCGAGGAGGCGCAGAGCGGCAAGGCCGAGGTGCAGCGGCTCGCCGACCGGGTCTCCGCCGTCTTCGTCCCCGTCGTCCTGGTCATCGCCCTGGCCACCCTCGGCTTCTGGCTCGGCACCGGCGCCGGCGCGACCGCCGCCTTCACCGCCGCCGTCGCCGTCCTGATCATCGCCTGCCCCTGCGCCCTCGGGCTCGCCACCCCGACCGCGCTGCTCGTCGGCACCGGGCGCGGCGCCCAGCTCGGCATCCTCATCAAGGGCCCCGAGGTCCTGGAGTCCACCCGCCGCGTCGACACCGTCGTCCTCGACAAGACCGGCACCGTCACCACCGGCCGGATGACCCTCACCGACGTCCGCCTCACCGACGGCACCGACGAGAAGGAGCTGCTGCGGCTCGCCGGGGCCCTGGAGCACGCCTCCGAGCACCCGGTGGCCCGCGCGGTCGCCGCCGGAGCCGCCGAACGCCTCGGCCTCCCCGTCGCCGAACTGCCGGTCCCCGAGACCTTCGAGAACGTCCCCGGGCTCGGCGTCCGCGGCACCGTCGAAGGACGGACCGTCCTCGCCGGCCGGGCCGCGCTGCTCGCCGCCGAGTCCGTCCCTGTCCCGCCCGGGACCGAGCCCGGGGCCGTGCTCGTCGCCTGGGACGGGGCCCTGCGCGGCACCCTCACGGTCGCCGACGCCGTCAAGGAGACCAGCGCCGAGGCCGTCGCCCGGCTCCGCGCCCTCGGGCTGCGGCCGGTCCTGCTCACCGGCGACCACCGGACCGTCGCGGAGGCCGTCGCCGCCGAGACCGGCATCGACGAGGTGATCGCCGAGGTGCTGCCGGAGGAGAAGGCCGGGGTCGTCCGGCGGCTCCAGGAGGAGGGCCGTACGGTCGCCATGGTCGGCGACGGCGTCAACGACGCGGCGGCGCTCGCCACCGCCGACCTCGGGCTCGCCATGGGCACCGGGACGGACGCGGCCATCGAGGCGAGCGACCTCACGCTCGTCCGGGGCGACCTGCGCGTCGCCGCGGACGCGATCCGGCTCTCCCGCCGCACCCTGGCGACGATCAAGGGGAACCTGGCGTGGGCCTTCGGCTACAACGTGGCCGCGCTGCCGCTCGCCGCGGCCGGTCTGCTCAACCCGATGATCGCGGGCCTGGCCATGGCCTTCTCGTCCGTCTTCGTCGTGACGAACAGCCTGCACCTGCGCCGGTTCCGTTGATTTCACCTACACGTGACGCACAAGTCCTTCACAAAGAGACCTAGATCACAGATATTGGGGGGTAACCATCTGGGCTGTTCGCGAGTCTAAGTGGGCGATGCCAGAACGTCTTGGGGGACGTTCGCCGGGAGGTCTTGGGGGACGTCCCGACAGGCAAGCGCGGCCGGGGCACGGCACGGGGAGCTTGAGCGGCCCTCCCGTACGTACCCCGGCAGACCGCGCACCGGACGCCCGGCCCGGATCCCGTGGGGGGAATCCGCACCGGGGATATGGGAAGCGCCCCGCTCGCCGACCCGTGGGGGGATCGGAGAGCGGGGCGCTTCTGTAGGTCCGGGAAGACCCTCAGCCCACCTGTGCGGGGTCGGCTCAGCGCTCCTCGACCGGGACGAAGTCGCGCAGGACCTCGCCGGTGTAGATCTGGCGCGGACGGCCGATGCGGGAGCCGGGCTCCTTGATCATCTCGTGCCACTGGGCGATCCAGCCGGGAAGCCGGCCGAGCGCGAAGAGCACGGTGAACATCTCGGTCGGGAAGCCCATCGCGCGGTAGATGAGACCCGTGTAGAAGTCCACGTTCGGGTAGAGGTTGCGCGAGACGAAGTACTCGTCGGAGAGCGCGTGCTCCTCCAGCTTGAGCGCGATGTCCAGCAGCTCGTCGGACTTGCCGAGCGCCGAGAGGACGTCGTGCGCCGCCGCCTTGATGATCTTGGCGCGCGGGTCGAAGGACTTGTACACCCGGTGGCCGAAGCCCATCAGGCGGACGCCGTCCTCCTTGTTCTTCACCTTGCGGATGAAGGAGTCGACGTCGCCGCCGTTGGCCTGGATGCCCTCCAGCATCTCCAGGACCGACTGGTTGGCGCCGCCGTGCAGCGGACCCCACAGGGCGGAGATGCCGGCCGAGATCGAGGCGAACATGTTCGCCTGCGAGGAGCCGACCAGACGCACCGTCGAGGTCGAACAGTTCTGCTCGTGGTCCGCGTGCAGGATGAGGAGCTTGTCGAGCGCCGAGACGACGACCGGGTCGAGCTCGTACTCCTGGGCCGGGACCGAGAACGTCATCCGCAGGAAGTTCTCGACGTAGCCGAGGTCGTTGCGCGGGTAGACGAACGGGTGGCCGATCGACTTCTTGTACGCGTACGCGGCGATCGTCGGCAGCTTCGCGAGGAGCCGGATCGTCGACAGGTGACGCTGCGTCTCGTCGAACGGGTTGTGGCTGTCCTGGTAGAAGGTGGACAGCGCGGAGACCACCGAGGACAGCATCGCCATCGGGTGGGCGTCCCGCGGGAAGCCGCGGAAGAAGTTCTTGACGTCCTCGTGGACCAGCGTGTGCTGGGTGATCTCGTTCTGGAAGGTGGCGAGCTCCTCGCCCTTCGGCAGCTCACCGTTGATCAGCAGGTAGGCCACCTCCAGGAAGGTGGACTGCTCGGCCAGCTGCTCGATGGGGTAGCCGCGGTACCGCAGGATGCCCTGCTCACCATCGAGGTAGGTGATGGCGGATTTGTAGGCGGCGGTGTTGCCGTATCCGCTGTCCAGGGTGACCAGACCGGTCTGGGCCCGCAGCTTCCCGATGTCGAAGCCCTGGTCACCGACGGTGCTCTCGACCACCGGGTAGGTGTATTCACCGTCCGCGTACCGCAGTACTACAGAGTTGTCGCTCACGTCATCCCTCACCGACGTAGTGCCTCTTCTTCGAGGTGCCCTGACTGTCTCTACCATCCCCCACTTGGCTCAGGAGAGTGCACTCGGGGTCGCCATTGGGCCAATCGGCGGCACTCAGTGCCGCCAACCTGCTCATCCTGCCCCCTTCGCCCCGGTTCCGGTAGTCCTCCGTGATCTTTCACACGGGGGCACCCCCTGTGAGCCGGTAGGCCAGTGCGGTAAAGCGCCGGCCCGCCGACACCGTACGGACGGCCTGGGCGATCGCCCGGCGCGAACCGACCAGCACGACGAGCTTCCGCGCCCGCGTCACGGCCGTGTAGAGCAGGTTCCGCTGGAGCATCATCCACGCACTCATGGTGACCGGGATCACCACGGCCGGATACTCGCTGCCCTGCGAACGGTGGATGGTGACCGCGTACGCGTGGGACAGCTCGTCCAGCTCGTCGAAGGCATACGCCACCTCCTCGTCCTCGTCCGTCCGCACGGTGAGGCACTGCTCCACGGGGTCCAGCGCCGTCACCACCCCGACCGTACCGTTGAAGACCCCGTTCGCCCCCTTCTCGTAGTTGTTCCTGATCTGGGTGACCTTGTCCCCTACCCGGAAGACCCGGCCGCCGAACCGCTTCTCCGGAAGGTCCGGACGGGCCGGGGTGATCGCCTGCTGGAGCAACCCGTTCAGCGCGCCCGCGCCGGCCGGACCGCGGTGCATCGGGGCGAGGACCTGCACGTCCCGGCGCGGGTCGAGGCCGAACCTGGCCGGAATGCGCCGCGCGGCCACCTCGACGGCGACCCGCGCCGCGTCCTCCGTCTCCTCCTCCGCGAAGAGGAAGAAGTCCGGCAGGCCCTGGGTGCGGGGCGGGGTGCCCGCGTTGATCAGATGCGCGTTGGTGACCACGCCCGACTCCTGGGCCTGGCGGAAGATCCGGGTCAGCCGGACCGCCGGAACCGGACTGCCGGGCGCCAGGAGGTCACCCAGGACCTCCCCGGCGCCGACCGAGGGCAGCTGGTCCACATCCCCCACCAGAAGCAGATGTGCGCCCGGGGCGACCGCCTTGACCAGCTTGTTCGCGAGCAGCAGGTCGAGCATCGACGCCTCGTCGACCACGACGAGGTCGGCATCGAGCGGCCGGTCCCGGTCGTACGCCGCGTCCCCGCCCGGCCGCAGCTCCAGGAGCCGGTGGACGGTGGACGCCTCGGCGCCGGTCAGCTCAGCCAGCCGCTTGGCCGCGCGGCCGGTCGGCGCCGCCAGGACCACCTTGGCCTTCTTGGCCCGGGCCAGCTCCACCACGGAGCGGACGGTGAAGGACTTGCCGCAGCCGGGGCCGCCGGTGAGGACCGCCACCTTCTCCGTCAGCGCGAGCCGGACGGCCTGCTCCTGCTCGGGCGCCAGGGTGGCCCCCGTACGGTCCGCGAGCCACGCCAGCGCCTTGTCCCAGGCCACGTCCCGGAAGGCGGGCATGCGGTCGTCCGGGGCACGCAGCAGGCGCCGCAGCTGTCCGGCGAGGGACAGCTCGGCCCGGTGGAAGGGGATCAGATAGACCGCCGTGACCGGCTCGCCCTCCGGTCCCGGGACCGTCTCCCGGACCACTCCCTCGGGGTCCTCCGCCAGCTCGGCGAGGCACTCGATGACGAGCCCGGTGTCCACCTGGAGCAGCTTCACGGAGTCGGCGATCAGCCGCTCCTCGGGGAGGAAGCAGTTCCCCTGGTCGCTCGACTGCGACAGGGCGTACTGGAGGCCGGCCTTCACCCGGTCGGGGCTGTCGTGCGGGATGCCGACCGCCTGCGCGATCCGGTCGGCGGTGAGGAAGCCGATGCCCCACACGTCGGCGGCGAGGCGGTACGGCTCCTCGCGGACGACCGAGAGAGAACCGTCGCCGTACTGCTTGTAGATGCGGACGGCGATCGAGGTCGAGACGCCGACGGTCTGGAGGAAGACCATCACCTCCTTGATCGCCTTCTGCTCCTCCCAGGCCCCCACGATGTTCTTCGTCCGCTTGGGGCCGAGGCCGGGGACCTCGATGAGGCGGCCGGGGTCCTCCTCCAGGACGTCGAGGGTGGCCAGGCCGAAGTGGGTCGTGATGCGGTCGGCGAAGACCGGGCCGATGCCCTTGATCAGCCCGGAGCCGAGATAGCGGCGGATGCCCTGGATCGTGGCGGGCAGCACCGTCGTGTAGTTGTCCACCTGGAACTGCCGGCCGTACTGCGGGTGGGAGCCCCAGCGCCCCTCCATCCGCAGCGACTCCCCCGGCTGGGCGCCGAGCAGCGCGCCGACGACGGTGAGCAGGTCGCCGGCGCCCCGGCCGGTGTCGACCCGGGCGACGGTGTAGCCGCTCTCCTCGCTGGCGTACGTGATCCTCTCCAGCACCCCCTCGACGACGGCGGGACGGTGCGCCTGACCCTCGTTGGACATGGCCCGACCGTAGCGAAGGCCACCGACACGGCGTGCGGACCTGTGGACAACTCCCGTCCCGGGGTGCCGAACGAGGGGATGAACCGTAGCGTTTCGGTCATGAGCGAGAGCAGTCACTCTTTCCAGGACGAGGTCCTGGCCGAGCTCGGCGAGAACCGTCTGGCGGAGATCGCCGCGCTCGCCGGGACCGACACGGCCGGCGCGCGGGCCCTCGTCGACGGTTCGGTCACGGAGCTGTCGGGCGAGCTGCGGCAGGCGGCGGCGGAACCGGCCAGCGCGGACGAGGTCAAGGCCGCCGTCGACGAGGTCACCTCCGAACAACCGCCGCTCCAGGGCGTCGCCTCCTTCGGCGGCCTCGCCGCGGGCGGCCTGCTGGCCGGCGTCCTCGCCAAACTGGCGAAACCCGCCGCCAACGCCGTTGCCAGACGCACCGGCCTCCCCCCTGCCACCGTGAACCGCGCCATCGACCTCCTCGTCCCCGTGGTCCTCGCCGTCCTGACCCGCCGCGCGACGGCCAGGAAGGGCGCCGGGGGCGGCCTCGGCGACCTGCTGGGCGGCGGCAAGAAGTAGCCCGGCCCCGCCGCACACGGGGCCGGGCCGGGAGAGCCCCCGCCGCGCACGCGGGGGCGTGGCCCGTGGGATCCAGGAGCCACGATCCTGGATCCGAAATCCTGGATCCGAAGTGTTGGATCCAACAGGTTGGATCCGGAAGGTTGGATCCACCAGCCCGGATCCCGGAGGTTGGATCCCGGAGGTTGGATCCCGGAGGTTGGATCCGAGAGGTTGGATCCAGGAGGCTGGATCTTGGATCCAAGATCCAGGTGGGCTCAGACCTTCAGGAAGGCGTTCAGGGTCTCCTCCAGGACCTCGACCCCGTCCCTCGCCCACAGCGCGTCGTTGAAGAGCTCGACCTCCACCGGGCCCGTGTAGCCGGCCCGGTCGAGGAGCGACGCCCACCAGGCGAGGTCGATGGCGCCGGTGCCGAGCTGGCCACGGCCGTTGAGGACGCCCTCCGGGAGGGGGGTGGTCCAGTCCGCGAGCTGGAAGGAGTGGACGCGGCCCTGCGCCGCCGCGCGCTCCACCGCCGCGGGGGCCTTCTCGTCCCACCAGAGGTGGTACGTGTCGACGGTGACGCCGACCTGGTCGGCCGGGTGGCGCTCCGCGATGTCCAGGGCCTGGTCCAGGGTGGAGATGGCGCAGCGGTCGGACGCGTACATCGGGTGGAGGGGTTCGATGGCGAGGCGGACCCCGCGCGCGCCCGCGTAGGGGGCGAGCGCGCCGATCGCGTCCGCTATGCGCGCGCGTGCGCCGGGCAGGTCGCGGCTGCCGGCGGGCAGTCCGCCGGAGACCAGGACGAGGGTGTCGGTGCCGAGCGCCGCCGCCTCGTCGATCGCCGCGCGGTTGTCGGCCTCCCAGCCGTCGCTGGTGAAGAATCCGCCGCGGCAGAGGGTGGTGACGGTCAGGCCGGCGTCCCGCACCAGGGCGGCGGCCGCCTCGATCCCGTACTCCTTCACCGGGTCGCGCCACAGGCCGATGCCGGGGATCCCGAGGCGTACGCACTCCTCCACCAGGGCGGGCAGCGGGAGGTGACGCACCGTCATCTGGTTGACGCTGAAGCGGTCGAGGTTCACTGGTGCACTCCGTGGACGGTGAGGAGGGCGCGCATCCGGGCATCGGCGCGGGCCGGGTCCGGGAAGAGGCCGAGGCCGTCGGCGAGTTCGTAGGCGCGGGCCAGGTGTGGCAGGGAGCGGGCCGAGTGCAGCCCGCCGACCATGGTGAAGTGGTCCTGGTGGCCGGCGAGCCAGGCGAGGAGGACGACGCCCGTCTTGTAGTAGCGGGTCGGCGGCTCGAAGAGGTGCCGGGAGAGGGCGACGGTCGGGTCGAGGAGCTTGCGGAAGCCCGCCGTGTCGCCGGTGTCGAGGGTCCTGACCGCTTCGGCGGCCAGCGGGCCGAGCGGGTCGAAGATGCCGAGCAGGGCGTGGCTGAAGCGCCCGCCCGCCGCGGGCTCCTCGCCCGCGATCAGCTCCGGGTAGTGGAAGTCGTCGCCGGTGTAGCAGCGGACGCCCTCGGGGAGGCGGCGGCGGAGCGCGACCTCGCGGCCCGCGTCGAGGAGGGAGATCTTGACGCCGTCGACCTTGTCGGGGTGGGCGGCGATGACCTCCAGGAAGGTCTCGGTGGCCGCGTCGAGGTCGGCGGAGCCCCAGTACCCCTCCAGGGCCGGGTCGAACATCGGGCCCAGCCAGTGCAGGATCACGGGCTCGGCCGCCTGGCGCAGCAGGTGGCCGTAGAGCTCCAGGTAGTCCTCGGGGCCGCGGGCGGCGGCGGCGAGGGCGCGGGAGGCCATCAGGATGGCCTGGGCGCCGGACTCCTCGACGACGGCGAGCTGCTCCTCGTACGCGGCCCGGATCTCCGGCGGGGAGGCGGGGCCGGTGAGCTGGTCGGTGCCGACGCCGCAGGCGATCCGGCCACCGATGGCCCTCGCCTCGGCGGCGCTGCGACGGATCAGTTCGGCGGCGCCGGCCCAGTCGAGGCCCATGCCGCGCTGGGCGGTGTCCATGGCCTCCGCGACGCCGAGGCCGTGGGACCACAGGTGGCGGCGGAAGGCGAGGGTGGCGTCCCAGTCGACGGCGGCGGGGCCGTCGGGGGTGGTGTCGGCGTACGGGTCGGCGACGACGTGGGCGGCGGAGAAGACCGTACGGGAGGTGAGGGGGCCGGTCGCGGCGGGCGCGAGCGGTTCGGCGCGGGGCTCGTACACGCGCGTGCCGCCGCCGGGGATCGGGAGGTGGAGGGTCACAGGGAGACCTCCGGGACGTCGAGGCGGCGGCCCTCGGCGGCGGACCTCAGGCCCAGCTCGGCCAGCTGGACGCCGCGGGCGCCGGCGAGGAGGTCCCAGTGGTAGGGCTCGTCGAGGACGACGTGGCGGAGGAAGAGCTCCCACTGGGCCTTGAAGCCGTTGTCGAACTCGGCGTTGTCGGGGACCTCCTGCCACTGGTCGCGGAAGGAGTAGGTGGCGGGGATGTCGGGGTTCCAGACCGGCTTGGGGGTGAGTCCGCGGTGCTGGACGCGGCAGTTGCGCAGTCCGGCGACGGCGGAGCCCTCGGTGCCGTCGACCTGGAACTCGACGAGTTCGTCGCGGTGGACGCGGACCGCCCAGGAGGAGTTGATCTGGGCGATGGCGCCGCCCTCCAGGTGGAAGGTGCCGTAGGCGGCGTCGTCGGCGGTCGCGTCGTAGGGCTTGCCGTTCTCGTCCCAGCGGCGGGGGACGTGGGTGGCGATCTCGGCGGAGACGGCGGTGACCCGGCCGAAGAGCTCGTGGAGCACGTACTCCCAGTGCGGGAACATGTCGACGACGATGCCGCCGCCGTCCTCGGAGCGGTAGTTCCAGCTGGGGCGCTGGGCGTCCTGCCAGTCGCCCTCGAAGACCCAGTAGCCGAACTCGCCGCGGACGGACAGGATCTCGCCGAAGAAGCCGCCGTCGATGAGCCGCTTGAGCTTCAGCAGGCCGGGGAGGAAGAGCTTGTCCTGGACGACGCCGTGCTTGACGCCCTTCTCCGCGGCGAGCCGGGCGAGGGCGAGGGCGCCCGCGAAGTCGGCGGCGGTGGGCTTTTCGGTGTAGAGGTGCTTGCCGGCCTCGATCGCCTTGGTGAGGGCGTCGGCGCGGGCGGAGGTGACCTGGGCGTCGAAGTAGACGTCGATCGTGTCGTCGGCGAGGACGGCGTCGAGGTCGGTGGACCACTCGGTGAGGCCGTGCTTCTCGGCGAGGGCGCGCAGGGCGTGCTCGCGGCGGCCGACGAGGACCGGTTCGGGCCAGATGACCCGGCCGTCGCCGAGGTCGAGGCCGCCCTGCTCGCGGAGGGCGAGGATCGAGCGGACGAGATGCTGGCGGTAGCCCATGCGGCCGGTGACGCCGTTCATGGCGATGCGGACTGTCCTGCGTGTCATGGAGGGTTCCTCTTCCCGGCGGCCCCGCGCCCTCGGCGGACGGCGACCTCTGCGTGGTGGGACGGCGATGTCTGCGTGGTGCGTGGTGCGTGGTGGAGCGGCGATCTGCGTGGTGCGTGGTGGAACGGCGATCTGTGTGTGGAGCGGCGATCCCCGCGTAGTGCGGCGATCTTTGGGCGAAGCGGTGATCTCCGCGTGAAGCGGCGATCTCTGCGTAGTTCGGCGATCTCCGCGTGAAGCGGCGGTCTCCGTGTAGAGCGGCGATCTCTGTGCACTTCGGCGATCTCCGCGTGAAGCGGCGGTCTCCGTGTAGAGCGGCGATCTCTGCTTAGTTCGGCGATCTCTGCTTAGTTCGGCGATCTCCTCGTAGAGCGGCGATCTCCTCGTGAAGCGGCGATCTCTGCGCCATCTGCGCGCGGTGGGACGACCCTCTCTGCGTGAAGGCATGACAGAAAGCGCTTCCGGCGCGACGATAGAAAGCGCTTTCTGTCGTGGATGACGCTAGCCTGCCGACATCACGCCGGACAAGGCCCTGGAGGTACGCACGCGATGACCGTCACCCTGTCGGACGTGGCCGCCCGCGCGCGGGTCTCCCCCGCGACCGTCTCGCGGGTCCTGAACGGCAACTACCCGGTGGCCGCGTCCACCCGCGAGCGGGTCCTGAAGGCCGTCGAGGAGCTGGACTACGTCCTCAACGGGCCCGCCAGCTCGCTCGCCGCCGCCACCTCCGACCTGGTCGGGGTGCTGGTCAACGACATCGCCGACCCCTTCTTCGGGATCATGGCGAGCGCGGCGCAGAGCGCGATCGGAGAGGGCGGGTCGGGCCGGGCGGGCGGCGAGAAGCTGGCCGTCGTCTGCAACACCGGCGGCTCCCCCGAGCGCGAGCTCACCTACCTCACGCTGCTCCAGCGGCAGCGCGCCGCCGCCGTGATCCTCATGGGCGGCTCCCTGGAGGACCCGGAGCACCTGGCGGCGACCGCCGCCAAGCTGTCCCGGATGGCCGAGGCCGGGACGCGGGTCGTGCTGTGCGGCCGGCCGCCGGTGCCGGGGGACGCGCACACCGCCGCGCTGGTCTTCGACAACCGCGCCGGGGGCCGCCGGCTCACCCGCCATCTGCTCGACCTCGGCCACACGCGGATCGGCTACGTCGCGGGCCCCGCCGACCGCACCACCACCCGGCACCGCCTGGAGGGCCACCGGGAGGCCCTCGCGGAGGCGGGCGTCGCCGAGGGGCCGACCGTCCACGGCCCGTACGACCGGGCCGCGGGACACGCGGCCGTCGCGGAGCTCTTGGCCCGCGACCCGGAGCTCACGGCGGTCGTCGCCGCCAACGACACGGTGGCCCTGGGCGTCTGCGCGGCCCTGCGGGAACGCGGCCTGTCGATCCCCGGCGACGTCTCCGTGGCCGGCTTCGACGACCTCCCCTTCTCGGTCGACGCGGTCCCGGCGCTGACGACCGTCCGCCTCCCGCTCCACGAGTCGGGGATGCGCGCCGGACGCCTCGCGATGGGCACGGAGGAGGCCCCGGCGGACGGCACGGAGACGGTCCCGGGCGAGCTGGTCGTACGGGACTCGACGGCGGCGCCGCGGGGATAGGGGCGGCTACCGTGGTGACGAGCGCCCCACGGAGGATCGCATGACGAGACCGATGGGCCTTTCCGGCGCGTGGGACGTCCTGGCTGACGCCAACCTGCCCGACGGGTTCCCGCGCGCCGAGGGCTGAGCTACCCGGCGGCGGGGGCCAGGCCCGTCGCCGCCAGGACCGCGTCGACCGTCTCGTCGACCGTCCGGTCGGCGTTGTCGATCCAGAGGGCCTGGTCGGAGAGTTCGGCGCGCATGGCCTCGTCCAGGAAGGTCCAGTCGGTGGTGAGCCGCTTGTGGCGGGCGTCGTTGCGCTCCCGGGCGCGGTCCGGGCCCGGGGCGAGGACCACCACGTGGAGCGGGACCGTCGTCAGGTGGCTCCGGTAGAAGTCCAGGTGGGAGCGGCGCACCACCACGTCGTCCAGGACCGGCAGGAAGCCTGCGGCGGCGAAGCTGCCCGCCAGGAGGCAGGCGTTGCGGGCGCGCAGCAGGATCTGGCGGTCGGCCTCCGGGTCGCCGTCCGGGGTCGGCCAGTGGCCGCCGCTGACGATCAGCTCCTGGAGGTGGTCGACCTCGATGTGCGCGGCGCGCGCGAACCGGGCCGCGAGGGCGGCCGACACCGTCGACTTGCCGCTGCCGGGGATGCCGGCGAGGAGCAGCGCGCCGGGCGCGGGGACGGCGGTGTCGACGGTCACGTGCTCGAAGGTCATACGGGCCTTTCCTCGCCGGTCGGACCCCCGGACGATACGGGAACGGGCGCCTGGCGCACCACGGATTTCGGGGCCTTCGCCGTCCGCCTCGGGGTCCATGACGTCAGCGCCACACCGCCGACGAGCAGCGCCGCCGCCACCCAGCGCAGCGGGCTCACCGGCTCGCCGAGGAAGAGCGCGGCGGAGGACATGCCGAAGACGGGGACGAGGAGGGAGAAGGGGGCGACGGAGGAGGCGGGATGGCGGCGGAGCAGCCAGCCCCAGGCGCCGAAGCCGAAGACGGTGGTGATCCAGGCGACGTAGACGATGACGCCGGCGCCGGTCCAGTCGAGGGCGCGGAGCGCGGCGAGGTCCCGCTCGGGGCCCTCCAGGAGGAGCGAGAGGGCGAGCAGCGGGAGGACGGGGACGGTGCTGACCCAGACCATCCAGTTGAGCGGGTCGGGCGGGGCGGCCTTGCGGGTCAGGACGTTGGAGACGCCCCAGCAGACGGCGGCGGCGATGACCAGGACGAAGCCGGTGACCGGCCCCGACGCGCCCTCGTCGACGGCGGCGACGCCGATGCCCGCGAGGGCGATCGCCATGCCGAGGACGGCACGCCGGGAGGGGCGTTCGCCGAGGACGGCGAAGGCGAACAGGGCGGTGAAGACGGCCTGCACCTGGAGCACGAGGGAGGAGAGCCCGGCGGGGGCGCCGAGGTCCATGCCGGTGAAGAGGAGGCCGAACTTGGCGACGCCCAGGGCGAGTCCGACGGCGACGATCCACTTCCAGGCGACCTTGGGGCGGCCGACGAGGAAGACGGCGGGGAGGGCGGCGACGAGGAAGCGGAGGGCGGAGAAGAGCAGCGGCGGGAAGTGGTCGAGGCCGATCTCGATGACGACGAAGTTGACCCCCCAGACCGCGGCGACGAGCGCGGCGAGGGCGATGTGTGCGGGGCGCATGGAGTCGAGCATGACCGCGCGTGACCGTGTAGCACCAGCACAGGTCTCTTCATGGTTGGATGAAGCAGCGCTACATCCAAGGCCCACCGCACCCCTGCGCCCGTCGGAGGTTCCCGTGCTCGATCTCGGCCGGCTGCGCGCCCTGCACGCGGTCTCCGTCCACGGCAGCGTGGGCGCCGCCGCGACCGCCCTCGGCTACACGCCGTCGGCGGTGTCGCAGCAGATCGCGAAGCTGGAGCGGGAGACCCGTACGACCCTGCTCGAACGGAGCGGGCGGGGCGTGCGGCTCACCGACGACGCCCGACAGCTCGCGGCCACCGCCCAGCGCCTGCTCGCGCTCGTGGAGGAGGCGGAGGTGCGCCTGGAGGAGCGGCGCGGGCTGCCGGCGGGGCGGCTCTCGGTCGGCTGCTTCCCGAGCGCGGCGCGCGGGCTCATGCCCCGGGTGCTGGCGGATCTGGCGGTGCGCCATCCGGGGCTGGACGCCCGGCTGACCGAGGTGGACCCGCACCTGTCGGTGGACCTGGTGGCCCGGGGCGTGCTGGACCTGGCGGTCGCCCACGACTGGGACATCGCCCCACTGCCGGCGCCGCCGGGGGTGGAGCAGGCGGTGATCGGCGACGACGGCTGCGACATCCTGGTGCACCGGGACCATCCGCTGGCGGAGCGGCGGTCGGTGCGGCGGGAGGAGCTGGCGGACGAGCGGTGGATCTCGCAGCCGCCGGGGACGGTGTGCCACGACTGGCTGGAGCGGACGCTGCGGGCGACCGGGGTGGAGCCGCTGATCGTCCATCAGGCGGAGGAGAACCACACACAGGTCGCGCTGGTCGCGGCCGGTCTCGGCATCGCGCTCGTGCCCCGACTGGGGCGCGGCGGGCTGCCGCCCGAGGTGGCGCCGCTGCGGCTCGACCCGGCGCCGACACGCCGGCTGCACGCGCTGTGGCGGACGGGCGCGGCGCGCCGCCCGGCGATCCGGGAGACGGTCCGTACGCTCCAGGAGCTGTGGCCGTCGATCGCGTCGGCGGCCTGAACCGGGACGAAACCCGCTTCTCCACCCTCACCTTCTCGGCGATTCGTGCGGGAATCCTTGACCTGGTAGTTACTTTCAGACTATCCGTTCGTCTTGGAAGTTTCCTTCATCCTTCGCTGTCCCCCTGCACGGCCGGAAGGAGCACCAGTGCCCCACCCCGCCCCCGCCCGCCGCACCCCTCTTGCCCCCACCCGCCGCACCCTGCTCGCTGTCACCGCAGCCGCGGCGGCCACCGCCGCCACCGGGGCCGTCACCCCCGCCGCCGCCCGCACCCCCGCCACCGACGCCAGGACCGAACGGCGGCTCCGCCGGATCGTGGACCGGATGTCGCTGGAGGAGAAGGTCGGCCAGGTCTTCGTCTCCCGGGTGTACGGCCATTCGGCCACCGCCCCCGACCCGGCCGACGCCGACGCGAACCTCCGGGAGCTCGGGGTCCGCACCGCCGCCGAACTGATCGAGCGTTACCACGTCGGCGGGGTCATCTACTTCGCCTGGGCCCACAACACCCGCGACCCGCGACAGATCGCGGCGCTCTCCAACGGCATCCAGGCCGCCGCGCTCGCCGGGCCCACCCCCGTCCCCGTACTGATCTCCACCGACCAGGAGCACGGCATCGTCTGCCGGGTCGGCGAGCCCGCCACCCTGCTGCCGGGCGCGATGGCGCTCGGCGCGGGCGGCTCCCCCGCGGACACCCGCGAGGCGGCCCGGATCGCCGGCGCGGAACTCGCCGCGCTCGGCATCCGGCAGAACTACGCCCCCGTCGCCGACGTCAACGTCAACCCGGCCAACCCCGTCATCGGCGTCCGCTCCCTCGGCTCCGAACCGCGCGCGGTCTCCGCCCTGGTCACCGCGCAGATCCGGGGCTACCAGGGCTCCGGCGTCGCCGCCACCGCCAAGCACTTCCCCGGCCACGGCGACACCGCCGTGGACAGCCACTACGGCCTGCCGGTCATCACCCACACCCGCGAGCAGTGGGCCGAGCTCGACGCCCCGCCGTTCCGCGCCGCGATCGCCGCCGGCATCGACGCGATCATGACCGCCCACCTCGTCGTCCCGGCGCTCGACCCGTCCGAGGACCCGGCGACGCTCTCGTACCCGATCCTCACCGGTGTGCTCCGCGAGCAGCTCGGCTACGACGGGGTGGTGGTGACCGACGCCCTCGACATGCAGGGCGTCCGCACCAAGTACGGCGACGACCGGGTGCCGGTGCTCGCCCTCAAGGCCGGGGTGGACCAGCTGCTCAACCCGCCGAAGCTCGACGTGGCCTGGAACGCGGTGCTCGGGGCCGTACGGAGCGGGGAGCTGACCGAGGAGCGCCTCGACGAATCGATCCTGCGGATCCTGCGGCTGAAGGCCCGGCGGGGCCTCTTCACGGACCCGTACACGAGCCGGGCGGAGGTGGACGCGACCGTCGGCACCGCCCGGCACCTCGCCGCGGCCGACCGGATCGCCGAGCGGACCACCACCCTGCTGGTCAACGAGGACGGCTTCCTGCCGCTGCGTCCGGCCTCGCACGGCAAGGTCCTGGTGGTCGGCGCCGACCCGGCCTCCCCGTCCGGTACGACGGGGCCGCCGACCACCACGCTCGCGGGGGCCCTGCGCGAACTGGGCTTCACGGCGACCGCGCTGTCCACCGGGATCACCCCGACGGAGGCCCGGATCGAGGAGGCGGTGGCGGCCGCGGCCGGACAGGACGTGGTCGTGGTGGGCACGTACAACCTCACCGCGACCAGCCCGCAGCGGACGCTGGTGGCCCGGCTGGTGGCGACCGGCGTGCCGGTGGTGACGATCGCGATCCGCAACCCGTACGACGTGGCCCGGATCTCCGGGCAGCGGGCCACCCTGGCCGCCTACGCCTGGACCGACGTGGAACTCCGCGCGGCCGTACGGGTGCTGGCCGGGCGGGCGAAGCCGCGCGGGCGGCTGCCGGTGCCGGTGCGGAGCGCCGGGGACCCGGCGGAGACGCTCTTCCCGGTCGGGTACGGCCTGTCGTACTGACGGGCGGGGGTGCGACTCCGGACGAGGCCGCACCCCACCTCCCGCACTGAGGGGCGGGGCACGGCTCCACGCGGGGCCGCACCCCACCTCTCGTCCTGACGGGCGCGGTGCGGCTCCGCGCGGGGGCCGCACCCCGCCGGCGGGGCTACGGCCGCAGGCCGTGCTCCTTCGTCACGTCCTCGTCCACCGGCTTGTCCAGGCGGGCGTCGAAGCGGGCCAGCGGCTTCGCCGCCTCGACCGCGGGGGCGTCCACGCCGGCCCAGGCCAGGATGCGGGCGGTGGCCTTCTCGCGCTCGGCGTCGACGAGTCCGGCGACGTTGGCGCCGTGGTTGCCGCCGGGCGCGTAGTAGACGTAGCTGTCACGGGCGCCCTTGCCGAGGCGGAACGGTTCCGCGCCCCAGGGGTCGTTCTCGCCGTAGACGAAGAGCATCCGGGTCGCGTTCTTCCGGACCCAGTTGTCGACGTCCCGCATGACCCACGGCTTGAACCGCATGGGGATCTCGCGGGGCACGAAGTTCGAGGCCGGCTGGTAGCCGTAGCGGCTGAGGCCGGCGAGGTGCGGCTGCCTGATGCTGGGCGAGCCGAGCTCGGTGGCCGCCTGGTAGTAGTACGGCGTGTAGTACTCCAGGCCCTGGTCGGTGTAGGCGCCCCAGCCGGCGTAGGCGTCGATCGTCTCGTAGACGGTGTCGTCGCTCGCGGTCTTCGCGTCCGGGACGGTGTCGCAGACGTCCTCGCCGTAGTACTGCCAGAAGCCCCAGACGAAATCGAGGACGGTCGCCTCCCACGCCTTGTCGAGCGAGCCGACCGTGTTGAAGGTGGCGCCCTCGGCCGCGGCCCACGCCTTGTACTTCTCCTGGAGCGGGGCGCGGCGCAGCAGGGCCTCGCGCTGCATGGCGTTCAGGCGGTCGCGGCACTCCTTGGTGCCGACGTTCGCGAAGAACCGGTCGTAGGCCGCGTCCTCCTTGTTTACGACGTCGTTGGGGGCCACGTAGGCGACGACGCCGTCCATGTCACGCGGGTAGAAGCGCTCGTAGTAGGTGGCGGTCATGCCGCCCTTGGAGCCGCCGGTGGAGAGCCAGTTCTCGCCGTAGACCTTCTTCAGGGCGGTGAAGATGCGGTGCTGGTCGGTGGCGGCCTGCCAGATGTCGAGCTTGGACCAGTCGGCGGGCTGCGGGCGGGACGGCGTGAAGAACCGGTACTCCATGGAGATCTGGTTGCCGTCGATGATCCGGGTCGGCTCGGCCCGGCTGGGGGTGGTGCTCAGGCCGTAGCCGCTGGTGCGGAAGACGGTGGGGCGGTCGGTGCCCTTGTGGAGCACGGAGATCCGCTGCTGGAACGTGCCGGCCCAGGGCCGCTTGTGGTCGATCGGCTGCTCGTAGTTCAGGACGAAGTAGCGGTAGCCGGCGTACGGCTTCTCCTCGATCAGGCTCATCCCGGGGATCGCCAGGAGGCGGTCCCCGATGTCCGAGCCCTGCGCGTCCGCGACGGTGCTGACGGACTCCGTGTCCGCGGCGGTGGCGGTGGCCACGCCGGTGGAGCCCACGGTGCCTATGAGCACCGAAAGCGACAGCATCAGTCTCAGCGACTTACGCATGCACCCTCCCATGATTCACAACGGTGCCGTGAACCTAGCGGGGTGAACGTCCGGGCCGCCAGACCTGGTTGAGCCTTACCTCCGCATCAGCACAGGATCCATCCGGTGGCGGTGGAGCGTCCGGAGACGGTCGCGGAGGCGCGGACGCAGCGGTTGAGCGCGTGCACGGTCACCGGGCCGGCCTGCCGGCCCCACCGGCCGGAGACGACCGCGGCCCGGCCGCCGCGCGGCTGGAGGGTGACCTTCATGGGCCGCGGCGCGCCGGGCCGCTTGGCGAGGACGAGCGCGCAGGCGTAGTGGCGGGTGCGGTAGAGGCGCAGCTCGCCGGTGGCGAAGGAGACCGTGCGCGCGGGCCGCCCGTGGCAGACGGAGACCGCGTCGGCGGTGGCCGTGCCGGGTCCGGCGAGCGTGAGCAGCCCGGCGGCGAGCGCGAGGACGAGGGCGTACGTGACGGGGTGCGCGCGCGGGCGTGCCGCGCTGCGCGCGAGGCCCCGCCGGAGCAGGGCGAGAGGTCTGCGCGGGGACGCCTGTGCGTGCGCCGCCCGCCCTCGGTCCGCCGCGCCTCCGGGCATGCCCGCTCCTCCCCCGCCGTCCGCTTTCCCGTACGGGCTTACGACGTGCTGGACGTCCGTACGGTTGCCCCCGGCGCTCGCGGTCACGGCAGGAAGTAGCCCATGACCAGGCAGATGAAGATCATCTCGGCGCCGATCAGCGTCCAGAGGGCGGCCCACCGGGCCCGGGTGGGCGGGGCGCCGTCCGGGACGGTGAGCGCCCGCAGCCAGGCGCCTCCCGCGACGGCCAGGGTCGTGGCGTACAGCCAGCCGGGGATCTCCCGGCAGGTCCCGCGCATCACGCACACCCCGCCCGCCTCGGAGGAGAGCGCGAGCACCAGACCGAGGAGCGTCGCGGGCAGGAACAGCAGCCCCGCCCAGAGCGCGGCACGGCGCAGCGTCCGGGCATCCAGGTACGGGATCGGAGCGGGGGCGGTGTCCGGGCCGGCGGAGGCGGGGGCGGGGGCGGCGGGCGCGGGGGCGGTGTCCGGGCCGGCGGAGGCGGAGGCGGCGTGCCGGCCAGCGGAGGCGAGGGCGTGGGGCCCGGCGGCGGGGGTGTCGGGCGTGGGGGCCGGGGCGGGGGCGTGCGGGCCGCCGGTGTCGTTCATGACGCCGATCCAACCCGTGCCGCCCCGGCCCCGTCATGAGCCCGCGTACTCAGATCGCGGCCGGTTCCTCCTCCGGCTCCGCCTCGCCGATGAAGGTGCGCCACAGCGACGCGTACCGGCCGTCCCGGGCGAGGAGCTCGTCGTGGCTTCCGTCCTCCGCGACCCGGCCGTGGTCCATGACGACCACCCGGTCGGCGCGGGCCGCCGTCGTGAGGCGGTGGGCGACGATCAGCGTCGTGCGGCGGCCGGAGAGGCGCTCGGTGGCGGCGTTCACCTGGGCCTCGGTGGCCAGGTCCAGGGCGGCGGTGGCCTCGTCGAGGAGGAGGACGTCCGGGTCGACCAGCTCGGCCCGGGCGAGGGCGATGAGCTGACGCTGGCCGGCCGAGAGGTTCCGGCCGCGCTCGGCGACCTCGTGGAGGTAGCCGCCGTCGAGGGTGGCGATCATGTCGTGCGCGCCGGCCGCGCGGGCCGCCGCCTCCACCTCGGCGTCGGTGGCGCCGGGCCGACCGTAGGCGATGGCGTCGCGGACCGTCCCGGCGAAGAGGTACGCCTCCTGGGGGACGACGCCGAGCCGGTGCCGGTACGAGGTGAGGTCCAGGTCGCGCAGGTCGGCGCCGTCCGCCGTGACCCGGCCCGAGGTCGGGTCGTAGAACCGGGCGACCAGCTTCACCAGGGTGGACTTGCCCGCGCCGGTCTCGCCGACGAACGCGACCGTCTGCCCGGCGGGGATCCGCAGGTCGATCCCGGTCAGCGCGGTCTCCTCGGCGCCGTAGGCGAAGGAGACGGACTCGAAGGCGATCTCGCCGCGCAGCGACAGCACCTCGCGGGGCTCGTCGGCCGGGGCCGTGGAGGTCGGCTCCTGGAGCAGTTCCCGCATGCGGCCGAGGGAGACGGCGGCCTGCTGGTAGCCGTCGAAGACCTGGGAGAGCTGCTGGACGGGGGCGAAGAAGAGGTCGATGTAGAGGAGGTAGGCGACGAGGGCGCCGGTGGAGAGGGTGCCGGCCTCGATCCGGTTGGCGCCGACGATCATGACGGCCGCGGCGGCGGCCGAGGAGAGCAGGGTGACGAAGGGGAAGTAGATCGAGATCAGCCACTGGCCGCGCACGCGCGCGTCCCGGTAGGCGTCGCCGCGCTCGGCGAACCGGGCGGCGCCCTCCCGCTCCCGGCCGAACGCCTGGACGATCCGCAGGCCGGCGACGGACTCCTGGAGGTCGGCGTTGACGACGCTGATCCGCTCCCGGGCCAGCTCGTACGCCTTCACGCTGGAGCGGCGGAAGTAGTACGTGGCGACGGCGAGGACCGGCAGGGTCGCGAAGACGACCAGGGCCAGCTGGAGGTCGAGGACCAGCAGCGCCACCATGATCCCGAAGAAGGTGACGACCGAGACGAAGGCGGTGACCAGGCCGGTCTGGAGGAACGTGGACATCGCGTCGACGTCCGTCGTCATCCGGGTCATGATCCGGCCGGTGAGCTCGCGCTCGTAGTAGTCCAGGCCGAGCCGCTGAAGCTGGGCGAAGATCTTCAGGCGGAGCGCGTACAGGACCCGCTCGCCGGTCCGGCCGGTCATCCGGGTCTCGGCGGTCTGCGCGACCCACTGGACGAGGACGGTGACCAGGGCGAGCGCGGAGGCGGCCCAGACGGCGCCGATCGCCAGCCGGTTCACGCCCTCGTCGATGCCGTGCCGGATCAGGACCGGCAGGAGCAGCCCGGCGCCCGCGTCGAGGCCGACCAGGCCGAGGCTGATGAGGAGCGGCGCGCCGAAGCCGCGCAGCAGCCGGCGGAGCCCGTAGCCGGTCTCCGGCTCCACGGCCCGGGTCTCGTCCACGTCGGGGGTGTCGGCGGCGGGCGGCAGGGCGGCGACGGCGGCGAGCAGCTCGGGGGTGGCGCCGGCCGCCTCGGCCGCGCGGTCGGCGGTCTCGTCCCGTACCCACAGGGCGGGGGTGATGCCCCGCTCGGCGTCGAACTCGGCGTCCAGCTCGGCCCGCAGCGAGCCGTCCTCCTCGGGGGCCGGGCCCGCCGTGAGGACGTGGCCGGGCGAGACGCCGCCGAGCTCGTCGGGGTCGGTGAGGAGGCGGCGGTAGAGCGCGGAGCGCTCCTCCAGCTCCTCGTGGGTGCCGAGGTCGGCGAGCCGGCCGCCGTCGAGGACGGCGATCCGGTCGGCGAGGCCGAGGGTGGAGCGGCGGTGGGCGATGAGCAGGGTCGTGCGGCCCGCCATGACGGCCTTCAGGGCCTCGTGGATCTCGTGCTCGACCTTGGCGTCCACGGCGGAGGTGGCGTCGTCGAGGACGAGCAGGCGCGGGTCGGTGAGGATCGCGCGGGCGAGCGCGACGCGCTGGCGCTGGCCTCCGGAGAGGGTGAGGCCGTGCTCGCCGACCTTGGTGGCGTAGCCCTCGGGCAGCTCGGCGATGAAGCCGTCGGCGCGGGCGGCGCGGGCGGCGGCCTCGATCTGCTCGTCGGTGGCGTCGGGGACGCCGTACGCGATGTTGGCGCGGACGGTGTCGGAGAAGAGGAAGGAGTCCTCCGGGACGAGACCGATGGCGGCCCGCAGCGACTCCAGGGTCAGCTCGCGGACGTCGTGGCCGCCGACGAGGACGGCGCCGCGGTCCACGTCGTAGAAGCGCGGCAGGAGCAGCGAGACGGTGGACTTGCCGGAGCCGGAGGAGCCGACGAGGGCGACGGTCTCGCCGGCCCGCAGCTCCAGCGAGAAGCCGTCGAGGACGGGCTTGCCGTCGCCGTACCCGAAGGTGACGCCGTCGAACTCGACGGTGGCGGGGGCGTCGGCCGGCAGCGCCTTGGTGCCGTCCTCGATGGCCGGCTCGGTGTCGATCAGCTCGACGACCCGGTCCACGCCCGCGCGTGCCTGCTGGCCGACGGTGAGGACCATGGCGAGCATCCGGACCGGGCCGACCAGGGAGGCCAGGTAGGCGGAGAAGGCGACGAAGGTGCCGAGGGTGATCTGGCCCCGGTAGGCGAGCCAGCCGCCGAGCGCGAGGACGGCGACCTGGCCGAGGGCGGGGACGGCCTGGAGGGCGGGGGTGTAGCGGGAGTTCAGCCGGATGGTCCGCAGCCGGGCCGCGAACAGCTTCCGTCCCGCGTCCCGGATCTTCCCGGTCTCCTGGTCCTCCTGCCCGAAGCCCTTCACGACCCGGACGCCGGTGACGGCCCCGTCGACGACGCCGGCGACGCCGGCGGCCTCCTGCTGGGCGGCCCAGGTGGCCGGGTGGAGCCGGGTGCGGCTCCGCTTGGCGATCCACCACAGGGCGGGGGCGACGGCGAGGGCGACGAGCGTCAGCGGGATCGACAGCCAGGCCATGACGGCCAGCGAGATCAGGAAGAGCAGGATGTTCCCGATCGTCATCGGGAGCATGAAGAGCAGGCCCTGGATGAGCTGGAGGTCGCTGGTGGCGCGCCCGACGACCTGCCCGGTGGACAGCTCGTCCTGCCGCCGCCCGTCGAGCCGCAGGATCGTCCCGTACATGTCGTCGCGGAGGTCCCGCTGCACGTCGAGCGCGAGCCGGCCGCCGTAGTAGCGGCGGATGTAGGTCAGGACGTAGACGAGCACGGCGGCGCCGAGCAGCAGCCCGGTCCACACGCCCAGGGACCGCGTCCCGGTCCCGATGACGTCGTCGATGATCACCTTGGTGATGAGCGGCACCAGGGCGAGCAGTGCCATGCCCGCCAGCGAGGAGCCGAGCGCGAGCACCACGTCCGCCTTGTACCGCCAGGCGTACGACCACAGCCGCCGCGCCCACCCCTGTTCCCGTCGCTGCCCCACCACCGCCACGTGGCGCCTCCCGTCCGTCCTGGTCTACCGGAAGGCCACAACGTGCCCGACGTGCGATTTCATCCCGCCGTGACAAAGACGGGACGGAAGTCCTAGGACCACCGCCTCCTGGGTAGGAAGCGGTGGGACGTGGCCGCGCGACAGGAAGGGGACGCCCGTGGGGCGGATCGAGGACGGGATGCCGTACCGCTGGGGGCAGCTGTACGGGGCGCTGGTCGCGATGCGGTCGCTCGCGGGGACGGGGCGGATCGCACCGGCGCCGCCGAGAGAGGTCGCGGCGACGACGAGCAACCCCTACAACGACTGCAAGGGGCTGCTGCGGGAGGTTGGACTCCACCTGCTCGCCGCGCGGGAGCGGGGCGGGACCTCCGCCGACGCCGCCGTCGTGATCATGGACGACATAGCCCGCCTGACACCGCCGCGCCGCGAGTCCAGGGGCACCCTGGACCAGCGGGAGGCGAAGGAGTTCGTCCAGGGTCACGAGGACCGGTTCGCCGCGTACCGCAAGGCGTGGGAGTCCCTGACCGGCTGAGGCCCGGCCGGCGGCCTGCCCGCTCAGAGGTGGGTCGGCTCGAACATCCTCAGGAGGGCCGGGAGGACGACCACCGAGGGGCCGGGGGTCGCGAGGGCCTTAGCGAGGTCGGCGGTCAGGGTCTCGGGGGCGGTGCGGACGGCGGGGACGCCGAAGGACTCGGCGAGGGCGACGAAGTCGGGGCGGGCCAGCTCCGTGCCGGTGGCCTCGCCGAAGGCGTCCGTCATGTACTCGCGCAGGATGCCGTAGCCGCCGTCGTCGACGATCAGCCAGGTGACGTCGAAGCCGTACTGCTTCGCCGTCGCCAGCTCCGCGATCGAGTACATCGCGCCGCCGTCGCCGGAGACCGCGAGGACCGGGGTCGTCGGGTCGGCGGCGGCCGCGCCGAGGGCGGCCGGGAAGCCGTAGCCGAGGCCGCCGGCGCCCTGCGCGGAGTGCATCGTGTTGGGGTGCCGGGCGTCGAAGGCGGACCACGCCCAGTAGGCGAGGATCGTCATGTCCCAGAAGCTGGGGGCGCGGGACGGCAGGGCCTCGCGGACCGACGCCACGATCTGCCGCTCCAGGGCCAGGTCCTGGGCGGCCAGGCGGTCCGCGACCTTGTCCAGGACCGTACGGACCCGGGCGGGGGCGGTGGCGTCGACACGGTCCTCGGCCGTCTCCAGGAGCGCCTGGAGGGCGAGGCGGGCGTCGGCGTGGATGCCGAGCGCCGGGTGGTTGGACTCCAGCTTGCCCGCGTCCGCCTCGATCTGGATCACCCGGCCGCGCGGGGCGAAGGTGTGGTAGTTCGAGGACAGCTCGCCGAGGCCCGAGCCGACCACGAGGAGGACGTCGGCGTCCTCAAGGAAGTCGGTGGTGTGCCGGTCCTCCAGCCAGGACTGGAGGGAGAGCGGGTGCTCCCACGGGAAGGCGCCCTTGCCGCCGAAGGTGGTGACCACCGGCGCGTCCAGCTTCTCGGCGAGCGCGAGGAGCTTGCCGGAGGCGTCGGAGCGGACGACCCCGCCGCCGGCGATGATCGCCGGGCGCTCGGCCGTCGAGAGCAGGTGCGCGGCGACGGCGGTCAGCTCGGGGCGCGGGACGACGTCCTCGGGGGTGGCGTCCATGGCCGTGACGACCGGGAGGACGGTCTCCGCGAGGAGCACGTCCTGCGGGATCTCGACCCAGACCGGGCCGTGCGGGGCGGTGAGCGCCGACTCCCAGGCCGCGGCGATCGCGGACGGGATCTGGGAGTGCGTACGGACCGTGTGGACGGACTTCACGACGTCGCGGAAGCTGGCCTGCTGGTCGCGGAGCTCGTGGAGGTAGCCGTGCCGGCCGCCGCCGAGCCCGGCGGCGGGGATCTGGCTGCCGATGGCGAGGACCGGCGCCGAGGCCGCGGCGGCTTCCTGGAGCGCGGCGAGCGACATCAGGGCGCCGGGGCCGGTGGAGAGCAGCAGCGGGGCGGCCTCGCCGGTGACCCGGCCGTAGGCGTCGGCGGCGAAGCCGGCGTTGTTCTCGACGCGGAGGCCGACGTACCGGAGGGACGAGCGGCGCAGGGCGTCGAACATGCCCAGGGCGTGCTGGCCGGGGAGGCCGAAGACCGTCGTGGCGCCGAGGCCGGTGAGGGTCTCGATGACGAGGTCACCGCCGTTTCGCCCGGGGGGCGGGTTGAGGGCGGCGGTCGTCTGTGCGGCGGTCGGGCGCAGGACCAGGTCGTGGTCGTGGGTCATGTTCGGGGTCCCTGGGCGTCGTGGTCGGGCGTACGCGAGGGGTGCCCGGCCCGGACCGGGCCGGGCACCCCCGGGCATTATCGGCTCGCCGCGATCTGGCGGCTCATGATCGTGGTCAGCTCGTAGGCCGTGTGGGAGGCGGCGACCGCGGTGATCTCGGCGTGGTCGTAGGCCGGGGCGACCTCGACGACGTCGGCGGAGACCAGGTTGCAGGAGGACAGGCCGCGGAGGATCTCCAGGAGCTCGCGGGAGGTCATGCCGCCCGCCTCGGGGGTGCCGGTGCCGGGGGCGTGGGCCGGGTCGAGGCAGTCGATGTCGATGGAGATGTACAGCGGGCGGTCGCCGATGCGCTGGCGGAGCTGGTCGGCGACCTCGTCGGCGCCGCGGCGGTAGATGTCCGCCGAGGTGACGATGCCGAAGCCCATCTTCTCGTCGTCGGTGAGGTCCTGCTTGCCGTAGAGCGGGCCGCGGGTGCCGACGTGGGAGAGCGCCTCGGTGTCGAGGATGCCCTCCTCGACGGCGCGGCGGAACGGGGTGCCGTGGGTGTACTCGGCGCCGAAGTAGGTGTCCCAGGTGTCCAGGTGGGCGTCGAAGTGGAGCAGGGCGACGGGGCCGTGCTTCTTGGCGACCGAGCGGAGCAGCGGGAGGGCGATGGTGTGGTCGCCGCCGAGGGTCATCATGCGGGCGCCGGTGCCGAGGAGCTCGTCGGCGGCGGCCTCGATGGTCTCGACGGCCTCGTTGATGTTGAACGGGTTGACGGCGATGTCGCCGCCGTCGGCGACCTGCGCGAGGGCGAACGGGGAGGCGTCCTGCGCCGGGTTGTACGGGCGCAGGAGGCGGGACGCCTCGCGGATCGCGTTGCCGCCGAAGCGGGCGCCGGGGCGGTAGGAGACGCCGGAGTCGAAGGGGACGCCGACCACGGCGATGTCGGCGGTGCCGACCTCGTCGAGCCGCGGCAGCCGGGCGAACGTCGCGGGACCGGCGTACCGCGGGACGCGGGACGAGTCGATCGGGCCGCGCGGGGTGTTCTGGTCGCTGCTCATGGTCGGTGTCCTCCTGGTGGGACGGTGGGGTGGGGTGTGCCGGGCGGCCCGGTCATGGCCGCCCGGAAGCGTCAGGCGCCGGTGGTCACCGGCTCGGTGGTGCCGGCGGGGTGTCCGGCGGAGGTGTCGCCGGGGTTCTCGCCGGTCTCCCCGGCGAGGCGGGCCCGCCAGGTGGCGAGGATCGCCGCGTCGGTGGGCCGGGTGGCCAGGGAGACGATCACGTAGGCGGCGAGGGAGGCGAGCAGGCCGTAGTAGATGGGCTGGTTCGCGAGGATCCCGTACGCCGCCATCAGGGCGACGACGGTGAGGCCGCCGGCGGCGATGGCCGCGAGGGCGCCCTGGACGGTGCCGCGCTTCCACAGCAGGCCGCCGAGGATGGGCACGAGGAGGCCGCCGACGAGGAGGTTGTAGGCGACGGTGAGGGCCTGGACGACGTCGTTGAGGGCGATGGCGATGAGGATGACGCCGATGCCCATGATCAGGATGAAGACGCGGTTGCCCTTGACCTCGTCGTGGTCGTCCTGCTGCCCGGACGCCTTGGTGAGGCCGCGCAGCCGGGACCAGATGTCGTTGTTGGCGACGGTGGCGCAGGCGATGAGCGCGCCGGAGGAGGTGGACATGACGGCGGCGAGCGCGGCGGCGAGGACCAGGCCGCGGACGCCCATGGGCAGCTCGTCCTTGACGATGGTGGCGAAGGCGTCGTCGGCGGAGGCCAGGTTCGGGTACATGACCTTGGCGGCGGTGCCGATGACGGCGCCGGCGATGGCGTACACGAGGCAGTAGGTGCCGGCGACGGTGCCGCCCCACTTGGCGGTCTTGTCGGTGCGGGCGGTGAAGACCCGCTGCCAGATGTCCTGCCCGATGAGCATGCCGAAGGTGTAGATCAGCACGTAGGTGAAGATCGTCTCGCCGCCGATGCCGAGGGGCTCGAAGTACGCGGTGGGCAGCTGGGCCTTCATCTCGGCGAAGCCGCCGGCCTTGACGACGGCGATCGGCAGCAGCAGGAGCAGCACGCCGATGGTCTTGACGACGAACTGCACCATGTCGGTGATGGTGATCGACCACATGCCGCCGAGCGTCGAATAGGCGACGACGATGGTGCCGCCGAGGACGATGGCGACCGTGCGGGGCAGGTCGAAGAGGACGTCGAAGATGGTGGCGTAGGCGATCGTCGAGGTCACGGCGAGCATGAGGGTGTACGCCCACATGACGAGGCCGGAGATCATGCCGGCGCGGCCGCCGTAGCGGAGGTCCAGCATCTCGGAGACGGTGTAGACCTTCAGCCGGGCGATGCGGGCGGAGAAGAAGACGCTCAGGGCGAGCAGGCCGAGGCCGATGGTGACGACCATCCAGGCGCCGGAGAGCCCGTACTTGTAGCCGAGGCCGACGCCGCCGATGGTGGACGCGCCGCCGAGGACGATCGCGGCCATGGTGCCGGAGTACATCCAGGGCCCGAGGCGCCGTCCCGCGACCAGGAACTCGCTCTTGGACTTGGCGCGGCGCATGCCCCACCAGCCCATCGCGAGCATGCCGGCCAAGTACAGGACGATCACTGTGTAGTCGACGGCCATGGGGCCCTCCTTCGCGCACCTCGGTGGCGTGTCGTGCGGGGAATGGTGACCGGGAGCTGGTCGCGGGGACATCCGCCCGTACCCGCGGCTCCTGGATCCCTCGACAGTAGGTGGCCGGAAAGCGACGATGAAGTGTACGTTTCCTCCACTGTAGGGGCGGGGGATGTACGAAGGATCCATGGACATGAGCGCGACACGCGAACCCGCCACCACCCCGCCGGTCCCCCGGGTCACCCTGGCCGCGCTGCTCGGGCGCCGGGAGCTGGGGCTGCGGCTGCTCGCCGGTCCCGAGGACGTGGCGCTGCACTGGGTGCACACCTCCGAGATGGCCGACCCGTACCCGTATCTGCTCGGCGGCGAGCTGCTGATGACGGCGGGCGTGCAGCTGACGGATCCGGCGCGGTACGTGGAGCGGGTGGTGGAGGCGGGGGCCGCCGCGCTCGGCTTCGGTGTGACGCCGGTGTACGACACGGTGCCGGCGGAGCTGGTCGAGGCGTGCGTCCGGCACGGGCTGCCGCTGATCGAGGTGCCGCCCCGGACGCCGTTCACGGCGGTGGCGCGGGCGCTGTGGCGGCTGATGGCGGAGGCCCGGCTGCACGAGCTGCGCCGGGTGACGGAGGCCCAGCAGTCGCTCGCCACGGCCGCGGCCCGGCCGGCGCCGGTCCCGGCGGTGCTCGGCGCCCTGGCGTCCCGGCTGGGCGGCCGTGCGGTGCTGTTCGGCGCGGACGGCACGGTGTCGGCGGCGGCGGGACGGGAGCCCGGTCCCGAGGCGGCGCGCGCCCTGGCGGAGCTCGCCGGGGTGGTCGGGCCCCGGCCGGGCGGCCCGGCGTCGGCGAGCGGCGAGGGCGGCGGGCTAAAACTCGCGGCGTACGCGCTCGGCGGCGAGGGCGGGCTCACCCTGGGGGTCGCGACGGAGCGCCGCGACCCCGGCGACCACACGGTCGCCGGGGTGGCGGTGGTGCTGCTGTCGCTGCTCACGGCCCCGCACCGGGCCGGCGACGCGTCGGTGCGGGACGCGGCCCTGACGGGCCTGCTGCTCGGCGCCCCGGCGGCGGAGACGGCCGCCGCGCTCTCCCCCGGCCCGTGGACGGTCGTCCACGCGCGCGGCGGCGACGGCACCCCCTTCGCGGCGGCCGGCCTGGCGGCGGCGCTCGGCACGGACCTGGTGGAGGCGGGCCCGACGGTCCGGCTCCTGCTGCCGCCGGGCGCGGCGGCGACCGTCCAGCCCGGCTGGACGCTCGGGGTGAGCGCCCCCGCCGCCGCCGACGGCCTCCCGGCGGCGGACGCCCAGGCCGCGCGGGCGCTGCGCCGCGCGGAGGCGACCCGGACCCCCCTGGCCCGCCACCGGGCGAACGGCCTCGCCGGTCTGGTGGACCCGGACGAGGCCGCCGCCCACGCGCGCGTGCTGCTCGCCCCCCTCAGCGAGCCGCAGGCGGAGACGCTGCGCGCCTGGCTGTCCCTGCACGGCAGCTGGGACCGTACGGCCGCCGCCCTCGGCGTCCACCGCAACACGGTCCGGCAGCGGATCGCCCGCTGCGCGGTCCTCCTCGGCCGCGACCTGGACGACGCGGACGTGCGGATGGAGCTGTGGTTCGCCCTCAGGTGAGGGCGGGCCGTCAGTACAGCTTGTTGACGGCGGTCTTCGTCGTGGTGCGGAAGGCGGTCAGCGGGGCGTCCTTGAAGTCGCCCATCTGGCCCCAGCGGACGAGGGTGACGGTCTTGCCGTCGCGGCCGACGGAGAAGAGGTGGATGTCGGTGTTGCCGATCTGCGGGTCGGCGGTGTCCAGGCTGTAGACCCAGGCGCCCTCCTCGACGGCGAGCTTGCCGTGGAAGGCGCTGACGGCCTTCAGGCCCGGGTTCTGCTGCTCCAGGCGGGTGCCGCAGCCGGCGATCGACTTGCGGAGGGTGTCGACCAGCTTCACCGCGTCGGCCTCGGTGCGGGCGACGTTGGTGATCTGGACGCCGTTGGTGTCGAGCTCGGTGGAGAACTCGCGGTAGCGGCTGTTCTGCGCCGGGATCTTGTACTCGGCGCAGAGGGCGCCGCCGTTCTCCGGCACGCCCTGGAAGATCGGCGTGGCCGTCCACGGCGTCGACGACTTCGGCATCTGGGAGGCGGCGAGGAAGGCGGGCTGGGCGGCGGCCTGCGCCGGTCCGGCGGCGAGGGCGGCGAGGGCGGCGAGGCCCAGGGCGGCGGTGGCGGCGGCGGCGAGTGCGGCACGCGGCTTGTTCATGGTGGTGGATCCCCCGTCGGTTCGTTCGGTCAGTGCTCCACCAGCCTCGGGCCGGCGGCCGCCGCCCGCAACGGTGACGCGCCCTCCACCCGTCCCGGAACCATTCCACCCCCGCTGACGTGCAGGGATGTGAAGGGTGGAACGCAGGTCGAGGGGGACGCAATGCCGAAGGACGCCGCCGTCGAGGAGTTCGCGCGGCTCGTGCGCACGCTGAAGGCGCGGGACGGGCGGAGTTACGAGGCGCTGGGCCGGCGCCTGAACGTCAGCGGGTCCACCCTCCACCGCTACTGCTCCGGCGCGACCGTCCCGGAGGAGTTCGCCGTCGTCGACCGCCTCGCCGTGCTGTGCGGCGCGGACGAGGAGCAGCGGGGGGAGCTGGAGGCCGCGTGGGCCCGCGCGGACCGCACCCGCCGCCCTCCGGTGCCGGAATGGAGCACGGAGCCGAAGGAAGGCGCACAGCGGCGGCCCGCCGGGCCCGCACCCGCGCCGGCCGCCCCGGAGCCCGTCCCGGAGCCGGAGCCCGTCCCGGAGCCGGAGCCCCGGCCGGCCCCGGAGCCGGACCACGCCGGCGGGCCCGAGCCCGAGCTCGTGCACGCGCGCGTGCCGGGCCTCCCGTCCGGGCGGCGGTGGCGCCGGTGGGGGTGGGTCGCCGTGGTCGGCGGGGCGCTGGCGGTCGTCGGGGCGATGACGCTCGGAGCCGTACTCCTGCCCGGGAAGGCCCGGGAGCGGGCCGCCGCGCCACCGCCGCCGCCCCCGCCGCTGACGTGGACCGTCGCCTCGCACCTCTGGACGAACGGGTGCGATCACACCTACCTCGTGGAGCGGACGCCCCCTCCCCCGCCGGAGGCGGCCGACGCGCGGCGGTGGGCGGAGGCGCAGGGCGCCGTGCACGGCGGGGAGACGCTGGTGCGGGTGTCGGTGCAGGGGAAGGGCGCGGCGGCCGTGGTGCTCCAGGCGCTGCACGTGCGGGTGGTGGAGCGGGGCGCGCCGCTGCCGTGGGCGGGGTACCGGATGGACGAGGGGTGCGGCGGGGCGGTGACCCCGCGCCGGTTCGCGGTGGACCTGGACCGGCCGCGGCCGGTGGCCCGGGCGCTGGACGGGTACGACGCCTCCGGGGCGGAGGGCCGGACGCTGCCGGCGGTCTCCTTCCCGTACGCGGTCAGCCTCACCGAGCCGGAGGAACTGCTGGTCTCGGCGGCGACGGCGGGGTGCGACTGCCGCTGGTACCTGGAGCTGGAGTGGAGCTCGGAGGGGCGCCGGGGCACGGTCCGGATCGGCGACGAGGAGGGCGAACCCTTCCGGACGAGCGGGGCGAAGGGGCGGCCCGTCCACGGGTACGACTCCGAGGGGCGGGCCTGGATCACAGGCGAGGAGTCTGGACAGGGCGGGTGACCGCTGGGTAACTTCGAACCTGACAGACTGAGCAAGCGCTTAGACAACTGGGCTCGCACACCGGAGGAGTCGCACCGTGCGCCGTACCGTATTCAACGAGGACCACGAGGCGTTCCGGGAGACCATCCGGGCCTTCATCGAGGCCGAGGTCGTCCCCGTCTACGACGAGTGGTTCGCGGCCGGCCAGGCGCCGCGCGACTTCTACTACAAGCTCGGCGAGCTGGGCGTCTTTGGCATCAACGTGCCGGAGGAGTTCGGCGGCGCCGGTCTCGACACCCACAAGTTCGAGGCCGTCCTCTACGAGGAGACCTCCCGCGCGGGCGTGCAGTTCGGCGGCTCCGGCGTGCACGTGCTGCTCGCCCTGCCGTACATCAAGATGCTCGCCACCGGCGACCAGAAGAAGCGCTACCTGCCGAAGTTCGTCTCCGGCGAGGAGATGTGGGCCCTCGCGATGACCGAGCCGGGCACCGGCTCCGACGTCGCGGGCATGAAGACCACCGCCAAGCTCTCCGAGGACGGCACCCACTACGTCCTCAACGGCGCCAAGACCTTCATCACCGGCGGCGTCCACGCCGACCGCGTCATCGTCTGCGCCCGCACCTCCGCCCCGTCCGAGGACGACCGCCGCTTCGGCATCTCCCTCTTCGCCGTCGACACCAAGTCCGAGGGCTACTCCATCGGCCGCAAGCTCGACAAGCTCGGCCTGAAGACCTCCGACACCGCCGAGCTCGCCTTCGTCGACGTCAAGGTCCCCGTCGAGGACCTGCTCGGCGAGGAGGGCAAGGGCTTCTCCTACCTCGGCCACAACCTCGCCTCCGAGCGCTGGGGCATCGCCTTCGGCGCCTACGCCCAGGCCAAGGCCGCGGTCCGCTTCGCCAAGCAGTACGTGCAGGAGCGCACCGTCTTCGGCAAGCCGGTCGCCCACTTCCAGAACACCAAGTTCGAGCTGGCCGCCTGCCAGGCCGAGGTGGACGCCGCCGAGGCCGTCGCCGACCGCGCCCTGGAGGCCCTCGACGCGGGCGAGCTGACCCCGGCCGAGGCCGCGAGCGCCAAGCTCTTCTGCACCGAGGTCGCCCACCGCGTCATCGACCGCTGCCTCCAGCTGCACGGCGGCTACGGCTACATGAACGAGTACCCGATCGCCCGCCTGTACGCCGACAACCGCGTCAACCGCATCTACGGCGGCACCAGCGAGATCATGAAGTCGATCATCGCGAAGAGCATGGGCCTGTAAGTGCCCGAGGCTCCTTCCGCACTGGATGACCTGCTCGCCCTGCTCGACCTGGAGCGGATCGAGCAGGACATCTTCCGGGGACAGTCCCGGTCCGCGATCGTCCCCCGCGTCTTCGGCGGCCAGGTGGCCGCCCAGGCGCTCGTGGCGGCGGGCCGGACCGTCCCCCCGGACCGTCTCGCCCACTCCCTGCACGCCTACTTCCTGGTGCCGGGAGACCCGGGCGCGCCGATCGTCTACGAGGTCGACCGGATCCGGGACGGCCGCTCCTTCACCACCCGCCGGGTGGTCGCGATCCAGCACGGGCAGCCGATCTTCCACCTCTCCGCCTCCTTCCAGGCGTACGAGGAGGGGCTCGACCACCAGGACGCGATGCCGGCCGCGCCCGACCCGGAGTCGCTGCCGACCGCCGAGGAGATGCTCCCCCGGCACCTGCCGGCGGACGTGGCCCGGCGGCTCGTCGAGGCCCGCGCCGCCGTCGACCTGCGCTACGCCGAGACCCCGCCCTGGGGCTCCGTCGGCGAGCCGCGCGAACCGCGCTCGCAGGTCTGGTTCCGCACCAACGGCAAGCTCTCCGACGACCCCCTGCTGCACGTCGTGCTCGCCACCTACGTCTCCGACATGACGCTGCTCGACTCGGTGCTGCTCGCCCACGGGCGGGGCGGCTGGGCCGTCGGCGACGTGGTCGGCGCCTCCCTCGACCACGCCATGTGGTTCCACCGGCCCTTCCGGGCCGACGAATGGCTCCTCTACGACCAGGAGTCGCCGTCCTCCTCCGCCGGGCGCGGGCTCGGCCAGGCCCGGATCTGGACCCGGGACGGACGCCTCGCGATCTCCGTCATCCAGGAGGGTGTCGTTCGCGTCCCGCGCCACTGACCGGACATACCGTCCGATGTCATGACGGATGCGGATGTCAGGGCCGGCAACGGTGAGAGCACCTTCACAGTGCTCGTGGCGGCCGGCGCGAACCTCGGGATCGCGGTCGCCAAGGCCGTCGCGGGCGTCATCAGCGGATCGAGCGCCATGCTGTCGGAGGCCGCCCACTCGGTCGCCGACACGGTCACCGAGGTCATGCTGCTCACCGCGCTCAAGCGGAGCGGGAAACCCGCCGACGAGGACCATCCGGTCGGGCACGCGGGCGAGCGGTACGTGTGGGCGATGCTCGCCGCCGTCGCCACCTTCGTCGGCGGCGCCGTCTTCTCCGTCTACGACGGCATCCACACCCTCACCCACGGCGAGGAGCTGGGCGACCCGCTCGTCTCCTACATCGTCCTCGCCGTCTCCTTCGTCCTGGAGGCGTTCTCCCTGCGGACCGGCGTCAAGCAGGTCAAGGCCGAGGCGGAACGGATGCGGGCGCCGTTCGCCCAGTACCTCAGACTGACGCCGGACACCACCGTGAAGGCGGTCGTCCTGGAGGACGCGGCCGCCCTCGCCGGCCTGATGCTCGCCGCGGGCGGCCTCCTCGGCGGCCAGATCACCGGCTCCGGCGTCTGGGACGGCGTCGCCTCGATCCTCATCGGCTGCCTCCTCGTGTACGTGGCCTGGACCCTGGGCCACGCCAACGCCCAGCTCCTCATCGGCCGCCCCCTGCCGCGCCCCATGCGGGCCGAGGTGCGCCAGGAGCTGCTCGGCGTGGAGCACGTGGTGGACGTCCTGGACCTGATCACCCTGATCCAGGGGCCGGGCGAGGTGCTGATCGCCGCGAAGGTCGACTTCCGGGACGTGGTCACGGCGGCCGAGGTCGAGCGGGCCTGCGAGCGGGCGGAGGCCCGGCTGCGGGAGCGCTTCCCCTCGGTGCGCCGGGTCTATCTGGACCCGACGCCGGGCCCGGCCGGGTCAGCCCAGTAGCCCGGCGGCGTTCAGCAGGTACGCGGTCAGCGGCTCGTAGAAACGGGGGTCCACGACGTGGTCGTCGAGCGGAACGGTCACCTTCATCGTGCCCTCGGCCTCGGCGAGGAAGAGCGCCGGGTCGTTGCAGTCCGCGTAGCCGACGGAGTCGATCCCGCGCTGGGCCGCCCGGCCCGCCCAGCCGTGGTCGGCGACGACGAGGTCCGGCGCGGCCTCGCCGAGCAGGGCGAGGCCGTCGAGGATCGCGTTCATCGGCTCGGGCGAGTGGGTGTGCCAGAGGCTGGCGCCCCGCTCGAAGACGGCGACGTCGGCGAACTGCACGACGTACCCCTCGTCGGCGATCAGCCCGCCGGGGATCCGCACGATGTCGCAGCCCTGCGCCCGGAGCGCGGCCGCGACCCGGCTGTGCGCGTCGATCAGCGAGCCCGGGTGCCCGGTCGCGAAGAGCACCCGCTGCCGGCCCGCGGCGGCCTCCTTGAGCCGGACGGCCGCCCGGTCCAGGGCGTCCACGGTCAGCTCGGGGTCGATGGTGTCCTGGCCGGCGCGGTGGGCGGGGTCGTCCACGACGCCGCAGCGCTCGGCCATCACGGCGAGGACGTCCTGCTCGTCCGTCCACCGGTCGCCGAGCTCCAGACCCAGCCAGTAGTGCCGGTCGCCGTTGGCGAGCTTCCGGTAGTGGTCCAGGTTGTTCTCGCGGGGCGTGGCCACGTCCCCCGCGATCCGGCTGCGGAGGAGGTGCTCGACGAGGGCGTCACGGCTGAGTATCGGCATGCGCCTCATTCTGCCGCGCGCCCGCCGCGGCCGGGGCGCTGTCTCGGGAGCTGCCGCCCGCGCGGGGGCGGGTGCCGTCGCCGTCCCCGGCTCGGGAGCTGCCGCCCGCGCCGGGGCGGGTGCCGTCGCCGTCCCCGGTACGGCGTCTCAGGCGGCCGGGGCGTCCAGGGCGCGCAGCGCGCCGTGCGCCAGGTTCCTCAGGAGCCGCTCCAGGGCCTCGCGGGGCAGCGGGGTGCGCAGGTGGGGGGTGGAGTTGAGCAGGCCGAAGACGGCGTGGACCGCCGCCCGGACCTCCGGCTCGCCCGCCGCCGGGTGGAGGGCGCGGACGACGTCCACCCACAGTTCGACGTACTGCCGCTGGAGCTGCCGGACCCGCTTGCGGTCCTCGTCCTTGAGCCGGTCGAGCTCCCGGTCGTGGAGGGTGATCAGCGGCCGGTCGTCGAGGGCGAAGTCGATGTGGCCGTCGATGAGGGAGTCGAGCAGCGTCGCCGGGTCGCCGTCCGAGTCGGCCGCCCGCAGCCGGCCGCCGTCGAGCAGCCGCTCGCTGATCCCGACCAGCAGCTCCGCGAGCATCGCGTCCTTGCCGGGGAAGTGCCGGTAGAGCCCGGGGCCGCTGATGCCGACGGCGGCTCCTATCTCGTCGACGCCCACGCCGTGGAAGCCGCGCTCGGCGAAGAGGCGGGCGGCCTCCTTGAGGATCTGCTCGCGGCGGGTCGGCGCGTCCATCCGGGTCGGGCTCGTGGTCATGGATCCGATTCTAGACAACCCGGTTAGCGGTCGTTAACCTGGTTCCCGTACGTTAACGCTCATTAACCGAACAAGGGAGATCGGTCGATGCAGCAGGCACCTGTGCTGTCGAGTGCGGCGGACCCCGCCTCGCCGGCCTGGCGGGCCAACGAGGCGGCGCACCACGAGCTGGCCGCGACCCTGCGCGCCAAGCTCGCCGAGGCCGCGCTCGGGGGCGGTGAGAAGTCCCGGGCCCGGCACACCGCGCGCGGGAAGCTGCTGCCGCGCGACCGGGTGGACACCCTCCTCGACCCGGGCTCGCCGTTCCTGGAGCTGGCGCCGCTCGCGGCGAACGACATGTACGGCGGCCAGGCCCCGGCCGCCGGCGTCATCGCGGGCATCGGCCGGGTCTCCGGCCGCGAGTGCGTGATCGTCGCCAACGACGCCACGGTCAAGGGCGGCACCTACTACCCGATGACGGTGAAGAAGCACCTGCGGGCCCAGGAGGTGGCGCTCGACAACCGCCTCCCCTGCCTCTACCTCGTCGACTCCGGCGGCGCCTTCCTGCCGATGCAGGACGAGGTCTTCCCGGACCGCGAGCACTTCGGCCGGATCTTCTACAACCAGGCCCGGATGTCCGGCGCCGGGATCCCGCAGATCGCGGCCGTCATGGGCTCCTGCACGGCCGGCGGCGCGTACGTCCCGGCGATGAGCGACGAGGCCGTGATCGTCCGGAACCAGGGCACGATCTTCCTCGGCGGCCCGCCGCTGGTGAAGGCGGCGACCGGCGAGGTCGTCACGGCGGAGGAGCTGGGCGGCGGCGAGGTCCACTCGCGGATCTCCGGCGTCACCGACCACCTCGCGGAGGACGACGCCCACGCGCTCAGGATCGTGCGGAACATCGTCGCCACGCTCCCCGAGCGGGGCCCGCTGCCCTGGTCGGTCGAGCCGGCCGAGGAGCCCAAGGTCGACCCGTACGGGCTGTACGGCGCGGTGCCGGTGGACTCCCGCACCCCGTACGACGTGCGCGAGGTGATCGCCCGGGTGGTGGACGGCTCCCGCTTCCAGGAGTTCAAGTCCGAGTACGGGCAGACGCTGGTCACCGGCTTCGCCCGGATCCACGGCCACCCGGTCGGGATCGTCGCCAACAACGGCATCCTGTTCGCCGAGTCGGCCCAGAAGGGCGCGCACTTCATCGAGCTGTGCGACCAGCGCGGGATCCCGCTGGTCTTCCTCCAGAACATCACCGGCTTCATGGTCGGCAAGGCGTACGAGCACGGCGGCATCGCCAAGCACGGCGCCAAGATGGTCACCGCCGTCGCCACCACCCGCGTGCCGAAGCTGACGGTCGTCGTCGGCGGCTCCTTCGGCGCGGGCAACTACTCGATGTGCGGCCGGGCCTACTCCCCCCGCTTCCTGTGGATGTGGCCGAACGCCAAGATCTCCGTCATGGGCGGCGAGCAGGCCGCCTCGGTCCTCGCCACGGTCAAGCGCGACCAGCTCGGCGACGCCTGGAGCGCCGACGAGGAAGAGGCGTTCAAGGCGCCGATCCGCGAGCAGTACGAGACCCAGGGCAGCGCCTACTACGCGACCGCCCGCCTCTGGGACGACGGCGTGATCGACCCCCTGGAGACCCGCCAGGTGCTGGGTCTCGCGCTGACCGCCTGTGCCAACGCGCCCCTGGGTGACCCCCAGTTCGGCGTCTTCCGGATGTGAGGACCCTGACGATGCAGCAGATGTTCGACACCGTCCTCGTCGCCAACCGGGGCGAGATCGCGGTCCGCGTCATCCGCACCCTGCGGGCGCTCGGCGTCCGCTCGGTCGCGGTGTACAGCGACGCGGACGCCGACGCCCGGCACGTGCGGGAGGCGGACACGGCGGTACGGATCGGGCCCGCGCCCGCCTCGGAGTCGTACCTCTCCGTCCCGGCGCTCCTCGACGCGGCCCGCCGCACCGGCGCGCAGGCCGTCCACCCCGGCTACGGCTTCCTCGCCGAGAACGCGGCCTTCGCCCGCGCCTGCGCGGAGGCGGGGCTCGTCTTCATCGGCCCGTCCGCCGAGGCGATCTCCCTGATGGGCGACAAGATCCGGGCGAAGGAGACCGTCAAGGCGGCCGGCGTACCGGTCGTCCCGGGCGACGCCGACCCCCGGGTGGCCGAGGCCGCGCGGGAGATGGGCGCCCCCGTGCTGCTCAAGCCCAGCGCGGGCGGCGGCGGCAAGGGCATGCGCCTGGTGCGGGACCTGGCGGTCCTGGACGAGGAGATCGCGGCGGCCCGCCGGGAGGCCCGCGCCTCCTTCGGGGACGACACGCTGCTCGTGGAGCGGTGGATCGACCGGCCCCGGCACATCGAGATCCAGGTCCTGGCCGACACCCACGGAAACGTGGTGCACCTGGGCGAGCGCGAGTGCTCGCTCCAGCGCCGCCACCAGAAGATCATCGAGGAGGCGCCCAGCGTCCTCCTGGACGAGGCGACCCGGGCGGCGATGGGCGCGGCGGCCGTGGAGGCGGCCCGGTCCTGCGGCTATGTCGGCGCGGGCACGGTCGAGTTCATCGTGCCGGGCGGCGACCCGGCCTCGTACTACTTCATGGAGATGAACACCCGGCTCCAGGTCGAGCACCCGGTCACCGAGCTCATCACGGGCCTGGACCTGGTGGAGTGGCAGCTGCGGGTCGCGGCCGGCGAGCCGCTGGGCTTCGCCCAGGAGGACGTCCGGCTCGACGGCTGGGCGGTCGAGGCGCGGATCTGCGCCGAGGACCCCGCCCGCGGCTTCCTGCCCTCGGGCGGCACGGTCCTCGCGCTGAACGAGCCGTCGGGCTCGGGGGTACGGACCGACTCCGGCCTCCTCGAAGGCACCGAGGTCTCCTCGCTCTACGACCCCATGCTGTCGAAGGTCATCGTCCACGCGGCCGACCGCCCCACCGCACTCCGCAAGCTCCGCGCCGCCCTCGCCGACCTCGTCACCCTCGGCGTCCCCACCAACGCCGGCTTCCTCCGCCGGCTGCTCGCCCACCCGGACGTGGTGGCGGGCGCCCTGGACACCGGTCTGGTGGAGCGGGACGCGGAGACGCTGGTCGACGGGTCGGTGCCCGAGGAGGTGTACGCGGCCGCCGCGGCCGTACGGCGGGCCGGGCTCGCGCCCGCGCCGGGGACCGGCTGGACGGACCCGTTCGACGTGCCGAGCGGCTGGCGCCTCGGCGGCACGCCGAAGCCGCTCGCCTTCCCGCTCCGGGCGGCGGGGCACGAGGCCGTCACCGTCGAGGCGCCCGCCGGCGCGCGCGTGACGGATCGTTCCGTCACCGTCACCGTCGACGGCGTCGCCCACACCTTCCACCGGGCCGGCGCCTGGCTCGGCAGGGACGGCGACTCCTGGCACGTCATGGACCACGACCCGGTCGCCGCCGCGCTCTCCGGCGCCCGGCACGGCGGCGCGGACACCCTCGCCGCGCCGATGCCCGGCACCGTCACCGTCGTGAAGGTGGCGGTCGGGGACGAGGTGGAGGCCGGCCAGAGCCTGCTGGTGGTCGAGGCGATGAAGATGGAGCACGTCATCTCCGCCCCGCACGCCGGCACCGTCACCGAACTCGACGTCACGCCCGGCACGACCGTCGCCATGGACCAGGTCCTGGCCGTGGTCGCACCCCGCGAGGAGGACGCGTGAGCACCGGACTGCCGATGGTCGTCCCCGACCCGTCCCTGCCCGCCCGGGTCCGGATCCACGAGGTCGGCCCCCGGGACGGACTCCAGAACGAGAAGACGGCCGTCCCGACCGAGGTGAAGGCGGAGTTCATCCGGCGGCTCGCCGCCGCCGGACTCTCCACCGTCGAGGCGACCAGCTTCGTCCACCCGAAGTGGGTCCCCCAACTGGCGGACGCGGAGACCCTGTTCCCGCTCGTCAACGGGCTGCCGGTCCGCCTCCCGGTCCTCGTGCCGAACGAGCGGGGGCTCGACCGGGCGCTCGCCCTCGGCGCCCGCGAGGTCGCCGTCTTCGCCTCCGCCACCGAGTCCTTCGCCAAGGCCAACCTCAACCGGACCGTCGACGAGGCGCTCGCCATGTTCGAGCCGGTCGTCGTCCGGGCCATAGAGGCGGGCCTGAAGGTGCGCGGCTACCTCTCGATGTGCTTCGGCGACCCCTGGGAGGGCGCCGTCCCCGTCGAGCGGACCGTCCGCGTCACCAAGGCGCTCGCCGACATGGGCTGCGACGAGCTGAGCCTCGGCGACACCATCGGCGTCGCCACCCCGGGGCACGTGCAGCGGCTCCTCGCCGAGCTGGCCGCGGCCGGGGTGCCGGCCTCCCGGATCGCCGTGCACTTCCACGACACCTACGGGCAGGCGCTGTCGAACACGCTCGCCGCGCTGCGCCACGGCGTGACCACCGTGGACGCCTCCGCGGGCGGCCTCGGCGGCTGCCCGTACGCCAAGTCCGCCACCGGCAACCTCGCCACCGAGGACCTGGTGTGGATGCTCGACGGCCTCGGCATCGAGACCGGGGTCGACCTGGCCGCCCTCACCGCCACAAGCGTGTGGATGGCCGAACAGCTGGGCCGCCCGAGCCCGTCCCGTACCGTCCGCGCCCTCTCCCACAAGGAGTGACGAACACCATGTCCCTCGACCACCGGCTCTCCGACGAGCACGAGGAACTGCGCCGCACCGTCGAGGCGTTCGCCCACGACGTCGTCGCCCCGAAGATCGGCGACTACTACGAGCGCCACGAGTTCCCGTACGAGATCGTCGCCGAGATGGGCCGCATGGGCCTGTTCGGCCTGCCGTTCCCGGAGGAGTACGGCGGCATGGGCGGCGACTACCTCGCCCTCGGCATCGCCCTGGAGGAGCTGGCGCGCGTCGACTCCTCCGTCGCCATCACCCTGGAGGCCGGCGTCTCCCTCGGTGCCATGCCGCTGCACCTCTTCGGCACCGAGGAGCAGAAGCGGCAGTGGCTGCCGAAGCTCTGCGCCGGCGAGATGCTCGGCGCCTTCGGCCTCACCGAGCCGGGCGCGGGCTCGGACGCGGGCGGCACCCGCACCACCGCCGTCCGGGACGGCGACCAGTGGGTCATCAACGGCTCGAAGTGCTTCATCACCAACTCCGGTACGGACATCACCGGTCTGGTGACGGTCACGGCGGTCACCGGCCGCAAGGCGGACGGGAAACCGCTGATCTCCTCGATCATCGTCCCGTCCGGCACCCCCGGCTTCACCGTCGCCGCGCCCTACTCGAAGGTCGGCTGGAACGCCTCGGACACCCGCGAGCTCTCCTTCGACGACGTCCGGGTGCCGGCGGAGAACCTCCTGGGCGAGGAGGGCCGCGGCTACGCGCAGTTCCTCCGCATCCTCGACGAGGGCCGGGTCGCCATCGCGGCGCTCGCCACGGGTCTCGCGCAGGGCTGTGTCGACGAGTCCGTGAAGTACGCGCAGGAACGTCACGCCTTCGGCCGGCCGATCGCCGCCAACCAGGCCATCCAGTTCAAGATCGCCGACATGGAGACCCGGGCCCACATGGCCCGCATCGGCTGGCGCGACGCCGCCTCCCGCCTGGTCCTGGGCGAGCCCTTCAAGAAGGAGGCGGCGATCGCCAAGCTGTACTCCTCCACGGTCGCCGTCGACAACGCCCGCGAGGCCACCCAGATCCACGGCGGCTACGGCTTCATGAACGAGTACCCGGTCGCCCGCATGTGGCGCGACTCGAAGATCCTGGAGATCGGCGAGGGCACCAGCGAGGTCCAGCGCATGCTGATCGCCCGCGAACTGGGCATCGGCGGCTGACCGGCCCCACCCCGCGACCGGCCGCGCCCGTCGCCCCTCAGGGGGCGGCGGGCGCCGTCGTCCCCGGCGAGACATAGGCGTCGAAGCGCCGCCAGCCGGGGGCGGAGGGGAGCCGGGTCCTGGGCCAGCCGCGGGCGTAGCCGGGCGGGGTCCTGCCGGCGTGGACGACGACCGCGAGCGGCGTGGTGCGGGCCGCGGCGGCGAGCCCGGCCTCGGTGATGCTGCCGTCGTGGCCGCGCGGCTGCCGGGAGGAGCAGCCGGTGAAGTAGCCGATCGGCACGTACTCGCGGCCGGTGACCAGGCAGGGCGGACGGACGCCGAGACCGTGCAGGGCGGCCGCGATGCCGGTGAACTGGGCCCGCACCGACCGGCTGTAGCCGACGGTCCGGTCCAGGACGGCGTACTGCACGCCGAGATGGGCGACCAGCAGGACGGCGAGCAGCCCGGCCGCGAGGCGGGGGCGGCGGGCGGTCCTCGCGGCGGACCACACGAGGAGCGCGCACTCGGCGGCGGGCAGGGCCAGCAGGGCGTAGGCGGGCAGCAGGAAGCGGGGGGCGGCGTAGCCGAGGGTGAAGAGGTACGGAGCCGCCAGCGAGGCCGCCGTCGCCGTGGCGAGCAGGACGGGCGCGGCGCGGCCCGCCCGGCGGGCGGCGGCGAGACCGCCGAGGACGGCGAACGGCAGCAGGAACCACCAGAAGCCGGTCCACGGATGCGCCCACGCGATGTCGCACGGTCGGCACAGGGTGCGTCCGGCGAGCGCCCGCACATGGTCGTCGACCGAGAAGTACCAGCCCATGGTGCCCTGGATCTCGCCGGCCCGGTGCAGCCGGGCGACGAGCCCGCCGTAGGAGGTGTACGCCTCCACCACCCAGGGGACGGCGCCGAGGAACAGTCCGGCGGCGGTCACGGCCGGGACCCGGGGGCGGCGCCAGGCGGGCACAAGCAGCGTGGCGGCGAGGAGCGGCAGCGCGAGCCAGAGGCCGTCGGACGGCCGGAGCAGGGTGACGGCGGCGACGGCCGCGCCGAGTCCGGCGAGGGCCCGACGGTCGCGGGCCGCGCGCGGCAGCAGTCCGACGGCGGCCAGGGCACCGAAGGCGCACCACAGGTTGGGCATCACGCGCGGGCCGTAGAAGAGGGTGACCCAGAGGCCGGCGAAGAGGGCGCCCGCGACGACGAGCACCCGGTCGGGCAGCAGCGGGCGCCACACCCGCAGCGCGCCGAGGAGCGCGGCGCCGGAGAGCAGGGCCAGGTAGACGCGGATCGCGGTGGTGGAGGCGGTGAACGCGGCGACGGGGGCGACGAGATAGGTGACGCCCCGGGCGCGGGGGGCGCTGAAGTACGCGGGCGGGGCGTTGCCGCCGACCTGGCTGACGTACACGGCCTCGTCCCAGCCGAGGCCCGTCCCCGGGACGGCGAGGGCGAGTTGGGCGAAGGTGAAGACGGCGGCGACGGCGGCCAGGGGCCACCCGGCGCTCCGTACCCGCGCGGGGGCCAGGGGGCGGGGACCGGCGCTCGCCTCGGAGGTGGTCACCCCGTCCACCCTGGGGTGGGCGGCGGCCGGGCGGGTGGCGGCGCGCCGCGCCGGGGGGCGCGTCACCTCGACAGGAGTAGCGCGGCTCACACCGTACGGCCAGGTCCCGGCGCTATTGATCGGAACAAGGTTAGGCTAACCTACCTTTCACTTGCCCCGGCCGATCACGGCACGTACCGAAAGCGATCTCGCCATGCCCAGCAACGCCCGAGCCACCTCCCTCACCCGCCGCGGCATCCTCGCCGCGGGCGGCGCCCTCGGGCTCGGCGCCGTGCTCGCCGCCTGCGGCGACGGTGACAAGAAGAAGGACTCGGGTGCCTCTTCGTCCGCCTCCGCCAAGTCCGGCTCCTGGGAGTTCAAGGACGACCGCGGCCAGACGGTGAAGACCAAGACGGTCCCGAAGAACATCGTCGCCTTCACCGGCATGGCCGCCGCCCTCAAGGACTTCGGCGTCGAGGTCACCGGCGTCTTCGGCCCGACCTACGTCGAGGACCCGAAGACCAAGGCGAAGAAGCCCGACGTCCAGGCCGGCGACCTCGACATCACCAAGGTGAAGGTCCTCGGCAACGTCTGGGGCGAGTTCAACATCGAGGAGTACCTCAAGCTCCAGCCCGAGGTCCTCATCACCGACATGTGGGAGAAGGACGCCCTCTGGTACGTGCCGGAGGAGCAGAAGGCCAAGATCCTCAAGATCGCCCCGAGCGTCGCCCTGTGGGCCTCCGGCACGTCGATGCCGTCCGTCCTCCAGCGCCACGCCGACCTCGCCGCCTCGCTCGGCGCCGACGTGAACAGCGAGCAGGTCAAGAAGGACAAGGCCCGCTTCGAGGCCGCCGCCGAGCGGCTGCGCAAGGTCGCGCAGAGCAAGAAGGACATCAAGGTCCTCATCGGCTCCGGCGCCCCGGACACCTTCTACGTCTCCACCCCGGCCCGCCCCACCGACACGCTCTTCTTCCAGGAGCTGGGCCTCAACATCGTGGTCCCGGGCAAGCTCGACCCGTCCGGCTGGTTCGAGCTCCTCAGCTGGGAGAACGTCGACAAGTACAAGGCCGACGTGATCCTGATGGACAACCGCACCGGCACCCTCCAGCCGGAGCAGCTGAAGGCCAAGCCGACCTGGGCAGCGCTGCCCGCCGTCAAGGCCGGCCAGGTCTTCCCGCGCGTGACGGAGCCCGTCTACTCCTACGCCAAGTGCGCCCCGCTCCTGGAGGACCTGGCGACCGCCCTGGAGAACGCGAAGAAGGTGGCCTGACCCGATGACGAACGCCGAGACCGCCCCGTTCCAGTTCTTCTCCCTCACGGTCGACCGGACGCGGCGGCTCGGCCCGTCGCTGGTCCGCGTCACCTTCGTGGGGGACGCCCTCAAGGGCTTCGCCGCCGGCGGGCGCGACCAGTCGCTCTCGCTCTTCCTGCCGCACCCCGGCCAGGAGGCGCCCGTCCTGCCGCCGCTGGACGACCCGGACATGTACGCGGTCCTCGGCGCCTGGCGCGCCATGCCGGACGACGTACGGGCCGTGATGCGCTCGTACACGGTCCGCGAGCAGCGCACCGCGCCGGACGAGGTGGACATCGACTTCGCCGTCCACGAGGACGGCGGACCGGCCTGCCGCTGGGCGCAGCAGGCGAAGCCCGGTGACCGGGTGGTCGTGCTCGGCCCGGCGGTCGCCGACAACACCGCCGTCCGCTTCCGGCTGCCGGAGGGCGCCGACTCGGTGCTGATCTGGGCGGACGAGACCGCGCTGCCCGCCGCCTCCGCGATCCTGGAGTGGCTGCCGGCCGAGACCCGTGCCCGGGTCTTCCTCGAAGTGCCGTACTCAGGCGACCGGGTGGAGCTCGCGACGGAGGCGGACGCCTCCGTCACCTGGCTGGTCCGGGAGGAGGGCGCGCCGTCCGGCCTGGAGGCGATCGCGGGCGCGGAGCTGCCCGGGGAGTCGCCGTACGTGTGGATCGCGGGCGAGTCCGGTGCGGTGAAGGCGCTGCGGCGGCACTTCGTGCGCGAGCGCGGGCTCGACCGTCGCCGGGTGACCTTCGTGGGCTACTGGCGCAAGGGGCTGTCGGAGGACGCCCTGCGCGAGGTGCCGGACGAGACGACGCAGGACGCGGAGCGGGACGCGGCTCAGGATGAGGCGAACGCCCCCGCGTAGTAGTCCTTTTCAGCCAACGGCCCCCCGACCTGCACAGGTCGGGGGGCCGTTGGCGTGAAACATTAGGTTAGGCTAACCTCACTTCCGCATCATCGGTTGCGCATCCCCGCGTCCTCATCCCCGAAAGGGCCCCCACATGCGTTCGCACCTGCTCAACGACACGACGGCGGAGAGCTACCGGCGCTCCGTCACCGAAGGAGTCGAGCGGGTGGCGAGGAAACTCGCCACGACGCGCGGCCCGTTCACCGGCGTCACCCCCGCCGAACTGGCCCCCGTGATCGACGCCGTGGACCTCGACCGCCCCCTCGGCGACGCCTCCGCCGCCCTCGACGAGCTGGAGGACGTCTACCTCCGCGACGCGGTGTACTTCCACCACCCGCGCTACCTCGGCCACCTCAACTGCCCGGTCGTCATCCCCGCCGTCCTCGGCGAGGCCGTCCTCTCGGCGGTCAACTCCTCCCTCGACACCTGGGACCAGTCCGCAGGCGCCACCCTCATCGAGCGCAAGATCGTCGACTGGACCACCGCCCGCATCGGCCTCGGCCCCCTCGCCGACGGCGTCTTCACCAGCGGCGGCACCCAGTCCAACCTCCAGGCGCTGCTGCTCGCCCGCGAGGAGGCCGGCACCACCGACCTGTCGAGGCTCCGGATCTTCTCCTCCGAGTGCAGCCACTTCTCCGTCCAGAAGTCGGCCACCCTCCTCGGCCTCGGCCGCGACGCGGTCGTCTCGATCCCGGTCGACAAGAACAAGCGGATGCAGTCCGTCGTCCTCGCCGCCGAGCTGGAGGCGTGCCGCGCCGAGGGCCTCGTCCCGATGGCGATCGTCGCCACCGCCGGCACCACCGACTTCGGCTCGATCGACCCGCTGCCCGAGATCGCCGCCCTCGCCGAGGAGTACGGCGCCTGGATGCACGTCGACGCGGCCTACGGCTGCGGCCTGCTCGCCTCCCTCAAGCGCCGCCGGCTCCTCGACGGCATCGAGCGCGCCGACTCGGTCACCGTCGACTACCACAAGTCCTTCTTCCAGCCGGTGAGTTCCTCCGCCGTGCTGGTCCGCGACCGGGCCACCCTGCGCCACGCCACCTACCACGCGGACTACCTCAACCCACTCCGTACGGTCGCCGAGCAGATCCCCAACCAGGTCGACAAGTCGCTCCAGACCACCCGCCGCTTCGACGCCCTCAAGCTCTGGATGACCCTGCGGGTGATGGGCGCGGACGGCGTCGGCGAACTCTTCGACGAGGTCTGCGACCTGGCCTCCGCCGGATTCGACCTGCTCGCCGCCGACCCGCGCTACGACGTGGTCGTGGAACCGCAGCTGTCCACCCTGGTCTACCGCTACGTCCCCGAGGCCGTCACCGACCCCGCCGAGATCGACCGGGCCAACCTCCACGCCCGCAAGGCCCTCTTCGCCTCGGGCGAGGCCGTCGTCGCCGGCACCAAGGTCGACGGCCGCCAGTACCTCAAGTTCACCTTGCTCAACCCCGAGACCACGGTGTCCGACATCGCCGCCGTCCTCGATCTGATAGCCGGCCACGCCGAGCAGTACCTGGGAGAGAACCTTGTCCACGCCTGAGATCGCTGAGATCCACGACTTCATCGGGATCGGGCTCGGTCCCTTCAACCTCGGCCTCGCCTGCCTGACCGAACCCATCGGGGAGCTGAACGGCCTCTTCCTGGAGTCCAAGCCGGACTTCGAGTGGCACTCGGGCATGTTCCTCGAAGGCGCCCACCTCCAGACGCCGTTCATGTCGGACCTGGTCACCCTCGCCGACCCGACCTCGCCGTACTCCTTCCTGAACTACCTGAAGGAGAAGGGCCGGCTGTACTCGTTCTACATCCGCGAGAACTTCTACCCGCTGCGCGCCGAGTACAACGACTACTGCCGCTGGGCCGCGGACAAGCTCACCTCGATCCGCTTCTCCACCACCGTCGCCTCCGTCGCCCACGACGAGGCCGAGGGCGTGTACACGGTCACCACCACGGCCGGAGAGACGTTCCGGTCCCGCCGGATCGTCCTCGGCACCGGCACCCCGGCGTACGTCCCCGACTCCTGCCGGGACCTGGGCGGCGACCTCATCCACAACTCGCGCTACGTGCCGAACAAGGAAGCCCTCCAGCGCAAGAAGTCGATCACGATCGTCGGCAGCGGCCAGTCCGCCGCCGAGATCTACTACGACCTCCTGTCCGAGATCGACGTCCACGGCTACAAGCTCAACTGGGTGACCCGCTCCCCGCGCTTCTTCCCGCTGGAGTACACCAAGCTCACCCTGGAGATGACCTCCCCCGAGTACGTGGACTACTTCCACGCGCTCCCCGAGGAGACCCGCTACCGCCTGGAGACCCAGCAGAAGGGCCTCTTCAAGGGCATCAACGGCGAGCTCATCGACGGCATATTCGACCTGCTCTACCAGAAGAACTTCGCCGGCCCGGTCCCCACCCGCCTGCTCACCAACTCCGCGCTGCGCACCGCCTCGTACGACGAGACGAGCGGCACGTACACCCTCGGCTTCCGCCAGGAGGAGCAGGAGAAGGAGTACGAGATCGAGACCGAGGGCCTGATCCTCGCGACCGGCTACAAGTACGCCGTCCCCGCCTTCCTGGAGCCGCTCCGCGACCGCCTGCGCTTCGACGGGCAGGGCCGCTTCGACGTCGCCCGCAACTACGCGGTCGACACCACGGGCCGCGAGGTCTTCCTCCAGAACGCCGGTGTCCACACCCACTCGATCACCTCGCCGGACCTGGGCATGGGGGCGTACCGCAACGCCTACATCATCGGGGCGATGCTGGGGTCCGAGTACTACCCCGTCGAGAAGACCATCGCGTTCCAGGAGTTCTCCGTATGACCGTCCACTTCCGCCCGCTCGACCCCGTCCAGGACGCGGAGCTGCTCCACGCCTGGGTCACCCACCCCAAGGCCGCGTTCTGGATGATGCAGGACGCGACCGTCGAGGACGTCGAGCGCGAGTACACGGCCTTCGCCGCGAACCCGCACCACCAGGCGTTCATCGGCCTGGTCGACGGGATACCCGCGATCCTCATGGAGCGGTACGACCCGGCCCACCTGGAGCTCGTCGGCCTGTACGACCCGCTCCCCGGCGACGTCGGCATGCACTTCCTCGTCGCCCCCACCGACACGCCGGTGCACGGCTTCACCCGCACGGTGATCACCGAGGTCATGCGCGAGCTGTTCGCCGACCCGGCGACCGCCCGCGTGGTCGTCGAGCCCGACGTCGCCAACAAGGCCGTCCACGCCCTCAACGAGGCCGTCGGCTTCGTGCCCGAGCGCGAGATCCAGAAGCCCGAGAAGAGGGCGCTGCTCAGCTTCTGCACCCGGGAGCAGTTCGAGACCGCCGTGGGAGCCTCCGTATGAACCGCCAGGACCTCACCGACCCGGTCGCCCACCTCACCCCCGACCTCTGGGCCGGGGCCAACCGCGCGCTGATCCGCAAGGGCCTCGCCGAGTTCGCCCACGAGCGGCTGCTGAACCCGCAGGAGCTGGGCGAGTCCCGCTACCGGGTGCTCAGCGACGACGGCGCCACCGAGTACCGCTTCACCGCGGACCGCTTCGCCCTCGACCACTGGCAGGTCTACCCCGAGTCGATCAGCCGCCACCGCGGCGACGAGCAGCTGCCGCTCGACGCGCTCCAGTTCGTCACCGAGCTGCGCGGCGCGCTGGGGCTCAGCGACGAGATCCTGCCGGTCTACCTGGAGGAGATCTCCTCCACGCTGGCCGGCACCGCCTACAAGGCGACCAAGCCCCGGGTGACCGCCGCCGAGCTGGCCCGCGCGGACTTCCAGGCGATCGAGACCGGGATGACCGAGGGGCACCCCTGCTTCGTCGCCAACAACGGCCGCCTCGGCTTCGGCGTCGACGAGTTCCGCGCCTACGCGCCCGAGACGGCCAGCCCGATCCACCTGGTGTGGCTGGCCGCCCGCCGCGACCGGGCCGCCTTCACCGCCGGCGCGGGCATCGAGTACGACGCCTTCATCCGCGCCGAGCTCGGTGACGCGGCCGTCGACCGCTTCGCCGGGATCCTCGCCGGCCGCGGCCTGGACCTCGCCGACTACCTCCTCATGCCGGCCCACCCCTGGCAGTGGTGGAACAAGCTGTCGGTGACCTTCGCCGCCGAGGTGGCGCAGCAGCGCCTGGTGTACCTGGGCGAGGGCGAGGACGCCTACCTGGCGCAGCAGTCGATCCGTACCTTCTTCAACACGGCCGACCCGGCCAAGCACTATGTGAAGACCGCCCTGTCGGTCCTCAACATGGGCTTCATGCGCGGCCTCTCGGCGGCCTACATGGAGGCCACGCCGGCGATCAACGACTGGCTGGCGCAGCTGATCGACGCGGACGACGTCCTGCGGGCGGCGCGCTTCTCGATCATCCGCGAGCGGGCGGCCGTCGGCTACCGGCACCTGGAGTACGAGGCCGCGACCGACCGCTACTCGCCGTACCGCAAGATGCTGGCGGCGCTGTGGCGGGAGTCCCCGGTGGAGCGCCTCGCCGAGGGCGAGCGCCTGGCGACGATGGCCTCGCTGGTCCACGTCGACCACGCGGGCGCGTCCTTCGCGGGCGCGCTGATCAAGGACTCGGGTCTGACGCCCGAGGCGTGGCTGCGCGGCTACCTGGACGCGTACCTCCTCCCGGTCCTGCACTGCTTCTACGCCTACGACCTGGTCTACATGCCGCACGGCGAGAACGTGATCCTGGTCCTGGACGAGCGGGGCGCGGTCGACCGGGCGATCTTCAAGGACATCGCCGAGGAGATCTGCGTGATGGACCCGGACGCGGTCCTCCCGCCGGCGGTGGAGCGGATCCGCGCCGAGGTCCCGGAGGACATGAAGCTCCTCTCGGTCTTCACGGACGTCTTCGACTGCTTCCTGCGCTTCATGGGGGCGACCCTGGCGGCGGAGGGCACGGTCGCCGAGGACGTCTTCTGGCGGACGGTCGCGGAGTGCGTGAAGGGCTACCAGGACTCCAAGCCGGAGCTGGCGGACCGCTTCGCGCAGTACGACATGTTCGCGGAGACTTTCGCCCTCTCCGCGCTCAACCGCCTCCAGCTGCGCAACAACAAGCAGATGGTCGACCTGGCGGACCCGTCGGCGGCGCTCCAGCTCGTCGGCGACCTGGTGAACCCGATCGCGCGGTTCGCCTGATCCCGTGACCGGTGCGAGCCCCGGCGGAGTACGGTCCTCCGCCGGGGCTCGCATCTATGCCGGGGGCTCCGCCGCCGCCGGCCACGGCACCTCCGGCGAGCGGTACCAGGACAGGCCCAGCGCGTCCCAGCGGTGGGCCTGTTCGCCGAGGCGGACCTTGTACGTGGACCAGTCGCGGCCGGCCGCCGGGGACCAGCCGAGTTCGGCGAGGCCCGGGAGGCGGGGGAAGGCCATCGTGTCGAGGTGCTCCGGCGTGGACAGGGTCTCGGTCCACAGCGGGGCCTCGACGCCCCGGACCGCGCTCCGCGGGACGCCGGGGAGGTACGTGGCCGGGTCCCAGTCGTAGGACCGCTCGACGGAGACGGTGCCGGCCCACCGGAGGCCGAGCGGGGTGTCCTCGTCGTACTTCATGTCGAGGTAGGCGCGGTCGGCGGGCGAGACGACGATCCCGGCGCCGGCCCTCGCCGCCTCCGCGACCTTCTCCTTCTCCTCCGCCGTGGTGCGGTCGAGTCCCCAGTACTGGATCAGGGCGCCGGGCGCGGGGGTGGCGTCGCCGGTGAGCTGGTGCCAGGCCATGACCTGCTTGCCGTGCCGGGTGACGAGGGGCTGGATGCGGTCCGTCATCGTGCGGTAGTCGGCGGGGCTGGTGGACTTCGCCTCGTCGCCGCCGATGTGGACGTACCGGCCGGGGGTGAGGGCGGCGATCTCGCGCAGGACGTCGTCGGCGAACGCGTACGTCTCCTCCTTCCCCGCGCAGAGGGTGGAGAAGCCGACCTCGATGCCGGTGTAGGGCTTGAGGGCCTTCCCGTCGCAGGTCAGCTCGGGGTAGGAGACGAGGGCCGCGTGGGTGTGGCCGGGCAGGTCGATCTCGGGGATCACCTCGATGTGCGCCGCGGCGGCGTACCGCACGAGCTCCTTGTACTGCTCCTGGGTGTAGAAGCCGCCGGGCCCGCCGCCGACCTCGGTCGCGGCGCCGACCTCGGTGAGCTTCGGCCGGGAGCCGATCGCGATGCGCCACCCCTGGTCGTCGGTGAGGTGGAGGTGGAGGGCGTTGTACTTGTAGAGGGCGATGCGGTCGATGTACGCCTTCACCTCCTCGACCGTGAAGAAGTGGCGGGCGACGTCGAGCATGGCGCCCCGGTACGGGAAGCGCGGGACGTCGGTGACGGTGCCGCCCGCGATCTTCCAGGCGCGGCGCTGCGCGGTGTCGCGCTCGACGGCGGCCGGGAGCTGCTGGCGGACGGTCTGGACGCCGCGGAAGAGGCCGGCGGGGGTGCGGGCGGTGAGGGTGAGCCTGCCGGGGGCGGAGCGGAGCTCGTACCCCTCGTCGCCCAGGGCGCCGGCCGCCGGGTCGAGGCGCAGGACGAGGTCCGCGGCCGGGTCGGTGACGACCGGGAGGCGGAAGCCGGTGGCGGGGCGGAGCCTGGCTGCGAGCCGCTCGGCGACGGCCCGGACGCCCGGGTGGTCGGGCACGCCGATCCGGGTGGCGGCGGTGAGGGTGTACGGGGCGCCGCCGGGCCGGACGGAGGCGGGGAGCGGAATGATCCGGCCGAGCGGGCGGACCTCGGGCTCGGTGGCGGGGAGGGCGGCGGGCCCCGGCGCGGGGGCGGCCGTGCCCGCCTCCGTACAGCCGAGCGCGGTGGCGAGCAGCAGGAGCGCGGGGGCGAGCAGGCGCCGTCTCACGGCGGTCCCCTTCCGGTGGACGGGTGGGTGACCATGCGTACCGGCGCCCGCACCCCGGGTCAAGGTCTGGACCAATAGTCGCCCCACGTCCGATGATCATGCGGTCCCTGCCCGATTTCGGGCAGGATTCTTGCGAGAACCCCGGGGTACCCCTCAATATTCATGGGTGCTCGAACGCCGCCCGTCCCATGACGACCTCATCGACCATCTCGTCCGGAGCACCGCGCTCCAGCGCGGTGAGGCCGCCCGGGTGGTGCTCGACGTGCTGGCGTACTTCGACGAGACGACCGAGGAGTTCGTCCGCCGCCGCCACCGGGAGCTGCAGTCCGGCGGAGCGGTGAACGCGGAGATCTTCGAGCGGATCGCCGGCGAACTGCCGCACCGGGCCGTCGCACCGCCGGAGCTCTCGCTCCGGCAGCTGCGCCGGATCGTCTACGGCTGAGCACCACAGCACTTCACCAACCGGAGGGGTTTCCTTTATGTGCGGAATTGTCGGTTACATCGGTAAGCGCGACGTGGCGCCGCTGCTCCTGGAGGGCCTGGCCCGCCTGGAGTACCGCGGCTACGACTCCGCCGGCCTCGTCATCAACAGCCCGAAGAGCGCGGCGCTGAAGATGGTCAAGGCCAAGGGCCGGGTCCGTGACCTGGAAGCCCGCGTCCCCAAGCGCTTCTCCGGCACCACCGGCATCGCGCACACCCGCTGGGCCACCCACGGCGCCCCGAGCGACCACAACTCGCACCCGCACCTGGACCCCGAGAACAAGGTCGCGGTCGTCCACAACGGCATCGTCGACAACGCCCAGGAGCTCCGCGCCAAGCTGGAGGCCGACGGCGTCGTCTTCGCCTCCGAGACGGACACCGAGGTCATCACCCACCTCATCGCCCGCTCCCAGGCCGAGACCCTCGAGGACAAGGTCCGCGACGCGCTCAAGGTCATCGAGGGCACCTACGGCATCGCCGTGATGCACGCCGACTTCAACGACCGCATCGTCGTCGCCCGCAACGGCTCGCCGGTCATCCTCGGCATCGGCGAGAAGGAGATGCTGGTCGCCTCCGACGTGGCCGCGCTCATCGCCCACACCCGCCAGGTCGTCACCCTCGACGACGGCGAGATGGCCACCCTCAAGGCCGACGACTTCCGCACCTACACGGTCGCGGGCGCCTCCACCACGGCGACCCCGGAGACCGTCGAGTGGGAGGCCGCCTCCTACGACATGGGCGGCCACGACACGTACATGCACAAGGAGATCTCCGAGCAGCCCGACGCGGTCGACCGCGTGCTGCGCGGCCGGATCGACGACCGCTTCTCCACCGTGCACCTCGGCGGCCTCAACCTCGACCCGCGCGAGGCCCGCACCATCCGCCGCATCAAGATCCTCGGCTGCGGCACCTCGTACCACGCCGGTCTGATCGGCGCCTCCCTCATCGAGGGCATGGCCCGCATCCCGGCCGACGCCGAGCCGGCCTCCGAGTTCCGCTACCGCAACCCGGTCGTGGACCCCGACACGCTGTACATCGCCGTCTCCCAGTCCGGCGAGACCTACGACGTGCTCGCCGCCGTCCAGGAGCTCAAGCGCAAGGGCGCGCGCGTCCTCGGCGTGGTCAACGTGGTCGGCTCCGCCATCGCCCGCGAGGCCGACGGCGGCGTCTACGTCCACGCCGGTCCCGAGGTCTGCGTCGTCTCCACCAAGTGCTTCACCAACACGGTGGTCGCCTTCGCGCTCCTCGCCCTGCACCTCGGCCGCATCCGCGACCTGTCCGTCACCGACGGCAAGCGGATCATCGAGGGCCTGCGCAAGCTGCCCGCGCAGATCGAGGAGATCCTCAAGGACGAGGACGAGATCAAGCGCCTCGCCGCCGAGTACGCCGGCGCCGCCTCGATGATGTTCATCGGCCGCGTCCGGGGCTACCCGGTGGCCCTGGAGGCCAGCCTCAAGCTCAAGGAGATCTCCTACATCCACGCCGAGGCGTACCCGGCCTCCGAGCTGAAGCACGGCCCGCTCGCCCTCATCGAGCCGGCCCTGCCGACGGTCGCGATCGTCCCCGACGACGACCTGCTGGAGAAGAACCGCGCCGCCCTGGAGGAGATCAAGGCCCGCTCCGGCCGCATCCTCGCGGTCGCGCACCAGCCGCAGGAGAAGGCCGACCACACCATCGTGGTCCCGAAGAACGAGGACGAGCTCGACCCGATCCTCATGGGCATCCCGCTCCAGCTCTTCGCTTACCACACCGCCCTCGCCATGGGCCGCGACATCGACAAGCCGCGCAACCTGGCCAAGTCCGTCACGGTCGAGTAGTCGCCCGGCGGGACCTGTCACCCGCCGAGCGACGCCACGGCCCCGGGCCTGTCCCCCGGAGCCGTACGCCGGGCCTGTCCCCCGGCGGATCCGACCGGACACGAGGAACGGCCCCCGCGCTTCCCAGGAGCGCGGGGGCCGTTCCGCCTTTCCGTTCCGCCTTCCGTCAGGCCGCGGCCGTGCTTCCGCGGCTCGCGCGGCCCAGGGCGGTGGGCCAGCCGGCCACGGCCGCCGTCGCGCCGTACCAGGCCGCGAGGCCGGCCAGCGCGGCCACCCAGCCGCCCGCCTTGCCGAGGCCCTCGTTGCCCGCCAGCGCGCCGATGCCCGAGAGCAGCAGCGCGAGGAACAGCAGGCCGTACACACCCTGCCCGAAGGCGCCCCCGCCCTTGGCGGCCAGCGTCAGCGTGAGCGCCAGGAGCGCCCACAGGAGCAGGAACATGCCGACGGCGTCCGCCGAGGCCCCGCCGCCCACTCCGGTCCCCCAGGTGAACCAGAAGGCGCCGAGCGCCGTGAAGGCCGTGCCGTCGCCGGTGCTGCCCGCGCGCAGGGCGAGCAGGCCGACCAGGAAGAGCGCCACGCCACCGACCCAGGTGGCGAGGCCCGCGGCATCGGCTGCCGCGACGTTGTCGATCACACCGGTGCCGCCCAGGCCGAAGGCCAGGAGGGTCAGTCCGAGTGCGAGGTTTCCGAGCGTGCTGGTGCCGTTCCCCGACGCGACGTCCTTGTTCACGACGGGCTCCCTTCGAACGAGCGGTGATGCCGCGTGAGCTGCTGTTTCCGGTGCTCTTTAGCTACCCTTCACAAGCGCACAAATCACCTGAGGCAGGCAGAAATTATCGCCACGGAACGGTAACGCAAAGGGAGTTGACGGAGAGTCGGCTGTGACGGAAGGGGTGCGGACGCCGTCGCGGGACGGCGCCGGGCACGGTGTCGGGACGGTCCGGGCGCCGTTACGGGATGACGATCACGGGGCGCTGCGCGCGCCGCGCGAGCCGGCCGGCGACCGAGCCGAAGATCCGCCCGACGATGCCGTGCGTCGACCCGACCACGATCGCGTCGGCCGAGTACTCGCGGCCGACCTCCTCCAGCTCGTGGCAGATGTCCCCGCCGCGCTCCACCAGGATCCACGGCACCTCGGAGAGGTGGTCCGCGCAGGCCAGCTCAAGGCCCAGGACCTCGGTGCGGTGGTCCGGGACGTCCACGAAGACCGGCGGCTCGCACCCGGCCCAGACGGTGGTGGGCAGCCGGTTCGCGACGTGCACGATGATCAGGCCGGAGCCGGAGCGCCGGGCCATGCCGATCGCGTACGCCAGGGCGCGCTCACTGGACATGGAGCCGTCGAAGCCCACGACGACACCGTGCCGGAAGGCCGGGTCGCAGGCGTGGCGTGGCTGTTCGACCGCGAGGGGGTCGACCGTGGAGTCGGCGACGCGCTTGCGGTCCGCGGGTTCGGGGAATTCGTGACCGGCCATCGGTGTCTCGGCTGGGGCAGTCCTCGTGGGAAGGGGCGGTGGAGGGGAGCGGAACAACGGGTGGCGGCGGAGCTGTGTCCGGGAATCATCTTCCCAAGCCCATACCCCCAAGGGTACGGCGACACTCCTCTCCTGCCCAGGGCCCGCCGTGCCACACCCGGCGTGCTGACCGCTCGTGCGCGGCTCGGCGCGCGCGGTGTCCTCCGGAGGATGCACGAAGGATTCACCATCTGGCAATGCCGGATGTGCCCTACAGGCGTCCTCCGGCCGCCGCCGCGAGGGCCGAACGGGCGTCGCTCAGAGTGACCGGAGCGTTCCGTTCCTCGTTCCCCACAGGTCCGGATCACCGCCGCAGGGAGACCGCCCGTGCCCGCACCGACCACCCCCGCCCCCACCGCGTCCGTGCCCGCCGTCCCGTCCGTCCGCTCCCGCCGGCGGGCCCGGCCGGCGGGCCCCGAGGCGCCCGCCGCCCCGGGGACGGACGGACCGGCCGGGCCCCGGACGGACACCGCGGCGGAGCCGGGGACGGCCGGCGGAGGGCTCGGGGACCCGGCGGGCGACGTGGTGCGCTGGGCGGTCTTCTGCTGCGCCCTGGTCCCCCTGGTCCTCGTCGCCTTCGGGACCTCGCTGGGCGGCGCCGGCGGGGCCGCGCTCGGGCTCGCCTCCGTGACGGCCGCGTGCCGGCTGCTGCTGCGCCGGGCCGAGCGGGGCCTCCGCACCGAGACCACAGACGGCACGGCGGGCACGGCGGGCGGGGGCGGCGGCGGCCCCCAGGGGCGCCGCCGGGGCTGAGCGGGCGGTCGCGAACCCCCGTCGAGTTGACAGGTTCGCACAGCCGATCCCATATGTTTTCAGCCAACTTGAAGTTCCTGGCGCGTCCTTGCCGAAACGGTACGCCAACCCCTCGCCGCTCAGCCGGGAAAGCCCTGCCCCGAAGGGCCGCACCCTACGCATGCGGCCACTTCTCCGCCCCGGGCCCTCCCCGGGGCCCCTCCGGCCGATCACCCCCGCGATCGATCGCTTCACGCCAAGTGGCCTTGTCGACAATGTGCCGGATGGAGAAGTTGTCACGCCGGCGCCACGGGACGCAGTAGATTCGATCATGGGTACCGAAGACTGGGGTCTCGTGCAAAACCGAGGGGAAACGTGGCACAGCGACACGACCAGGGAGACGCCAACACCGAGGGGGGCTTAGCGCCATGAGCCAGGACTCCGCCGCACCGGAGGTCGCACGGAAGCTGTCCGGGCGACGCCGTCGCGAAGTCGTCGCGGTGCTGCTGTTCAGCGGCGGCCCCATCTTCGAGAGTTCCATCCCGCTCTCCGTGTTCGGCATCGACCGGCAGGACGCCGGCGTGCCCCGCTACCGGCTGCTCGTCTGCGCCGGCGAGGAGGGTCCGCTGCGGACCACGGGCGGGCTCGAACTCACCGCGCCGTACGGCCTGGAGGCGATCGGCCGCGCCGGGACGGTCGTCGTCCCCGCCTGGCGTTCGATCACCTCGCCGCCGCCGCCGGAGGCCCTGGAGGCCCTCCGCAGGGCGCACGAGGAAGGGGCCAGGATCGTCGGCCTGTGCACCGGGGCGTTCGTCCTCGCCGCGGCCGGCCTGCTCGACGGCCGCCCGGCGACCACGCACTGGATGTACGCGCCGACGCTCGCCAAGCGCTACCCGTCGGTCCACGTGGACCCCCGGGAGCTCTTCGTCGACGACGGGGACGTGCTCACCTCCGCCGGCACCGCGGCCGGAATCGATCTGTGTCTGCACATCGTGCGGACCGACCACGGCACCGAGGCCGCGGGCGCGCTGGCGCGCCGGCTGGTCGTCCCGCCGCGGCGCAGCGGCGGTCAGGAGCGCTACCTCGACAGGTCTTTACCCGAGGAGATCGGCTCCGACCCGCTCGCCGAGGTCGTGGCCTGGGCGCTGGAGCACCTCCACGAGCAGTTCGACGTGGAGACCCTGGCGGCCCGTGCGTACATGTCACGGCGGACCTTCGACCGCCGCTTCCGCTCGCTGACCGGCTCCGCGCCGCTCCAGTGGCTGATCACCCAGCGGGTGCTCCAGGCGCAGCGGCTCCTGGAGACCTCGGACTACTCGGTGGACGAGGTCGCGGGGCGCTGCGGCTTCCGCTCGCCGGTGGCGCTGCGCGGCCACTTCCGGCGGCAGCTCGGCTCCTCGCCCGCCGCCTACCGGGCGGCGTACCGGGCCCGGCGGCCGCAGAGCGAGCCGGCGACGGCGGTGCTGGAGCCGGCGGTCCCCGCGCAGGTGGGGGCGGGAATCCGCCGCCCCGGTGGCGGGCTGGAGCCGGGCAAGCCGCAGGGCGACGCCTACTCGCCGGGCCGGGCGGCGCTGCCGGGCCAGCGGAGCGCGCCGTAGCGGCGACGAGGACCGCGCCGCCACGAGCGGCGTGACGCGGTACCGGCGGGCGTCCGGGGGCACCTCCCCCGGGCGCCCGCCGGCATGTCCCGCGGGTGGCCGGAGGGCGGCCGGTGAGCCCCGTGCGGGCCCGCTCGGGCGCCGCTCCCCCGCGCTCGCCGCCTAAGGTAGGACGCATGAACGATCGCATGGTGTGGATCGACTGCGAGATGACCGGGCTCTCGCTGACGGACGACGCACTCATCGAGGTGGCCGCGCTGGTCACCGACTCGGAACTGAACGTGCTCGGCGAAGGCGTGGACATCGTGATCCGCCCTCCGGACCGTGCCCTGGAGACCATGCCGGAGATCGTGCGCCAGATGCACACGGCCTCCGGTCTGCTCGACGCGCTGCCCGGCGGCACCACGCTGGCCGACGCGGAGGCGCAGGTCCTGGCGTACATCCGGGAGCATGTGAAGGAGCCCGGCAAGGCTCCCCTGTGCGGGAACTCGGTCTCCACCGACCGCGGCTTCCTCGCCCGGGACATGCCCGCCCTGGAGAACCACCTGCACTACCGGATCGTCGATGTGTCCTCGGTCAAGGAGCTGGCGCGCCGCTGGTACCCGAGGGCGTACTTCAACAGTCCGGAGAAGAACGGCAACCACCGGGCGCTCGCCGACATCCGCGAGTCCATCGCCGAGCTGCGCTACTACCGGGAGGCGGTCTTCGTCCCGCAGCCCGGTCCCGACTCGGAGACCGCGAAGGAGATCGCGGCCCGGCACGTCGTCCCGGCGGAGTAGACCCGCCGGAGTGGTGCCCGCCCGAGGGGCCGCTCGCGCACCCGGGGAAAACGTGTGCGCGAGCACCCCTCGGAACCCTGTAGACTTCTTCTCGGCCGGTCGGGGAAACCTTCGGGAAAACCGCCGGTCGTGGTGGGTATAGCTCAGCTGGTAGAGCACCTGGTTGTGGTCCAGGATGTCGCGGGTTCGAGTCCCGTTACTCACCCTGATGGTCGAGGCCCCGGTTCGGAAGAACCGGGGCCTCGGTCGTTTCCGTGTGCCGGCTAGGAGCAGGTGAGGGCGGCCGGGGGCGGGTTGGCGCCGGTCCAGGAGGCGTTGAAGCCGAAGGTGGCCGAGCCGCCGGCCGGGACCGTGCCGTTGTACGGGAGGTGGGTCGCGGTCACGGCGGTGCCGGTCTGCGTGACGGCGGCGTTCCACGCCTGGGTGATCCGCTGTCCCGCCGGGTACTCCCAGCCGACCTTCCAGCCCGCCAGCGGCGCCGTCCCCGTGTTGCGGACCGTGACCTGGCCGGTGAAGCCGCCGCCCCACTGGCTCTGCGCGGTGTACGTGGCCGTGCAGCCCGCCGGGCCGGGCGGCGTCACCGGGGCGAGGGCCCCGGCGATCCCGGCGTACGCGGGCTTGGGGTTCAGGTGCTCGTCGTACGGGGTGGCCGCGCCCTGGCCCGGGAAGAAGTCCGGGATCCAGGAGTCGGAGTCGGTGAAGCCCCAGACGGTGAGCCCGGCGCACCGGGTGACGGCCAGGCAGGCGCGGGTCACGGCCGCGTAGTCGGCCTTCTGCCGGTCGAGCTTCTCCGCCGTCGCCGGCAGGGTCGTCCGGATGTCGAGCTCGGTGATCGCCACGTCGACGCCGAGGTCGGCGAAGCGGCGGAGGTTGGCCTCCAGGGAGGCGGGGACCTGGCCGAGGATCAGGTGGGCCTGGAAGCCGACCCCGTCGACCGGCACGCCCTCCGCGAGGAGCCGCCGGACCAGGGCGTACATGCCGTCGCTCTTCGCGCCGACGCCGTCGGTCGAGTAGTCGTTGAGGTAGAGCTTCGCGGCCGGGTCGGCGGCGCGGGCCGCCCGGAAGGCGTCGGCGATATAGGACTCGCCGAGGGTGGCGCCGAAGACGGACTGCCGGAGGGTGCCGTCCTCGTTCAGCGGTTCGTTGACGACGTCCCAGTGGTCGACGCGGCCCTTGTAGCGGGTGACCTGGGTGGTGACGTGGTCGGTCATGACCGCGCGGAGGGCGTCCGGGGTCCAGGTGCCGCCGCTCACCCAGGACGGCAGCTGGCTGTGCCAGACCAGGGTGTGGCCGCGGACCTGCTGGCCGTGGGCCTCGGCGAAGTCGACGATCCGGTCGGCGCCCGTCCAGGAGTACTGGCCGCGGACGGGTTCGACGGAGCCCCACTTCATCTCGTTGCCGGGGGTGAGCGAACCGAACTGGGCGGCGGCGGTGTCCGCGTAGGCGCCGGTGAGCTTCCCTCCGGTGACGGCGGTGCCGAGGTAGATCCCGCGGGCCTCGGCGAGGTCCCGGAGCGGGGCGTCGGCGGCCGTCGCGGTCCCGCCGGCGGCGCCGGTCAGGGCGGCGGCCAGGAGGGCCGTCGTGGTGATCAGCCGGCGGAGCACGGGGCACCTCCGAGGGTGAAGGCCGCGGGGGCGGGGTTGGTGCCGGTCCAGCCGCCGGTGAAGCCGAAGGAGGCGGAGCCGCCGGCGGCGACGGTGCCGTTCCAGCCGGCGTTCCGCACGGTGACGGCGGTGCCGGTCTGGCCTGCGGTGGCGTTCCACGCCTGGCCGACGGTCTGCCCGGCGGCGAAGGTCCAGCCGAGGCTCCAGCCGTTCCAGGCGGTGGTGGAGGTGTTGGTCACGGTGACGTCGGCCTGGAAGCCGCCCTGCCACTGGTGGACGACCTTGTACGTGACCTCGCAGGCGCCGCCGGGCGGGGTGGGCGGGTCCGTGGGGCCGGGGCCGCCGCCGGTCTCGCCCGTGTCGCCGTAGACGATGCCGCGCCCGTTGGTGGCGACGTACACCCGGCCGTAGACGCGCGGGTCGCCGGTGATGGTGGCGCCGGTCCAGCCCCACTGGTGGGCGTCGTCGTTGACCCGGACCCAGGTGGCGCCGGCGTCGGTGGAGCGGAAGATGCCGCGGACGCCGCCGATCTTCGCGCTGGAGTAGAGCGCCGGGTAGGAGGCGCCGGGGGCGGCCTTGCCGAAGCCGATGGCGTCGGCCTGCTCGACGCCGGAGACCTTGGTGAAGGTGGCGCCGCCGTCGGTGGAGTGCCACAGGCCGTAGGCGGCGTCGGGGGCGCCGCCGGCGAGCCAGATGTCGCCCTTCTTCCCGGGGACGGCCTTGAAGCGGACGTTGCCCTTGGCGGGCAGGCCGGTGGCCCTGGCGGTGAAGGTCAGGCCGCCGTCGGTGGAGGCGTAGAAGGTGCCGCCCCGGAAGCCGTAGAAGGTCTTCGGGTCGACCCGGTCGGACTCGACGGTCGCGCCGGCCGGGATGCCGGTGGCGGCGGTCCAGGAGGTGCCGAAGCCGGTGGCGGCGTGGACGCCGGCGGTGCCCTCGGGGCTCCAGACGAAGCGGCCGCCGTCGGCGGAGGCGGCGACCGTGCCGCCGCCGGTGACTCCGGCGGGCTCCTGTCCGGCGAACCAGTTCGCGCCGTTGTCGGTGGAGAAGGCGACCCGGGGTCCGCCGTCGAGGTGGCCGGAGCGGACGAGCGTGTCCGGGTTCGTCTCGGCGTAGTCGAGGCTGGTCGTCGAGGTGAAGTTCGGGGAGGTGAACATCATCGGCGGGACGGCCGACAGGTCGGTGTGGCGGAAGCCGCCGACGTCGCCGAGGGCGCTGATCAGCGGGGCGCCGGAGGGCGGCGAGACCAGGTCGAGGACGGCGGTCTCCTCCAGGCCCTTCACCATCGGCCGGATCGTGAAGTTCGTGCCCGTGTCCCAGTCGGTGAGCTCGGTCGTGCCGTAGACCGTGGCGCCGGTGCCGTACAGCATGCGGTCCGAGTCGAAGGGGTCGATCTCCAGCGCCTCGGTCATCCAGCCGAGCTTGGGGCTCTGCTCGGGCGGGGTGGGGTTGCCGCCCCAGGTCAGCCACGGGACGGAGGAGACGTCCATGGTGTAGCGGTCGGCGCGGGCGGGGTACGCGGAGTAGTCCCACGCCCGGGTCCAGGTGGAGCCGGAGTCGGTGGAGCGGAAGATCTGGGTGTCGGGCCACCAGGAGCTGTAGGCGGAGACCATGACCGTGCCGGGGCGCTGCCGGTCGAGGGTGAGGCCGCTGAAGCCGTGGTAGGTGTCGGCCTCGGCGACGGGGCTGATGTCCTTCCACTCGCCGGTGGCCGTCGCGTACCGCCAGACCTGGCCCTTGCCGCCGTCGTACGGACCGGCCGTGTCGCTGTACGCGAGGTAGAGGTAGCCGTTCCCGGCGTCGAGGACGCCCTTGTGGGCGAGGTAGCCGGTGGGCTGGCCGGCCAGGCGGGTCCAGGTGGCGCCCGCGTCGGTGGAGCGGTAGACGGCGTTCTCCTTGTCGCCGACGCCGACGTAGATCGTCCGGGTGGCGCTGCCCGCCGTGCCGGTGGACTCGTCGAAGGTGACCCAGACGATGCCCTGCTCGTCGGAGTTGTAGCCGCTGGTGTCGGCGGGGTCCTGCCGGTAGTCGCCGGGGTTGGTGAAGGAGGTGACCTTCGCCCAGGTGGCGCCGGAGTCGGTGGAGCGCCACAGGCCGTTGCCGCTGGGGGCGCCGAGGTAGAGGATCCGGTTGTCGTGCGGGTCGACGGCGAGGCGTTCGCCCATGCCCCGGCCGGGCATGTTGCCGCCGAGCTTGAAGGGGAGGTCGGCGCGCTGCCAGGTGGCGCCCCGGTCGGCGGAGCGCAGGACGGCGCCCATGCCGGGGTCCCAGTCGTTGGTGTAGGTGCCGACGGCGGCGTACACCCTGTCCGGGTCGGCGGAGTCGGAGGCGAGGGAGACGACGCCGGTGTGGCCCCAGTCGTCCCAGCCGATGTGGTCGAGGAGCGGGATCCAGGCGGAGCCGGCCTGGTCCCAGCGGTAGGCGCCGCCGATGTCGGTGCGGGCGTAGAGGAGGTTCTTCTCGGACCGGTTGAAGACAAGGCCGGGGACGAAGCCGCCGCCGTCGATCCGGACGTTCTTCCAGGTGTACGCGGGGACGGCGGCGGCCGGCGCCGGGGCGGGCTCGGCGGCGCCGGCCGGCAGGGCGCCCGCGAGGAGCCCGGCCGCGAGGGCGAGCCCCGCGAGCCCGGCGAGGAGTCGTGGTCTGCGCATGGGTATCCCGTCGGAAAGTGACGTATGGGAGCGCTCCCACTATCTGATCGCTGTCAGAACACGGTCAAGACACGGAACCCGTCGAAGACGTTCGACGATCCCGTCCGTCCGGTCCGCCGAACGGGTGAGGGCGGCCCCGCCCCCGGCGGCGCCCCGCCGACCGCCCCGTCCGCGCCGCCTACGGTCGGGGTGCATGGGGTGCATGGGGTGGAGGACCGCGACACGACCACGGGGCCGGCGCCCGCGGGTCCTCGCTCTGCTGCTCGCCGCCGCGCTGCTCGGCGGCTGCGCCACCGACCCGCCGGTGCCGCCCGCCGCCGGCTCCGGCGAGACCGTGGACGGCTCGGGGCGCCCGGTGACGCTCACCGTCGGCGTCTACGGCACCTTCGGGCTCAAGGAGGCCGGGCTCTACGACACGTACATGCGGACGCACCCGGACATCGCGATCCGGCAGACCTCCCTCGCCCGCGCCGACGTCTACTACCCGCAGCTGCTCACCCACCTCACGGCCGGCGCCGGTCTCGCCGACATCCAGGCCGTCGAGGTCGGCAACATCGCGGAGGTGGTCGACACCCAGGCGGGCCGGCTGGCCGACCTGGCGCACGCGCCCGGCGTGGAGGAGTCCGCCTTCCTGCCGTGGAAGTGGGCACAGGCGCGGACGGAGGACGGGCGGGTGCTGGGGCTCGGCACCGACATCGGGCCGCTCGCCGTCTGCTACCGCAAGGACCACTTCGCCGCCGCCGGGCTGCCCACCGACCGGGAGGAGGTGGGCCGACTGTGGGCCGGGGACTGGCGGAGGTACCTGGAGACGGGCCGCCGGTTCGCCGGGCGGGCACCGGAGGGGGTGGCGTTCACCGACTCCGCGTCCGGGGTGATGGCGGCCGTGATCTCGGGCGCGCGGCTGCGCTACTACGACGCCGGGGGACGCCTCGTGGTGGCGGAGAACCCGGCCGTACGGGCGGCGTGGGACCTCGGCGCGGAGTTCGCCGAGCACGGGCTGACCGCCCGGCTCCAGCAGTTCACGCCCGACTGGGACCAGGGCTTCGCGCACGGGCGGTTCGCCTCGATCGCCTGCCCGGCGTGGATGCTCGGCTACATCCAGGACAAGGGCGGCCCGGACGGCGAGGGGAAGTGGGACATCGCGAAGGCGCCCCGGCCGGGGAACTGGGGCGGCTCCTTCCTGGTCGTGCCGGAGGCCGGGAAGCACGTCGCGGAGGCGGCCGCGCTCGCGGCCTGGCTGACCGCGCCGGAGCAGCAGGCGGTGCTCTTCGAGCGGCGCGGCAGCTTCCCGAGCGCCGAGGCGGCCTTCGGCCTGCCGCAGGTGCGGGACGCCCGGCATCCGTACTTCGGCGACGCGCCGGTGGGCCGGATCTACTCGGCGGCGGCCATGGGCGTGCCGGTGGCGCCGGTCGGGCCGAAGGACGGCCTGGTGAACCAGATCCTGTCCGACACCGGGATGCTCCAGGTCGACCAGACGGGCCGGTCGCCGGAGTCGGCGTGGCGGGCGGCGATGAAGGCCATCGACAACGCGCTGGACCGGTGAGGGCGATGGCCGAGGAGGTGGTGGAGCGGGCGCTCGCGCCGGTGGTGCCTGCGGGGCGGGACCGGCGGGAGCGGCGGGAGCGGCTCGGCAGGCTGCGGTCGCGGGCGGCGCCGTACGTGCTGATCGCGCCGTTCTTCGTGCTGTTCGGGGCCTTCGGGCTGTTCCCGCTGGCGGCGACGGCGTGGACCTCGCTCTTCCGGGTGGAGCTGACGGCGCCGGAGGCCCGGGAGTGGGTGGGCCTGCACAATTACGCCCGGCTGCTCTCCGACGACTTCTTCTGGAACTCGCTGGCGAACACGGTGCTGATCGGGGTGCTGGCGACCGTGCCGCAGCTGCTGCTCGCCCTGGGCGCGGCGCACCTGCTGGACGCGCGGCTGCGCGGGCGGCTCTTCTTCCGGGTGGCGGCGCTGGCCCCGTACGCGACGTCGGTGGCGGCGGCGACGCTGGTCTTCGCGCTGTTCTACGGGCGGGACCAGGGGATGGTGAACTGGGCGGCCGGGCTCGTCGGGCTCGACCCGGTGGACTGGCAGAACGGGCCGTGGGCGTCGAAGTTCGCGGTGGCGTCGATCGTGATCTGGCGGTGGACCGGCTACAACGCGCTGATCTATCTGGCGGCGATGCAGACGATCCCGCCCGAGCTGTACGAGGCGGCGGCGCTCGACGGGGCCTCGCGGTGGCGGCGGTTCTGGCACGTGACGCTGCCGGGGCTGCGGCCGGCGCTGGCGTTCACGGGCCTCGTGTCGACGATCGGGGCGGTGCAGCTCTTCGGCGAGCCGCTGCTCTTCAGCAGCGGGGCGGGCGCCTCGGGCGGGGCGGACCACCAGTACCAGACGCTGGGGCTGTACCTGTACGAGCAGGGCTGGGTGAACCTGCATCTGGGGCGGGCGGCGGCGATCGCCTGGGCGATGCTGCTGCTCCTGGTGGTGGTCCTCGGGCTGGTGCGGCTGGTCCGCGGGAAGGGCGTGCGGCGGTGACGGGGCGTGCGGGTCCGGGGTCGTACGAGCGGGGCGGGTGGGGTACGTATCTGCTCCTCGTCCTGTTCACGGTGGTGTCCGTCTTCCCGCTGCTCTGGACGGCGGTGGCGGCCTCGCGGACGAGCGGGCGGCTGGCGGAGAGCCCGCCGCCGTTCTGGTTCGGGCGGAACCTGGGGCGGAACCTGTCGGTGGCCTGGGACGAGGGCGGGATGGGCGAGGCGCTGGCCAACACCGCGATCGTGGCGGGGGCGGTGGCGACCGGGACGGTGCTCTTCTCGACGCTGGCCGGTTTCGCCTTCGCCCGGCTGCGGTTCCGCTTCCGGGGGCCGCTGCTGCTCCTGGTGGGGGCGACGCTGCTGGTGCCGCCGCAGCTCGGGGTCGTCCCGCTCTATCTGATGATCGCCCGGCTGGGCTGGACGGATCAGCTCCAGGCGGTGGTGCTGCCCTCGCTGGTCTCCGCGTTCGGCGTCTTCTACATGCGCCAGCACCTGCTGCGGGCGCTGCCGCCGGAGCTTCTGGAGGCGGCGCGGATGGACGGGGCGGGGACGCTGCGGGTGGTGTGGCACCTGGTGCTGCCGGCGGCGCGGCCGGCGATGGCGGTGCTGGGGATGCTGTCGTTCGTGGCGGCGTGGAACGACTTCTTCTGGCCGGTCCTCGCCCTGACCCAGACGGGCAACCCGACGGTGCAGGTGGCGCTGACCGGGCTCGGGCGGGGCTATGTGCCGGACACCTCGGTGGTGATGGCGGGGGCGCTGCTCGGGACGCTGCCGCTGCTCGTGGTGCTCGCGGTCTTCGGGCGGCAGATCGTGGGCGGGGTGATGCGGGGCGCGGTGAAGGGGTGAGCGGGGCGCGGTGAAGGGGTGAGCGGGGACGCGGGCGGGGGTGTTCACCCGGACGGGTGTGGCGGTCCCCCTCCGTCGATCTTCCGCTGTTAGCGTCCCCTTATGTCCGCAATAAGCGATTTTCTCCCCATGTGGGCGGGGTGAGGCTTGATGGGAGTCCTGCGCGACCATCCCGAACTCGCCCTCTTCGTCTGCCTCTCCGCGGGATACCTCGTCGGCAAGCTCCGGGTCGGCCCCATCACGCTCGGCGGCATCTGCGGGACGCTGATCGTCTCGCTGCTCATGGGCGCCTGGGCGAAGGTCACCGTCTCCGACGACGTCAAGACGATCTTCTTCGCGCTCTTCATCTTCTCGCTCGGCTATCTGGCCGGCCCCCAGTTCTTCGCCAACCTCAACAAGAAGAGCCTGCGCTTCTTCACCCTCTGCCTGATCGAGGTCGTCTGCGTCGTCGGCATCGCCCTCGGCCTCGCCGAGGCGTTCGACCTGGACGTCGGCACCGCCGCCGGCATCCTGGCCGGCGCCGCCACCGAGTCCGCGGTCGTCGGCACCGCCACCGAGGCCATCGGCAACCTCTCCGACCTGACGCAGGAGCAGATCACCCAGTACCAGGGCCATGTGGCCACCGCGTACACGGTCTGCTACCTCTTCGGCCTCATCACCATCGTGATCTACACCAGCCAGATCATGCCGATGATGCTGCGGATCAACCTCCGCGACGCCTCCCGCGAGCTGTGGGAGAAGATGCGGGGCTCCGGCGGCGGCCTGGAGTCCGACGAGCGCGAGGCGCTGCCCGGCATGGTCGGCCGCACCTTCCTCGTCACCCTCGCCGACGGCGCCAAGGTGTCCGACCTGGAACAGCGGTTCGGCAACCGGGTCACCGTCGAGGCGGTGAAACGGGGCAGCCAGATCCTCACCCCGCCGCCGCCCGGCTTCGTCCTGACCCTCTCCGACCTCGTCCTCGCCGTCGGCCGCCGGGCCAACATCATCGAGGCGGGCCGGCAGATCGGCCCCGAGACCCCGGCCGTCCCCGGCCTCGACACCCCGCTCGCCACCCAGCAGGTCTCCGTCACCGACAAGACGGTGGTCGGCAAGTCCCTGGACCGGCTGACCACCGAACACCCGGAGATCGCCTCCGGCGGCGTGTACGTCACCGACGTGCTGCGCAACGAGTCGCACCTGCCCGCCACCCCGGAGACCGTCGTCCACCGCGGCGACGTGCTCACCCTGGTGGGCGCCCGCTCCTCGCTCGGCAGGCTGGCGTCCAAGGTCGGCGCGATCGTCAGGAACGACGCCACCGACTTCATCTACCTGGGCCTCGGCATCGCCTGCGGTTCGCTGCTCGGCCAGGTCGTGGTCGAGTTCGGCGACGTCCCGATGTCGCTGGGCACCGGCGGCGGCTGCCTCATCTCCGGCCTGCTCTTCGGCTGGTTCCGCTCCCGCACCCAGACCTTCGGCGCCTTCCCGCCGCAGGCCGCCACCACCCTCAAGGACATGGGCCTGGCCATCTTCATCGCCTGCACCGGCCTGGTCTCCGGTCCGCAGGCGTGGCCGCTCCTCAAGGAGTACGGGGCGCTGCTGCCCTTCGCCGGCATCGCCATGGTCCTCGTCCCGGCGACGATCTCGCTGATCGTCGGCCGCAAACTGCTGAAGATCGAGAAACCGCTGCTGATCGGCGCCATCGCGGGCCAGCAGTGCTCGACGCCGGCGATCACCTCGATCACCCAGGTCGCCCAGAGCTCCGTCCCGATGCTCGGCTACACCGTCACGTACACCCTCTCCAACTTCCTGCTCCCGCTGACCGGCCCCCTCCTGGTCGGCATCCTCGGAGCCTGAGAGGCGGCGCCCCACCCATGATCGACTTCCTCGACAGGAACATCTTCCAGCCCCACCCCGAACTGCTCGTCTTCATCACCGTCGCCCTCGGCTTCCTCTTCGGCAAGCTCCGCTACAAGGCGATCGCGCTCGGCGCCGTCACCGGCTGTCTCGTCGCGGGCCTGCTGCTCGGCGCCCAGTTCGAGATCACCATCGACGCGACGGTGAAGAACCTCTTCTTCACGCTCTTCCTCTTCGCCCTCGGCTACAAGGTCGGGCCCCAGTTCTTCCGGGGCCTCAAGAAGGACGGACTCCCGCAGGTCCTCAACGCGCTCATCGTGTGCGTCACCGGCCTGCTGGTCTCCTGGGGCTTCGCCGTGATGCTCGGGTACGGCCCCGGCCTCTCCGCCGGTCTGCTCGGCGGCGCCCTCACCCAGTCCGCCGTCATCGGCGTCGCCCAGGACGCCATCGGCAACCTCCCGGGGCTGTCCGCCGACCAGATGAAGACCGAGGAGAACCTGGTCGCCATCGGGTACGCCGTCACCTACCCGCTCGGCACCATCCTCTGCGCCATCCTCCTCGCCAACGTCCTCCCCCGCCTCTACAAGCGGGACCTCGCCGCCGAGTCCGCGCGGCTCGCCAAGGAGTTGGACGCCCCCGACGACAACCCCGACCTCGCCGAGGGCTACTACGAGGTCGTGCTCCGCGCGTACACGATCGCGCGGCCCGACCTCGTCGGCCGCACGATCGACGACTTCGAGAACCAGCAGAAGGCACTCGGCCACCGCGTCTACCTCACCCGCGTGCGGCGCGACGGCACGGTCCTCCCCCACGACCAGGCCACCGTGCTCCGCGAGGGCGACACCGTCGCCGTCTCCGCCCTGCGCGGCTCCCTCGTCGACTTCGACGCCCGCACCCACATCGGCCCCGAGACCGACGACGTCGAACTCCTCGGCTACGAGACCGAGACCCTGCACGTCGTCGCCTCCGACAAGGCCCAGCTCGGCAAGACCGTCGCCGAGCTGCGCCGCGAGCCCTTCATGGTCGGCGTCTACATCGACAAGATCTACCGCTCGGGCGCCGACTTCCCCTACCGCCTCTCCACGACGCTGGAGCGCGGCGACACGGTGGTCCTGACCGGCCCGAAGCGGCTCGTGGACCCGGCGGGCCGGGCGATCGGCAAGCCGGTGCCGACCTCCTTCGCCACCGACATGCTCTGGGTCGGCCTCGGCGTCTTCCTCGGCGGCTGCGTCGGCATCCCCGCGCTCACCGTCTCCGGCGTGCCGATCTCGCTCTCGACCTCCGGCGGCGCGCTGATCATGGGCCTGGTCTTCGGCTGGATCCGCGGCAAGTACCCCACGTACGGCAACGTGCCGCCGGGCGCCCAGTGGTTCATGGACACCTTCGGGCTGTGCGCCTTCGTCGCCGTGGTCGGCATCAACGCCGGCCCGAGCTTCACCAGCGGCCTGTCCACGGCCGGCTGGGGACTGCTCCTGTGGGGCGCGGTCGCCACCCTGATCCCGCTGCTCGTCGGCTTCGGCGTCGGCCACTACGTCCAGAAGATCCGCTTCCCGATCCTGATGGGCGTCCTGGCCGGCGGACAGACCACGACCGCCGCCATCGGCGCGATCAACGAACAGTCCAAGTCGCAGATCCCCACGCTCGGCTACACGATCCCCTACGCGGTGGGCAACGTCCTGCTGACCATCTGGGGCGCCGTGATCGTCATCCTCAACCACTGACCCGCCGCACCTAAGGACACGCCATGCCCAGGACCACGTTCACCCGCGAGGAGATCAAGTCCTTCGCGCAGCTCTCGCCCTTCGAGCTGAAGGACAAGTTCATCACCCTCGCCCGGCACGCGCAGGCCGACGAGCCGGGCCAGAAGGGCAAGTCCTCCGTCCAGATGCTCAACGCGGGCCGCGGAAACCCGAACTGGACCGCCACCAGCCCCCGCGAGGCGTTCCACGCCCTCGGCTACTTCGCCCTCTCCGAGTCCCGCCGAGTGTGGACCGCCGACGACCTCGGCGGCATGCCCGAACTCATGGGCTCCGGCGCCCGCTTCGACACCTTCGTACGGCAGCACCCCGACCTGCCCGGCATCGAACTGCTCCAGAAGTCGGTCGCGTACGCCGTCGAACGCTTCGGCTTCGACGAGGACGCCTTCGTCCACGAGCTCACCGACAGCTCCATCGGCGACAACTACCCCGTCCCCGACCGGATCCTCACCCACACCGAACAGGTCGTCCGCGGCTACGTCGACGACGAGATGTTCGGCGGCCGGCCGCCCGCCGGCAACGTCTCCTACTTCGCCACCGAGGGCGGCACCGCCGCCATGTGCTACATCTTCGACTCCCTCATGAAGAACGGGATCCTGAAAAAGGGCGACCGGATCGCGCTGATGGTGCCGGTCTTCACCCCGTACATCGAGATCCCCGAGCTCGACACGTACGAGTTCGACGTCGTCCACGTCAACGCCTCCCTCTTCGCCGAGACCGGCGTCCGCGAATGGCGCTACCCGGAGGAGGAGGTCGCCAAGCTGGAGGACCCGTCGATCAAGCTGCTCTGCCTGGTCAACCCCTCCAACCCGCCCTCGCTCGCGCTGAGCCGGCGGGTGGCGAACCAGCTCAAGGAGATCGTCGCCGAGAAGAACCCGAACCTGGTGATCGTCACCGACGACGTCTACGGCACCTTCGTCCCCGGCTTCCGCTCGATCGCCGCCGACCTGCCGCAGAACACCCTGCTCGTGTACTCGTACTCGAAGCACTACGGCGCCACCGGCTGGCGGCTCGGCGTCATCGGGCTCAACGACGACAACGTCGTCGACCGGATGATCGCCGACCTGCCGGCCGCCGAGAAGGAACGCCTGGACAAGCGGTACGGGACGCTGTCCCTGGAGCCGGGGAAGATCCGGTTCATCGACCGGCTGGTCGCGGACTCCCGGCAGGTCGCCCTCAACCACACCGCCGGCCTGTCGCTGCCGCAGCAGGTCATGATGACGCTCTTCTCCCTCTTCGACATGCTCCCCGAGGGCCAGGCGTACAAGGAGCGGCTGCGGTCGATCGTGCGCCAGCGGCTCGACCTGCTCCTCGAAGGCGCCCAGATGAGGATCGCCGAGGACGACATGCGGGCCGCGTACTACATCGAGCTCGACCTCCTCGCGGAGGCCGAGCGCGTCCACGGCCAGGACTTCGCCGACTTCCTGGAGAAGAACTACGAGCCTGTCGACCCGCTGTTCCGGCTCGCCGAACAGACCGGCGTCGTCCTCCTCAACGGCGGCGGCTTCGACGGCCCCGAGTGGTCCGTCCGGGTCTCCCTCGCCAACCTGGACGACCTCGACTACCTGAAGATCGGCCACCACCTGCGCGCGATCTTCGACGACTACGCGGAGGAGTGGCGGACCTCCCGGGGCGTCTGACCGCACGCGGAAGCGTGCCCCGGCCGGGGGTGGGGTGTCTCCGGCCGGGGCACGCGGTGGGGGGGAGGAGTGGCTCTACCGGTAGGCGGCGAACGCCTTCGTGAAGGCCAGCGGCTGCTGGAGGATCGAGGAGCAGGTGGCGTCCGCGTGGTTCACCGCGCCGGCCGCGCACTGCTTGTCCCGGGTCGAGGACCACATCGAGAGCCAGCCGATGCCCTTGGACCTCGCGAAGTCGACCAGCTGGGTGGCGTCGTCGACCTTGAACACCTCGCTGACGACGTCGTTCACGCCGATCATGGGGGTGACCGCGACCGTCTTCCAGGCGTCCGCGTCGGAGAGCCCGAGGACGCCCTCGAGCTGCGCCTGGGTCGCGGTCGCGGCCTGGATCGCGTACGTGCCCATGTCGGCGCTGTAGGCCGGGCCGTAGTCCATCGCCATGATGTTGACCGCGTCGATCCGGACGCCGTTCCGCTTCGCGTCGGCGAGCAGGCTCACCCCGGGCTGGGTCAGGCCCTCGGGCATGACCGGCAGGGTGAAGGAGACGTTCAGACCGGGATGCGTCTTCTGGAGCCGGGCGATGGCCTGGGAGCGGCGGGTGTTGGCGGCCGTGTCGGGCAGGGCGGCGCCCTCGACGTCGAAGTCGACCTTGGTGAGCTTGTAGTGGTCGACGACCTTGCCGTACGCCTGCGCCAGGTCGGCGGCGCTCGCGCAGTTCAGCGCCAGCTCGTGGCCGGCGGCGCCGCCGAAGGAGACGCGCACGTCACCGCCCTTGGCGCGGAGGGCGCCGATCTGGGCGGCCACCCTGTCGTTCGCGAGCTCGGTGACCCCGCCCCAGAGGGGGGCGCAGGCGCCGCCGGAGGTGATGAAGGCGAGGTTGAACTCCTTCACTCCGGTGGCGTCGGCGGTGGCGAGGAGGTCGTACGCGGGGTAGAGGGAGGTGTCGACGTAGGGGGCGAACCTGGCGGCGGTGACGGGGGCGCCGGTGGGGGTCGGCGTGGGGGTGGGGGTGGGGGTGAGCGTCCGGGTCGGAGTCGGGGTGGGCTTCGGGGGCGCGCCGGTGGCCGTCGCCGTGGCCGTGGGGGTCGGCTTCGTGGTGGCGGTCGCCGTGGGCTTCGGACTCGCGGTGGCGGTCGGCGTGGGGCGGGTGGGCTGGTCGGTGGGGCGGCCGCTGGGGGTGGGGGCGGGGCCGCCGGCCGAGCAGGCGGCCTCGTTGATGAGACAGCCGGCGGGGTCCCCGGCCTGTCCGGCCGCCGAGGTCACGAAACCGACGGTGACGGACTGGCCGGGGGCGAGCCGGCGGTTCCAGCTCGCGGGCCTCACGGTGACGTGCCGGCCCGAGACGGTGTGGTCGCCGTTCCACAGGGAGCCGAGGGTGGTCCCGGCGGGCAGGTCGAACTCCAGCGTCCAGTCGGACTGGGCGGTGGAGGTCTCGTTGGTGATCACGTACTGGCCGGTGTAGCCGCCGGTCCAGGAGGAGGTCCTGGTGTAGGCGGCGCCGACGGCTGCCGCCTGGGCGGTGCCGGTGAGGGCGAAGACCGTGCCCCCGGCGATCGCGGCGGCGACGACCGCGCCGACGGCCTTCGTACGGCCGCTCGTCCTGCGCCGGTGTGCGTTGCTGCCCATGCGTGCTGCCTCCGTGGGGCGGGAGTGGGGGGTGCGGCAGCACGCTAGCGCCCGGGACCCGGACAAACGCCTTACAGGGAGGCGTGGTCGGGTTTCTTAGGATCCGCTTAAGGGAGGCATCGGGGCCAGGAAAGGTTCAGCGCCTCGACGCCTTGCGGCGGCGGGCCGGGCGGTGCGAGCGGCGGCCCCCGGAGCCGTCGGCGCGGTGTCCGCCGAGACCGATCCAGATGCGCACCTCGGTGCCGCCGAGGACCGAGTGCCCGATCCGGACGTCGCCGCCGGTGGACTCGGCCATGCGGCGCACGATGTCGAGGCCGAGGCCCGTGGAACCGGCCCGGGTGCCGCTGTTGCCGCGGGCGAGCGCCGCGTCCGGGTCGGCGATGCCGGGACCGGCGTCCGAGACGAGGACGATGACCGCGTCCTCGCCGTTGTGGACGTCGACGGAGAAGGCGGTGCCCTCCGGGGTGTGCCGGAAGACGTTGCCGAGCAGGGCGTCGAGGGCGGCGGCCAGTTCGGGGCGCGCCACCGGGATCCGTACCGGCCGCTCCACCCCGGCGAGACGGACGCGCCGCCCCTCGTCCTCCGCCAGCGCGGACCAGAACTCCATCCGCTCGCACACCACTTCGGCGGCGTCGCAGCCCGCGCCGGGGCCGGTCGGCGGGGTGGTCTGCGGCTTTGCCTCGCGGGCGGTGCGGATGATGGTGTCCACCTCGCGCTCCAGCTGCTCGACGGCCGCCCGGGTCTGGTCGGCCGCGGGACCGGAGCCGAGCGAGGCGGTGTTGAGGCGGAGCACGGTGAGCGGGGTGCGGAGCCGGTGGGAGAGGTCGGCGGCGAGTTCGCGCTCGTTGGCGAGGAGCTGGACGACCTGGTCGGCCATGGAGTTGAAGGCGACGGCGGCGGACTTGAGTTCCGGCGGGCCCTCCTCGGCGACCCGGACGCCGAGCCGTCCCTCGCCGAGCTCGTGGGCGGCGCCGGCGAGGCGCTGGGCGGGGCGGACCATGCGGACGCCGAGCCGGTCGGCGACGGCGAGGGAACCGACGATCAGGGCGACCCCGACACCGGCGAGGACGAGCCAGGCGGTGGCGACGCCGTTGGTCACCTCGCCCTCGGGGACGAAGAGTTCGACGACCGCGACCTGGCCGGAGCTGAGCGCGGTGGGCTGGAGCAGGGCGTAGCCGCCGGGGACCTCGGCGATGGAGGCACGGCCGAGGGTGCGGGTCGCGGCCAGTTCCTCCACGCCGGCCCGGCGGGTGCCGATCTCCAGCGCCTGGCCGTCCGCCGCGGCGGGCGGGACGTGCACGGCGAGCCGGCCGGCGGCGCCGTCCTCGGTCGTCGCGACGGCCTTCTCCAGCTCCGTCCGGTCGGTGGTGATCGCGAGGACCGGGGCGAGCCCGGCACCGCGCCGCTCGGCGTTGGAGAAGGCGCGGTCGCGGGCCATCTCCTTGACGACGAGACCGAGGGGTACGGCGAAGGCGATGACGACCATGGCGGTGACGGCCAGCGACACCTTGACGAGGGCCCATCTCACGGCCGGTGCTCCCGTCCCACGGCTGATGCTCCCGGGCTCGCGGCCGATGCTCCGGGTCTCACGGCTGGTGCTCCCGGGGCGGCTCCAGCTTCACGCCGACGCCGCGCAGGGTGTGGAGGTAGCGGGGCCGGGCGGCCGTCTCCCCCAGTTTCCGCCGCAGCCAGGACAGGTGGACGTCGATGGTCTGGTCGTCCCCGTACGCCTGCTGCCACACCTCGGCGAGGAGTTCCTTGCGCGGGACGACCACGCCGGGCCGGCCCGCGAGGAAGGCGAGCAGGTCGAACTCGCGCCGGGTCAGGTCGAGCGGGACCCCGTCGAGTTCGGCCTGGCGGCGCAGCGGGTCGATGGCGAGCCCGCCGACCCGTATCTCGGTCGTCGGGGCGGGCTCCCCCGAGGTGGCCCGGGCGCGGCGGAGCACGGCGGCCATCCGGGCGGTGAGGTGCTCGACGGAGAACGGCTTGACGAGGTAGTCGTCGGCTCCGGCGTGCAGCAGCCGGACGATCTCCGCCTCGTCGTCCCGGGCGGTCGCGATGATCACCGGTACGTCGGTGATGCCGCGCAGCATCTTCAGCGCCTCGGACCCGTCCAGGTCGGGCAGACCGAGGTCGAGGACGACCACGTCGAAGCGGAAATGGGCGACCTCGCGCAGCGCCTCCAGGGCCGTGCCGACGCTCCGTACCGTGTAGGAGGCTTCCGTCAGCTGCCGGATGAGGGCGGAGCGCACGAACTGGTCGTCCTCGACCACGAGCACACTTGCCATGGGCCGCACCGTACGCCATTCGGGCGACAGCTCGGTCACCCCGTACCTTCCGGTCCGCGCTGCCCGGGCGTGGTGCAGTATGGCCCCGATGCGAAGAGGACTCGTTCACGCCCTGGCCTGGTCGCTCGCCACCGGCGCGGCGGTCACGCTGTCCTGGTGGGGAGTGCACACGGTGCTGTCCGGCACCGTCTACGACCCGCCGCGCGCCCTGCCGCTGCCCGTCGGCACGCCGGCCGGCCCGGTCCCGGCCGAGACCGCGATCGGCGACCCGGTGACGGCCTCGACCCGCCGCCCCGCGACGACTCCCCCGGCCACCACGGCCACGCCCTCCGCGCCCGCTTCCTCGGGTCCGGCCCAGGCCGGCGGCACGCCGTCGGCGAGCCCGCCGCGCACCGCGCCGCGGACCACCCCGCCGCCGGCGACGACCGCCCCGCCGGCCCCGGCCGGGGGCTCCTCGACGGTGAAGAGCTATCCGGTGGACGGCGGCCGGGTCACCTTCGACCTGGGCGAGACCTCCGCCGAGCTGGTCTCGGCGATCCCGGCCTCGGGCTGGCGGATGCAGGTGTGGAAGCAGCCGACCTGGATCCGGGTGACCTTCACCCAGGGCGACCGGGAGCTGTCGGTCTTCTGCCTCTGGCACGACTCGGCGCCCCGCGTGCAGATCGAGGAGCGGGCGGTCTGACGGGCCCCTCCGGGTCAGCGGAAGACGGACGGCGGGGGCGCGGGTGAGCTCTTCGCGGTCGCGTCGGCGACCGGGGTCGCGCCGCCGGTGAAGTCGGCGAGGGGGCGGCCGTGTTCGACGCGGCCGGGGTGCGGGTCGGTGGCGACCCTGCGGGTCAGCTCGGCGACGGGGAGCGCCCGGTCGGAGGCGACCAGGACCGCGTTGCCGAAGCGGCGGCCCCGGAGCACGGTCGGGTCGGCGATCAGGGCCAGTTCGGGGAAGACGGCGGCGGCGGTGGCGACCTGGCCGCGGAGGTGGGCGAGCGGGGGCCCGTCGGCGAGGTTGGCGGCGTACGTCCCTCCGGGCCGCAGCGCGCGCCGCACCTCGTGCAGGAACTCGGTGCTGGTGAGGTGGGCGGGGGTGCGGGCGCCGCGGAAGACGTCGGCGATGATCAGGTCGGCCCAGCCGTCCGGGACCTTGGCGAGGCCGGCGCGGGCGTCGGTCGCGCGGACCCTGATCCGGGCGCCGGGGTCGAGCGGCAGCGCGCGGCGGACGAGGCGGACGAGGGGTTCGTCGATCTCGACGACCTGCTGGGTGGAGCGGGGCCGGGTCGCGGCGACGTACCGGGCGAGGGTGAACGCGCCGCCGCCGAGGTGCACGGCCTGGAGGGGGCGGCCGGGCGGGGCGGCGAGGTCGGCGACGTGGCCGAGGCGCCGCTGGTACTCGAAGGTGAGCGCGGCGGGGTCGTCGAGGTCCACGTGGGACTGCGGGGCGCCGTCGACGAGCAGCGTCCAGGCGCGGGGGCGGTCGCGGTCGGGTATCAGTTCGGCGAGCCCGCCGTCGACGGTCTCGGAGACGGCGTCGGCCGCCGCCCGCTCACGCTGCTTGTTCCTGGCCATCCGCCCATTATCGGCGGGACCGGACGGTGCCGTTCAGTGACAGCCGTCGGCCGCCTCGATGAGGCGGGCCGCCTCGCCGAGGGCGCGGCGCAGGACGGCGGGGTCGGTGACCGGGTCGGTGTCGCCGGGGGGCAGCAGCCAGCCGGCCGGGCGGGGGGCGTCACCGGCGGGCTCGGGCAGTTCGGGGAGCTCGGGGAGGCGCAGCCCGCGGCCGGAGGTGCGGGTGCAGGCGCTGCCGGGGAGGTCCCAGGCGGCGGCGGTGCCGGGCGGGACGAGGAAGCCGAGGGTGTCGCAGGCGCCGTCGTGGAGGACGGGGCCGACGGCGGGGACGCCCCGGCGGCGGAGGATGTCGACGGCCTCCAGGCCCTGCCGCGCGGGCACGGTCACCAGGTCGCAGGGCTCACCGGCCGGCGCGGTCGGCAGGGGAGGGGCGGTCGGCAGGGGCGGCGTGGCCGGCGTGGTCGGCAGGGGCGGCGCGGTCGGCGTGGTCCGTACGGCCGTCTTGGGCGTCGCGGGCGTCTCGAAAGGCACGGCGTTCTCGGACATGGACCCCTCCTCGCTTCCCAGAGGAGACACGTTCCGTCTCTCCCATACGGTTCAACGCCCGTGCGCGTCAACGGCTACGGCGGCACGCCGCCGCAAAGGATGGCAGTTCATGGCAGATCACAGGCGAGATATCCGATTTGTAGCCAAACTCAGCGTAGGCATCCGGTCACAGCAGGTACGTTCTTGCCGCCGGAACACCCGGCAGCACCAGGAGAGGGCTCGGCCATGGCCATGTCACGGGCAGTTCCCAATCTCGCCTTCCGACGGCTCCGCGGACCGCACTCCCCGGCGGAGTTCGCCGCCATGGTCCGCCGGGCGGCACGGGAGATCGGCGAACAGGTCGCGTGCGACGCCCGCTACATCGGGCGCGTGGAGGCGGGCGAGATCCGTTGCCCGAACTACGCGTACGAGCGGGTCTTCCTGCACATGTTCCCCGGCCTCACCCTCGCCGACCTGGGTTTCTCTGCGCGGGAGGCGGTACGCGGCCGACGGCAGGCCGCCCCGGCCGGGGCCTCGGGGCCCCCCGCCCTCCCGACCCGGAACGATGAGGAGAGCGACGTGCTGCGTCGCGCATTCATGACGAGCGGCACCGCCACCCTGGCGGCCGCCTCCTGGGGACTCGGCTCCACCGCCGCCGCGATCCCCAGCCCCCGCGGCTCCCACCGCGTCGGCGAGGCCGAGGTCCTCGCCGTCGAGGACGCCGTACGGCGCATCCGCCTGCTCGACGACCGGCACGGCGCCGACGGGCTCTACAAGGTCGCCGCCCAGCCGCTCCGCACCGCCTACGCCCTGCTCGACCAGGGCACCTCGACCCGCCGCTCCACCGAGGACCGGCTGCTCGCCGGAGCCGGAGAGCTGTCGCTCTCCGTCGGCTGGCTCGCCCACGACTCGGGCCGCCACGAGGACGCCCGCTCCCACTACGCCGAGGCCCTCGCCACCGCCCGGGTCTCCGGGAACGCGGCCCTGGAGGCGCACGCCTTCTGCAACACCTCCTTCCTCGCCCGCGACACCGGCCGCTACCGCGAGGCCGTCCGCGCCGCCCAGGCCGGACTGCGGGCCGCACGCCCGCTCGACTCCCCCCGGCTGCTCGCCCTGCTCTCGCTGCGCGAGGCCGCCGCCTGGGCCGGGCTCGGCGACCGCTCCTCCGCCGAGGAGTGCCTCGGCCGTGCCCACGAGCACTTCGGCCACGGCCACGCCGACCAGGACCCCGAGTGGATGTCCTTCTTCGGCGAGCCCGAACTGGAGGCCCTGGAGGCGCACTGCTGGGCCGCGCTCGGCGACTGGAGCCGCGCCGCCCGCCACTCCTACCGGGCCACCGTCCTCCAGCACCCCCGCTTCGCCCGCAACCTCGCGCTCTACCGCGCCCAGCTCGCCGGCAACCTCGCCCGCGCCGGGCGCCGCGACGAGGCCGAGGCGGAGGCGCGGCGGGTGGCGGAGTCGATGGACGGGATCGCGTCGGCGCGGATCAGGGGGTTGCTGGCGGAGACGCGGCTCATCCTCACGGGGGCGTGAGGGTGCGGATGTTGGATCCAATATTCGGATCCAACATCCGGTATCCAGCAGGCTGGACAGTGGATCCAATGTCCAGGATCCGAAGTCCGGGATCCGAAGTCCGGGATCCAACGTCCGGGATCCAATGTCCCGGATCCAATGTCCCGGATTCGACATCCAGGATCCGACATCCAGGATCCAATGTCCGGGATCCGATGTCCGGGATCCGGGCTCAGCCCTCCAGGTGGCCCGTGTCGTTCCAGCGCTCGATCGCCGGTGCGCCGTACGCCCAGCCGAGGACTGACAGGCTCGTCGGGTCGAGGCGGATGCGGGAGGCGAAGGAGACGTCCTCGCCGAGCCAGCGGGCGCCGATGGAGCGGAGGATGTGGCCGTGGGCGAAGACCAGGACGTCCCGGTCGGCCGAGCGGGCCCATTCCACGACCTCGTCGGCGCGGGCGGACAGCCGGGCCAGCGACTCGCCGTCCGGGACGGCGTCGCGCCAGATCAGCCAGCCCGGGCGCAGCTCCTGGATCTGGGCCGGGGTCAGGCCCTCGTACGCGCCGTAGTCCCACTCCATCAGGGCGTCCCAGGGTTCGGCGCGGTCGCCGAAGCCGGCGAGGTCGCAGGTCTCGCTCGCGCGGAGCAGCGGGCTGGTGCGCACCTCGACGCCGGGCAGGCCCTGCCAGGGGCCCCGGTGCAGGCGCTCGCCGAGCAGCTTGGCGCCGCGCCGGCCCTCGTCGAGCAGCGGGATGTCGGTCCTGCCGGTGTGGCGTCCGAGGAGCGACCACTCGGTCTGGCCGTGTCGGGCGAGCAGGATGCGCGGTGCCATGGGCGGAGCTCTCCAGAGATTGCGCGGGAACGGACGAGGGTGCCTTCCGACGGGGGCCGCAGGGGCTGTCGGGCCGCTGGAGGCCGTCGGGCCGTGGGGACCGTCGGGAGGGTGTCTCCATCATCGCGCAGGTGGCCCCGGCGCGAACTCCCGGTGTCCCCGGGCCGGAACCCGCCCGCGTTGTCAGTGGCGGATGCGACACTTCCGCGGGTGAGCGCATCCCTGGACGACGGCGGGTCACGACCGCCGCAGACGACGGCCCCCGTGCCGACCCCGGCGAGCCGGCGCAGGACGCGGGAGAGACTCGCCGAGCTGCGCGGGCCGGCGGTTCCGCCGCGCCCGCTGGACGCGCGGGCGCTGGCCGCGCTGGCCGCGAACCCGGGATGCAGGCGCCGCGCGCTGCTCGACGGCGCCGGGGTGGACAAGGGGGCGCTCGCGACGGCGCTGGGGTCCCCCGCGCCGTTCGGCCAGTCGCAGTTCGCGATCGTGCGGGGCAACAGCTTCGAGGCGAGGGTGAAGGCCGACGGCGGGCGGGAGCTGCTGCGCCTCTTCGGCGTGGAGGACCCGGGCACCGTCTCCGTACCGGATCTGTCGGCGTCCGGGCCCGAGGGGCGGACCGCGCGGACGGCGCTCGCGCTGCGCGAGGCGACCGCGGCCGGCGGGTGGACGCTGCTCGACCATCCGCTGCTCACCCTGGAGGTCGCGGGCTCGCCGGTGCACCTGGAGCCGGACGCCGTCGTGGTGGACCCGGCCGGGCGGTGGACGGTCGTGGAGATCAAGTCCTTCCCGATGGTGGACGGCGCGGCGGACGCGGCGAAGGTGGGGGCGGCGGCCCGGCAGGCGGCGGTGTACGTGCTCGCGCTCGAACGGGTGGCGGCGCTCACCGAGGGCGCCGAGGTCGTCCACACCGTGCTGCTGGTCTGCCCCAAGGACTTCTCGAACCTGCCGACGGGCTCCGTGGTGGACGTGCGCAAGCAGCGGGCGGTCACCCGGCGGCAGCTGGAGCGGCTGACCCGGATCGAGGAGATCGCCGAAGCCCTGCCGGAGGGGCTGAGCTTCGACGTCCAGGGCTGTTCTACGGAGGAGCTGGCGGCGGCCGTGGAGGCGGTCCCGCACGCGTACGCGCCGGAGTGCCTGGCCGCCTGCGAGATGGGCTTCCACTGCCGGTCGCGGGCGCGGGCGGCGGACGCGGTGCAGACCCTGGGCCGTTCGGTGCGGGGCGAGCTGGGCGGGCTGACCACCGTCGGCGCGGTCCTCGCCGCCGCGCGGGGCGAGGCCGGGGACCCGGAGGACCCGGCCGTGGTGGCGCTGCGCCGGGCACGCGCGCTGCGGCAGGAGGCCCTGGACGAGGCGGAGGCCGCCGCATGTCGCTGATCGCGCACCTGGCCCGGATGGAGGCCGTGGCGGCGGGCCGCGCGCAGCCGCTGGCGACGGTCCGGCACCGGCACCTGTCCGGGCGGCCGCTCGTCCTGGTGCCGCTGACCACCGCCGGCGAGGCGGGCGCCCCGCTCGGCGCCCTGGTCGGCACCGACCCGGAGGAGCCCCGGCTCCTCGTGGTGCCGCAGCCCCGGGACCGGGAGCTGCGGTTCGCGTTCCTCGCCGAGCTGGCCGAGGAGGTGCTGCCGTACGTCGACGGGTACGCGGACGCCGTGGAGCCGGTGGAGCGGAAGGACTCCGCCACCGGTGAGAAGGTCCAGGTCGAGCTCTGCCTGGACGCGCCGCAGCTGATCGTGCCGAGCCGGGCGGGGATCGAGTACGTACGGCTCCTGGGGCGGTCGACGCGGTTCCGGCGGACCGCCGAGCAGGACCCCGACACGCCGTATCCGGCACCCGCGCGCGTGCCGCTGCTCGGGCGCTGGCTGACCCACTACGGCGAGCGGGCCCGGGTGCCCGGCTCGTCGCTGCTGCTCGCGGCGACCGACCTGCTCAACCGGCACTGGGCGACCGGCCAGTCCTCCCTGGAGGACCAGCACCTGGGGGCGCTGCTGGCCTGGATCGACCCGTACGACGGGGAGCCGGGCGCCGAGGCGGCGTACCGGGCGGAGCTGGGGCGGGACGCGCGGGGGCAGCTGCTGTGCCCGCCGGCCGGGCCCGCGACCGACCCGGCCTTCGACAACCAGCTGCTCGCGCCCGCGATCGAGGCGTACGACCGGGCCCGGCAGGCGGTCGGCGCCGCCGAGGACGGCGAGACGGCGGACGTGGCCCTCGCCGCCCTGCACCGGGCCGAGCGGGAGGTCCGCCGGCTGGTGGCCTCGCAGCTGAAGCCGACCTGGGAGGCGACCTGGCGGGCGCTCGGCCTGCTGCGGGAGCTGCCCGAGGGGGCGCGGGTCGCGGACCGGTGGACCCGGGACCGCTGGTCCTTCACCGCGCACCGGGACCGGATCGCGGCCGGGGAGCCGCCGCAGCCGCGCCGCGACGACGCCGTGACCGCCGCCGCGAAGCTCGCCGCGCGCGAGCAGGCGCAGGGGCAGCTGGACGCCCAGGAGGCCCTGGACGATCCGCTGGTGCTGGCCGGGCGGCGGCTGGCTGGCGAGGCGTTCACCGGGGAGGTCACCGAGGTCGTCATGGCGTGGACGGAGTCGAAGCGGCCCGCGCCGCGCCCGCTGCTGACGGTCCGCACGGAGGACCGGCCGCACCTGGACGAGGGCGTGAAGGTGTACCGCTCGCTCGGCGGCAAGCCGCAGTCGGCCCAGTTCGTCGCCCGTGAGGAGGACGGATCGCTGGTGCTGCGGCTGCTGGACAAGATGGGCCGGTCGAAGGAGCCGGCGGAGGGCACGGTGCCGGAGAAGGGCGAGCGGATCGCCTGGACGCTCTTCGAGCACGACACGCGGGTGGGGCCGAAGCTGCCCGACCCCGAGGACACGCCGTGGACCCACGGCGGCCCGCCGCGCCACGCCGACACCGCCGAGCTGCCCGACGCCGTGACCCCCGAGGACCTGCTGTGACCCTGTACGACCCCACCGTGCCCGACCCCGCCGCGGCGGCGGCCCAGGCGACGGCGGAGATCCTGGAGAGCACCCTGCGCGGCACCGCCCGGGGCGTCGTCGTCGACTCCCCGCCGGGCGCGGGCAAGTCGACGCTCGTGGTGCGGGCCGCGCTCGAACTGGCCGCCGCCGGGCGCCCCCTGATGGTGGTGGCGCAGACCAACGCGCAGGTGGACGACCTGGTGCTGCGGCTCGCCGAGAAGGAGCCCGAGCTGGAGGTGGGCCGGCTGCACTCCAGCGACGGGGACCCGTACGACAAGGCGCTCGACGCGCTGGAGAACGTACGGAAGTCGGCGAAGGCGGGGGACCTCGCCGGGCTTCCGGTGGTGATCTCGACGGCCGCCAAGTGGGCGCACGTGAAGAACGTGGAGCCGTGGGCGCACGCGATCGTGGACGAGGCGTACCAGATGCGCTCGGACGCGCTGCTCGCCGTGGCCGGGCTCTTCGAGCGGGCCCTGTTCGTGGGCGATCCGGGGCAGCTGGACCCCTTCTCGGTGGTGGGCGCCGACCAGTGGGCGGGGCTGTCGTACGACCCGTCGGCTTCGGCGGTGTCGACGCTGCTCGCGCACAACCCGGAGCTGCCGCAGCACCGGCTGCCGGTCTCCTGGCGGCTGCCCGCGTCGGCGGCGCCGCTGGTGTCGGACGCCTTCTACCCGTACACGCCGTTCCGCTCGGGCACCGGTCCCGGCGACCGGCGGCTCGCGTTCGGGGTGCCCTCGGACGGCTCCGCCCCGGACCGGGTCCTGGACGAGGCCGCCGAGTCCGGCTGGGGGCTGCTCGAACTGCCCGCCCGGCACACCCCACGCACCGACCCGGAGGCCGTGCACGCGGTCGCCCTGGTGGTCCGCAGGCTCCTGGACCGGGGCGGCGCGGCGGTCAGCGAGCGCTCCGACACGCCCGTGCCGCTGACCGCCGAGCGGATCGCGGTGGGCACCGCCCACCGCGACCAGGCGGCGGCCGTCCGGGCGGCCCTGGCGGCGCTGGGCGTGTCGGGGGTGACGGTCGACACGGCCAACCGGCTCCAGGGCCGCGAGTACGACGTCACCGTCGTCCTCCATCCGCTCTCGGGCCGGCCGGACGCGACCGCCTTCCACCTGGAGACCGGCCGCCTCTGCGTCCTGGCCTCCCGCCACCGCCACGCCTGCGTCGTCGTCTGCCGCGCCGGCGTCACCGGCCTCCTCGACGAGCATCCGTCGACGGAGCCGGTCCAGCTCGGCGTCACCGTGAAGTTCCCGGACGGCTGGGAGGCGAACCACGCGGTCCTCTCCCACCTCGCCGAACACCGGGTCGCCTGGACGCCCTGAGGTCAGGGGCGGGGCCCGGCGGCGCGCAGGACGGAGGCGCCGACGGGGGTGAGGGTGTGCAGGACCGTCGCGGCGTGCCGGCTGCTGGTGATGAGGCCGGCGTCGCGCAGCGCGGTGGCGTGCCGGCTCGCGGAGGCCGCGGAGACGCCGGCCGCGCGGGCGATCTCCCCGGTCGTCGCCCCGCCGGCGGCCGCGCACAGGGCCGCCGCGCGGGTCCGGCCGAGGAGGGCCGCGAGGGGGACGGACGGTTCGGCGGCCCACCGGTGGTCCGGGGGCAGCGCGGCGGCGGGCGGGCGCACCGGGTGGCACAGGACCGGTGGGAGGGCCGGATCGGCGAGGCTGGTCGGGGTGCGCCAGCAGAAGTACGTGGGGAGCAGGGTCAGTCCGCGTCCGTCGAGGCGGAGTTCCCGGTCGACGGCCCGGACGTCGACGTCCAGCGTCGGGGGCCGCCAGCGGATCGCCGGCCCCGCGCCGCCGAGCAGCCCGTCGACGCCGCCGTCGAGGAAGGCCCGGCCGAGCGCGGCCCGCTCGGCGTCGAAGCGGGAGCGAATGGACTCGGCGTACGGGGCGATGCCGACGTCGTGGTAGGCGCGCAGCAGCCGGACGAGTTCCCCGCGCTCCTCGGGGGCGCCGAGGCGGGCCGCCCACCGGGGGGCGCCGACGACGCGGTCGAGCCGGGCCACCTCCTCCGTCACCCGCCGCGGCGGGGTCGCCAGGATCGCGTCGAGCCCGGCGGCGAGTCCGTCGACGCCCCGCGCGGGGGTGAGGAAGTCCGGGAAGTAGGCGGCGCGGGGGAAGAGCGGCAGGAGGACGGTGCGGAAGGCCCGTTCGAGCCCCTTCTCCCGCAGCCCGGCCCGTACGGCCCGGAGCCAGCCGGCGTAGGCCCAGCGGCCGTCGCGGGTCTGGAAGCGGTGCAGGCTGGTGGCGATCTCCCAGAACGGGTTCGGCGCGGCGGCGACCCGTACGGCCCCCTGATCGGCGTCCCCGAAGTGGATGCGGAGCATCTCGTTCCCCCCGATGAGCTCGGCTTTTCCGGTCAGCCGCAACAGCATCGCGGGGTCCGGCCGGAATCCGTCATGGTTGCCCGACGGCGCAGGACCGTGGGCGTGTCCGCGCCGCCGGAACCATCGAAACGGGAGGAAGAGAAGACATGCGAACTCTCACGAAGCGCGCCTCGGTCGCTCTCGCCACGGGGGCGCTGGCACTCGCCGGCGTCCTGGGCACGGCCGGCTCCGCCGCGGCCGCTCCGGCCGCGGCGGAGCCGACGGCGCGGGCCGCCGCGGCGGACCCCGTCCTGCCGCCGGTCTACGGCTACCGCAACGTCTGGAAGGACGTGAACCACCGGCTCTACGCGGACGGGGACTCCCGGAAGCTCGGCAAGCTCTACGCGAACACCTCCTACGCGGTGAGCTGCTGGAAGTACGGCGAGTCGGTGACCGCGGAGGGCACCACCAACAACGTGTGGATCCTGGTCCGCAACGGCGGCGGCGTCTGGGGCTACTCCAGCGCGATCTACTTCTCCGGCAACAAGTACGCGAACCTGCCGGCGTCCGCGAGGTGCTAGCCCCCCGCGCCTGACCGCCCGGGAGCCGCCCCCGGACCCCGCCCCCGGAGCCGCGCGCGGACCACGCGTGGCTCCGGATCAGGGGCAGGCGTCACGGGGAAAGCGCCACGGGGCCGGCGTCACGGGGAAAGCCGGGCGGGCACCCCGCGTCCGGCCGCGTGGGCGAGGAGTTCGTCGACCGACCACTGGTCGTCGATGTGCTCGCCGTACTTCACGGCGAGGATCCGGCCGTCCGGGGCGATGAGGAAGTCCGCGGGGAGGCCGATCCGGCCGCCGGGCTGGGAGGAGGCCGGAAGCCGGCCCCGGCCCCGGAGCAGTTCCACGGTGCCCGCCAGGACGCCGCGGACGATGCCCGGCCAGCCCCGCGGGTCGAGCAGGGCCCGGCGGTGCGCCTCGACGCCGAACTCCGCGTACAGCTCCTTGCCGGGGTCCGCGACGACGGGGAAGGGCAGGTGGGCGACGTGTTCGCGCAGTTCCTCCGCGGGCGAGTGGAAGAGGACCACCTCCCGGACCCCGGCCCGTTCGATCTCCGCGTGGCGCCGGGCGACCGAGCGGAGGTGGAGGTTGCAGACCGGGCAGCCCGCGAAACGCCGGAACTGCACGTGGACGGCGCCTCCGGGATCCGGCACGGCCAGCGGCGGACCCGTGACCGGCGTGAGCGTACGGACGGGGACGGCGTCGCCCGGCCGGAGCCGGACGCGGGAACGGAGCCGGGAGCGGGTGGGGTCCGAGGGCGTGCGCATGGATCACCTTCCGTGGGAGAACCCGTAGGTGTACGGCGTACACCTACGAGCGTAGGCGTAGGGCGTACGCTGTCAAGCGCCATGCCACGACCCCGCTCCCTCACCCCCGACCGGCTCGCCGCCGCCGCCCTCCGTGTCGTCGACCGCGACGGGCTGTCCGCGCTCTCGATGCGCACCGCCGCGAAGGAGCTCGGGATGAGCCCGATGGCGCTCTACCGGTACGTCACCGACCGCGACGAGCTGGAGCGGCTGGTGGTCGACCGGATCCTCGACGCCGTGGACACCACCCCTCCGCCCGGCGGCGCGCCCTGGCCCGAACGGATCGAGGTCATGGCCGTCCGGCTGCGCGACGCCGTCGCCCGCCACCCGGAGGCCGTGCCGCTCGCCCTCGCCCACCGCCACCGCGCCGCCGGCGGGCTGCGCTGGTCGGAGACCGTGCTCGCGCTCCTCACCGAGGGCGGGATCGAGGGTCCCCGCCGCGTGGTCGCCCTGCGGGCCCTGCACGCGTACGTGAGCGGGGCGATCCAGCTGGAACACCGGGGGCCGCTCGACGGCCCGGGCACGGAGGCGATCGCGGCGCTGCCCGGCGACCGGTACCCGCTCCTGACGGCGACCGCCCGGGACGCCGGCGGGGTGACCGCGGACGAGGAGTTCCTCGGCGGGCTCCGCGTACTGCTGCGCGGCCTCGACCACTGAGCCCTCGACCCTCGGCCCTCGCGGCGACCGGTCACGGGCGGTCCTCGCCGCGACCGGTCACGGGCGGTCTTGCGGGAACCGGGACAATGGGGGTGGTCCGGGTTTCCGGGGCGCGTGGGTGCGGGAGAAGGAGCAGAGCATGGCGGAATCCGCGGAGCGGAGCGGACAGCGGCGGGTGCGACCGGCGCCGCTGGTCTTCGAGCCTGCCGAGGCGACCGCCGACCCGGAGCACTTCTTCGATCTGGAGTCGATCGAGGACCCGAAGGAGCTGCTGTCCCGTGCGACGGAGCTGACGCTGGCGTTCCGGGCGGCGACGGACCGGGCGATCGAGTTCCAGGCCGTGGCGGCGGCGCAGCTCGCCGATCCGAAGCGGTTCGACCGGCTGACCGCGGCGGACGTGGCCGAGCGGGCGGCGTGGACCGAGGACTACGCGCGGAAGATGATCGAGTTCGGCCAGGACCTGATCCGCACGAACGGGCGGCGCGCGGAGGACTGACGGCCCGGAGCGGAACAGGCGTTCGGCATATGCGGGGCGCACGATACTCCCCCCGTGGGCGCCCTGTCCGCGTTTCCCGGAACTCTCGGCGTTCGCTCCGTCACCGGCGGTAGACCTGTCCGCATGACGACGACGACCTGGCTGCGCGACGAGACCCCGCACACCTCGCACCCCCCGTATGGCGTCTACCGCTTCCTGCGGGCGGGGGACGAGGACCGGCACCAGACCGCCCGGGTGACCTCGGACGGCGCCGCCTGGCTGGCCTCGGCGGCGGGCGGGGAGCCCGGGACGGCGCTCGCGCGCTGGGAGGCGCGACCGGACGCGCCGGCCGTGCTGCCGTGCGGGACGGCCTTCGACGTGGTCGGCGTGGACCCCGTCTTCGGGCGGCGGATGCTCGACCGGCTGTGGGAGGAGGGCCCGGGGTCGGGTCCGGTGGCCGCGCACCGGGGCCGGATGCTGCTCTTCGCCGCGCCCGGCACGGCCCAGCGGCTGCCCGCGCTCCTCGACTGGGAGGAGTGGGGCGAGGCGGTGCCCCGGCCGCTCTGCCACGGCACGGGCGACGCGGTGACCGTGCCACCGCTGGTGCCGTCCGGGAAGCAGGGCGAGCCGCGCTGGCTGGTCGCCCCGGACACCCGGAGCCCGTGGCTGCCGGGGCCCGAGGTGATGCTGTGGGCCTGTGTGCGGGCGGCCCGGATGGTTTCCGCGCCCGACGTGCGGGTATCGATTTTCGCTCCCGCCGCTCAGGGTGCTAATGTCTACGACGTCAGCAGGCGCCGCTAGCTCAGTTGGTTAGAGCAGCTGACTCTTAATCAGCGGGTCCGGGGTTCGAGTCCCTGGCGGCGCACCGACACGGAAAGGCCCCTTGCGAGAGCGAGGGGCCTTTCCGCATGTCCGGAGTCTTTCCGCCCGTCCGGAGTCTTTCCGCATGTAGCCGGAGGACGCCAGGACGGGCGGTCACGCCGGGGCGGGCGGGGTGATCTTCACCGTCCAGATGCCGGACGCGCTGCGGTCGGCGACCTCGACGCGGACGCCCGTACCGGGCACGGTCAGCGTCTCCCCCACCTCCATCGGCGCGTCGGCGAGCGGCGGGTACACCGACCTCTCCCAGCACGCCTCGGTGGCCGGATGGGCGTCGACGACCTCGACCGGGCCGTCGCCGGACGCCGCGCCGGCCCGCACCCGGTAGACGAGGACGCCCTCGGTGCAGGTGTCGGCGTCGTTGCCGGTGGCTTCCCGCGCCTCGACCACGAGGACGCTGTCCGGCGCGGTGCGGACGACCGCGAGCCGGGTGCCGCGCGCGCCGGGGACCACCGGCGCGGCGGACACCGCCTCCAGGCCGACCAGGCGCGGCTCGGCACCCTGGACACAGGCCACCTGGGAGGCGTCGAGCCAGCCCAGCTTCCACTTGTGCCAGCCGAAGGGGTCGGGGGCGAGCCCGAACTGGCTGCCCATGACGTCCCAGTCGCCCACGTGCGTGTCCCAGTCGCCCTTGCCGTCGGCGGGCCGGCGGTAGAGGTCGGGCAGGTCGAAGACGTGGCCGGTCTCGTGGGCGAGGACGTTCCGGTCCGGCGGGTGCCGCTCGAAGACCGTGACGACCCGCCGGATCTTCGTGCCGTCCGCCTCCAGCGGACGCTCCAGGTTGACGACCTTGGTGGCGTCCGAGTCCACACCGGGCGCGTCCGGGTCGGCGACCAGGTAGACGATGTCGTACCGGGAGAAGTCGACCGAGTCGTCGGCGGCGGCGAGCGCGTCCCGCAGATACGCGGCCCGGTCCCCGGACTCCCAGTCACGCCGTATGTCGTAGGCGGTGGACGAGCGGGGCATCGGCGTCCAGTCGGTGCGGGGGTACGGGCGCAGGTCGAACCGCCCGTAGGAGGCCCGCCGGAAGAACTCGGTGGTCGCCGGGAAGTGGTCGGCGGTCAGCTCCTCCGGGGTGGTCAGCGGGGCGGAGTCCGGGAACGACAGGAAGATCATCACCGCGTCGAGCGAGCGCTCGGGGCGCGGATAGGAGCCGTTCCAGCTGGAGAGGCCGAGCGAGTGATGGGCTGCCGTACGGGGCAGGGCGCAGGGTCCGGCCGAGGGCGCGGCCACGGCGGGCCCGGCCACCAGGCCGGTGGCGGCGAGCGCGACGAGCGCGGTGAACGAGGCGGCTCCGGCGCGCAGCCGGGAGCGCTCCACTCCCTCGGGTGGCTGCTGACCCTCCACGTGGACCTCCGGTTCGCGAGTGCGGGACACCTCCACCACCTTGTGATGGTTCGCGGCGTTTCGCATGTTTCCGCTGCCCCGGTCGGGTGAGGGCGCGGCGCGGGGTGGACGCGAGACGGACACAGATCAGCTCACGGAAAGTCACATTCGGTCATCCCTGTGCCGCCTCGGGTCGGACCCGGGCGGAAACGGTCGAGAGCGTGGCGTCCGACGGCCGGGTTCCCACCGCGCGGGGCCCCCGCGACCCGCCCCGGAGCTGGAACGGCCCCCCGGGCTGGCTCTATGATCGGCAGACTTGTCCCAGGCCGACCATCCCGACCACATGTGAACGGCCCCCCTGCACCACGGGAGCGAGCGGTGAGCGGAACCCCCGAAGGACCGGTACACCCAGAGCCACCCGGCATCCCGCCGGCCCGCCCGGCACTCACGGAGCGTGAACTCCGCGACTACCGGGCCGCCTTCCGCACCTCCCAGCTCGCCATGGCCCTCGTCGACCGGGACGGCCTGGTCGTCGCCGCCAACGACTCCCTCGGCACGCTCCTCGGCACCGACAGCGCCGCCCTGCGCGAGCAGGCCGCCGCCGACCTCGTGGACCTCGCCGCCGACGGACGCACCTGGCACGCCTACCGCGAGGTGCTGCGCGGCCGGCGCTCCCGCTTCCGCTGCACCCGCCGCCTCAAGCACCCCGACGGGCGCAAGCTGTGGGCCGAGGTCACCGTCGCCCCGGTCCCCGACACCGGCCGGGTGCTGCTCTCGATCGCGGACATCAGCGACCGGCGCGACCTCCAGGCCCGGCTGCGCCACCTCCAGATGCACGATCCGGTGACCCGGCTGCCCAACCGGACGCTCTTCTTCGAGCGCCTGTCGGCCGCCCTGGAGACGGCGGCGGCGGAGAGCGCCGAGGCGGGCGCGGAGCCGGGCGGGCCGCTCGAACCGGCCGGCGCGCCGGAGCCGTACCGGTCACATCATCCGTATCTGTCGTATCTGTCGCACGGGCATGGCAGAACAGGGCGGATCGGTCTCTGCTACCTGGATCTCGACGGCTTCAAGGCGGTCAACGACACGCTGGGGCACCGGGTCGGCGACCGGCTGCTCGCCGCCGTCGCCGGGCGGCTCACCGAGTGCGCGGACAGCGCTGGTTACACCCGCAGCGGGGGGCATCTCGTGGCGCGGCTCGGCGGCGACGAGTTCGCCGTCCTGGTGGAGGACTCCACCGGGACGGAACAACTCGCCGATCTGGCCCGCGCGGTGCTGAACGCGCTGGAGCGGCCCTTCGACCTCGGCGGGCAGCGGCTCTCGGTCTCCGCCTCGATCGGCGTCGTGGAGCGCACCGCCGTCGGCACCACCGCCACCGGGCTGATGCAGGCCGCCGACACCACGCTGTACTGGGCGAAGGCCGACGGCAAGGCGCGGTGGACGCTCTTCGACCCGGAGCGCAACGCGCACCGGATGACGCGGCAGGCGCTCTCCTCCACGCTGCGGCCGGCGGTGGAGCGCGGGGAGTTCGCGCTGGAGTACCAGCCTCTGGTCGATCTCGCCGGCGGGGCGGTGCGCGGGGTGGAGGCGCTGGTGCGGTGGAACCACCCGCAGTTCGGGGTGCTTCCGCCGAATCGGTTCGTCGCGATCGCCGAGGAGGACGGCTCGATCGTGGAGCTCGGGCGGTGGGTGCTGCGGACCGCGTGCGAGCAGGCCCGGCAGTGGCAGAAGGACCATCCGCGCGAGCGTCCGCTCTTCGTCAGCGTGAACGTGGCGGTCCGTCAGGTCTGGGACTCCGACCTGGTGGCGGACGTGGCGGGGATCCTCGCCGACACGGGACTGGCCCCGCACCTGCTCCAGCTGGAGCTCACCGAGTCCGCGGTGATGGGCTCGGCGGGCCGGCCGCTCCAGGCCCTCCAGGCGCTGAGCGACATGGGGGTGCGGATCGCCATCGACGACTTCGGCACCGGCTACTCGAACCTGGCCTATCTGAGCCGGCTGCCGGTCTCCGTCCTCAAGCTGGACGGCTCCTTCGTGCGCGGCTTCCAGGACGAGGAGCACGCCAACCCGGCGGACGAGCTGATCGTGGAGGCGCTGGTGCAGCTCGCCCACCGGCTGGGCCTCACCGTCACCGCCGAGTGCGTGGAGACGTCCGGGCAGGCGGCGCGGCTGCGGCGGATCGGCTGCGACACCGGGCAGGGCTGGCTGTACTCGCGGGCGGTGGCCCCGGACCGCATCGCCGCGATGCTGGAGGGCACGACGGCGCTCCGGGTCTGAGCACCGGAGGGCGTACGCGGGCATGGGACTGCCCCCGGCCGGAGGGACATTCCGGGCGGGGGCAGTGGTTCATGAGGGGTGGTGCGGGGCCGGGATCAGCAGGCGCCGAGGTCCTGCCAGACGCCCCACTCGCCGGTCGAGCCGGGGGTCTCGTTCTGGGTCCACCACTTGGCCTTGTACTTGCGGCCGTTGTGGGAGACCTCGTTGCCCGTGTTGTACACCGTGCCGGCGACGTAGGCCGGGAGCGAGCCGCAGCCGGCCGGCGGGGTGGTCGGCGGCGTGGTCGGCGGGGTCGTGGGCGGGGTGGTCGGAGGCGTGGTCGGCGGGGTGGTGGGCGGGGTGGTGGTGCCGCCGAGCGCCGCGTTGATCTGGGTCAGCAGGGTGGCGTTGTTGTCCAGGCCGAGGAGCGAGTACATCATCGCGCCGCCGAGGCCGCGCTGCTTGCCGTAGTTCACGCGCTCCTGGATGGCCTTCTGGTTCAGGCCGGTGAAGAACTCGCCGTCCTTGTAGAAGTACGCGGACTTGGCCTGGTCGTCCCAGAAGGTGGTCGCCGCGTTGTCGACGATGCCGCCGAGCTCCTTGTAGTGGGCGATGCCGGCCTGCTGCGAGAGCGGGCGGGCGCCGGAGCCGCCGGTGGCGGACTGCGCGAGGCCGTTGGCGGTGCCGGCGGGCACGCCCTTCCAGCCGCGGTAGTAGAACTCGTAGCCCAGCGTCAGCTTCTCGGCGGGGAAGCCGCCGGCGATGCCGTAGGCGGGCTTGCCGTCGATCCAGGAGTCGATCGCGTTGTCGATCGAGTACTTCTCGGTGCCCGGGGCGATCGGGTCGGTCGGGTCGTTCGCGCCGGAGTACAGCGGCGACTGGTGGTACGTCGGCCCGTCGCCGTCCCAGGCGCCGTGCATGTCGTACGTCATGATGTTGGCGTAGTCCAAGTACTGGCCGATCTTGTCGGTCTCGATGTACTTGATCTTGTCCTGGCCGGCCGGCATGGCCGCGGTCAGCATGTACTTCTTGCCGCCGTTGGCCGCGCCGTACTCGTCGAGCTGCTTGCGGAACTCGGCGAGGAGCAGGGTGAAGTTCTGCTTGTCCTCGGGGCCGTAGTGGTTGCCCAGGTGGCCGCCGGAGGAGCCCGGGTACTCCCAGTCGATGTCGATGCCGTCGAAGATGCCGGCCGCCGTGCCGGGGCCGCCGAAGCCGCCCTCGACGGGCAGGTTGCCCTTGAGGTACTGGTCGATGCAGGAGGAGACGAGCTTCTTGCGGCTCGCGTCCGTCTTCGCCGCGTCGTGGAAGTACTTCGAGTAGGTCCAGCCGCCGAGCGAGATGTTGATCTTCAGGTGGGGGTACTTCGCCTTCAGCTCCTTGAACTGGTTGAAGACGCCCACGATCGGCTGGTCCCACTTGTCGGCGACGCCGTCGACGGAGTCGGCCGCGGAGAAGGACTTCTGGTAGTCGGCGTAGGAGTCGCCCGCGCCGTCGCCCGCGTTCGGGTTGTTGTCGTCACCCGCGGCCTTGTTGGCCATGAAACACGTGAGGTTCGTCGGGTGGATGTTGCCGAACGAGTAGTTGATGATGTCCAGCTGGCTCGCGATGCCCCGCGTGTCGAGGTGCTTCGGGTAGAACGCGTTGCCGTACACGCTCCACTGGTCGTAGTACGCGATGCGCACGCCGCCGGCGGAGGCGGTGGTCGAGGCGTCGGCGGCCTGGGCGGAGCCGAGACCCGCGGTGGCGGCGAGGGCGCCGGCCGCGAGGGCCGAGCTGAGCAGCGCGGCGATCAATGACTTACGGGGGTGCACGAGCGTCCTCCGATGGGGGGTACTGGTGGTGCCGTACAAGGAGTTGGAGAAGTGATAGCCCCCGTGTGAACGGCACGTCAATGGTCTGAACCAGATTGAGGACTAGACCAATTCGAGGGTGAAAGCCCTTGTCAGAGGGGTGCAGCACAAAACAAAACCGCCCGCCACCCTCGGTGACAAGCGGTTTAAGGTTCACTTAGGGAAGCCGGCGGGGTGGTTCGGCGGTGAACCAGTCCCCCACCGGAATCCTGGATTCAGCCGAGCTCGGGCAAGCCGTAGGCGTCCGCGATCAGTTCGTGGCTCCGCAGCCGCGCCTCCGCCCCGTGCACGTTCGCCGTCAGCATCAGCTCGTCGGCGCCGGTCCGCTTCTGGAGCTCGTCCAGGCCCGACCGGACCGCGTCCGGGGTGCCGTACACGACGTTCGCGAGCCAGCCGTCGGCGAACTCCCGCTCCGCCGGGGAGAAGCCGTACGCCTCCGCCTCCTCGGGCGTCGGGATGAGCCCCGGCCGGCCGGTGCGCAGCCGCAGCATCGACAGCGCGCCGGTGAGCACCTGCCGGTACGCCTCCTTCTCGTCCTCGGCGGCGAGCGCGCCGACGCCGATCAGGGCGTAGGGGGCGTCGAGCACCGCGGAGGGTCGGAAGGACTCCCGGTAGAGGTCGAGCGCGGGGAGGGTGTTGCGGGCCGAGAAGTGGTGGGCGAAGGCGAAGGGCAGCCCGAGCAGTCCGGCGAGCCGGGCGCTGAAGCCGGAGGAACCGAGCAGCCAGACCGGCGGCCGGCCCTTCGGGCCCTGCACCGGGCCCGGCACGGCGTGGATCCGGGAGTAGGGGTGGGCGTCCGGGAAGTCGTCGTCCAGGAAGCGGGTCAGCTCGGAGAGCTGCTCGGGAAAGTCGTCGGCCCCCTCGTTCAGCGTGTCCGTGCGCCGCAGGGCGGCGGCGGTCGCGCCGTCGGTGCCGGGGGCCCGGCCGAGGCCGAGGTCGATCCGGCCCGGGGCGAGGGCCTCCAGGGTCCCGAACTGCTCGGCGATCACCAGCGGGGCGTGGTTGGGGAGCATCACGCCGCCGGAGCCGAGCCGGATGCGGCGGGTGTGGGCGGCGAGGTGGGCGAGGATCACGGCCGGGGAGGAGGAGGCGACGCCGGGCATGGAGTGGTGCTCGGCCACCCAGTGGCGGTGGTAGCCGCGCCGCTCGGCGAGCCGGCTGAGCTCCACGCTGGTGGCGAGCGCCCGGCTCGCGGTGGAGCCGCTGCCGACGGTCACCAGGTCGAGCACGGAGAGCGGCACGGGGGCGCTGCCCCGGGCCGCTCCTCGTACGGCGTCGGTGCCGGCGCCGTCCGCCGTGCCTGCGTCTGCCTGGGTGCCGGTCTCGCTCACCGTCCGGTCCTCTCTCCGCGCGGGTATGTCCACCGGAGCGGCAACAGGGGTGCGGTGGCGCTTATTCCGGGGCGAACGGGGCGGGTCGGGTGACCGGAGTCACATTCCGGCCACCGGAACGGCGGGATCCGCGCCCGCCGGGCGCCGGTGAATCCGTGATTCCCCGGGAGCCGAACGCGCGCGCGAGAACGGGCCCGCACCTCTCTGACCTGAGACTCTTCCGGCCATTCATGCCCATGTCATATGCCAGAGTGGCGCACCGCAGGACAGGGCCGGGATCCTCCGTATGTTTCTCGCCAACAGCCGCCCCGTAAACGGCCCTTGGCGGCTATCGTGGTACGGAAGCTTGCGGTCACAACCTGGTAGGGGGAAACCGTGGCGCTGAAGCCCGAGCCCACCGCGCCGTTCCACTCGGTGCAATACGCGCTGCGCGTCCTGGAGACCGTCTCGCGCCACGGCGGCGGGGTGTCGGACGTCCAGATCGCGCGGGAGGCCGGACTGCCCGTCGCCCATCTGTCGCCGCTCCTCCTCATGCTCCGCCGCGAGGGGTACGTCGAGCAGGTCTCCGACGGCGCGTACGTCATCGGGGACTCGCTGGTCCTCCTCGGCTCCGGCTCCACCCGCCGGGAGGCGCTGGAGGCGAAGCTCCAGGAGACCCTCACCGAACTGCGCGACTCCGTCGGCGCGGCGGTCTACATCAGCCGGTACATCGACGGCGAGGTGAAGATCACCCAGTTCGCGGACGGCCCGCGCACCCCCAAGGTCCACGAGTGGGTCGACTTCCGCTCCGCGGCCCACGCCAGCGCGGTCGGCAAGTGCCTGCTCACCCAGCTCGACCTCAACGGGCGGCGCGACCACCTCTCCCGGCACAAGATCGCCCGGCTCACCTCCCGGACCATCACCAACGAGAAGGTGCTCTTCTCCAAGCTGGACAGCCAGCCGCCGACCGTCCCGGTCCTCGACCTCCAGGAGTACGCCGTCGGCACGGTCTGCGCGGCGGTCCCGCTGACGGCCGGCTCCGCCGTGGGCTGCCTGGCACTCTCGCTCCCCATCGAGCACGCGCACCGGCTGCGCTCGGCCGCCGACACGCTGAACCGGCGGGCGGCGCCGGTCGTGCTGTCCCTGGCCATCTGAGGCGTCCCGCGCGGGGCGGCGGCGGGGTGGTCACGAGCACCCGCGGGGACCAGGTAGTATTTTCTCTGTCAGCAGGCGCCGCTAGCTCAGTTGGTTAGAGCAGCTGACTCTTAATCAGCGGGTCCGGGGTTCGAGTCCCTGGCGGCGCACAGACGGGAAGAGGCCCCTCGCGGAAGCGAGGGGCCTCTTTCGTCGTGCCGGAACGCGCCTCCGGCCGCCCGGGCTCACGCCTGGAGGTAGGCGAGGACCGCGAGGACCCGGCGGTGGGTGTCCTCGGCCGGCGGCAGGTCCAGCTTGGCCAGGATGTTGCCGATGTGCTTGCCGACGGCGGCCTCGGTGACGACGAGCCGGCGGGCCACCTCCCCGTTGGAGTGCCCCTCCGCGACCAGCGCCAGGACCTCCCGCTCGCGCGGGGTCAGCGCGGCGAGCGGGTCGCGGCGGCGGCGCAGCAGCTGTCGTACGACCTCCGGGTCGACGACCGTGCCGCCCGCGGCGACCCGGTCCAGGGCGTCCGCGAACTCCTCCACCTGCCCGACCCGGTCCTTGAGGAGGTAGCCCACGCCGGTGCCGTCGCCCGAGTCGAGGAGGTCCGCGGCGTAGTCCCGCTGCACGTACTGGCTGAGGACGAGGACCGGCAGGCCGGGGCGCTCGGCGCGCAGGGCGACGGCGGCCCGCAGCCCCTCGTCCTGGAACCCGGGCGGCATCCGTACGTCGGTGAGGACCACGTCGGGGTCGTGGGCGGCGACCGCCGCGCGCAGCGCCTCGGCGTCGCCGACGGCGGCCACCACCTCGTGGCCGAACCGGGCCAGCAGCCCGATCAGTCCCTCCCGGAGGAGGACGCCGTCCTCGGCGAGGACGACGCGGAGCTGACGCGGCACGGGATCTCCACTCGTAGGACCGTCGGCCCGCCCGGCGGGCTGGTGATCGTCAGTGTGCCATCGAGGACGGCGAGCCGGTCGGCGAGTCCGGTGAGCCCGGAGCCCAGGCCCGGGTCGGCGCCGCCCCGGCCGTCGTCCTCGACGGTCAGGACCAGGACGCGGCCGTCGTGCCGGCCGGTCAGGCGGGCGCGGCCGGCGCCGCTGTGCCGGTCGACGTTGGCGAGCGCCTCGCGGCCGGTGAAGTACGCGGCGCTCTCCACGGCGGCGGGCAGCCGGGGCAGCCCGTCGAGGTCGGTGTCGACGGGGACGGCGGTCCGGTCGGCGGCGTCGGCGAGCGCGGAACCGAGCCCGTAGTCGGCGAGGACCTGCGGATGGATGCCGTGGATCAGCTCCCGCAGCTCGGCGAGCACCCGCCCCGCCTCGTCCTGCGCCTGCGCGAGCCGCGCGGCCAGCGGCCCGTCCGGCGGGGCGTCGAGCCGCGCGAGGCCCAGGGTCATGGTGAGCGCGACGAGCCGGTGCTGGGCCCCGTCGTGCAGGTCGCGTTCGATGCGGCGGCGCTCGGCCTCGAAGGCGTCCACGAGCCGGGCCCGGGAGGCGATGACCTCCCCGAGACCGTCCCGGTCCCCGGGCGTGAGCAGCGCCCGCGCCAGCGCGCCGCGCCCGGCCGCGTACAGCCCGAGTGGGTAGCCGAGCGCGAGGAGGGCGAGCGCGCCGACGGCGACGGCGGCGAAGGCGGCCGGGTACGAGGTCACCAGGACGGTCTTCAGGAGCTTGGTCTCCTCCCCGTCGACGGCGAGCAGCACCGGCGCGGCGAGCAGCGTGGCGGGCGCGCCGACGGCGACGGCGAGCACGAGCGCGTCGAGGATCCACAGGACGGTGGCGAGGAGGAGCGCGTACGCCAGCTCCCGCCAGGTCGCCCGCTCCCCCGCCCGCGTCCGCGCCCACGCCCCGAGCCCCGGCGCGGCCGGCACCCGGTGCGGGTCCGGGGCGGGCGCCCGGTCGACGAGCCGCAGCCGCAGCCGCTCGACGCCGCCGAGCGCGACCCCGCCGGACAGCAGCAGCGGGATCCCGACGAGGAGCAGGGAGGCGAGCAGCAGCACGAGGAGGGCGGCGCAGGCGAGCAGCCCGCCGACGACGCCGGTCGCCAGATAGGCGGCGCTCCGCCACGGCCAGACGCCGAAGGGGTACCGGGCGGGCCGCCGGACGAGCGCCCGCAGGACGTCACGATCTTCCATGACCGCCCACCGTAGGCGGCGCCGGGGCGACCGGGCCATGGGGCGGGAGGGTGTGGCCGGGGTGGGGCCGGCCCTACCCCCGGGGGTCAGGCGGGTGCGCGGCCGTGGCGGCCGTAGAGCTCGCGGAGGGCGGCGAGCGCGGGGGCGGTGAGGGGTTCGTACGGGGCCGTGGGGGTGGGGCGCCACCAGACGGGGTCGTCGCAGAGGAAGGAGGCGCGGCGGAGGGCGACGCGGTGGATCTTGTTGGTGGCGGTGAGGGGGAGGGCGGGGGTGACGCGGACGAAGCGCGGGGGCATCTTCGTGCCGAGGTCGGGCTGGGCGTCGAGGAAGGCGGCGAAGGCGTCCGGGTCGAAGGCCGTGCCGGGGCGGAGGGCCAGGGCGGCCATGACCTGGTCGCCGGCGACCGGATCGGGGACCGCGTAGACGGCGACGCCGGCGGCGCGGTCCCAGCGGGACAGGATGGCCTCGATCATCGCGGCGGCGAGGTTCTCGCTGTCGACGCGGAGCCGGTCGTCGGTGCGGCCGGCGAAGTAGAGGTAGCCGGCCTCGTCCCGGTAGAAGAGGTCGCCGGTCCAGTACCAGCCGCCGCGCCGGCGGGCCGCCTCGGCGTCCGGGTTGCGCCAGTAGCCCTCGAAGGTGCCGGTGCCGGCGCGGTTGACGAGCTCGCCGATGGCGTCGTCGGCGTTGAGGAGCCGGCCGGAGGGCGAGAAGCGGGCCGGGGGGCACTCGGCCAGCGATTCGGGGTCGACGACCGCGAGGTCGTCGGTGGGGGCGGCGCGGCCGACGGCGCCCGGCGGGGTGCCGGGGGTGCGCTGGATCGACGCGCCGCCCTCGGAGGAGCCGTAGCCCTCGACCAGCGGCACGCCGAAGCGGTCGCGGAAGCGGGCCGCGTCGACGGCGCCGGCCTCGGTGCCGAAGCCGAGGCGGAGGCGGTGGTCGCGGTCATGCGGTCCCGGCGGGGTCGCGAGGAGGTACTGGACGGCGCGGCCGACGTAGGTGAAGTAGGTGGCGTCGAAGCGGCGGACGTCGGAGAGGAAGCGGGAGGCGGAGAAGCGGGCCCGCAGGGCGATCCCGGCGCCCGCGGCGAGGGCCGGAGCCCAGTCGGCGATGACGGCGTTGCCGTGGAACATCGGCATGCAGACGTAGTGGGTGTCGTCCGGGCCGACGGAGAAGGCGCGGGCCAGGGAGGCGCCGGCCGCCGCGACCGCGCCCTGGCTGCGGAGCGCGGCCTTGGGCGCGCCGGTGGAGCCCGACGTGAAGGTGAGCAGGTAGCGGGTGCCGGGGGTGACGGGGCCGAGGACGGCGTCGCCGGGGCGGGCGTCCGCGTAGGGCGCGAGGAGTTCCTCGTACGCCTCGGTGTCGGTGACCAGGAGGCGGACGCCGGGCAGCGGCAGGCCGTCGAGGAGCGGCAGGTGGGCGCGCTGGGTGACGAGGACCCGGCAGGCGGTGTGGGTGATGTCCCGGGCGAGTTCGGCGCCGCGCCGGGTGGGGTTGACGCCGGCGACGGCGGCCCCCGCGAGGGCCGCCGCGCCGAGCCAGAGCGGGTACTCCGGCGTGTTGTCGAGCAGCAGGCCGAGGTGCGGCTCGCTCCCCGGCCTGGGGGGCATCAGGTCCACGAGCAGGGCGGCCCGTGCGGCGGCGCCCGCGGCGGCCCGGTGGTGGCTGAGGGCGTGGTGCTCGTCCCTCAGCCCGGTCCGGTGGTCGCCCCAGCGGCGCCGTATCAGCTCCGCGACGGTGTCCGCGCCTGCCCGTGTCGTGGCCGTCATGGCCACGGACCTTAACTGACGATGCGTCAGAACTGAACGTCCGAGCAGGCGTAGAAGGCGTTCGCGGTGTCCGCGACCGTCCACACCGCCAGGATCAGGTGCTTGCCGGTCTTGCCCGCCGGGATGGTCCCGGAGTGCGAGAGCGTGGCCGGCGGCTGCTGGCTGTTGTACGGGACGGTGAGGAACGGCTGGGGGTCGAGCTGGGCCCGGGTGAGCTTGCTGCCCGGGTTCCAGCCGTTCTTGGTGATGTAGTAGCGGAAGTCGGTGGTGCGGTGGCGGGCCGTGAACTGCCAGCGGAAGGTGTAGCTCTGGCCCGCCGTGACCTTCGTCGCCGGCCAGGCGCCGCCGCGCGGGTCGTCCAGCTGGGCGAACTGGGAGTTGCCGCCGGCGCAGATCTTGCCGTCGGCGGGCCCGGCGCCCGGGAAGCCCTTGAGTCCTTCGACGGACTGCGGCTCCCACTGGATGTTGCCGCAGTTCGTCACGGTGCCGTTGGCACAGAGCTTCTGGCGGCTGATCGGTGAGTCGGTGTAGCCGTGGCTGTTCGCGCTGCCGGCGGCGAAGAGGGAGGCGGCCGTGACGCCGAGGGCCACGGCGGCCAGCCCTGTCTTTTTGCGCATGCTGTCGCTCCAGGGAGAACGTGGGGGAGTTCCGTGATGTCCGTGGGCCGTGCTGCACGCGTGCGGGGTGGTGCGGAAGGATCCGTTCTAGGTCTAGACCAAGTACCAAGGTAGGGACGGAAGTTGAACATGTCCATACCAACGGCGAGGGCGGCCGGGAAGACCCGACCGCCCTCGCGACCTCGGACCAGGACCGGCCTCAGGCCCCCTCGCCCTGGACCCCGCGGCCCGTGTAGAACGCCACCGTCAGGTCCTTCACCAGCGCCTTGCGCTCGTAGTCGTCCAGCTCCACGAGACCACGACTGGTCAGCCGGTGGACCACGTCGTCCACCGCGTCCACCACCGACGTCAGCACACTGTCCCGGTGCTTCGCGTCGATCGCCGCGATCCGGCGGCGGCGCATCGCCTCCGCGACCTCAGGGGCATACTCGATCCGCGTCGGCTGCGCCGAGAACACGTCGAGACCGACCGGCGCGCACTCCGCCGACAGCAGCCGCGTCAGGGCCTCGCCGACCGCCTCCGCGTCCCGCAGCGTCGGCGCGTCCTCGTGGAACGCGTCCGCCGGCAGCTGCGACAGGACCCGGGCCATCGCCGCCTCCACCTGCTCCCGCAGGTAGTCCTCGTGGCCGTCGACCCCGAGCGCCGCCCGGACGGTGTCCCGGACCCGCCACACCACGAGGACCGTCACGTCCAGCGCGGTCCCCTTCGCGTCCACCGCCGGCAGCGGCTCGCTGCGCCAGTGCCGCAGCCGGACGTCCACCCGGCGGCGCAGCAGCAGCGGACTCGCCCAGACCAGACCGGTACGGCGCACGGTGCCGCGGTACTCGCCGAACAGGGTCAGCACCCAGGCGTACCCGACCCGGCCGCGGCCCAGACCGCCCACCGCGAACAGCAGCGCCAGCACGCCGAGCGCCAGCAGCCCCCACTGCGCGAGGTGGATCCCGTGGTACGGGCGCGGGGGCAGCCGCAGCATCCGCGCGAGCTCGGCGGGCACGGCGCCCGCCCACCACACGACCGCCGCGCACCCCGCGAGCGCCAGGAGCCCGCCGACCACGCCGACCCAGCCCGGCAGCACCGCGGCGGCGCGCTCCACGAGCGCGGGGTCCGCCGTCGGCGCGGGCCGCGCGGACGCCGGCCGGACCGGCACCTGCTTGGTGACGGGCCTCGGGATGACGGCCTTCGCGCCCCGCGCCGGCGCCGGCGCCGGCATGGCGACGGTGTCGGGACCGCCGTCGTCGTCGTCGGCGCCGGCGCCCGGTGCGGGTGCGGGTGCCGGTGCGGTGGCCGAGGTCGGGGTGTCGGCCGCGCCGCCGTCCCGGAAGAGCAGGTGTACGGGGATGGAGCCGGTGGTCTCCGCCCCGATCACGTTCTTGCGGCGCGGCAGCCTCCCCACCGCGGCGACCGGCACCGCGACGGACGCGACCCGTGCCCCCGTGATCCGCCCGAAGTCGAGCACGTCCCGCTCCTCCTTGAACACGCCGCCGCGGGTGGTGGGGGCGGGGGCGGATGCGGCCGTGGGCGCGGTCCCGCGACCGGCGGCCCGCGCGCCCGGGTGCGGCGCCTCCGCCTCCGCCGCGCGGGCGGGCCCGCCAGGCGCCGGGCGCGACTCGGGGGCGGTCGCCGGGGCCGCCGCCCTCGTACCGGCCGCCGCCGGAGCCGGGCGGGCCTCGCCCCGCAGCACCCGGGCGGCCGGCGCGGGGCCCGCGCCGGCGGGGGCGGTCGCGGCGGTCATCGCCACCGGCGGGTGGGGCTCCCCCGGCGGCCCGGCGGAGACGGAGGTGGCGGCCACGGACTGCGCCGGGCGGGCTTCGTGCGGCGGGCGGCCCGTCGGCGCCGGGGCGGGGGCGGAGCCCGGCCCGGCGGGGGCCGGGGAGGGACCGGCGGGTGCGGAGCCCGCCCCGGCAGGGGTCGGGGGCGGGCCGGCGAGCGCCGAGGACGGGCCGGCGGGGGCCGGGGACGGACCGGCGAGCACCGAGGACGAACTGGCGGGGGCCGGGGACGGACCGGCGACCGCCGAGGACGAACTGGCGGGGGTCGGGGACGAACCGGCGGCCGCCGAGGACGGGCCGGCGGCGGCCGACGGGTGCGGCCGGCCCGTCGCTTCGTGGGGGTTCGGGGTAGGAGGGCCGGTCACGGTGGGTGCCGGGGCGGGCGCGGGGCCTGCGCCGGCGGGGGGCGGGTCGGTCGCGGGCGTCGACGGGCGCGGCTCCGTCGGTGGCCCGGCGGGGGCCGGGGCGCCGGGCGCCGTCCGGGCCGGGCCGGCCTCGGCCGGGGGGCGGGCGGAGGGGGCGCCCGCCTCGCGCGGGGCCTGGAGCGGGTCGGTCGGCGCGGCGGCGGCCGCGGGCTCGGCGGGGAGCGGGGGCGCGGCGGCGGTCGGGACCGGGTGGGTGCCCGGGCGGACGGAGACGGCCGTCGCCGCGACCGGGGCGGGTGGGGGCGCGACGCCCTCGGCCGGCGTCGGGCCGGGGCCCGGGCCCGGCGGTGCCACGCGGCGCGGGAGGGTGCCGTCGGTGAGACGGCGGGCGGTTCTGGCCGCGTCGCGCGAGGCCGCCGCGCCGGAGTCGTTCGGGGTCGCTGCCGTCATTCGGGGTCCACCTCTTGTCTCGGGGTCATCGGAACAATCGCCGCCAGGTCTCCGGGCCCGGGTAGCCGTCGGCCGCCGCGCCACGCCAGCCCTGTGCCCGCTGGAACGCCTCGACGTTGCGGCGGTCCGCCTCCGTCCAGCGCGGACCGGGTCCCGACAGGTAGTGCTTGCCGAAGCCCCGCTTCACCAGTTGTTTGCCCAGCTTCTCCACATATGCGTTGGATTGGCCCGGACGGAAGGAGCCACGCCCGGGGAACCCGTTCGCATCTGTGCTCGGACCGCTCGAACCACTCGAACCGCCGATGTCCCGGCCCCCGCCCGACACGAGGAGCCTCCAGGTGTGCGCGCCCGGCAGACCGTCGGCCTCCTTGCCCTTCCAGCCCTGCGCGCGCTGGAACGCCTGGGTGGCCCTGCGGTCGGCCTCGCCCCACTTCGGGCCGGGTCCCCGCGTGTAGTAGCGCCCGGCGCCGCGCTCGACCAGCATCCGCCCGAGCGCGGTGACGTGCGCGTTGTTCGCGCCGGGGCCGAACTTCGCCGCGCCCGGGTACGCGGAGCCACCGGGCGCCGTCGTGCCGCCGCCCGCGCCGGTGCCCGTGCCACCACCCGTGCCCGTGCCACCACCCGTGCCGGTGCCACCACCGGTCCCGGTGCCGGCCAGGCCCTTGTAGCGGTAGGCCACGTAGCGGTCGGAGTTCTCCCAGTACGCCAGGGGCGTGGCCTGCCTGCGCGTGCGCGGCTTGGTCTGCTCGTACGCGAGGTACGAGGTGTGGGTGTGGTCCGTCCAGCCGCCGAAGATCGTCACGTGCGAGCCCCGGGTCGGGTTGGCCGGGTTGTGGAAGAGCAGGATGTCGCCGGGCTGGAGGTCGGTCCGGTCGATGCGGACGGCGAAGCGGTCGAGGCTGCCCGTCCACTCGTTGCTGCGCAGGTTCCAGGCCATCGAGATGAAGCCCGAGCAGTCCTGGCGGTACCCGTCCGACCAGTACTTCTCCATCGAGTACGGCACCTGGGCCGAGACCCACTTCCTGGCCCGGTTGATGATCTCCGTGCGGGTGGTGCTCCGCAGCGTCCCGGCCGAGATCTGACTGGTCGCCGGAACGGCGCCCGGGGTGGGCCCGCCGTCGCCCCGCCCGGCCGCCGGGCCGTGCAGCGGGGCGGGGCCGCCCTGCGGGGTGTCGGCGTCCCTGGCCGCGTCGGCGGTGCCCGCGCGGTCCGCCGGCAGCCCCGGCCGGACCGGGAGCTCGGGCGCCTGCGCGGCGGCGACGCCGCCCGCCCCTCCCCCGCCGATCACCGCACCCGCCGCCGTCACCAGGACCAGGGCCCGGCGGGCACCGTGCGCCGCCGGGTGTCCGCCCGCGCGGACCGGCAGGCCCCGCGCGAGGTCGCGGCGGCGCCGGGCGCAGCCCGGGCAGCCACAGTCGGGCTCGGGTTCGAATTCCTCGAAGACCGGCACGCTCATGCGATTCCCCTCCACACTCGTCAAGATCTTTTGGCCTCGTTCGGGCGCCAGTTTCTCAACTGTCTGGACAAGTCGCATTTTGACGGATCAACGGCCTGATACGACCATCCGACAGGCCGGAGACGGGCCCTGTTGGTCGGGAGCACCCCCGGACGTCGGGTAGAGTTCTCTCTGTCAGCAGGCGCCGCTAGCTCAGTTGGTTAGAGCAGCTGACTCTTAATCAGCGGGTCCGGGGTTCGAGTCCCTGGCGGCGCACCGACACAAGAAGCCCCTCGCGCGAGCGAGGGGCTTCTTGCTGTCACCGGTCAACTACTGTGCGTTGCGGGCCAGTTCCAGGGCGTACGCGTCGAACCACTCGCCCGCCTTCGGGCCGCCCCGGCACTCCCCGTCCGACTCGCCGGGGCGCTTGATCCACAGGTAGGCGCTGACCAGCGGGTCTCCGGTGCCCGTGGTCGGCGGTTCGCCGAGCGCGCGGCCCGGCGGGTTGCACCAGTCCTCCGCCAGGTCGCCCGCCGTGTAGGGGCCGTTCCCGTTGCGGCCGGTGTCGACGACGAAGGGCTTGCCGCCGACGAGGGCGGAGAGCCGCCGCCCGTACGCGACGCTCTCCTCCGTCGTGCGGAAGTTCGAGACGTTCACCGCGAAACCGTCGGCGGCGTCGGCACCGGCCTCCCGCAGCGGTGCGGCCACCGTCTCCGGGGCGGCCCAGCCGGGATTGCCCGCGTCCAGGTGGACGGTGACGCCCGGCTGCCGCTTCAGACGCTCGACGGCCGACCGGAGCAGGGCGTACCGCTCGGCGCGGTGCTCCTCGGCGGTGCAGCCGTCGACGATCTGCATCACCGCGTCCGGTTCCAGGACCACCGTGGCCCGCCGGTCGCCGATGCCCCGGGCGACGGCGTCCACCCATGCGCGGTACGCGTCCCCGTCGGTCGCGCCGCCGGCCGAGTACTGCCCGCAGTCCCGGTGCGGGATGCCGTAGAGGACGAGGAGGGCGGCCCGGCCCGCCGCCGTCGCCGCCTCGGTGAGCGCCCGCGTCTCCGCCTCCGCCTCCGGCCGGTCGGGGCCGAGCCACTCCGCGACCGGGCGGGTCGAGATCCGGCTCAGCAGCTCGGCCTCCGCGGTCCGGCCCGCCGCGCGGTGGGCGGCGACGGCGCGGGCGGCCTTCCCGTCCGGATTCACCCAGTAGGGTGCCCCGGCCGGCGGGGACGGGTCGGGCCCGGGAGCGCCCCGCCCGCCCGCCGCGCCGGGCGCCGCGCAGGCCGTGGCGGCCAGGAGCGCGAGGGCCGCGGCGAGGAGCCGCGCTCCCACGCGGGCAGCGGCGCCGGGACCGTACGCGGAGGGCAGCAGACCCGGACGCGGCGGCGGACCCGGGCTCGGAGCAGGACGCGGAAACGGCACCGGAAACGGACTCGGACGCGGGGCCGCGGGGGGCGCGGGCGGGCGTGCGGACATACGGGCCCCTCGGGCGCGTGCGGGGGTGGCGGAGTCGTGACCATCGTGACACGGCAGCCCCCTGGGCCGTGCGAGGCGGGGCCCTCTACAGTGTGCGGAACTCCCGCCTCCCGCGGCGGCGCCGGGCTCCTCCCGCGGCCCGTGAGCCCGCGGTCGAGGACCGGCCCGGCCGGCGGCCCGTGGGACGCGGCCCGCCGGCCGGGGCCAGGTCCACCCGTACGCCCGCACACCCGTACACCCGCACACCCGCCAGAAGCTCACGTACCGCCCGCCGTCGGCTGTTCCGCCGCCGTCAGGTACGCCGAGACGACGACGTTCGCCGTGTAGGTGCCGGTGGCGCGGTCGAAGGTGCCGCCGCAGGTGATGAGGCGGAGCTCGGCGCGGGCAGGGTCGCGGGGGCCGTAGACCGCCCGGGGGTCGAAGTCGTCGCGCGCGACGACGCGGACGTCGTCGACGGTGAAGACGGCGACGGATCCGTCCGTCCGGGTGACGCGGACGGTCTCGCCGGGGCGGGCGGCGCTGAGGGCGTAGAAGACGGCGGGGCGGGTCTCGGTGTCGACGTGGCCGACGAGGAGGGCGGGGCCCGCGGCGCCGGGCGGGGTGCCGGGGGCGTACCAGCCGACGGCGTGCGGCAGCTCGTACGGCGGCGGGTCCACCGCCCCGGTGGAGTCGAGGCCCCGGGGGACGACGGGGGCGTCGATGCCGAGGGCGGGGATCCGGACGCGGCGGGGTTCCGCCGCGCCGGGTATCGGCTCCCGGGACGGCGGCAGGTCCACGCCCGGCGGGCGCCCGACCGCCGCGATGTCGCCGTGCGTCGGGGCCGAGCTGCCGCCCGGGCCCCAGGCGGCGTCGCGGCCCCAGAGCCAGAGCCCGAGGAGCAGGACCGCCCAGGCCACGCCGACGGCCGGGCGGCTCGGCGCGGCCACGGCTAGGCCGCGCCTTCGGGGCCGGCCCCGCGCGCTCCGGAGGGCATCGCCTACTCCGGGCGGCGGCGGGAGCTTCGGAAGGCCACCGCCACGGCGGCCACGGCGGCCATGCCGAGGCCCAGCAGGGTGTAGGGGGTGCCGAGGCCGTCGGGGCTCGCCGTCTGGGCGACGCCGGGGGCGGCCGGGGCGGCGAACACGGCGGTGCCGCCGCCGCCCGCGCGGACCGGGGCGACCGGGCTCGGCTGGTGCGTCGGCTCCTGGCGGTGCCCGACGGTGAGGGTGCCGGCGTCGGGGTGGTCGTGGCCGCCGCAGCTGACCGAGACCTGGTACGTGCCGTCCCGCAGGCCCGTACGGAGGGTGGCGCCGCCGAGGAGGGCCTGGCCGCCGTCGCGGGCCGTGAGCTCGGCGTCCGCGACGAACGCCGGGGACTTCGCGGCGCCGGTGGTGCCCTCGCAGCCCTTGACGCGGACGTCGATGTCGGCGCCGGGGGCGGCGGTGGCCGGGGTGACGCCGGCCTCGACGCCGTCGTGGGCGAGGGCGGTGCCCGCCGTGGGCGCGAGCACAAGGGCCAGCGCCGCCCCCGCGGCACGGAGAGCGATGGGACCTGAACGCATGGTGACCTCCTGGTACTGGCAGGGTCACCCGGTTCGCCGCTTTCCGCATCCGCAGGGGAGGCGGGCTCCGGGGCTCAGACGCGGTCGACGAGGTCCGCGATCGACTTCACGATCTTGGAGGGGCGGAACGGGAAGCGGTCGATCTCCGCCTCCGTCGTCAGACCGGTCAGCACGAGGAAGGTCTGCATGCCCGCTTCGAGACCGGCGAGGATGTCGGTGTCCATCCGGTCGCCGATCATCGCGCTGGACTCGGAGTGGGCGCCGATCGCGTTGAGCCCGGTGCGCATCATCAGCGGGTTGGGCTTGCCCGCGAAGTACGGCTCCTTGCCGGTGGCCTTGGTGATGAGGGCGGCGACGGAGCCGGTCGCGGGGAGCGGTCCCTCCAGGGAGGGGCCGGTCTCGTCGGGGTTGGTGCAGATGAAGCGGGCGCCGTTGTTGATGAGGCGGACCGCCTTCGTCATGGCCTCGAAGGAGTACGTCCGGGTCTCGCCCAGGACCACGTAGTCGGGGTCGTGGTCGGTGAGGACGTAGCCGATGTCGTGGAGGGCGGTGGTGAGGCCGGCCTCGCCGATGACGTACGCGGTGCCGCCGGGGCGCTGGTCGTCGAGGAACTTGGCGGTGGCGAGCGCCGAGGTCCAGATGTTCTCGACGGGGACCTCCAGGCCCATGCGCTTGAGGCGGGCGTGCAGGTCGCGGGCGGTGTAGATCGAGTTGTTGGTGAGGACCAGGAACGGCTTCCCGGTCTCCCGCAGCTTCGTGATGAACGCGTCGGCGCCGGGGATCGGGACGCCCTCGTGGATGAGGACGCCGTCCATGTCGGTGAGCCAGGATTCGATCGGCTTGCGCTCTGCCATGGGTGCGGGACTCCTGCCGTACGGACGTGAGACGTGCGGTGTGCTGGGGGCGACGCGACAGCGCTGTGGCGACGCCCCCAGCCTAGGTCAGGAACCCGTGGCGGTGACCCTGTCGAACGTCCCGTACCCGTGGCCGGATCCGTTCTCAGCTGCCGGTCGCGGACTTCCAGGCGTCGACGTGGGCGGCGAGGTTCTTGTCGATGTCGGCCCAGTCCGGCTCGAAGATCTCGACGCCGTCGATCAGCTTCGCCAGTTCGATGGCGTTGGCGTCGGTGGCCTTGATGTCCTTGCGGGCGGGGAAGCCGCCGCCGACGGAGCTGACCTCGCGCTGGGCGCCCTCGCTCAGCATGAAGTCGAGGAGCTTCTTGCCGTTCTCGGTGTGCGGGGCCTTGTCGACCAGGCCCGCCGCGTAGGGCAGGGCGAAGGTGGTGGGCTTGCCGCCCTCCTTGGCCGGGAACCAGATGGCGAGGTTCGGCATGGACTTGGCCTGGGCGAAGTTCATCTGCACGTCGCCGTTGGCGACGAGGAGTTCGCCCTTGTCGACCTTGGGGGCGAGCTTGGACGTGGAGGAGGACGGGCCGACGTTGTTGGCCTGGAGCTTCTTCAGGTACTCCATGGCGGGCGCCTGGCCGCCGAAGTCGTGCATGGCCTTGATGAGGACGGCGGTGCCGTCGCCGGCGACGCCGGGCGTGGAGTACTGGAGCCGGTTCTCGAACTTCCCGTCGAGCAGCGCCTCCCAGGTGCCGGGGGCCTCGGGAAGCTCCTTCTTGTTGTGGATGAAGCCGAAGTAGTTGTTGACGACGGAGGTCCAGGAGCCGTCGGCGGCCTTGTCGGCGCCGTCGACCTGGTCGGCGCCCTTCGGGGTGTACTTCTGGAGGAGGCCCTTGGAGCCGGCCTGCTGGATGAAGGGCGGGAGGGTGACGATGACGTCGGCCTGCGTGTTGGACTTCTCGCGGAGGGCCCGCTGGACCATCTCCCCGGAACCGCCCTCCACGTACTTCACCTTGATGCCGGTCTCCTTCTCGAAGTCGGCGAAGACCTTGTCGTACCAGCCGTCGCCCTTCTCGCCCTTGAGGCCGTCGGCGCTGTAGACGGTGACGACCTTCTCGTCGGAGGCGGCGGAGGAGCCGCCGCAGGCGGTGAGGGAGGCGGCGAGGGCGAGGACACCGGTGACGGCGGCGACCGGCTTGGCGTACGTAAGCATGACGTCGTTCTCTCCTGGCTGTGAGGGCTTAGCGGTAGGAAGCCTTGGTGCGGATGCGGGAGACGGCGAGCAGGACCAGCAGGGTGGTGGCCATGAGGACCACGGCCAGCGCCGATCCGGTGAAGAGGGACCCGCGGTCGGTGGCGGTGAAGACCAGCACCGGCAGCGGCATCCAGTCCGGCGGGTAGAGCATCATCGTGGCGCTCAGCTCCCCCATGGACAGGGCGAAGCAGAGCCCGGCGGCGGCGCTCAGCGAGGGCAGCAGCAGGGGCAGCTTGACCCGGAACAGGACGTACGAGGGGCGGGCGCCGAGTCCGGCCGCCGCCTGCTCGTACATCGGGTCGAGGCGGCGGATCGCCGCCGAGACCGACTGGTGGGCGAAGGCCGTGACCAGCACGGTGTGGGCCAGGATCACGATCCAGCGGGTGCCGTTGAGGAGCAGCGGCGGCCGGGAGAAGGCCACCAGGACGGCGAGGCCGACCACCACCGACGGCACGGCGAGCGGCAGCACGAAGAGGGCGTCCAGGAACCGGCGGCCCTTGCCGCGCAGCGAGGCGGCGGCGAGCGCGGCCCAGGTGCCGAGGGTGAGCGCGAGGAGGCTCGCGGCGGTGGCGGTGACGAGGCTGGTCGTCAGGGCCTGGAGCGAGGCGCCGCGGACGGCGGCCGTGTAGTGCTCGGCGGTCGGTCCCGAGGGGAAGGCGCCGGACCAGTTCGTGGAGAAGGACGCGGCGACGATGACGAGGAGGGGGACCGCGAAGAGCGGGACGAAGAGGACGGCGAAGACGAGCCAGGAGGCGGCCCGGCCCTTGCGGCTATGCACCAGCACGGCGGCTCACCACCCGGTAGACGGCGTAGAGGCCCACGGAGATCGCGACGTTGACGACGGCGACGACACAGGCGGCGGCGTAGTCGGATTCGAGGATGGCCTTGGAGTAGACGAGCATCGGGAGCGTGGTGACGCCCTTGGCGCCGGTGAAGAGGACGATCCCGAACTCGTTGAGGCACATGACGAGGACGAGGCTGCCGCCGGCCGCGAGCGCGGGCAGCGCCTCCGGCAGGATCACCTTCCGCACGATCCGCGCGGGCCGGGCGCCGAGCGAGGACGCCACCTCCAGCTGGGCGGTGTCCAGTTGCGAGAAGGCGGCGAGCAGCGGCCGCATCACGAAGGGCGTGAAGTACGTGATCTCGGCGAGGAGCACGCCCCACGGGGTGGTGAGGAACTGGAACGGCCCCTCGGCGGCCCCCGTGGCGCCCGTCCACAGCCCGTTGGCCATGCCGACCGTGCCGTAGACGAAGAGCAGGGCGAGGGTGATGAGGAAGGAGGGGAAGGAGAGGAAGACGTCGATGAAGCGGGAGACCGCCTTCGCCCCGGGGAAGGGCACGAAGGCGACGATCAGCGCGAGGACGAAGCCGAGGACGAGGCAGCCGACGGTGGCGCCGACCGCGAGCCACACGGTGGTGACCAGCGCGTCCCGGAAGGAGGCGGAGGAGAACACCTCGGCGTACGCGCCGGGCGCCAGCGACTCCTGGACGACGAGCCCGAGCGGGTAGAGGAAGACGAGCCCGAGGACCGCGACGGGGGGCAGGGCCCAGACCCAGGCGGGGACGGTACGGCTCCGGGGCGGGCGGGCCGCCGTGACGACCGGGGGCGCGGTGGCCTGGGCGCTAGCCATCGTTCACCCCCGCCGCCAGCAGCACCGCGTCCTCGGGCGCGAAGTGCAGCACCACCTCGGAGCCCAGCGGGGGCGTGTCCCGCAGTTCCCGCACGTCCGCCTTCACGCGGTGCCCGTCGACGTCGACGTACAGGCGGTGGGTGGCGCCCCGCCACTGGACCTCGGTGATCCGGCCGCGCAGGGCGTTGGGGCCCTCGCCGAGGCCGATGAGGTGGGGGCGGACGCAGAGGGTGGCGGCGGCTCCGGCGGCGGCGTCGCCGACCGGGACCTTCAGGCCGGTGCCGGCGAAGTCGACGCCGTCGGCGCCGACCCGGACCGGCAGCAGGTTGGCGTTGCCGACGAAGGAGGCGGTGAACTCGGTGCGGGGGCGCCGGTACAGCTCCTGCGGGGTGCCGCAGTCCTGGAGCCGCGCCTTGTCCATGACGGCGATCCGGTCCGCGAGGGTGAGCGCCTCGACCTGGTCGTGGGTGACGTACAGGACGGAGACGTCGGGGAGTTCGCGGTGCAGCCGGGCCAGCTCGGCGAGCATGCCGGAGCGGAGCTGGGCGTCGAGCGCGGAGAGCGGTTCGTCGAGGAGGAGGACGTCGGGGCGGATGGCGAGGGCGCGGGCGATGGCGACGCGCTGCTGCTGTCCGCCGGAGAGTTCGCGGGGGTGGCGCTTGGCGTACGCGGCCATCCCGGTCATCTCCAGGGCCTCGGCGACCCGGCCGGGGATCTCGGCCTTGGGGTGCTTCTGGGCCCTGAGCCCGAAGGCGACGTTCTCGTCGACCCGCAGGTGCGGGAAGAGGGCGTACTGCTGGACGACCATGCCGATGCCCCGCTTGTACGGCGGGAGGTCGGTGACGTCGCGGTCGCCGATGTACACGCGGCCGGCGGAGGGGCGGACGAAGCCGGCGACGGTGCGCAGGGCGGTGGTCTTGCCGGAGCCGGAGGGTCCGAGGAGGGCCATCACCTCGCCGGGTTCGACGGTGAGGGTGAGCGCGTCGAGGACGGTGGTGTCCCCGTACGCGACGGAGACGCCGTCGAAGCGGATGCCGCTGGTCACGACTCGTACTCCCGTATCGCTGCCGGGAGTTCGGCGATCGAGCCGAGGACGTGGGTGGCGCCGTGCTCGGTGAGGGCGGGCTCGGCGTGGGCGCCGGTGAGGACGCCGGCGACGAGCCCGGCGCCGGCGCGGGCGCCGCTGAGCATGTCGTACGAGGTGTCGCCGGCGACGACGGCCCGGCGCACTTGGTCGACGGCCCCGGTGCGGAGGAAGGCGGTGAGGACCATGTCCGGGTACGGGCGGCCGCGCCCGCCGGCGTCCGCCGGGCAGAGGGTCAGGTCGGCGAGGTCCCGCCAGCCGAGCGCGTCGAGGATGGCGTCCTGGGTGACGCGGGCGAAGCCGGTGGTGAGGACGACGGTACGGCCCTGCCCGCGGAGTTCCGCGACGGTCTCGGCGGCGCCGGGGACCGGGGCGATCAGGCCCTCGGAGACCAGCTCCCCGTACGCCTCCTCGAAGGCGGCGTTGGCCTGCCGGGCGCGGGTCTCGTCGCCGCCGAGGAGGTGGCGGAAGACGGAGATCTTGGACTCGCCCATGGTGGCGCGGACGTGGCCGATCATCGCGGCCGGGTCCTCGCCGAGGCGTTCGGCGGCGGCGGTGAAGGCGCGCTCCACGAGGCCGTCGTCGGCGACGGTGGTGCCGGCCATGTCGAGGACGATGAGGTCGAGGGTGTTCTGCGTGGTCATGTGTGTCACCAGCCCAGTTCGTTCGCGGTCTTCTCGGCGATGGCGGGCGAGCAGGTCATGCCGCGCCCGCCGGGTCCGGTCACGAGCCAGACCCCGTCCCGTACCCGCTGGCGGTGGACCACCCGGGTGGTGTCCACGCACTGCGCGTACACCCCGGCCCAGCGGCGGCGGATCGCCGGCAGGGGGCGGCCGAGCAGGGACTCGACGACCCGGACCAGGTGCTCGTAGGGGTCCTCGACGGTGTCGAAGGCGAAGGGGTGCTCGTACTCGTGGGTGTCGCCGATGGTCAGTCCGCCGTCGAGGCGCTGCACCATGAGCAGCTGCATCTTGTGGGCGGCGGCGGTGGGGTCCTGCGCCTGGCCGGCGTTCAGGGCGTCGAGCGCCCCGGAGGCGTAGGCCGGGTAGTAGCGGAAGGAGTCGGCGTCGGCGACGGAGGTCGTCAGCGGCTCGCCGAGGGGGGCGGTCTGCATCATCTGGAGGCGGACGCGGCGGACGGGGACCGGGCCCGCGACCTCGCGGACCAGGCCGGAGAGCCAGGCGCCGGTGCACAGGACGACGGCGTCGCCGCTGTGCAGGTCGCCGTGGTCGTCACGGACGGCGTGCTCGCCGACGACCTCGCGGACCTCGCGGTTCGGGAGGAAGGTGTAGTGGCCGGTGGCGAGGAGGGCCTCGCGGAGGGCGAGCTGCGCGGTGCGCGGCTCGACGGCGGCGTCCCGCTCGCACCACAGGGCGGCGTCGAAGGCGCCGCGCAGCGCCGGGTTGAGCGCCCGCGCCTCCTCGGGGGTGAGCAGCTTGTAGCCGCGGGCGGGGGCGTCCGCGCGGGCGACGGCCGCCTCGGCGACGGCCAGCTCCAGGTCGCCCCGGACGGGGGTGAGGGAGCCGATGGCCCGGAAGCCGAGGCCGGGGACGCGGGCGCCGACGGCCTCCCAGAGCTCGCGGGCGCGCAGGGCGGTGTCGAGTTCCTCGCCGCCCGCGCGACCGCTGACCCAGATCTGGCCGAAGTTCCTCAGGGAGGCTCCGCGCGCCTCGGCCTCGCGCTCGATGTGTACGACCTCGTGGCCGCGTTCCACTGCCTGCCAGGCGTGCATGGTGCCCACCACGCCGGCTCCTACGACGATCACCTTCATGCCGTCCACGGTCGGGGCGGTGGGTGACCCGGGCGGGTCGCGCGGGCGTCGGGACGGTGAACGGACCGACAAGCTTGGCCTAGACCCGTTACCTTTTCGTGATGTTGGGGGGTCTGTGGCCGGGCGCCCGCGCGCTACTCCTGGCGGCCCAGGTGCGCGGTGAAGCTGAAGCGGTCGCCCCGGTAGAGGGTGCGGACGCGCTCCAGGGGCCGCCCCCGCTCGTCGCGGGAGACGCGGTGCAGCAGGAGCATCGGCAGGGCCGGCGGGGTGCCGATGAGCAGCGCCTCGCGCGGGGTGGCGAGCACGGTCTCGATCCGCTCGTCGGCGTCGCCGAAGGAGATGCCCAGCCGGTCGCGGAGGTAGGCGTAGAAGGAGGAGTCCGGGTCGAACTCGCTGTCCAGACGCGGGGCGCGGGCCTCGGAGACGTACGTGCTCTCCAGGCCGACCCGCTCGTCGTCGGCGAGCAGCACCCGCTCCATGTGCCAGACGGACGCGCCGGGCTCGACGCCGACCTCGGGGGCGAGCGCGTCGGGGCAGGGGAAGCGGTCCAGGGAGACGATGCTGCGGCCCGGGCGGCGGCCCTGCCGGCGCACGCCCTCGGTGTAACTGGCGAGGGAGAGCGGCTGTTCGAGCTTGGGACCGGCGACGACCGTGCCCCGGCCCTGGCGGCGCAGCCTGCCCTCCAGGAGGAGTTCGCGCAGGGCCTGCCGGACGGTCTCGCGGGAGACCTCGTACCGGACGGCGAGGTCGCGCTCGGTGGGCAGCGCGCCGCCCTCCCCCAACTCGTCGACGAGGACGGCGAGTCGCGCCTTCACCGCGTAGTACTTGGGCACCCGGCCGTGCTCCGGGACGCCGGAGCGGACGGGGGCGCCGGGAGTGCTCGGGACGGCGGCGGCGGTCGGGGCGCTCGGCGTGCGGTGCTGCTGGTTCATCCGGGGATCGTCGCAGACGGGGGTGAACGGGAGGGTGTACGGAGGGTGTCCCGGCGGCTTCGGCTCGCCGGGTTCGTCTCGGTCGCCGGCGGCTGCTTCCCGGCCTTCAGGGGCGGGGCCGCGCCCTCAGGCGGCGGCCCGCGCGGGTGAGGACGGCGCCGGCGAGGGCGAGGGACGCCGCCCAGGGGGCCAGGCGGGTGACCGTCTCCTCCGTTCCCGTGTGGGCGAGTTCGGGGCGCGGGTGGCCTCCGGTGCCGGGGGGCAGGCCCGTGGGGGGCGGCGGCGTCGCGGGCGCGGATCCGTCGGGAGCGGGGGTGGGGGTGCGGCCGGGCGCGGGGGCCGTGGGATCGGCCGGGGGGTCGGCCGGGGCGGGGGGCGGCGCGGATTCGGAGGGGTCGGGGGGTCCGACGCTGAGGCGGTAGTCGCCGGAGCGGCCGACCCAGTCGCCGTCGCCGCCCCGGCGCTGGACGAGCGCGGCGTTCACGACGACCTCCTCGGGGGCGGCGTCGGCCCGGAAGGCCAGCCGGACCGGCACGGTGACGGTCCGCCGGGCGGGCACGGAGAAGCCGCCGAACCCGGTGAACGCGCCGATGCTCTCGGCCTCCTCGGTCGCCTCGAACGCGACCGGCCGCCAGCGCTCGGCCTCCCCGTCGTAGAACTCCAGCCGGATCTGCTCCGGCCGCAGCACCCGCCCCTCGTCGGCGAGCACCAGGACCGGATGCACCGCGGCGCAGTCCGCGCCGGTGGTGTTCCGCACCTCCAGCTCCCAGGCCCGGAACGCCCCTCCCGCGGGGTAGTCGGCGGGCCCGTCCTCGATCCGGGTCTCCAGCGGGAACCCGGCGTCGGCGTCGGTTCCGCATCGGGGGGCGGGGGCGGGTGCGGGGGCCGCGGGGGCGGGGGCGGCGGAGGAGGCGGCGGGAGCTGAGGCAGGGGCGGCGGAGGCGGAGGCAGGGGTGGCGGAGGCGGGGGCTGCCGGCAGGGCGAGACCGAGCGCCAGGGGCAGGGGCAGGGCGACGGCCGCGACGGCGCTGCGCAGGGGCCGGGGGGCGGGTGCCATGGGCGGATGCCTTTGCTGCTCGCGGACGTGCGGGACGCCCGCGACGCTGCCACACCCGCCGCCGCGGAACGGGCCACGACACCGCGGGGCCCCCCGACCGCCCGCCGGATCCGCCCGATCAGCGTATGGTCCGACCTTCCGATGAACGGGGCGCGGACGGGTACGTCAGCCGGCGGACTGGCTCGGTGCCAGGCCGAAGACGGGGGCCAGGACGAGGTGGGCCGCGCCGACGGGCAGGGCGTGCGGGACCGCCGGGACCTCGACCGGGGTCGGGAGGCGGAGGGCGGCGAGCACGGCGGCCACCCCGTCCGCGAAGACCCCGGGCGCGGAGCGGACCACCCGGCCGCCGAGCAGGACCCGGTCGATGTCGAGGAGCCGGACCAGGTTGGCGGCGCCGGTGCCGAGGATCCGCACGGCCTCGGGCAGGTCCCCTCGGGCGACCGCCGCGAGGCAGAGCACCTCGAGGCAGCCGCGCGCGCCGCAGGCGCACGGGGGCCCGTCGAGCTGGACGGTCTGGTGGCCGAGTTCGCCCGCCCCGGTCCGCTCGCCGCGCAGCGGGGCGCCGCCGACGACGAGGCCGGCGCCGAGCCCCGTACCGAGGTGGACGTAGGCGAAGGAGCGGGGCGCGCCGGGCCGGACGGCGAGGCCGAGGGCGGCGGCGTTGGTGTCCTTGTCGAGCGTGACCGGCAGCCCGAGGCGCGCGGCCAGCACGTCCCGTACCGGATACCCGTCCCACACCGCGGCCCCCGTCACCCGCCCCGGCACCCCGCCCCGGCGGTCCAACGGCCCCGGCATCGCGACGCCGACGCCCAGCACGCCGACACCGGGGGATCCGACCGGCCCGAGCACGCGGGCCCGGGGCGCCCCACCGGGCCCGGGCACTCCGGCGGGCCCGGGCGCTCCGCCGGGCTCAGGTACTCCGGCGGGCACGGGCGCTCCGCCAGGCCCGGGCACTCCGCCAAGCTCAGGCACTCCACCGGGCCCGGGCACTCCGCCCGGCCCAGGCACCCCGCCAGGCTCGGGCGCCCCGACCCCCGGCCCGGGTGCCCCGACCCCCGGCTCGGGTCCCGCCGCCCTCGGGAGGGGGAGGTCCGCCTCCGCGAGGAGGGCGCGGACCTCCTCCTCCAGGGCGGCGAGGACCGGCGGCGGGCCGGCGGTGAGGGCCAGGGGGCGGCGGCGGAGCGCCACGACCGTGCCGGTGAGGTCGGTCAGGGCGACGGTGAGTCCGTCGCGGTCGAGGTGCGCGCCGACGGCGTACCCGGCGGTGGGGACAAGCCGCAGGACGGTACGGGGCTTGCCGCCGGTCGAGGCGCGGCGGCCGGCCTCCGCGGCCAGGCCCTCGGCGCGCAGCCGGGCGGTGATCTTGCTGACGGCCTGCGGGGTGAGGCCGGTGCGCTCGGCCAGTTCGAGCCGGCTGATGCCTTCCTCCCTCGCCGTACGCAGCAGGTTCAGCACGAGCGCCGCGTTGTGGCCCCGCAGCGCCGACAGGTTCGCGCCGCCGCCGGGGTCCCTCGTCATCACCGTCACCGGCTCATTCTGCCTCCTGCTTGCACTTCGGCAACAGCGTTGCTTAAGTGCTGTTCATGACGCCCCTCACCACCCCCCGCCCCCTCCGCGTCGGCCTCGTCGGCTACGGCCTCGCGGGCTCCGTCTTCCACGCCCCGCTGATCGCCGCCTCCCCCGACCTGACGCTCGCCGCCGTCACCACCGGCGACCCCGGGCGCGCCGCCGAGGCGCGGGAGGCCCATCCGGGCGTCCGGGTGCTCGCCCGCCCGGAGGAGCTGTGGGCGGAGGGCGGCCCGGAGCTCGACCTCGTCGTGGTCGCCTCCCCCAACAAGACCCACGTCCCGATCGCCGAGGCCGCCCTGAAGGCCGGGCTTCCCGTCGTCGTCGACAAGCCGCTCGCGGCGACCGCCGCCGAGGCCCGCGCCCTGGCCGGGCTCGCGGAGGAGCGCGGGCTGCTGCTGTCCGTCTTCCAGAACCGGCGCTGGGACAGCGACTTCCTCACCCTCCGCCGCCTCCTGGACGAGGGCGAGCTCGGCGAGGTGCAGCGCTTCGAGTCCCGCTTCGAGCGGTGGCGGCCGCGCCCGAAGGGCGGCTGGCGCGAGTCCGGGGCCCCGGAGGAGATCGGCGGTCTGCTGTACGACCTCGGCAGCCACGTCGTCGACCAGGCCCTGGTCCTCTTCGGCCCGGCCGTCTCCGTCTACGCCGAGTCGGACGTGCGCCGCCCGGGCGCGGAGGCCGACGACGACACCTTCGTCGCGATCACGCACGCCGGCGGCGTCCGCTCCCATCTGTACGTGAGCGCCACCACCGCCCAGCTGGGGCCCCGCTTCCGGGTGCTCGGGCAGCGCGCCGGCTTCGTGACGTACGGCCTCGATCCGCAGGAGGCGGCGCTGCGGGAGGGGCTGCGGCCGGGACCGGGCACGGCGTGGGGCGTGGAGCCCGAGGGGCTGTGGGGCCGGATCGGCTCCGGGGAGTCCCCGCTGACGGGTGGCGGGACGCCGGTCGAGTCGGTGCCGGGGGACTACCCGGCGTACTACGCGGCCGTCGCCGCCGCCGTGCGCGGCACCGGCCCGAACCCGGTCACCGCGCACGAGGCCGCCGCCGCCCTGGACGTCCTGGAGGCGGCGAGGCGGTCGGCCCGCGAGGGCGTCACGGTCAGGCTGACCAGCGCGACCGACGGCGCCGGCGGCTGACGGCGACGAGGACGGCGCCGCCGAGGGCGAGGCCGGCGGCCGTCGCGCCCATGACGATCTTCCCGGTGCCGGCACCCGTCTCGGGCAGCTCGCCGCCGCCGTCCGGTCCGTGGTGGCCGCCGGTGGCATCGCCGTGGCCGCCGGTGCCGGATCCGCCGGTGTCGGATCCGCCTCCGCTGGTCCAGCCGCCGTCGGAGCCACCGTTGGACCCGCCGCCGTTCGTCCCGCCGCCGTTCGAGACCCCGCCGTTCGTGACCCCGCCGTCGGCGGAGTCGGTCGGGCTGGGGGTGGGCTCGGTCGGCGTGGGCGTGGTCTCGGTGGGGGTCGGGTCCGTGGGGGTCGGCTCGGTGGGGGTCGGCTCGGTGGGCGTCGGGGTGGTCTCCGTCGGGGTCGGCTCCGTGGGCGTCGGGGTCGGCTCGGTCGGCGTCGGCTCGGTCGGTGTCGGAGTGGTGTCCGTCGGCGTCGGGGTCGGGTCCTCGTCGCAGGACGGCAGGTCGCCGTCGAACGGGTAGTTGTGGATCTCCTGGCCGCCGCCCCCGCCCGGCTCGGAGGCGTGGGTCAGGTTTCCGGTGGTGAAGAACCGGCCGTTCATGCCCGGCAGGGTGATCGTCGTGGTGCTGGCCTGGTTGCCGACGAGGACGCTGCCCGCGAACTGCGCGGTGCCCTCGAACGTGACGCGGGTCGCGTCGGGGAAGTTCCACAGCAGCCGGTCGCGGAGCCCCGGCAGGCCGGCGATGAAGGTGTCGATGGTCCGCTCTCCGCCGAGGAGGTTCACGAGGACGGTCGCGTTCGCGGGGATCTTCTCGAAGCGGATGCCCTGCTGCCCGCCGGACCCGGACTCCAGGTCGAAGTCGACGTCGAAGACCTGGAGCGCGGAGGTGCCGTCGCCGGTGAACACCGTCTCGGTGCCCTGGTTGACGGCCGTTCCGGTGGCGGGGCGCGGGGCCCCGTCGACGTACGCGTAACACCGGCTCGCGGCGGTCAGTTCGTCGCGCAGCGCGGTGTACGGGGCGACGGCGGCGGCGTCCTTGACGGGCGCCGGGGTCACGGTGCCGGTGACGGTGCCCGCGTACAGCGTCTTGCCGGTGACCGTGCCCTCCTCGGTGAGGAGGCTCTGTCCGGGGGCGACGGTGAGGTTCCCGCCGACACTGAGGAAGGCGGTGCCGTTGTCGGGGACGACGCGCGAACCGACGCCCGCGACACCGACGTTGTAGACCTGGGAGACGCCCGTGCGCTTGGCCTGGTCGAAGCCGCCGAGGACGACGACCTTGCCCTCGGCCTCCGCGGCGGCCTCGCGCACGAGGAAGTCGCCGCCGACGAAGACGTTGATGGCGTTGTCGCGCCACCTGACCTCGCCGTTGTTGATGTCGGGGTACGTGGGCGGGCACTTGCCCGGCTTGCACGGGCCGAGCCCGCCGGGGAGCGGATCGGCGGCGCCGGTGGCGGCGAGTCCCCCGACGAGGGCGCCGGAGACGAGCACCGCCGTCGCGGCGGAGAGGGCGAGACGGGTTCCGCGGCGGGGGACGCGCCGGGGTGCGTGCCGGGGGACGCGCCGGGTCTTCACAGGTTCCATATGCCGCAATATGCATAAAAAGTGACGAAAATGGCGGCACCCCACGCGGGGCGCCGCCAGATCCGGACGTGACCGTCACCACCGCACGGCCGGTCAGGCGCTCTTCAGCTCCTGGCGCTGGCGGCCGAGGCCCTCGATCTCCAGCTCGACGACGTCGCCGGGCCGGAGGTACGGCTTGGGGTCGGGCTGCCCCATGGCGACACCGGCGGGCGTGCCGGTGTTGATGATGTCGCCGGGGTAGAGCGTCATGAACCGGCTCACGTACCGCACGACCTCGGCGACCGGGAAGATCTGGTCCGAGGTGTGGCCGTCCTGCTTCAGCTCGCCGTTCACCCAGAGGCGCAGGGCGAGGTCCTGCGGGTCGGGCACCTCGTCGGCGGTCACCAGCCAGGGCCCGAGCGGGTTGAAGGTCTCGCAGTTCTTGCCCTTGTCCCAGGTGCCGCCGCGCTCGATCTGGAACTCGCGCTCGGAGACGTCGTGCGCGAGCGCGTACCCGGCGACGTGCGCCAGGGCCTCCTCGTCCGTCTCCAGGTAGCGGGCGGTCCGGCCGATGACGATCGCCAGCTCGACCTCCCAGTCGGTCTTCACCGAGCCGCGCGGTACGAGCACGGTGTCGTCCGGGCCGACGACGGTGTCGGCGGCCTTGAGGAAGACGACCGGCTCCGCCGGGGTGGCCTGCCCGGTCTCGGCCGCGTGCCCGTGGTAGTTCAGCCCGATGCACACGACCTTGCCGATCCGGCCGACCGGCGGGCCGACGCGCAGCCCGGTGGCGTCGCCGGAGCCGCCGTACGCGGGGAGCACCCCGGCCTCGGCGGCGGCGCGGATCCGGTCGAGCGTGGCGGTGTCCGCGAGCAGCCGGCCGTCGACGTCGTCGGTGAAGGAGGACAGGTCACGGAGGGTTCCGTCCCCGTCGAGGAGGGCGGGACGCTCGGCGCCCGGCGGGCCGACTCGCAGCAGCTTCATGGTCTTCTCCCTGTGGTCGAGGTGGGCCCGGGGGGAGGCCCTTCGGTGCCCCGGCCGATGGAGTGCGGCCATCGGAGGATCGTTCGATCCTCCAAGACTCGGGTTCAGCCCGCAAGACCCCGTTCAGCCTGCGGACCCTTACGCGCGAGTAGGGCCTGTCCAGGCGAGGTCCCTTCAGCGCGAGTAGGGACTGCCCGGCCGGGCACCTTCAGCGCGAGTAGGCCCCGTCCGCGCGGACCCCTTCAGGAGGAGGCCGGCTCCAGCGGGACCAGCAGCCGGCGGGGGGTGAGGAGGGCGCGGCCGACGGGGTCGGCGGGGTCGGGGTCGAGCCCGGCACCGGGCCGCATCTCGACCTCGGCGGGGGCCACGGGGACGCGGCAGGCCGGGCACTCGCCGGACGGGCCGAGCTCGGCGCCGCAGCCGGCGTGGTGGAAGTGGCGCATGGGCAGGGTGCCGGGGACCTCGGCCCTGCCCCAGGCCCCGAGGGCCCACAGGACGGGCCAGAGGGCGAGGCCGCGCTCGGTGAGGACGTACTCGTCGCGGGGCGGGGAGTCCTGGTACCGGCGCCGGTCGAGGACGCCGGCGTCGACGAGGGCCTGGAGGCGGGCGGCCAGGACGGCGCGGGGGGCGCCGAGGTGGGCCAGGAAGTCGCTGTACCGGCGGACGCCGTAGAAGGCGTCGCGCACCACGAGCAGCGTCCAGCGCTCGCCGACGACCTCCAGGGCGCGCGCGATGGAGCACTGCTGCTGCGTGTAGTCCTTACCGAGGGCCATGGTGGCCATCGTACCGAAAAGATGGTTCATTGACCGAACCCAGCGGGTAGAGTGCGGGTTCATTGAATGAATCGACCCGCAGGATGGACCGACCGGGCGGAGGCCCCGCATGCGCACAGCCCACTCGCAGCCGCACACACCGGACCGCGCGGGCCGCGACGGCCCCTCCACCCGACCCCCGGGCGGCCCGGCGACCCTCGCCGTCACCGCCTTCGCCACCGCCGTCGCGCTGATGAACTACACGGCGCCGATGCTCACCCTCCCCGCGATGGCGGAGGCGTTCGGGACGCCGTCCTCGGCACAGGCGTGGCTGCTCAACGGCACCCCGCTCGGCCTCGCCGCGCTGCTCCTGGTCGCGGGCGCGCTGGCCGACGCGCACGGCAGGCGCCGGGTCTTCCTGCTCGGCACGCTCGCGCTGGGCGTGACGACCGCGCTCGGGGCCTTCGCCGGTTCGACGGCGCTGTTCACGGCGGCGCGGATCGCGCAGGGCGCGGCGAGCGCGGCGGTCCTCGCCGGCAGCCTGGGCCTCCTGGCCGACGCGTACCCCACGGGCCGCGACCGGATCCGCGCCACCGGGATCTGGGGCGCGGCGGTGAGCGGCGGGATCGCGCTGGGCCCGCTGCTCGCGGGGGCGCTCGGCCTGGTGGACTGGCGGCTGGCGTACGTGGCCCTGGGCGCGGCGGCCCTGCTGACGGCCGCGGTGGGGGCCCTGCTGACGGCTTCCGTGGGGACCCGTACCCCCGCCCACCCGGCGGACCGCACCCCCGGCGACGGCCGGCGGGGGCGCCCCGACCTGGCGGGCGCGACGACGCTCGCGCTGGCGCTCGGCGCGCTGCTGACGGCGCTGACCCTGGGCCGGGACGGCTGGCTGCGCCCGGTGATCGGCGTGCTGGTCCTGGCGTCGGCGGCGCTCACCGCGCTGTTCCTGCTGGTGGAACGCCGGGCGGCCCAGCCGATGATCGACCTCGCGCTGCTGCGGAGGCGGGAGTTCCGGGTGTCGGCGGTGGGGGCGCTCTTCACGGGCCTGGCGGTGATCGGCCTGTTCAGCGTGGTCCCGGCGCTGATCCAGCGGGGCGCGGGCATGGCGCCCCTGGCGGCGGCGTGGCTCTTCGTGCTCTGGTCGGGCACGGCGTTCGCGGTGGCGCTCCAGGCGCGCCGGCTCGCGGGCCGGCTCTCGGCCGCGCACCAGCTGGCCCTCGGCTTCGTCCTGTCGGCGGCGGGCGTCCTCGCCCTCCTCGGCGCGCTCGACTCCCCCGCGCTGCCCTGGCCGCGTCTGGTCGCGGGCCTGGTGGTGGCGGGCGCGGGCAGCGGCCTGCTGAACGCGGCCCTGCCCCGGCTCGCGGTCGACTCGGTGCCCCCGGAGCGGGCGGCGATGGGCTCGGGCGCGAACAACACGGCCCGGTACATCGGTTCGGCGGCGGGCGTGGCGCTGATGCTGGCGCTTTCGGGGTCGGGCCCCGACGCGGCCGTGGTGGCCTCGGCGGTCCTCGCCCTGGCGGGCGCGGCCCTCACCGTCGCAGGGTCGCCCAGACGATGAGCCGGTAGCGGGAGGTGAACTCGGGCGTGCAGGTGGTGAGGGTGAGGTAGGACCCGGCCTCGGAGTAGCCGTACGAGGGCTTGACGATCGACCGGGGCACGGGCTGGATGACGCCGGTGTCGCGCGGCGAGGTGACCGGGAGGATCCGGTCGACGCGGTAGGTGTACGTGCCCTCCCGGGTCCGCAGGGTGATCTCGTCGCCCTTCCGCAGCCGGTTGACGTACCGGAACGGTTCGCCGTGCGTGTTCCGGTGCCCGGCGAGCGCCACGTTCCCGGCGGCGCCGGGGGCGGCGGTGCCGGGGTAGTGCCCCACGTACCCCCTGTCGAGCACCTTGCTCTTGGAGATCCCGCGCGCGACCGGCACCGTCAGCCCGATCCGCGGGATGCGCAGCACGGCGAAGGTCTGCCCGGAGGGCGGCGGAGGGACGGCGGAGGGGGCCGGGGGCCGAGCGGGGGGCCGCGTACGCCGGGGGGACGGGCTGCCGGACCCGGGCACGGCGGACGGGCTACCGACGGCGGCGGACGGCCGGGCCGAGGGCCCGGCGGACACCGCCCCCTCCCCCTCCCTCTCCCCCTCCGGGAGAGAGATGTCCCACTCCCGCTCCAGCGCGCGGACCTCGGCCCCGGCCTCGGCGCGGGCCTGCTGATTGGTCCACCACAGCTGGTGGACGACGAGCAGAAGGATGAGAACACCGCAGGTGACGACGGTCTCGGCGGCGATCCAGAGCACGCGGGCGAGTCCACGGCGCCCCGAGCGCGCCTGGACGACGACCGGCACCCGCTCCCGTCCTCCGCGTCCCCTGTCCCGCACGCCGGGCACGATAGGCGCTGCGGCGCCAACTCTCCAGGGGCGTACAGCAGTACGGTGGACGACATGCGCCCCGACACGCCTGCCGCCCACACCACCGAAGCCGAGCGCCTGCTGCGCACCGCCGAGCGGTACCCCGGCGACCGGGAGCCGCTGCTCCTCCGCGCGGCGGCCCACCTGGAGCTGGCGGACGACCGCCCGGGCGCGACGGCCCTCTACGACGACCTCCTGTCCGGCGACCCGGCCGACCCGCATTTGATCCGCGCGCTCAAGGCGTCGAACCTGTGGGAGTACGGGCACGAGGCCGAGGCGCGGGCCATCATCGACGGCCTCCGCCGCGAGCGCCCGGCGGACGCGGCCCCGTGGGAGATCGCGGCGGAGACGCTGGAGAGCCACGACGAGCTGGAGGCGGCGGAGGCCACGCTGACCGAGGCGGCGGCCCACCTCCTGGTCCCCGGCGCGGAACTCCCCCACGCCATGGTCTCCCTCCTGGCCACCCGCCACCGCGTCCGCCGCATGCTGGCCCTGGACCACGACGACCGGGACACCCTGGCGGACCGCCTCCACGCCGGCACGATCCCCCTGGACGAACTCCACGACCCGAAGCGCCTCTGGTCCCTCGGCTCCTCCGACCCCACCGAACTCCAGGCCGAGATCGCCCGCCTCCGCGCCGAACTGGGCAGCTACCGCACGGCTCTCTCCCGCCCCTTCCCGGTGGCCGTCCTCCACTGGCCGGAAGCCGAGCTGACGGAACTCCTCACGGCCTACCCGGAGCTGGAGACGGAGTACCCCACCCACCGCGCCCACCTGACGGACATCGAGGCGTCCCTCCGCGAACTCGCGGCGGCCGGCGCCCACAACCTCGGCATCGTCCGCGCCACCGTCCCCTCCTACGAAGCCTTCGCCGCCTCGGAGTCCTCCTCCCCCGCGAACGCCGACCTCCTCCCCCAATACGCCACCACCCTCGCCGCCCGAGCCCGAGCCCTCCCGTGGCCCCCACTCCGCACCACCCCTTGCTGGTGCGACTCGGGCCGGCCTTACGGGGAGTGCCACGGGGCGGAGTAGGACCTCTCCATCGGGTCGAGCCCTGGGGCGGCACCTGCCGCGGCACGCGCGTGTCAGTCGATTCCCGACATCCGGAATCCCCGGATCATTGTCGGTGGCGTCCGTTAAGGTCGCATCGACCTGATGTAGCCCGTGCAGAACCCAAGGCCGACATGACGACTGAGTGGCAGTTCGAGGTACCCACGACCGGCAGCAAGCACTTGCCACCGGACGCGCGCTACATGGAGGCACTCAGCAGCCAGGGGTACGGATTCGAGGCTGCCGTCGCGGACCTGGTGGACAACTCGATCGATGCCGGCGCCAAGGACGTCGTCATCCATTTCCTTCGCGACGGGGACAGGCTCGTCAGCCTCCTCATCGTCGACGACGGAAAGGGCATGGACGAGGAGCAGCTGGACGTCGCGATGACCGTCGGCGGTCGCCGTGACTACGACGCCCAGGCGCTCGGCATGTTCGGCACCGGTCTGAAGTCCGCCTCCCTCAGCCACGCGGGGGCCGTCACGGTCGTCAGCAAGGTGCGCCGCACCCGGGCCGCGGCTCCCGTCGGTCGGCGTTGGACCATGGAACGGGCGGTGACCGGCCACCAGTGCGACATCGTCGCCCCGGACTACGCCCAGCAGCTCATCGACCGCTACTACGACTGCCCGATCGTCTGGCAGGGCACGATCGTCCGCTGGGACGCGGTCAAGGACTTCCCACACACCGGCGGCGGCGGTCAGACCGATCGGTACCTGCATCGCACCATCAACAAGCTGGGGCTCCACCTCGGTCTGCACCTGCACCGGTTCCTGGCCCGCGACGACTTCAACATCACCATCGCGGTGGAGGACGTCTCCACTGGCGTCGAGTACATGAACTTCGGTGTGCAGCCCCTCGATCCCTTCGCCTATCCGATCAGCGGACATCCGGACTACGCGCGCGACTTCGTCGCGGACATCCCCTCGATCGGGCCCGTCACGCTGACCGCCCACATATGGCCGCCGAAGTCCAACGTCGACGAGTTCAAGGCGGTGGGCACCGGCCTCGACCGCCAGGGCTTCTACTTCTACCGACACAACCGCCTCGTCCAGGCGGGCGGCTGGAACAACTTCAGGCAGCCCGAGCAGCACCTCGCCCTGGCCCGGGTCGCCGTCGACCTTCCGGACGACACGGCCGCCGCGAGGGTGTTCCGCCTGACGGTGAAGAAGGACGGTGTCGACACCTCTCCCGCGTTCGTCAGTGCCCTGGAATCCGCGACCGACGCCGACGGCCGGACCTTCACCCAGTACGTGGCGGATGCCGACACGACCTATAGGGATGCCCGCAAGCGCACCGGCACGACACGCAAGCCCGTGATCGCCGCGGGCAAGGGGTTCGAATCCTCCGTCCGCGAGGCCATCGAGGACGAACTTCCGATCATCCCGTTCGAGGAACCGATCTCCGTCCGGTGGCAGAAGATCGACAACAGCACCTTCTTCGAGATCGACCGCGAGAACCGGACCATCATCCTCAACCACCACTACCGAGGCGCCATCCTGGGCGGCCGACGCGGCGGCCTCAACGACGCCCCGACCCTCAAGTCGCTCATGTATCTGCTGCTCCACGGAGTCTTCGAGAAGGAGTACAGCGGCAGCAGGGAGAAGGACAACCTCCAGTTGTGGCAGTCCGTACTCGTGGCGGCCGCCCGCGCGGAGCTGAACCGGGTGGCCGAGGATGACTGACGCGGAGCCCGGCCCCGTCCTCGCCTGGTCGACGGTCGAGCACTACCTGGGAGAGGGGCTGGGTGCGAGCTACCGCCTCTCGCCCGCCGACGGCCATCCCGTCGTCTCGTACGAGGTAGGGCACGGCGGTGCGGACATCGCCCTCTTCGTCGAGCTGGAGAGGCACCAGCGGCCGCCTCGCTCCCCCCTCCCGGCCGTCGACATCGACCAGGTGGCCGTCGGCGGGGGACTGCGCATGGCCCGCATCCGGACCACGCAGACCGAGCTGATGCGCGACTTCCACGACCTGGCGCTCGCCGTCGCGGATCGGATCGTCACACAGAACCGTTCACTGGACCGCGCCTTTCACGAGACCGTCGACAACTGGAGCTCTCTCCTCGACCGCCCCGGGGCCATGAGCGTCGAACGGCGGATCGGGCTGCTGGGCGAGCTGGCGATACTGGCTCGACTCGCCGAGTCGTACGGCTGGGAATCCGCCGTCGACGCGTGGACCGGGCCGTACGGCGAGGAGCACGACTTCGCACTCGCGGACTTCGACATCGAGGTGAAGACGACCGCGACGGAACGTCGACGCCACGTCATCCACGGGCTGGGGCAGCTCCAACCCGCCCCCGGCCGGCCTCTTTGGTTCGCGTCACTGCGCTTCACCCGGGGCGGGGCGGGCGGCCGCACGCTCACCGAGTCGGTCGACGCGGTCCGCGAGATCGTCGCCGACCGGGCTCCAGGAACCCTGAGTCGACTGAACTCCGCTCTGGAGCGCTGCGGCTGGTCCCCGATGCGGGAGGACGACGAGCGGTGGACCCCCCGCGACGAGGCCCTCCTCCTCTCCGCCCATTCCGTCCCTCGCCTCACGCCCGGGATCCTGGCGGCCGCCTCCCTCGAACGGATCTCGGCCGTCCGCTACGAGACGGACGTGACAGGTCTCGCCCCCACTCCCGGAGCCCCCGTGGACTTCTCCGGCCTACGCCTTCCCTGACCATCGCGCCCCCACCACTCATCGTCCCGACCTCCGAGGAACAACCACCGATGCCCTTCTCCGACTCGGCCGCCGCCCTCCGACTCGACCTCCACGCCCAGGTCCTCGGAGACATGAGTTCCGGGAAGCCGAAGCGACTCGTACGAGCCCTCGAATACCAGGCCGAGGATCTCTCGGCGGAGGCCATGGACCTCGCCGCCGAAGCCGACTTCCTGTCCGTGCTGCGCGAGGCTCGGGCCACGGACCGGTTGGTGGAGATGTGGCGCAAGCAGCTCACCCGCTGGGACTACAACGAGAACGTCTCCTGGTCCGACCACGCCCCCCGCACGGATGCCCGCCGGGCCGACGTCTATGCCCTGCTCGGCATCGGAGCGGAGACCGGCAAGCTGCTCGACTCCCTCGTTCCCGTCTCCAAGGCTGCGGGCGCGGTCGTCATCAGCACCGAGCACAAGGCCTGGTACACGCCGCAGTCCCTCCAGGGCCGCCCGTGGTACTGGCCCGCGTACCGCAAGCTGCTGGCGGAGAAGGGATGGCCCGAGGACGTCGTTGCGGGACTCGACGAGGCGACCGACCGCGTCGTGGAACGGCTGGCCGACCCGACCGCGCCCGAGGCTTACCAGTCGAAGGGTCTCGTCGTCGGCTACGTGCAGTCCGGCAAGACCGCCAACTTCGCAGGTGTCATCGCCAAGGCGATCGACGCCGGCTACCGGCTGGTCATCGTCCTGGGTGGCACGCTGAACATGCTGCGGGCGCAAACCCAGCGGCGCCTGGACATGGAACTCGTGGGCCGCGAGAACATCATGCGCGGCGCGAGCGAATACGAGTCCGACTACGCCGACGACCCGGCCTGGAGCCAGGGCAGATTCGCCACCTTCGGCGCGATGCCCTCCGCTCTCGGCGCCTTCGACATCCACCGGATGACGACGCGCGACGTCGACTACCAGAGCCTCCACATGGGAATCGCTGCCCTGGAATCCGACAAGCAGGAGCCGGGCCTCCCGCTGTACGACCCGCGCAACCTCCACCGCGCAGCGGCCCGCCTGATGGTCGTGAAGAAGAACAAGCTGGTCCTGGGCAAGCTGGTCAAGGACCTCCAGAAGATCCAGACCCCGCTCTCCGAGATCCCGGTGCTCATCATCGACGACGAGTCCGACGAGGCATCGGTGAACACGTCGGACCTGGCCAAACCGAACACCGAGCGGACCGCGATCAACAAGAAGATCTCGGAACTGCTGCGGATGCTCCCGCGGGCGCAGTACGTCGGCTACACGGCGACACCCTTCGCCAACGTCTTCATCGACCCCAGCGACACCGAGGACATCTTCCCGAAGGACTTCATCATCTCTCTGCCCCGCCCGGACGGGTACATGGGAGCCCGTGACTTCCACGACCTCGACACCGATCCGACCGACGAGGAACGCACGTACGCGAACTCGAACGAGATGGCACACGTCCGCTCGATCGTCGTCGAGGACGACGAGGACGACACGTGCCTCGAACGCGCCATGGACATGTTCGTCCTCACGGCAGCGATGAAGCTCTACCGCGAGGACAAGGGCGGCCTGGGAGACCGCTACTTCCAGCACCACACGATGCTGATCCACGAGTCCGTCCGGCAGGACGACCACCGTCAGCTGCTCGGCCGCGTGACCGGGCTGTGGTGGAACGCCGGCTACCTTGGTGCCACGGGCCGCGAGCGGCTGCGCACGCTCTTCGAGAATGACGTCGCCCTGGTCTCCGCCGTACGCGCCGACGGCCAGGCCGTACCCGCCTCGTTCGAGGAGCTCGCCCCCTACATCGGTCCCGCCGCCATCCGGATCGGCGGCGACGACAAGCCGATCATCGTGGTCAACGGCGACAAGGACATCGAGACCGGCGAGGCCGACTTCGACAAGCGGTCCATCTGGAAGATCCTCATCGGCGGCCAGAAGCTGGCCCGTGGCTTCACCGTGGAGGGATTGACCGTCTCGTACTTCCGGCGCCGCGCCGGAAACGCGTCGACTCTCATGCAGATGGGTCGGTGGTTCGGATTCCGCAAGGGATACCGGGACCTCGTCCGCCTCTACCTGGGCCGCCAGGAGGCCATGGGGAAGAAGGAGATCGACCTTTACGAGGGCTTCGAGGCGATCTGCCGGGACGAGGAGGCATTCCGGGCCGAGCTGGCCCAGTACAGCGTGACCGTCGACGGCCGCCCCCAGGTCACTCCGGACAGGGTCCCGCCGCTCGTCTGGCAGCACATCCCGTGGCTCAAGCCCACCAGCCCGAGCAAGATGTACAACTCCCGGCTGGTCACGGTGCGCTCTCCCGGCGAGTGGCAGGAGCCCACCGCCTATCCGACGAAGGCGGCGGACCTGCGCCACAACACGAACCTGTGGACACCGATCCTGACCTCTCTGTCGGCCGAGCCGACGTCCCTCGCGTACCACTTCACGGAATCGGGGGTCACGCACCGCTTCGCCGCGCTCACCGGCAGTCTGGAACCGAGCAGGCTCCTGAGTCTCGTATCGGACGTGCGGTGGGGAGCTCCTTCCCAGTTCGCCCCGCACCTGGACTACCTGCGGGAGATCACGACGAGCGGTCCCGCCCAGGTGGACGACTGGCTCGTCCTCGCCCCGCAGCACGCCCAGCCGGCCCGGCGGATCCGGATCGGGGGCGAAGGACGCACCTACTCCTACTTCGCACGTGACCGACGGCGCGACCCGCTCTTCGGCGCCATCAGCGACCTCAAGCACCGTGGCGCGGCGCTTCGGATCGCGGGCGCCCTCGCCGATTCCGGCGATGCGGCCGTGGAGGAGTTCGTCTCGCCTCGGCGAGGTGTGATCGTCCTGTACCCGATCATCGAGTCGGCGCACCGGGCCGGCCTGACGGACGGCGACGCCGTCGATCCGAGCCGCATCGTGATGGCCTTCGGCTTCGTCGCCCCTGCGTCGGCACGCAGCGACGACGGACGGGTCCTGCGCTTCACGACCGTCGACTCGTCCAAGGAGGGCATCGCCATCATCGACACGGACTCCGGACCGGGCACCGCGTGAGGAACGGGCCGTCCACGAGCACCGAGCCCCGCCTGCGAAGCGTCGGCATCTGCGCCGGCGCCGGAGGGCTCGCACTGGGGTTGGAGCAGGCGGGCTTCGACCCCGTACTGCTCCTCGACAACAGAGCCGTCGCCTGTGAGACGCTCCGCGCGAACAGGCCGGCCTGGCACGTCCTCGATCTCGACCTGCGCGACTTCGACCCCGTCGAACACCAGCAGACCTACGACGTGGATCTGGTCGCGGCCGGGCTGCCCCGGGTCAAGGCCACCGCGTCCGTGCACCGCGGCGAGCGGGAGGACGAGCTGGAAGTACTCCAGGCCGCGATCATGCTCATGCACGGCATCCGCCCGCGCGCCCTGTTGATCGAGAACGTTCCCGACCTCGTCACCAAGCCCACGTACGGGCCCATCCGCGCATACATCACCGAGGAGCTCGTCCACCTCGGGTACGACATCCGATGGTTCGTGCTGAACGCGTCCGATTTCGGAGTGGCACAGGATCGGAAACAGGGGGTCGTCGTCGCCTTCAGGGACGGTCGACTCGACGCTTTCACCCCTCCTGCCCCCTCCGTCTCCCGTCCTCGCACGGTGGGCGAGGCCCTGGGCCCGTCGATGGGAGCCCGGGGCTGGCCCGGCGCGGCGCACTGGGCCGCGCAGGCGGACCGACCGGCCCCCACCCTGGTCGGGGGTTCCTGGAACCGCGGCGGACCCGACCTGGGCCCTACGGGCAGCAAGCGCGCCTGGGCGCGCATGGGGGTGGACGGCGGCACCGTGGCCGACGAGGTGCCGGGTCCTGACTTCGCCTGGGACCCTTCGCGCGGCCGTCCGGGGATGATGCCGCTCACCGTGCGCCAGGCGGCCACGCTCCAGGGCTTCCCGCCCGAGTGGGAATTCGCCGGCGGGAAGACCGTGCGGTACCGACAGGTGGGACACGCCACCCCGCCGCCGGTCGGGCGAGCCCTCGGCAGAGCGATCCGAGCGGCCCTGGAAACCTGACCTCCCCGGACGAAATCCGTCACCTTCGACCCATCGGGAACCACCGTCGAAGGCCTGGCCGCCCACACGGCGGCGCCCGGTAGTCTGGAGCGCTGCCGGGGTCGCCCCGTTCCCCGACAGACACACCACCCTCCTGGAGATCACGTGCCACGCCCCGAGATTGTCGACTTGTTCGCCGGACCGGGCGGACTCGACGTGGCGGCCCGGGATCTCGGCTACGAGGTGACGGGGATCGAGTACGACGACGACGCCTGCGCGACCCGCACCGAGGCCCGGCTCGCCACCTTGCAGGGCGACGTTCGCGACTTCGGCCCCCACAAGTTCCCGAACGCCACGGTGCTCGCCGGCGGCCCCCCGTGCCAGACCTTCACCGTGGCGGGCGGCGGCGCGGGCAGGCGCGCGCTGGACGAGGTCATCGGCTTCGTCAAGCGCATGGCACAGGGCGAGGACGTCCGCTCCAAGCTCGCCGTCCTCGACGACGAGCGCACCGGTCTCGTCCTGGAGCCGCTGCGCTGGGCCCTCGAAGCGCTCAAGGACGGCCGGCCGTACGAGGCCATCGTCCTCGAGCAGGTACCCGCCGTGCTCCCGGTCTGGAAGGAGTACCGGGAGGTCCTCCTCGCGAAGGGCTACTCGGTGCCCATGCCCCAGGTGCTGCACACGGAGCAGTACGGCGTCCCTCAGACCCGACGCCGCGCCATTCTCGTGGCTCGGCTCAACGCCGAAGCCAAGCTGCCGGACCCCACGCATCGCCTGTACCGCAAGGGCGTCCCCCGCGACCAGGGCAATCCGGCGCAGGAGCCGTGGGTGCCGATGTCCGCGGTGCTCGACCGATCCGACGCGTTCGAGGTGATCTCGAACTACGGGACCGGCGGCGATCCCAAGAGTCGCGGCCGACGTACCTCCGAGGAACCCGCCTTCACCGTCACCGGCAAGGTCTCCCGCAATCGGGTGGTCGGCGCGGACGGAACCGAGCTCCCCCGCTTCACCGAATCCGAGGCCGGGCTCCTGCAGACCTTCCCCGGCGGATACCCGTGGGCGGGACGGGCCGTGGCCCAGCAGATCGGCAACGCCATTCCCCCGCTGCTGGGCAAGGCGGTCCTGAACGCCGTCCTCGGCCCGGCGGACCGGTACGCGGCCGACAGCTGACGCCCCGGGTCAGACGGGGTCCGACGGCTTCGCGAGGCTGACACCCGGAACCCTGGGCGAGGGCACCGTGGCGTCGGCCTCGTGGTCGCCCTCGGTCGGCTTCCGCTTGCGCACGGGCGCCTCGGCCCGCAGCTTCTCGAAGAGGGGCAGCAGGGCGTCGACGGCGCCCGCCCGAACGTGCCCGTCGTGGGGCCCCTCGGGAAGCCGATCGAACTCCACGCCCTGGCGGACGCCGGCCTCGATCCAGTCGTGCAGTTCGTCGAGGTCCGGTTCGTCGTCCTCGGCCAGGACGTCGTACATCAGGGTGCTCCCGGCCGCGTTCACGGCCGCCGAGAAGGCGTTGACCCGGTCGCCGACTCGGGGAACACCGGAATCGAGCAGACCCTCGACGATCCGGATCACGGCCTGTGCGGTGGGTCGGTGGTCGATGACGTCCAGGCGCATCGTGGTGTTGAGAACGTCCTGGACACGACAGGCCGTGGCGACGGGACGGTAGTCGGGACCGTCGCGGAAGAGTTCGGCCGCCCACCAGAGGCGGGAGAACGCCTGGGTGTAGTGGATTCCGCTGAACCGAGCAGCCTGGGCGACGCCCCGCCCGTCCGCCGTGTCGGCGCCCCGGTGACGCCAGACGACGTAGTCGGGGGCGACGATCATGGCCAAATGGTTCCAGAGGCGCCTGTCGGCGGCCTCCGCCCGCGTCATGCGCAGGGTGGCGTGCAGGCGCGGAGCCAACCAGCCGTCGGCGGCGTACCTGTCGGCCGCGAACCGTCTCATGGCCTCGTCGAGGAGTTCCCGTACAGGTGCGGTGCGCCGGCGCTCGGCCGTCCTCGCGTCGAAGGCGACGCAGGCACGGGTCAGGGCGACCTGCGGTGGCGACTCGAGGCCCGACTGGATGCCTCGGCCGAGGTACTTGGTGACCGCCGCATCGGGCAGCAGGGCGAGCACGGAAGGCAGCTGCGCGGGGGCGAACGGGCTCATCGGGCATTGCTCCTGTCCGCGTCGACGGCGCGCACCGCGTCGGTCAGCTTCTTCGCGATCCGGCTGCGCTTGCCGGCCGCGTACTGGATGGTGGTCTGCAGCTCGGCCCAGCCGAACCCCTTCGTCCGCCGTTCCTGAATGTCGTAGAGGACGTCGGTGAGTTGTCGCCCGGGCATCACGTCGGGAAGCATGGCCCGGAGAACGGATTCCCGCCAGCCCGTCGGCATGACGGGGGTACCGTCCTCGTCCGTGTCGAGGTCGCTGACGGCCGTGTGGAACATGGCGGTCCAGGCGTCCTGGGCGATCTGCCCGGCGAGGACATCACGCAACAGCCGCTCGGCCGGACCGCCCCCGCTGCCGTGGAGCAGGTCGACGAACCCGTCGACCGCCCCGGTGTTGAGGTAGACGGTGGGGACCTCGCCCGTCGTCTCCACGATCCACGGGGAGTCCTTGTACGGGCGGAGCCAATCCTGTGGCCCGTCGCCGAAGTCCTCTTGGACGATCTCGATCTCACGCTGGCGTACGGGTGTGGCCCCCTTGAGGTCCACGTACCAGTCCTGCTCCGTCGTGCCGATCATCCGGCCCGGGACTCCGTCCACGGTGGCGACGACGGTCAGGCCGAGTGCGGCCCGCTCGAGATGGCGACTCCGGTGGAGGTCGATGGTGCCGTTCCACGTGCCGTCGGCCGCGCGCACGAGGCACGTGGTCGAGCGGGCGTTCGTGGTCTTCTCGGTCAGGGCGGCCAGGCAGACGGCGTCGGTCCAGGCCCCCTCGGAGAGCTCCGTCTCGGGGAGGGTGGCACGCAAGTGGAGCGTGCAGTACTCCCAGTTCTCCCGGCCTGCCCTGTGGAGTGCCACCGTCTTCTGGGGCTTGGAGACGTGTGAGTACGGGAGGGGCGACGTTCCGTCGACGGTGATCGACAGGACGTCGAGGTCGATGTCGCCGAAGAGGGTCGGGTACGGGTAGACGGACTTCATGCCGCTCCTCCGCGGGCCTTCTGGATGTCGACGACGAGCCGGGCAAGTGCGCTCTGGACCGGGTGCGTGGCGGGGTCGGTGACCCCGGTGAAGACGGCGGTGCGCGCACCGGGGGCGACGACGAGGAGACCGTTCTCCACCCGACAGTTGTCGGATGCGGTCAGCGTCGACCAGCCCACGGCGGGGCGACCGCCGGAGCGCACGTCGAACTTCGCCACGGGCGCCAGGATCCACGGGTCCTCGGCGTCGGGAAGCTTCAGTCCGACGGTGACGTTCCACGCGCCGTCCGGCTCGACCCGCGCCCGCACGCTGCGGACGACCGGGAAGCCCTGCGCCCGCCGTCCACCGCCCGCGCCGGTGGTGCCGACGTCGAACCTGAGCAGCTCACGGAGGGCGGCGGGGCCTTCCGAGCGCGTGCTCTCGCGTCGTCCGACCAGGCTTCGGACCGCCTTGTCGGTCTCGGCCCTGAACTCCTTGAGTCGGGTGAGGGCGCCGCGCTCGTAGAGGGAGGTGAGCTCCTCTGTGCGGTCCCATCGGTCGTGCTCGGGCGGCTCGGAGGCCCGGAGGAAGGCTTCTGCGAGTTCGACGTCCTCTCCTTCGCGACCGGTCGCGAAGCCGGCGAGCAGGACTGCCTGGAACGGCGCCGTGCCCAGGGGGAGCTCGCGTGGTCGCTGCTCGGTGATGGTCATTCGGTTGCCGCGCATGCAGACGACCCGGTTGTGCCGCTCGTCCTGGTCGGCCGCGCTGGTCAGCAGGAGGACGGCACGGTGTTCACGCCCCTTGTCCCGGGCACGACCGCGTCCCTTGAGCGGTGAAACGACGAGCGGGACCTCCGCGAGCGCGACCTGGTCGCCGGAGGTGAGCTCGGTGACCGTCGCGCCGTCGAGGTAGGACTGCAGGGCGCGCCCGAGTGCGGGGTGGAAGGCGTGGGGGTCGACGCGCTCCTCCGGGATGTCCACGTGCCCGTTGCGCAGGGTCGTGACGCTCGCCTCCATGAGCGCTCCGGCCATTCTGCCGCCGATCATGGTCGCCCAGAAGCCGTCGGCGAGTGCGCGGACGAGTTTGTCGTGCATCTCCTGGAGTGTCTCGGCGTCGCCCGAGGCGTCGTGGGCCCCGACGATGAGAAAGGACGTGCCGGGGTCGGGGTTCGAGCGCTCGAGGTGAAGTGCGCGGACCTCCTCGTCTCCGGCCCACCAGGACCGGGACACGCCTCGGTGAAGGGCTCCGGGCTCCGGTTCTCCGAGCCAGGCGGGGCCCGCGTACGCCTCGCCGTCCAGTTCGTGCCACGGCAGGTCGAGGCGTCCCACGACCCGGCGCTCGACACGTCCTTCGTGGGGTTCCGAGAGGGTGGAGTTGACGAGGACGAGGCCCAGGCGACTCGTGGCCCACAGGGTGGCCTTGCCCAGTCCGTACGAGCCGCCGGCCCGTCCGCCCGCCTGCTTGTGGCTGTCGAGCTGACGACGCACGACGGCGGCGTAGCGCCCGTCCCTGTACTCCGGACCGGTGAGGCCCGCCGCGTTGTAGTCCTCGACACGGAGAAGCAGCAGCGAACGGTGGCCGTCGAGGTCGTCGAGGGCGGCACGGAGACTGCGGGAGACCTTCTGGCCGCCCACCGCCGCCGCCTCGTAGTGGGGCCGCAGTTCGTCCCACCGCATGGCGGTGAGGAAGGCGTCGAGGTGCTCACCGGTGAGCTCGTGCAGGACGTAGCGGACGCGGACGGGCGCCGCGGGATCGTGGCGCTCGTCGAGCGAGTTCTGAGTGGCTTCCCGGGCGAGGACGGAGAGGTCTGCGTCGAAGGCGAAGGCCGCGGCGTTGCCGTACTCCCGCCCGCCGTCCGCGTGGGCGGGCCTGTGGTGCCACTGGCGAGGCAGCGCGGAGGCGATGTCGGTCGTGCGGTTCTGGACCGACGCGAGGTCTATGTCGAAGACCGCGGCGATGGCTCGCTTGGTCTCCTCGCGGGGCTCCGCCCGCCCCGTGATCCACGCGGAAACGGCGGCCCTCGTGAGCCCCAGTCGTGTCGCGAGGTCGACCTGTCGCATGTCCGCCCTGGCGAGCTGACGCTCCAGCCAGGTTCCGAACTCCTCGCCTTGCGTGTCCGTCACTCGCGTCCCCCCAGGGCTCACTCGGTGGTGATGCGGTACCCGGACCAAGGCGTCCTCGGCGACCGCACGGCGAACAAACTACCACCACGGATTTGACGCCATGCGATCTGTCAAATTTCTTTGGGCGAACCGCGGTTCAGGGGCTCCGGACCACGCGGGCGCGCCCGGGGTGGCGCGCCTCGACGATCGCCGCCACCCGCACGGCGGCCTCGATCGCGCTCTCGTGCTCCCATACCCGCACGGAGGCCCAGCCCGCCTCCTTCAGACGGGCATCGGTGTCGCGGTCCCGAGCCCGGTTCTTCTCGATCTTCTCCCGCCAGAAGGCCGAATTGCGCTTCGGCCACGTGGCGTGCTCAGGGCAGCCGTGCCAGAAGCAGCCGTCGACGAAGATAGCGACCTTGGCAGGACCGAACACGATGTCCGCTTCTCGTCGCACGCCCTTCAGCGGGCGGCGGTGGACCCGATAACGGAAGCCGGACGCGTGCAGGGCTCGGCGGAGTGCCATCTCCACGCCTGTGTCCCGGCTGCGCTGCCTGCTCATCCGGGATCTCGTGGACTCGGTCGTCTCGAGCACCCTCATATCCGCCATTGTGACGTGTACGCGAGGGTGGGGAGTCCCCATCTACCTGAGGAGGACCGTGGCCTAGGCTCGAGGAGACGACACCCCTTACATCGGAAGAAGGCCCCGTCATGCCCCCCATCCCCTCCCCCGCCATAGCCGCCGCCGGACTCGTCGGCGGATACGCCGTCGCGCGGTGGAGCGGGAAGCGGCCGCTCGGTGGGGTGGTGCTGGCGGTGGCCGGCGGGGTGGCCGCCCGGGAGTGGCAGCGGGTCGGTGGGGGGAAGGTGGCCGCGGGGCTGGCCGGGGCGTATGTGGCGGCGTTCGCCGGGTCGCATCCGCTGGCCAAGAAGGTCGGGGCCTGGCCCGCGGTGTTCTCCGTGGCCGGCGGGATGGCGGCCACCGCGTGGGCCGTCACCCGCGACAAGGGCTGAGCCCCACCCGCCCAAGAGCCAAGGGCTGAGCCCCACCCGCCTCCGGAGGCTGAGCCCCACCCGCCCAAGAGCTGAGCCCTACCCGCCTCCGGAGGCTGAGCCCCACCCGCCTCCGAAGGCTGAGCCCCACCCGCCCAAGGGCTGAGTCCTGCCCGCCCCCGAGGTGCCCCCGTCAGCCGCCCAGCGCGTGGCTGATCGTGTGAATCGCCAGGCCCGCGAGGGCGCCGACCACCGTGCCGTTGATGCGGATGAACTGGAGGTCGCGGCCGATGTTGGCCTCGATCTTCTTCGAGGTCTGGTCGGCGTCCCAGCCGGCGACCGTGTCCGTGATCAGGGAGGTGATCTCGGCGCGGTAGGTGGTGACCACGTACGTCACGGCCGACTCCAGCCAGCCGTCGACCTTCGCCTGGAGGCGGGGGTCGGAGGCGAGGCGCTTGCCGAGGGAGATCAGGGAGGCGCGGGCGCGGAGGCGGAGCTGGCTCTGGTCGTCCTCGGCCGCCGCGAGGATCAGGGCGCGGACCGAGGCCCAGGCGGAGGCGATGATGTCCTGGATCTCGGGGCGGGCCAGGAGGTCCGACTTGAGGCGTTCCACCCGGGCGCGGGTGTCCGTGTCGGACTGGAGGTCGGCCGCGTAGTCCGTGAGGAAGCGGTCGATGGCGCCCCGGGCCGGGTGGGTGGGCATGTCGCGCATCTCCGTGACGAACCGGAGCAGCTCCTTGTAGACGCGCTCGCCGACCTTGCGGTCCACGAAGCGGGGGGTCCAGCCGGGGGCGCCGCCCTGGACCGCGTCCATCACCGAGTCGCCGTGGGTGACGAGCCAGTCGTGGGCGCGGACGCAGACCAGGTCGACCGCCCGGTGGTGGGCGCCCTCCGTGACCATGCGGTCCAGGGTCTTGCCCAGGCCGGGGGCGATCTCGGCCTGGTCGGCGCGGCGGGTGATCGCCTCGCCGACCACGGCCTGGACGTCCGCGTCCCGCAGGACCGTCAGGGCGCCCCGCAGCGCGGTCGCCGCCTCGGCCGTCACCCGGTCCGCGTGCGCGGGCTCCGCCAGCCAGGCGCCGAGGCGCCGGGCCACGCCGAGGGCGCGCAGCCTGCCCCGTACGACGTCCGCGGAGAGGAAGTTCTCCCCGACGAAGGAGCCCAGCGAGGCGCCGAGCTGGTCCTTCTTCGTCGGGATGATCGCCGTGTGCGGGATCGGGAGCCCCAGCGGGTGCCGGAAGAGGGCCGTCACCGCGAACCAGTCCGCCAGCGCGCCGACCATGCCGGCCTCGGCCGCCGCGGCCACGTACCCCGCCCAGGCGCCCGCGCCCGCGTTCTCCGCCCAGGTCGCGAGGGCGTAGACCACCGCGACCAGTGCCAGCAGCCCCGTCGCCAGGGCCTTCATCCTGCGGACGCCTCTGCTCTTCTCCTCGTCCGCTGCCGTGTACGTGAAACTCACCATCCGCCAGACCTCCTCACATCAGGGACTCCCGGCGCTCCTCACGAGTTCCCCCGTACCGCCCTCCGTACATCTTCGCGATCACGGACTCGATGTCCGGCTCCCGCACCGACAGGTCCACGAGCGGGTACGCCTCCGCCACCGCGGCGACGAGCGGCGCGGCGGAGGCGGAGGCCGGAAAGGCGAGGTACTGGCGCGGCCCGTCGGCCCGTACGAAGCGGGCGCCGGGGACGTCGTCGATGGGCGGGAGTTCCCGCGCCAGGTCCACCACGAGCAGCCGTTCGCCGTCGCCGGCCTCGTGCAGGCCGGCGAGGTCGCCGTCGTACATCAGCCGCCCGTGGTCGATGACCATGACCCGGGAGCAGAGCTGTTCGATGTCGGTGAGGTCGTGGGTGGTGAGGAGGACGGTGGTGCCGCGCGTCGTGTTCAGTTCGCGGAGGAAGGCCCGGACCCGGGACTTCGAGACGACGTCGAGGCCGATCGTCGGCTCGTCCAGGTAGAGCACCTCCGGGTCGTGGAGGAGGGCGGCGGCGATGTCGCCGCGCATCCGCTGGCCGAGGGAGAGCTGGCGTACGGGCACGTCGAGGAGGTCGCCGAGGTCGAGGAGGTCCACGCAGCGGGCGAGGTTCTCCCGGTAGCGGTCGTCGGGGATCCGGTACATGCGGTGGACCAGCCGGTACGAGTCGCGCAGCGGCAGGTCCCACCAGAGGGTGGTGCGCTGGCCGAAGACGACGCCGATGCGGCGGGCCAGGCGGGTCCGCTCCCGCGCGGGGTCGATGCCGGCGACGCGGAGGCGGCCTCCGCTGGGGGTGAGGATGCCGGTGAGCATCTTGATGGTGGTGGACTTCCCGGCGCCGTTCGGGCCGATGTAGCCGACCATCTCGCCCCGGTCCACGGTGAAGGAGATGCCGTCGACGGCGCGGACCTCCCGCCGCTCCCGGCGCAGCAGGCCCGCGCGGCGGCGGACGGTGAAGGTCTTCTCCAGGCCGTCCAGTTCGATGAGGGGCACGGCCTCGGCGAGAGGCGTGGGCGTGGGTGTGGGTGTGGGTGACGTGGTGGACATGCGGGGTCAGCTTCCTGTCGATCGGTAGGAACGGATGCCCGCCCGCCACGCCAGGCCCGCGACGCCGCAGCAGGCGAGGGCGACGAGCGGGGCGGCGAAGGCCGTCCAGGACGGCACTCCCGCGGGGGCGGGGCGGCCGAGGACGTACAGGGCGGGCAGCCAGTTCACGAAGGCCAGCGGGATCACGAACACCACGCCCTTCACCAGGTCCTGGGCGAACACCGTCGGCGGGTACTGGAGCAGCGTGTTGCCGCCGTAGGTGAACGAGTTGGTGACCTCGGCCCCGTCCTGGAGCCAGAAGACCGCCGACGCGCCCAGCACCATCACCGCCATGAAGATCACCGCCCCGCAGGCCACCATCCCGGGCACCATCAGGACCTTCGGCCAGGACCACGCCACCTCGTCGCGGAGCAGCACCAGGCTCCACACCAGCACCATCAGCCCCTGGAGCACCCGGCCGAGCCGGCGCAGGGCGAACTGGTCCGCCGCGACCTGCGCGAGCAGCGGAGCCGGGCGCAGCAGGAACACGTCGAGCGAGCCGTCCCGGATCCGGCGCCCCAGCCGCTGGAGCGAGCCCAGCGTCAGGTCGGCGATCCCGAAGGCGGTGCCCGTGGTGCCGTACAGGAAGGCGACCTCGGCGAAGGAGAAGCCGCCGAGGCCCCGGACCTGTCCGAACATCAGGAGGATGACGACGAAGTCGAAGAAGGTGACGCAGAAGGAGGTCACGAGGGTCAGCGCGAAGGAGGCGCGGTAGGTCATGGTGGAGCGGATCCACATGGCGGCGACCATCCGGTACGTCCGCAGGGCGTCGCCCGCGCGGCGGCGGGGCGTCCGGTACGCGTCCTCCCGCCGGGCGTCGCCCGCGCGGCCGGGAGGCGCAACCCCCGGGGCGACGCGCGTGTCGGTCGGCAGTGACTCAGCCACCCTGCACCACCACCTTCCGGGTCGCCGCCGCCTGGGCCGCGCGGCCCGCCGCCAGCAGCAGGGCGAGCCAGCCGAGCTGGAAGCCGTACGCGCGGGCGAGGCCGGCTCCGTCGCTGTAGCGGCCGAGGTAGACGTCGGCCGGGACCTGGAGCAGCGCGGCCCAGGGCAGGGCCCGGGCGATCTCGCCGAGCGCGCCGGGGAAGACGTTCAGCGGGAGGAGCATCCCCGAGAAGAAGAGGCCGGACAGCCAGGCGACCTGGACCACGCCTTGGCCGTCGAGGAGCCAGAACGCGCTCATCGCGACCAGGTACCAGAGCGCGAAGGCGACGAGCGAGCCGAGGGCCACCGCGAGCAGGAAGGCGGCCCAGCCGGCCGGACCGTCCGGAAGGGTGAACCCGAAGGCGAGCGCGCCGATGACGAGGGGGCCGGCGCCGCGGCCGAGCAACTGGTAGGCGCAGCGGCCCGCGTTGGCCGCGCACCACCAACTCTGGAGGTCGGCGGGGCGGTAGAGGTCGACGGCGATGTCGCCGGTCCTGATGCGTTCGATGAGCTCCTCCTCGAAGCCGCCGCCCATGAGGCCGCAGACGGTGAGGAGGGCCTGCCCGATCCAGACGTAGGCGAGGGCGTCGGACATGGAGTAGCCACCGAGCTGGGGGCGTTCGGCCCACAGCGCGATGTAGGTGTACGAGAAGACGAAACCGAAGACCGTGTTGGTGAAGAGGCCCGCCAGCGTGGCCACCCGGTAGGTGGCGTACCGCCGGAAGCCGCCCGCGGCCACGGTCGCGTACAGCCGCAGCATGGTGCTTCCCTTCGAAGGGCATGCGGAAAACGGACGAAGCGCACGACCTTAGTGGTGTGGGACACACCAGGGCGACCGGATTTCCCGGCGTCCTTCCCGGCCACCGCCCCACCTGCCCCGGCCTCTTCCCTCGCCCCTCCCCGGCCTCTTCCCCCTGCCGTCCCCCGCCCCTCCCCGGCCTCTCCCCCCGCCCCTCCCCCGGCATCATCCCGGCTTTTTCTCGGCGGTCACCCACCACCTTCGGGAGTTTTGCCCGCTTTGTGTGCACTATGTGATGCCATGTCCCCTTCCGTGCGCTCCTCCTCCGCCGCACCACCTCCGGACCCGGGCTGGGAACCCAGGGACCCCACCCTCCCCACGCCCCCGCCCGCCGCCGGCGCCCGCCCCGGCGCCCGCCCCCGCGCCCGGACCAGGGCCTCGCTCCCCCGGCGGCTGCTGCGCGCCGCCGTCGGGACGCTCCTGCTCGGCGGAGCGCTGCTCGCCGGAGCCTTCGTCACCGGATACCTGCTGGTGTCCATCCCGGCCGCCAACGCCGCCGCGCTCGCCCAGTCCAACCTGTACCTCTACCGCGACGGCACCGTCCTCGCCCGGGACGGCGAGGTCAACCGCCAGAACGTCCGCCTCGACCGGATCCCGCTGCACGTCCGGCAGGCCGTCCTCGCCGCCGAGGACCGCGACTTCCACACCTCGCGCGCCGTCGACCCCAAGGCCATGGTCCGCGCCGGCTGGAACACCGTCACCGGCAAGGGCCGGCAGTCCGGCTCCACCATCACCCAGCAGTACGTCAAGAACTACTACCTGGGCCAGGAGCAGACCCTCACCCGCAAGGCCAAGGAGTTCTTCATCGCGATCAAGCTGGAGCGCGAGAAGACCAAGGACGAGATCCTCCAGGGCTACCTCAACACCAGCTACTTCGGCCGCAACGCCTACGGCGTCCAGGCCGCCGCGCACGCCTACTACGGCAAGGACGTCGAACGCCTCACCCCGGCCGAGGGCGCCTACCTCGCCGCCCTCCTCAAGGCCCCGAGCGCCTACGACGTCACCACCCACCCCGAGCACCGCCCCGCCGTCCTCGCCCGCTGGGCCTACGTCCTCGACGGCATGGTCGGCGAAGGCTGGCTCACCCCCGGCGAACGCGCCGCCCTCCGCTTCCCCGACCCCCAGACCGCCCGCCCCGCCACCGGCCTCTCCGGCCAGCGCGGCTACGTCGTCCAGGCCGTCGAGGAGTACCTGACCGGCCGCGGGATCGTCGACGAGAAGACCCTCGCGGGCGGCGGCTTCCGGATCGTCACGACCCTCGACCCCGACCGCCAGGCCGCGCTCGTCCGGGCCGTCGAGGACCGCGTCACCCACCGCCTCGACCCCGCCACGCACCCCACCGACCGGTACGTGCGCGCCGGCGCCGCCGCCGTCGAGCCGGCCACCGGCAGCGTCGTCGCCCTCTACGGCGGCGTCGACTACACCGAGCAGTACGTCAGCAACGCCACCCGCCGCGACTACCAGGTCGGCTCGACCTTCAAGCCCTTCGTCTTCACCGCCGCGGTCCAGAGCGGCGCCAGGACCCAGCACGGCGAGCCGATCACCCCGTACACGCTCTACGACGGCACCGACCGGCGCCCCGTCGAGGGCTGGCCCGGCGCCCCGTACGACCCCGCCAACGAGGACGGCGAGAGCTACGGCGAGATCGCCGTCGGCACCGCCACCGACCTCTCCGTCAACGCCGTCTACGCCCAGATGGCCGTCGACGTCGGCCCCTCGCACGTGCGCCGCACCGCCGTCGCCCTCGGCCTGCCCCCGACCACCCCCGACCTCACCGCCTCCCCCTCCATCGCCCTCGGCCCGGCCACCGCGAGCGTCCTCGACATGGCGCAGGCGTACGCGACGCTCGCCGCGCACGGCCGGCGCGGCGACCACACCCTGGTCGCCGCGCTCAGCCGCGACGGGGAGCCGCTGCCGCTGCCCTCGTCGGAGCCCCGGCAGGCGGTCGGGCGGGAGGCCGCCGACACCACCACCGCCGTGCTGCGGAGCGTCGTCGAGACCGGTACGGGCACGGCCGCGCTCGCCGCAGGCCGCCCGGCGGCCGGCAAGACCGGCACGGCCGAGGACGACAAGGCGGCCTGGTTCGCCGGCTACACCCCCGAACTCGCCACCGTCGTCGCCCTGATGGGCCAGGACCCGGAGACCGGCGCCCAGAAACCCCTCTACGGCGCCCTGGGCCTCCCCCGCGTCAACGGCGGCGGCCCGCCGGCCGAGATCTGGGCCCGCTTCACCCGCGAGGCCCTCGCGGACGCCCCCGTACGCGACTTCGACCTGCACCTGATGCCGGGCGCCGAACTCCCCGAGGTCCCCCCGCTCCCGGACGGACCGGAGGACGGCGGAGAGGACGGCAGGGACGGCAGGGACGGCCCCAGGGAGGACGACAGGGAAGGCGACAGGGAAGGCCCGGAGGACTGGTACGAGACGGGCGAGGCGGGCCCGGGCCCCGCGAAGCGCCCGGGTCCGGCGGCCCCCAAACGGCCCTAGCCCCCGAACGGACCTAGTGGCCCGAGGTGGCCTTCAGCCCCACCACCGCCACCAGCAGCAGCACGACGAAGAAGATCCGGGCGGCGGTCGCCGGCTCACCCAGCACCACCATGCCGACCACCGCCGCGCCGGCCGCGCCGATGCCGACCCAGACGCCGTAGGCGGTACCGATGGGGAGGGTCTTGGCGGCCTGCGAGAGCAGCAGCATCGAGGCGACGATCCCGGCACCGGTGAAGACGCTGGGCCACAGACGGGTGAAGCCCTCGGTGAACTTCATCCCGATCGACCAGCCGACTTCGAGCAGACCCGCGATGATCAGAAGAACCCAGGCCATGACGACACACCTCCGCGAGACGGAACAACAGGAGTGCGTCGTCTTTTCGCGTAACCCGGTACGGCGCGTCTCGTCGGGGCGGTTCCAGCCTAGCAAAGTACGGGCAAAGGCCCTGGTGACACCGGTCACCAGGGCCTTTCCACAGATCCAGACGGATACCGCCGCTACAGATACAGACCCGTCGAGTCCGTGCTCTGGAAGCGGTCCGCCGCCACCGCGTGCAGATCCCGCTCGCGCATCAGCACATAGGCGACGCCCCGCACCTCCACCTCGGCCCGGTCCTCGGGGTCGTAGAGCACCCGGTCCCCGATCTCGACGGTCCGGACGTTCTGCCCGACCGCGACGACCTCGGCCCAGGCCAGGCGCCGGCCGACCGCGGCGGTCGCCGGGATCAGGATCCCGCCGCCGGAGCGCCGCTCCCCCTCCGGGGTGTCGGTGCGGACCAGGACCCGGTCGTGGAGCATCCGGATGGGCAGCTTGTCGTGCGTGTTCTCGCTCACGGGACGAACCTACCGGCCGGGCTCAGCCCTTGTGCCGCCGGGAGGACGTCAGCAGCAGCCCGACGACCGCGACGGCCACCACGGCCACCGGGACCACGCGCTCCAGGCGCGGGGCGCCGTCCTCGTCGGTGAAACGCGCCTTCACGTCGGAGACGACCCGGTTGACGGCGACGAACGCCCGTCCGGCGGTCTCGTCGACGGTCGAGGCGACCCTGGCCTTGGCGTCTCCGATGATCGTCTTCGGATGCACCCGAATGCCGATCTCGTCGAGCGTGAGGGCGAGCTGGTCGCGCCGGCGGACGATGTCCGCCTCGATCTGCGCAGGGGTCCTGGCGTCCGACACCGCGCTGCCTCCGTAGTCGTATTCCGGTCGTTGGTGGACAGTCTGTCAGTTCCGCCGCCGGGAGGCGGCCCCCGACCCCCATTAGGCTCATCGCGTACGCGCATACCCCGAGGAGAGCGAGCCATGAGCGAGCGACTGCAGCCGGGCGACACCGCCCCCGCCTTCACCCTGCCCGACGCGGACGGCAACGAGGTCTCCCTCGCGGACCACAAGGGCCGCAAGGTCATCGTCTACTTCTACCCGGCCGCCCTCACCCCGGGCTGCACCAAGCAGGCGTGCGACTTCACCGACAACCTCGACGTGCTGGCCGCCGCCGGCTACGACGTCATCGGCGTCTCCCCCGACAAGCCGGAGAAGCTCGCGAAGTTCCGCGAGAAGGAGAACCTCAAGGTCACCCTGGTCGGCGACCCCGACAAGTCGGTCCTGGAGTCCTACGGCGCCTTCGGCGAGAAGAAGCTCTACGGCAAGGTCGTCACGGGCGTCATCCGCTCCACGGTCGTCGTCGACGAGGACGGCAAGGTCGAGCACGCCTTCTACAACGTCAAGGCCACCGGCCACGTGGCCAAGATCATCCGCGATCTGGGCATCTGACCCACCCGGTCCCCGCGACGGGCCCGCACCCTCCCTCGACGGGGGTGCGGGCCCGTCCGCTTTCCGCACACGATCGGCGTAACCGTCCGATATTCGGCTCGTTAGTCCGTACGAGATCCGTACTGGGGAGGGGATCACATGGGCACGAGCCCGTACACGAAGGACCGGCTGGAATCGGCGGCGCGAGGGGCACGGACGCTGACGGAGGCGCTGGAGCGGTTGGGGGTGGACCCGAAGAGCTCGACGCGGTCGTACCTGTCCGCGCGGATGCGGAAGCTGGGCGTGGACACCTCGCACTTCGAGCGGGAGGGGGTGCGGTGGACGCGGGAAGTGCTGGCGGAGGCCGTCGCGGCGTCCAGCAGCGTGTGGGACGTTCTCCGCAGGCTCGGGGTAGACCTGGTCGGCGGCCAGCACGCGCACATCAGTCGTCGGATCAAGGCGTACGGAATCGACACCACACACTTCACGCCGCCGACGACCGCGCGCATGAGGCGCAGCCCGCGCCGTCGGACCCCGGAGGAGGTTCTCGTGTTGAACACCTCACCGCATCCCCTGCGCGTCCGGGGCAGCCGCCTGAGGAGCGCGCTTCTGGAGACCGGCGTCAAGCAAGAGTGCGCATTGTGCGACGTCGGTGCGACCTGGCGTGGCCATCCCCTGCCGCTCGAGGTCGACCACATGGACGGCGACTGGCGGAACAACCTACCCGGGAACCTGCGGCTGCTCTGCCCGAACTGTCACTCCACCACGGACAACTATCGCGGGCGCGGGAAGGGACGTGCCAGGTGACGGCGGATGGCAGGCGGTACACGCGTGAGCGACTGGCCGCGGCTGCTGCCTGCTGCGGAGACATCGAAGCAGCGGTGGCATTCCTCGGAGCAGAGCCGAACGGCCACTTGACCCGGTATCTGATGCGGCGCTTCGCCCACTTCGACATCGACGTCTCGCACTTCCCGCCCTTCGGCCGAGACCATCGGCCGAGCACGGCCGAACTGCGGGATGCGATCGCCTCGTCTTGTTCGTTCCGGGAAGTCCTGCGCCGCCTGGGCCGGAAGGACAACGAATCCCAGCACGCCAATCTGAAGAAGTGGGTCGCCGACGACGACCTGTCGACCGCGCACTTCCTGGGACAGTCGCACCAGCGCGGGAAGCGGAGCCCGAGCGCCAAGCGGCCGGACGAGATCCTGGTACGGCGAGACACCGGGGGCCGCACCAGCACCCGGACGCTGCGCCGCGCCCTGCGGGAGGCCGGCGCGCCGGACCAATGCGCCGGCTGCGGTGTCGGCTCCCAGTGGCACGGCAAGCCGATGACGCTGGAGATCGACCACGTCAACGGAGACCGGAGCGATGACCGGCGCGAGAACCTGCGCCTGCTGTGCCCCAACTGTCATGCGGTCACCAGCACCTGGTGCCGAGGAGGCGAGCGCCACCAGCCGATCTAGACGCCTCTGCCCCCAACTCACCGTCTGCCGCTACGATGGCAGGCGACCGGCGGCCTTGGCGGAACGGCAGACGCCTCGCATTTAGGGTGCGATGGGAGTAATCCCGTGAGGGTTCGAATCCCTCAGGCCGCACAGAGCTTCACATCGAAGGCCCCGCTCAGATTCCTCCGAGCGGGGCCTTCGCCGTCCCCGCTCAGCCCAGCAGCTCCCGCACCACCGGGACCAGCTCCCTGAACGCCTTGCCGCGGTGGCTGATGGCGTTCTTCTCCGCCGGGGTCAGTTCCGCGCAGGTCACGGTGGAGCCGGCGGGCTGGAGGATCGGGTCGTAGCCGAAGCCGTTGGTGCCGGCCGGCTCGTGGCGGAGGGTGCCCTCCATGCGGCCTTCCACCACGCGCTCGGTGCCGTCGGGGAGGGCCAGGGCCGCCGCGCAGGCGAAGTGGGCCGCGCGGTGCTCGTCGGCGATGTCGGAGAGCTGGGCCAGGAGCAGGTTCAGGTTGGCCTTGTCGTCGCCGTGGGCGCCGGACCAGCGCGCGGAGAAGATGCCCGGGGCGCCGTTCAGGACGTCGACGCAGAGACCCGAGTCGTCGGCCACCGCCGGGAGGCCCGTCGCGCGGGCCAGGGCGTGGGCCTTGAGGAGGGCGTTCTCCGCGAAGGTGACGCCGGTCTCCTTGACGTCGGGGACATCCGGGAACGCGTCCGCGCCGACGAGGTCGAGGTCGAGGCCCGCGTCGGCGAGGATCGCGTGGAGTTCGGTGATCTTGCCCGCGTTGCGGGTGGCGAGGATCAGTCGCTGTCGGGTCATGGACCCGATTATCCCGGGCTGCAGACCTTCCCGAGCTCGGTGGCGGCGCTGGTGATCGGGGTGATGTCAGGGGTGGCATCGCCGTTCTTCACCGCGTCGCGGACCGTCTCGACGCCCTTGGTGAGGTCCTCGACGGCCTTGGACAGGTCGGCGTTGTCCGTCGTGTCCTTGAGGTCGCCCAGCTCCGTGGAGATGGAGTTGAGGGACTCCTCGATCTGCGTGACGTCGTTGGACGCGTTGGACACGGCGTCCTGGAGCTTGCCCACCGACTTGGCGATGGCGTCGGCCGTCGTGACGCAGTCCATCGCCTTGTCGATGGCGTCGCAGCCGGTCAGGGCGAAGGTCGTCACGGCTGCCGCCGTGGCGACGGCGAGCTTTATGGTGCGGCGGCGCTTCACTTTCGGGTCCTCCCCGGGTTGCGTACGTATCGACGGGGCGCACGGTACGGCCGTGTGCCCTTCGCCGTAAAGGACGCACCCCCGGGGAGGGCAGTTGCTCAGGGGTTTCCCCTAGGGGATCTCCCGGAGAGGGGTCGCGCGGAGCTCAGAGGGTGGCGTCCAGCGCCTTGCGCTGGAGGTCGGCCAGGTCGGCGCAGCCGGCGGCGGCCAGGTCGAGGAGGGCGTTCAGCTCGGCGCGGTCGAAGGGCTCGGCCTCGGCGGTGCCCTGGACCTCGACGAAGCGGCCGTCGCCGGTGCAGACGACGTTCATGTCGGTGTCGGCGCGGACGTCCTCCTCGTAGCAGAGGTCGAGGAGGGGGACGCCGCCGACGATGCCGACGGAGACGGCGGAGACGGTGCCGGTGAGCGGCTTGCGGCCGGCCTTGACCAGCTTCTTGCCCTGGGCCCAGGTGATCGCGTCGGCGAGGGCGACGTAGGCGCCGGTGATGGCGGCGGTGCGGGTGCCGCCGTCGGCCTGGAGGACGTCGCAGTCGAGGACGATGGTGTTCTCGCCGAGCGCCTTGTAGTCGATGACGGCGCGGAGCGAGCGGCCGATGAGGCGGGAGATCTCGTGGGTGCGGCCGCCGATCTTGCCGCGGACGGACTCGCGGTCGCCGCGGGTGTTGGTGGAGCGGGGGAGCATGGAGTACTCGCCGGTGACCCAGCCCTCGCCGCTGCCCTTGCGCCAGCGGGGGACGCCCTCGGTGACGGAGGCGGTGCAGAAGACCTTGGTGTCGCCGAAGGAGATGAGGACGGAGCCTTCGGCGTGCTTGCTCCAGCCGCGTTCGATGGTGACGGGGCGGAGCTGTTCGGGGGTACGGCCGTCGATGCGAGACATGGGACGAGCCTAGCCTCCTCCGTACCGGGTCCCGGTCCGGCCGCCGGGTGCGCACGAGGGCCCGTTCCCCTGCCGGAACGGGCCCTCGTCAGCCGGTTGTCAGCTGCTCACATCATGTCTTCGATCTCGGCGGCGATGGGGTCCGCGTCGGTGCCGATGACGACCTGGATGGCGGTGCCCATCTTCACGACGCCGTGGGCGCCGGCGGCCTTGAGCGCGGCTTCGTCGACGAGGCTGGCGTCGTTGACCTCGGTGCGCAGGCGGGTGATGCAGCCCTCGACCTCTTCGATGTTGTCGATGCCGCCGAGCCCGGCGACGATCTTCTCAGCCTTGCTGGCCATGTCTTTCTCCCTGTCCGTTCTGTTCGCGGGACACGCGAATATCGGCGCACCGACGGTCCGCTTCGTCACGGTAACCCACGGTTGGCCCAACTTCGCGAGCGCATGCCGCCGTTCTGCCGAATGATGACGATCACCGGCGGCCTGCCCTCAGTGGGCTCCCGGAGCCTACCGCAAGTGGTCTACACCAGTGTGCAACGAGACGCGGCCCCGGGTTGTTCCGGGACAGGGAGGTCGCCGATGAGTACCGACAGCGCAGCAGGCCGGTCGAGGAAGGTCTCGTGGGGCGGCTTCTTCCAGGGGCTGCAGAAGATGGGCCGCAGTCTGCAGCTGCCCATCGCCGTGCTCCCGGCCGCGGGCATCATCAACCGGCTGGGCCAGCCCGACGTCTTCGGCGCCGAGGGGCTCGGCTGGGACAACGTCGCCAAGGTGATGTCCGGCGCGGGCGGTGCGCTGCTCGACGGCAGTCTCGGTCTGCCGCTGCTGTTCTGCATCGGTGTCGCGATCGGCATGGCGAAGAAGTCGGACGGCTCGACCGCGCTCGCCGCGGTGGTCGGCTTCCTCGTCTACTACACGGTGCTCCGGCAGTTCCCGAAGGACTGCCCGACGGGGACGGCCGACATCGGCGGCGGCTGCCTCGGCGCGGACGACTCCTTCGCGGGGTACACGTACCAGAACCCGGGCGTCTTCGGCGGCATCATCATGGGCCTGCTGACGGCCTATCTGTGGCAGCGGTACCACCGCACCAAGCTGGTCGACTGGCTCGGCTTCTTCAACGGCCGCCGTCTCGTCCCCATCATCATGTCCTTCGTCGGCATCGCCTTCGCCGCGCTCTGCCTGTGGATCTGGCCGCCGATCGGTGACGCGCTGGAGAGCTTCAGCGACTGGCTGGTCGGGCTCGGCGCCTGGGGTTCGGGCATCTTCGGCGTGGCGAACCGCGCGCTGCTGGTGATCGGCCTGCACCAGTTCCTGAACGTGCCCATCTGGTTCCAGTTCGGTTCGTACACGAAGCCGGACGGCACGGTGGTCCACGGTGACATCAGCATGTTCCTGGCGGGCGACCCGGAGGCCGGCCAGTTCCTGACGGGCTTCTTCCCGATCATGATGTTCGCCCTGCCGGCGGCGGCGCTGGCGATCACCCACTGCGCGCGTCCGAACCGCCGCAAGGAGGTCGGCGGTTTGATGCTGTCGGTGGCGCTGACCTCGTTCGTCACGGGCATCACGGAGCCGCTGGAGTACTCGTTCCTCTTCATCGCGCCGGTGCTGTACGCGATCCACGCGCTGCTGACGGGCGTGTCGATGGCGGTGACGTGGGCGCTGGGTGTGAAGGACGGCTTCAGCTTCTCGGCGGGCCTGATCGACTACGTCATCAACTGGAACCTGGCGACCAAGCCGTGGCTGATCATCCCGATCGGCCTGTGCTTCGCGGTGGTGTACTACGTGATCTTCCGCTTCGCGATCACCAAGTTCAACCTCCCCACTCCGGGCCGCGAGCCCGAGGAGGTGCAGGAGGAGATGGAGCGGGACAACACGAAGTAGAACCGTCCGTTCCGGGGCTTTCGGACCCCGGATCGGAGGCGCTCGAAGGCCCCTGGACCTCGCGGTCCAGGGGCCTTTCGTCACGCCTTCATCACGCCTTCATCACTATGCCCGGGGGAGAAAAATTCGCAGGTTCCTTATCTAAGTCTCACGTGCTACAACTGGTCTACACCACTCATTGGTGTAGACCACGCGGTCCAGACCACCGCGTTCCCGAGACGCCGCCGTCACCCCCTTTCCCTGTCCTCTGGCGGCGCCTTGCCTACTGGAGGAAGTTGATGAGTACGGCCACCGCCCAGGCCGCCGCTCCCGCGAAGAAGCGCGGATCCGGCCTGTTCCAGGGCCTGCAGAAGGTCGGTCGCAGCCTGCAGCTGCCGATCGCCGTACTGCCGGCCGCGGGTATCTTGCTCCGTCTCGGCCAGCCCGACGTCTTCGGTAAGGACGGGCTCGGCTGGGACAAGGTCGCGTCGGTCTTCGCCACTGCCGGTGGCGCGGTCTTCGACAACCTGCCCCTGCTCTTCTGCATCGGCGTCGCCATCGGCTTCGCCAAGAAGGCGGACGGCTCCACCGCGCTGGCCGCCCTGGTCGGCTTCCTGGTCTACAGCAACGTGCTGAAGGCGTTCCCCGTCGCCGAGGCCGTCATCCAGCCCGGCGAGGACATCGCCGCGAAGTACAACAACCCGGGTGTCCTCGGCGGCATCCTCATGGGTCTGATCTCCGCGGTCATCTGGCAGAAGTACCACCGCACCAAGCTGGTCGACTGGCTCGGCTTCTTCAACGGCCGCCGTCTCGTCCCGATCATCATGGCCTTCGTCGGCACCCTCGTCGGCGTCGTCTTCGGCCTGGTCTGGGAGCCCATCGGCAACGGCATCTCCAGCTTCGGCGAGTGGATGACGGGTCTGGGCGCCGCCGGCGCGGGCCTCTTCGGCCTCATCAACCGCGCGCTGATCCCGGTCGGCATGCACCAGTTCGTGAACACCGTCTCCTGGTTCCAGATCGGTGACTTCACCGACGCCGCCGGCAAGGTCGTCCACGGTGACCTCAACCGCTTCTTCGCGGGTGACCCGAGCGCCGGAATCTTCATGTCGGGCTTCTTCCCGATCATGATGTTCGGCCTGCCGGCCGCCGCCATCGCCATCGCGCACGCCGCCCGCCCCGAGCGCCGCAAGGCCGTGATGGGCATGATGGTCTCCCTCGCGCTGACCTCCTTCGTCACCGGCATCACCGAGCCGATCGAGTTCACCTTCATGTTCATCGCGCCGGTCCTGTACGCGGTGCACGCGGTCCTGACCGCCGTCTCGATGGCCGTCACCTGGGCCTTCGGGGTCCACGCCGGCTTCACCTTCTCGGCCGGCGGCATCGACTACCTGCTCAACTGGAACCTGGCGACCAAGCCGTGGCTGATCATCCCGATCGGTCTCGTCTTCGCGGCGATCTACTACGTGGTCTTCCGCTTCGCGATCACCAAGTTCAACCTCACCACCCCGGGCCGCGAGCCCGAGGAGGAGGTCGAGGACCTCACCAAGGCGTGAGTCCCTCCCCCGCACGCGGCGAAGGCCCCGGAACCCTCAGGGTTCCGGGGCCTTCCCCGTGTCCGTACGCGTCCGGTCCGGCGCTCAGACCTCGTAGACCGCGCCCGCCTTCGCCAGCTCCGCCGGGCCCTCGTACACCGCGCGGGCGTCCGCCAGGTTCCGCTCGCCGTCGGTCCACGGGGGGATGTGCGTCAGGACGAGCCGCCTTACCCGGGCCCGGGCCGCGTGGGCGCCGGCCTCCCGCCCGTTGAGGTGGAGCTCCGGGATGTCCTCCTTGCCGTGGGTGAAGGACGCCTCGCAGAGGAAGAGGTCCACCCCGTCGGCGAGCGCGTGGAGCTCGTCGCAGACGCCCGTGTCGCCGGAGTACGCCAGCGAGCGGCCGCCGTGCTCGACCCGGATGCCGTACGCCTCCACCGGGTGGCACACCTTCTCGGTGCGGATCGTGAAGGGGCCGAGCTCGAAGGTGCCGGAGCCCAGGGTGCGGAAGTCGAAGACCTCGCTCATCGAGCTCGGCGAGGGGGTGTCGGCGTACGCCGTGGTCAGGCGCTGCTCGGCGCCCTCGGGGGCGTACACGGGGAGCGCGTCGCAGCGGCCGCCCTCGTGCCGGTAGTAGCGGGCGACGAAATAGCCGCACATGTCGATGCAGTGGTCCGCGTGGAGGTGGCTGAGGAAGATCGCGTCCAGGTCGTACAGGCCGATGTGGCGCTGCAGCTCGCCGAGGGCGCCGTTGCCCATGTCGAGAAGCAGCCGGAAGCCGTCGGCCTCGACGAGGTAGCTCGAACAGGCCGATTCCGCGGACGGGAACGACCCGGAGCAGCCGACGACGGTGAGCTTCATAGGAGCGTGAACCTCCGTGGACGGGTGCGGTCAGGCACGCAAAGGGGAGGGGGAGGCCGTGCGGTCTGACGAGCGTAAGGCGCACGGGGGCCGGTCGCTCCTTCGTGGCGTCCCGTTGTGGGGCAACTCACGGGCTCTGTCACCGGTTCGGATGGACGGCGGGGCGCGGCGGCGCGGTGACCCGGGCGCCGGTAACGTCCTGGGGTATGGACACGTCGTGGTGGCCCGCGCTGGTCGCGGTCGTGGTGATCGCGCTGGTGGTGGCGGTCGCGGGCGGGAGGAAGCGGACCTCGGTGCGGACCCGGCCGCCGGGACGCCCTGCGGGGCGCGTCCGCCCGCCGGCCCGGAAGCCCGGCGTACGGAAGCCCGGCGCGCGGGAGCCGCGGGCGCGGGAGATCTGGTGGGCGGAGGTGCCCTTCGAGGACGGGCCCGGGTCGAAGGACCGGCCGTGTCTCGTCCTGTCCGTACGGGGGGACAGCGCGCTCGTCGCGAAGATCACCAGCAGGTACCACGACGAGCGGCCCGGGGTGATCGCGCTGCCGCCGGGGGCGGTGGGCGACGCGCGGGGGCGGCCGAGCTTCCTGGAGACGGACGAGCTGCGGGACGTGCCGCTCGGGGAGTTCCGGCGGAGGGTCGGCGAGGCGGACCCGGTCGTGTGGGACCAGGTCCGCCACCTCGCGCGCTAGGGCGTGTCAGACACGCCCTAGGGATCGGGGTCAGGCCCAGAGCTGGCCCTGGACCGCCGCGATGGCCTCTTCCGTGGTGGCGGCCGTGTAGAGACCGGTGGAGAGGTACTTCCAGCCGCCGTCGGCGACGACGAAGGCGATGTCGGCGGTCTCGCCGGCCTTGAGGGCCTTGTTGCCGACGCCGATGGCCGCGTGGAGCGCCGCTCCGGTGGAGACGCCCGCGAAGATGCCCTCCTGCTGGAGGAGTTCGCGGGTGCGGGTGACGGCGTCGGCGGAGCCGACGGAGAAGCGGGTGGTGAGGACGGAGGCGTCGTACAGCTCCGGCACGAAGCCCTCGTCGAGGTTGCGGAGCCCGTAGACGAGGTCGTCGTAGCGCGGCTCGGCGGCGACGATCTTGACGTCGGGCTTGTGCTCCCTGAGGTACCGGCCGACGCCCATCAGGGTGCCGGTGGTGCCCAGGCCGGCCACGAAGTGGGTGATCGACGGCAGGTCGGCGAGGATCTCCGGGCCCGTGGTCGCGTAGTGGGCGCCCGCGTTGTGCGGGTTGCCGTACTGGTAGAGCATCACCCAGCTGGGGTTCTCGGCGGCGAGCTCCTTGGCGACGCGCACCGCCGTGTTGGAGCCGCCGGCCGCGGGGGACGAGATGATCTCCGCGCCCCACATGGCGAGCAGCTGCCGGCGCTCCTCGCTGGTGTTCTCGGGCATGACGCAGACGATGCGGTAGCCCTTGAGCTTGGCGGCCATGGCCAGCGAGATGCCGGTGTTGCCGCTGGTCGGCTCCAGGATGGTGCAGCCGGGGGTGAGGCGGCCGTCCTTCTCCGCCTGCTCGATCATGTGGAGCGCGGGGCGGTCCTTGACCGAGCCGGTCGGGTTGCGGTCCTCCAGCTTCGCCCAGATCCGGACGTCGTCCGAGGGCGAGAGCCGGGGGAGGCGGACGAGCGGCGTGTTGCCGACCGCCGCCAGCGAGGAGTCGTAACGCATCCGGATCAGACCATGCCGCCGGCGACGGCCGGCAGGATCGTGACGCTGTCGCCGTCGGCCAGCTTGGTGTCGATGCCGTCGAGGAAGCGGACGTCCTCGTCGTTGAGGTAGACGTTGACGAAGCGGCGGAGCTTGCCGCCGTCCACGATGCGGGCCTCGATGCCCGCGTGGCGGGTCTCCAGGTCGGCGAAGAGCTCGGCGAGGGTCGCGCCGCTGCCCGCGACGGCCTTCTCGCCGTCGGTGTAGGTGCGGAGGATGGTCGGGATGCGGACCTCGATGGCCATGGCGTGGGCTCCTGTCGGAAGGACTCTTACGTGACGTGGTGGGCGCGCTGCTGGGGCCCCCGCGCGGAGGGGGGTCGTGCGTGAGGTGCGCTCGGCCGGTCGCTCAGAGCGCAGCGCGGGACGGACAGATCGCGCTGGCGAGGCGGCACAGGTCGACGTGCAGGCGTGCCACGAGCAGGGTGCTGCCCGGAGTCTCTTCGCTCACGTCGTGGGAAACCATGCGGTCATCGTATCGATTCCCGGTCCGGGTTCCGGAATGTGATCTCAGATGCTGGATGTTTTCTGACCGAGGGCCGGACCCGGCACCTGGCTGGGCACGTAGAGCACGGTGGGGGTGCCGGTCCTGGGGTGCGGGACGACCTCGGCTTCCACGCCGTAGACGGCCGCGAGGAGTTCGGGGGTGAGGACTTCCCCGGGGGTGCCGCCGGTGACGACCCGGCCGGCTTCGAGGACGTAGATCCGGTCGCAGTGGGCGGCGGCGAGGTTGAGGTCGTGGATCGCCAGGAGGTTGGTGGTGCCCAGGGCGCGGACGAGGGCGAGGACGTCCATCTGGTGGCGGATGTCCAGGTGGTTCGTCGGTTCGTCGAGGACGAGGAGCTCGGGCTCCTGGACGAGGGCGCGGGCGACCAGGGCGCGCTGGCGCTCGCCGCCGGAGAGCGTGGGGTAGGCGCGGTCGGCGAGCCCGGTGAGGCCGACGCGGGCGAGGGCGGCGTCGGCGCGGGCCGTGTCGTCGGCGGTGTCGCCCTCCCAGAACCGCTTGTGCGGGGAGCGGCCGAGGGTGACGAGCTCGCGGACGGTGAGTTCGAACTCGGTGGCGGAGTCCTGCGGGACGGTGGCCACCCGGCGGGCGCGGGCCTTGGGGCCGAGGGCGCGCAGGTCGGCGCCGTCGAGCAGGACGCGGCCGGCGGTGGGGGCGAGGGTGCCGTAGACGCAGCGCAGGAGGGTGGTCTTGCCGCTGCCGTTGGGGCCGATGAGGCCGACGGTCTCGCCGGGGCGGGCGGTGAGGTGGGCGTCGCGGAGCCGGTGCTCGTAGGAGAGGCCCTCGATCCGCAGTCCTTCGGTAGGCGGTCCCTCGGTACGCGGTCCTTCGATCCGCAGTCCGGTCACAGGGCGGCTCCTTCGGGGCGGCGGCGCATCAGCCAGAGGAAGAAGGGTCCGCCGGTGAGGGCGGTGAGGACGCCGACGGGGATGTCCTGGGGCGCGGCGACGGTACGGGCGGCGAGGTCGGCGACGACGAGGGCGACGGCCCCGCCGAGGGCGGCGACGGGCAGCAGCCGGCGGTGCGAGGCGCCGACCACGAGCCGGGCGGCGTGCGGGACCATCAGGCCGACGAAGCCGACGGCGCCGCTGGCGGCGACCATCACGGCGGTGACGAGGGAGGCGAGGAGGAAGACGGCGGCGCGGAAGCGGGCGGTGTCGAGGCCGAGGACGGTGGCGCCCTCCTCGCCGGTGAGGAGCAGGTCGAGCGGGCGGGCGAGGACGAGCAGGACGCCGGTGCCGAGGACCAGGACGACGGTGGGCAGCACCAGGGTGTCCCAGCGGGCGGAGCCGAGTCCGCCGAAGGACCAGTAGAGGGCTTCCTGGAAGTGCTCGGGGCGGCCCGCGGCGACGAGGACGAGGGTGGTGAGGGCGGTGAGGATGTACGAGACGGCGACGCCGGCGAGGACGAGCCGGGGGCCGGTCATGGTGGAGCCGCGGCGGGCCAGCGCGTAGACGAGGACGAGGGCGACGAGGGACCCGGCGAAGGCGCCCGCGGGCAGCGCGAGGGTGGTGGTGAGCCCGCCGCCGATGCCGAGGACCAGGACGAGGACGGCGCCGGCGGAGGCCCCGGAGGAGATCCCGAGCAGGAAGGGGTCGGCGAGCCGGTTGCGTACGAGGGCCTGGAGGACGGTCCCGACGACCGCGAGCCCGGCGCCGACGACGGTCCCGAGGACGACCCGGGGCAGCCGGACGTCGAGCACGATGGTGCGGTACGGGGAGGGGGCGGCGCGCCCGGTGAGGGCGTCGAGCACCTGGCCGGGCGGGATCCGTACGGAGCCGAGCGCGAGGGAGCCGACCACGGCGAGCGCGAGGGCGGCGAGCAGCCCGGCCGTGACGAGGGCGAAGCGGCGCCGGCCGGGCGCCGCCGCCGCCGGACGCGCGGGGGCGGCGGCGACGGCGGTCATCGGCCGGCGGCCGGGTGGAGCTGGGCGGCGAGCTTGTCGACGGCGGCGGGGACGCGGACGCCCAGGACGGTGTCGGACAGGGGCATGACGGCGAAGCGGCGGTTCTTGACGGCGGGGACGTCCTTGAGGGCGGGGTCGTCGAGGAGGCGCTGCTTCTTCTGCTCGACGGTGGTGGAGCCGTAGTCGTAGATGACGATGACCTCGGGCTTGCGGGCGACGACCTGCTCCCAGGCGGCGTCGCCGAACGCCTTGGGGAGGTCGGCGAAGACGTTGCGGCCGCCGGCCCGGCTGATGAGCTCGTTGCCGATGCCCTTGCCGCCGGCGGTGAAGGCGGTCTTGTCGCCGCTGTCGTAGACGAAGACGGAGACGGGGTCGAGGCCGCCGAGGCGCTTCTCGGTGGCGGCGAGGGTGGCGCGGGCCTCCTTGTTCCACTTCTCGGCCCGGTCGGGGACGCCGAAGGTGCGGCCGACCTCGGTGACCTCGCGGTAGAGGTCGTCGACGGTGGGGGTGCCGGACGGGCAGGACTCGCCGTTGAGGCGGGTGGTGATGCCGGCCTTGGCCAGGTCGTCGCGGCTGCGGCCGTCCTTGGCGTCGAAGGCGGAGGCGTAGCCGCCGTAGACGAAGTCGGGGTTGGCGGCGAGCAGCGCCTCCTTGGAGGGGTACTCCTTGGAGAGGACGGGGACGGAGTCGTACGCCTTCTTGTAGGCGGGGAGGATCGCGTCGTCGAGGTAGGCGGTGCCGGCGAGGGACTTCTCCAGGCCGAGGGCGAGGAGGACCTCGGTGACGTGCTGGTTCATGGTGACCGCGCGCTTCGGCGGGGCCTCGAAGGTGGTGGTCTCGCCGCAGTTGGTGACGGTGTAGGGGAAGCCGGGGGCGGGCTTCGCGGTGTCCTGGGTGCTCGCGGGGCCGGCGCAGGCGGCGAGCAGGGGCAGCAGGACGGTGGCGGCGAGCAGCCGGGGGCGCCGGGTCATGGCGGAGGGCCTCCTCCGGGGATTTCCACGTCCCCGATCGGTGGTGAGAAGGCGGCAGGTCAGTTCCTGGCTCCCACACGGGGTGTGGTCACAGTGGCGGGACCGCGCCGGACTCGCACCGGCTTCCTGGTTCCTGCCGCCCTGAAGGTCGGGGTCAGACTACTCGTACGCCTCGACGACCTTGACGTCCTCCTCGGTCACGACGCCCTCGACGATCGTGTACGAGCGGAACTGGAAGGGGCCGGCGGCGTCGGTGTCGGCGGTGGAGACGAGCACGTAGTGGGCGCCGGGCTCGTTGGCGTAGGTGATGTCGGTGCGGGACGGGTACGCCTCGGTCGCCGTGTGCGAGTGGTAGATGATCACGGGTTCCTCGTCCCGGTCGTCCATCTCGCGGTAGAGCTTGAGGAGGTCGGCGGAGTCGAACTCGTAGAAGGTGGGCGAGCGGGCGGCGTTGAGCATCGGGATGAACCGCTCGGGGCGGCCCGAGCCGGCCGGCCCGGCGACGACGCCGCAGGCTTCGTCGGGGTGGTCCGCGCGGGCGTGTTCCACGATCCGGTCGTACAGGTCCCGGGTGATGGTCAGCATGCCGACAGGATAAGCAGACGGGCCGCCCCGCACCGAAGACTGGTACGGAACGGCCCGGATGCCGAGACGGTGCAGGTCAGGAGCGCTTGACGAAGGCGGCGCCCTCGGGGTTGCGGGCCTTGAGCACCAGGTAGGAGACGGTGAGGATCAGGCCCCAGACGGGGGCGCAGTACAGCGAGACGCGGGCGCCCTCGTCGACGCCCATCATGACGATGACCATGCCGATGAAGAGGAGCGCGAACCAGCTGGTCCAGGGGGCGCCGGGGGCCTTGAAGGTGGACTCGGGGAGCTCGCCCCGGTCGCACTTGCGGCGGTAGCGGATCTGGCTGACCAGGATCATGATCCAGGCCCACATGCCGGAGATGGTGGCGAAGGAGACGACGTACTCGAACGCCTTGCCCGGGGCGACGTAGTTGATCCAGACGCCGACGAGCATGAGCGCGGCGGAGAAGGTCAGGCCGAGGAGCGGGGTGCCGCCCTTGGTGAGCCGGGTGAAGACCTTCGGGCCCTGGCCGTTGAGCGCGAGGTCGCGCAGCATGCGGCCGGTGGAGTACATGCCGGAGTTGCAGGAGGAGAGCGCGGCCGTCAGCACGACGAAGTTGACGATGGCGGCGCCGACGCCGAGGCCCATCTTCTCGAAGGCGGCGACGAACGGGGAGACGCCCGGCTGGAACTCGGTCCACGGGACGACCGACAGGATCATGATCAGGGCGCCGACGTAGAAGACGGCGATGCGCCACGGCACGGTGTTGATGGCCTTGGGCAGGACGGTCTTCGGGTCCTTGGACTCGCCCGCGGTGACGCCGACGAGCTCGACGGCGAGGAAGGCGAACATCACGATCTGGAGGGTCATCAGGGTGGAGCCGACGCCGTTGGGGAAGAAGCCGCCCTGGTTCCACAGGTGGGCCACGGTGGCGGTGTCACCGGCGTCGGAGAAGCCGACGGTGAGGATGCCGGCGCAGATCAGGATCATGCCGATGATGGCGGTGACCTTGACCATGGAGAACCAGAACTCCAGCTCGCCGAAGAGCTTCACGGAGATCAGGTTGGCGCCGTAGAGGATCACGGTGAAGACGAGCGCGGAGATCCACTGCGGGATGTCCCACCAGTACGTCATATAGGTGGCGGCCGCGGTGACCTCGGTGATGCCGGTGACGACCCAGAAGAGCCAGTACGTCCAGCCGGTGACGAAGCCCGCGAAGGGGCCGACGAACTCGCGGGCGTACTCGGCGAAGGAGCCCGACACCGGGCGGTACATGAGCAGTTCGCCCAGGGCCCGCATGATGAAGAAGATGACCAGACCGGCGATCGCGTACGCCAGGATGAGGCTGGGGCCGGCCTTGTGGATGGCCTTGCCGGCGCCGAGGAAGAGCCCGGTGCCGATCGCGCCGCCGATGGCGATCATCTGGATCTGGCGGGCGCCGAGGCCACGCTGGTAGCCCTCGCCGCCGTCCACGGCCCCGTCGGTGCCGTCGTGCTGCTTGTCGACCTGCACTGAGGTCATGGTGGTGCGCCTTTCTCCATGCTGATCCGCGCGACTGCGAGTGCGTCTGCCGCGGATCAGGTCCTGATCCCCCCGGATGTGGATGGAGTGCCACCGGCGGTCAGCCGGCCGAAGCGCCCTCGGGAACAGGGGTGGCGTGCCCGAGTGGTCGTGAAGATTTATCACGGGCCGGGGGGTGATCGAGGGAGATGGTTGTGGCGCGCGCCACAAAAAAATGCGGACAACAGGGATACAAGACGGCAAGGTGTTCCCTCGGATAACGAGTTCGTTATCCGGATTTGAGCGTCCGCTGAGCGAACGCCCGGTGACGGGTCCCCGTCAGGACATCAGCGTCTCGACCAATGACTCCTGAAGCGCGCCGAGCCAGAGGTACGCCATCACCATCGGCTTGCGCGGATCGCTGTCCGGCAGCCGGTAGAGCCGCTCGCTCTCCTCGTCCTCGGTGATGTCGAGCCGGGTGGCGATGGTCAGCCGCAGGTCGTTGAGGGTGCCGAGCCAGGCCCGGGACTCGTCCGGGGTCAGCTTCAGGACCGCGGACTCCTCCGGGCCCTCGCTGGCGAGCCCGTCCAGGGCGCGGACCACCGCGAGGGCGTCCTCGCGCTTGCGGGTCCGCAGGTCGTTCTCGGTGAAGCGGCGGAAGTCGGCCGCGGCGGCCCGCAGCTCCTCGGTGTCGTCCCCGTACGCGTCGGGGAAGAGCCGGCGCAGGGCCGGGTCGGAGGGGGGCTCGCTGGGGCCCTCGGCGAAGAGGGCGGCGAGCGGGTCGGCGTCCGCCCCGGGCTCGTCGCCCGGACCGATCAGCTCCAGGAGCTGGACGGCGAGCGAGCGCAGGATGGAGACCTCGACCTCGTCGAGGGCGACGGCCGCTCCGCCGCCCGGGACGGCCTCGAAGTGGCCGGCCATCAGCCGCGGTCCTGGGAGAGCGTCGCCCACAGTCCGTAGCCGTGCATCGCCTGCACGTCCCGTTCCATCTCCTCGCGGGTGCCGCTGGAGACCACCGCGCGCCCCTTGTTGTGCACGTCGAGCATCAGCTTGTGCGCCTTGTCCTTGGAGTAGCCGAAGTACGTCTGGAAGACGTAGGTGACATAGCTCATCAGGTTCACCGGGTCGTTGTGCACGAGGGTGACCCAGGGGACGTCGGGCTCGACGACCGCGGAGACCTCCTCGGCCGACTCGGTCCGTTCGATCTCGATAGGCGCGATGCTCACTTACCCCATGCTGCCACCCGGGACCCCCCGTCGCACAAACGGGCACCCGGGAACAGGGCTATTCGTCAAACTGACGAATACTGCGCTAGCATCGTCGTCATGAACGCTGCGGACCTTGGGCTCCCGGTGGACGTGCCGTCGACCGCGCTCTTCACCGACCAGTACGAGCTCACCATGCTCCAGGCGGCCCTCCGGGCCGGCACCGCCGACCGGCGCTCCGTCTTCGAGGTCTTCACCCGGAGGCTGCCGGAGGGACGGCGGTACGGCGTCCTCGCCGGCGTCGGCCGGGTCCTGGACGCCGTCGAGAACTTCCGTTTCGACCCGGCCGTCCTCGGCTTCCTGCGCGAGCGGTCGATCGTCGACGAGCCGACCCTCGCATGGCTCGCCGGATACCGCTTCTCCGGCGACATCTGGGGCTACCCCGAGGGCGAGGTGTACTTCCCCGGCTCCCCCGTCCTGCGCGTCGAGGGCTCCTTCGCCGAGTGCGTGCTCCTGGAGACGGTGATCCTCTCGATCCTCAACCACGACTCGGCCATCGCCGCGGCCGCCTCCCGCATGTCGGCGGCGGCCGGCGGGCGGCGCCTGATCGAGATGGGCGCCCGCCGCACCCACGAGCTGGCCGCCGTCGCCTCCGCCCGCGCCGCCTACGTCGGCGGCTTCGACTCCACCTCGGACCTCGCCGCCGGCTTCCGCTACGGCATCCCGACCGTCGGCACCTCCGCGCACGCCTTCACCCTGCTCCACGACAGCGAGCGGGACGCCTTCCGGGCCCAGGTCGACAGCCTCGGCCGGGGCACCACCCTCCTCGTCGACACCTACGACGTGGCGGAGGCGGTCCGCACCGCCGTCGAGATCGCCGGGCCCGAGCTCGGCGCCGTCCGCATCGACTCCGGCGACCTGCTGCTCGTCGCCCACCGGGTCCGGGCCCAGCTCGACGAGCTCGGCGCCCGGGACACCAGGATCGTGGTCACCTCCGACCTCGACGAGTACGCCATCGCCTCGCTGGCCGCCGCGCCGGTCGACGCGTACGGGGTGGGCACCCAGCTCGTCACCGGCAGCGGCCACCCCACCTGCTCGATGGTCTACAAGCTGGTCGCCCGCGCCGCCTCCGCCGACCCGAAGGCGCCGCTCACGCCGGTCGCCAAGAAGTCGCTGGGCGGCAAGGCGTCCGTCGGCGGCCGCAAGTGGGCCGCGCGCCGCAAGGACGCCGACGGCGTCGCCGCCGCCGAGGTGATCGGCACCGGCCCGGTCCCCGACGCGCTCGCCGCCGACCAGCTCCTGGTCGAGCTGGTCAAGGGCGGCGAGGTCGTCGCCCGGGAGCCCCTGGAGGCCGCCCGCACCCGTCACATCGCGGCCCGCGCCGGGCTGCCGATGTCGGCGATCCAGCTCTCCCGCGGCGAGCCGGTGCTGCCGACCGAGTACCTCTAGAGCGACGCCGGCAGAGCACGGGGACGGCCCCCTCCCGATCCGGAGGGGAAGTCTCTAGGCTCGTCCCATCCCTTCCGACCACCCGAGGACACCCGCCATGCACCGCGCACTGATCGTCGTGGACGTACAGAACGACTTCTGCGAGGGCGGCAGCCTCGCGGTGACGGGCGGCGCGGACGTCGCCGCCGCCATCACCGAACTCGTGGGCGAGGCCGCCGGCGCCGCCTACCGGCACGTCGTCGCCACCCGGGACCACCACATCGACCCCGGGGCCCACTTCGCCCCGGACGGCGAGGCCCCGGACTACGTCAGCTCCTGGCCCCGGCACTGCGTCGCCGGCACCGAGGGCGTCGGCTTCCACCCGAACTTCGCCCCCGCCGTCGCCGGCGGCGCGGTGCAGGCCGTCTTCGACAAGGGCGCCTACGCCGCCGCGTACAGCGGCTTCGAGGGGCAGGACGAGAACGGGGAGACGCTGGCGAGCTGGCTGCGCGAGCGGGAGGTGACCGAGGTCGACGTGGTGGGCATCGCGACCGACCACTGCGTCCGGGCGACCGCCCTGGACGCGGCCCGCGAGGGCTTCCGCACCCGCGTCCTGCTCGACCTCACGGCCGGCGTTGCCCGCGAGACGACCGAGCGGGCCCTCGTGGAGCTCCGCGAGGCCGGGGTGGAGCTCTCCGGCGTCCCCGTCGTGGGCTAGGGACTCGCCTTCTCGGGCGGCGGGAGCCCGCGGCAGGGTTCCGGCGCGGGAAGGGCCGGTCAGGCGGCGGGGGCCCGCGGCAGGGTTCTCGCCGGGTGCCACAGCTCCTGGGCGGCGCCCGGCGCGGATCTCCACAGCAGCCCGTCCGGGTGGTGCAGGACGGCCGTGATCTCGTCCGGCGTGGGCGGCTCGGCGTTCCCCCGCAGGTAAACCGACCGCAGGCCCAGGTTTCGGAGCCTGGTCAGGGCCCTGGCGCGGTTCGCGGCGTGGACGAGGAAGCGTACGTGCGCGCCGTCACCGGCCGGACTCGGCAGTCCTATCGCGACCACCACGCTGCCTCCCGGCAACTTGCAGAACCCTCCACCGGGCATGCGGAACCACTCCCCCGTGAGCCGACTGTCAATAAGGAGTCCATGAGAACTCGGTCAGCTGCACCTAAACACGATCGGCCGCCGCCCGCTAGAGGGCGACGGCCGATCATGCTTTGACCTGCGGTTTTACCGAATCGCTAGTGGATCAACGAGTCGACGGGCCCACCTGGACCGTGACCGTCTGGCCGTTCTTCGGCTCCTTGACGACCTGGATCTTGGTGTTGGTGTCAGTGACCTTGACGCCGGCGCGCTCGGTCTCCGGGTACCAGTACGTGCCCTTGCGGTCGTCGAAGACCGGGTTGCCCGGCTGCGAGCGGACCCAGGTGGGGACGTCGGCCTTGTGCAGACGGAAAGCGTCCGTCCGGTACGTTCCGAAGGTCGAGTCGTACGCCTGGACGCGGTTGCGCATCAGGGTGCCGTCGTTGAACTTCAGCGGCGTCGGGTGGGCGTCGATCGGAAGGATCAGGCCCTCGCCCGGGTGGGCGGAGGTGTTGTTGTCCTTCTGGGACAGGTCCCACTTCCAGATGAGCAGACCGTTCTGGTACGGGTAGTGCTCGACCCAGCTCGCCCTGTCACCGGTGAAGCCGAAGTTGTACGGGCCGACCTTCAGGGTGGCGTCGTACGAGACGTACTGGCGGTTCTCCGCGATGTAGTACTGCTCGTACTCCTTCGTGAAGCCCTTGCCCATCCGCGTGAAGCCCTTGGCCGTCCAGCCGTTGTCGCCGTTCTCCGCGTTGTCGGAGAAGACGGTGGCACCGTCGGCGGTCAGCGTGATGGCGTCGGCCGCGAAGCCCTTGAGCGCCAGGCCGCCGTCCGTCTGGTAGCGGAAGCGGAGGTCGAACTTCTTGCCCGCGTAGGCGGCGAGGTCGAAGGAGAGCGACTTGTAGCCGCCGGAGACGCTGGACAGCGCCGGGGTGCCGGCCGCGTCACGGTCGATCGGCTTGCCGTCGGCCGTGCCGTCCAGGGCGGTCCAGTTGGCGCCGCCGTCCGTGGAGACCTCGGTGTAGAGGTAGTCGTACTCGGCCTCGATGTCGTACCAGCCCTTGTAGGACAGGGTGGCGGACGACTTGCCGGTCAGGTCGACCGGGCGGGTGAGGGTGTTCTTGAGGTCGTCGCCCATACCGCTCCACCACTGGGTCGCGCCCTCGGCGGGGGCGACGATGTCGGTGGTGACGGCCTTCTTCGGCAGCTCGACGAGGAGCGCCTGCGGGTTCTTGGTGTTGTACTCCGACACGCCCAGCTTGTGGGTGGTCTTCGACGCGCGCTGCTCGTTGCTCACCTTGGTGTAGTTGAGCCAGCCGAGCTGGAGCTTGTCCCAGGAGTTCATGTCGCCCGGCATGTCGCCGATGGAGTCCTTGCCCAGGCCCAGCCAGGAGCCGGAGGACATCAGCGACCAGTAGCCGGTCGAGTTCTCGCCGCCCGCGGTGTCGTACAGGTCCGGCAGGCCGAGGTCGTGGCCGTACTCGTGGGCGAAGACGCCGAGGCCGCCGTTCTCGGGCTGCATCGTGTAGTCGCCGACCCAGATGCCGGTGTCGCCGATCGGGGTGCCGCCGGCCTTGTTGTTCGCCGGGCCGGTCTTGCCCGCGCTGGTGCCGTAGGCGTACCAGCGGTGCGCCCACAGGGCGTCGGTCGCCTGGGCGCCGCCGCCGGCCGACTCGTCCTCGCCCGCGTGGACGATCTGGAAGTGGTCGATGTAGCCGTCGGCCTCGTTGAAGTTGCCGTCGGCGTCGAAGTCGTAGCGGTCCCACTGGTCGTAGGACGCCAGGTCGGCCTTGATCTGGGCGTCGGTCCTGCCCTTGGCCTTCTGGTCGGCGACCCAGGCGTTCACGCCGTCGCGGACGGTGTCCCACACGTTGGCGCAGTTGGTCTGGCCGCAGTAGTTGGAGCCGTAGCGGGCCTCGTTGTACGGGACCTTGACCCAGTCGGAGACCGTGCCCTCGACCGAGTAGCGGCCCGACGAGGTGCGCTCGTAGTAGGTCTTCAGGGAGTGCTTCTGCTGACCGGTCTTCTTGTCCTTGCCGGTGCCGAAGTACAGGTCCTGGAAGTGCTTCTGGTTGTAGTCGGCCTGCCACTCGGTCGAGTTGTCCTTCGACCGGTCGGGCTCGGCTATCTCGTTGTGCAGCGGGCCGGGCGTGCCGCCGAACTTCGGCTTCAGCTCGTCCGTGTCGTCGTCCTTGCGGTCGACGAGGGTGGTGGTGTCCACCTGGTCGCCGAACTCGACCAGGATGGTGAAGATCTTGTCGGTCTTCTCGCGGCCGAGCTCGACGTACTTCTTCGCGTCGAGCTTGACGACCTTGGAGCCGCCGCGGTTCTCGACCTTGGCGTCGCCCTTCAGGACCTGCTCCAGGGCGGCCTTGCGCTGCTGCGCCTGCTGCTTGCTGAAGGGGCCGTCGAGGTCGTGGTCGACCGTGGTCTTGTCCGGACCGTGGCCGTGGTCGTGGCCCGGGGCCGGGTCGTGGCGGACGTCCGCCGCGGAGACCTTGCCGTTGTCGTTCGCCCACGCGGTGCTGAAGGTCGAGGCGGTGGCGGCGGTGGCCGCGAGCGCCACGACGACCGCGGACGCCCGAATCGCCCGTCGTCTGTTGGTCACTTGGTGTCGTTCCTCCCCGGCGCCCACGCCTCGGGACCAGGAGGTGGGGTGTCCCGTCCGGCAGGGCGCGCGTCACAAGTGACGACATTCGACCGGAGAGAGCCGAGAAAAGACAGATCTTGACTTGCACACACCAAGTGCACTATGCGGGTGTCGAAATCCGATATGCGGACGGTCGAGCAGGGTAAGGGAAAGGAAAATCACGGTACTTCGGCCGCTCCGGGCCGGCTTCGGACCTGCTCCGGGCCCGTCCGTGCCACCCGTGCGCCCCCCGTGCTCCGGCACCATGTGTCAGGTCACGGTTGCCCGTCGTTCCGTCCGGGCATCGAGCGTCGTAGAGTCGACCGGTAGTCCGGAGGGGGCGGTCCGTCATGCAGCGTCCGAACGCAGCGCAGTACGCCTACGGTTCGGCCGTCGTGGTCCTCGCGACCGCCGCGCTCCTGCTCCTGACCGGCGCCACGGGGCCGCCCGGCATCGCCGCGGCCTGTCTCGCCGGACTGCTGCTCGGCGTTCTCGTGGCGGTGACGATGCCGGGAGCGGCGCGGCCCGTCAAGACCCCCGACAGCCCCGACAGTCCCGGCACCCCCGGCGCCCCCGGACAGGGTTCCGGGAACGACGCGGTCCGGGCACCGGCCGCGCGGGTGGGCGCGGGAGCCGATACCCGGACCGGTGCGTGACAGCCCGTCCGTCCGCCGGAGGCTACTGCTGCACGGTGACGACCACCGTCTTCGCCGCCTTGTCGTGCAGGCCCTGCTTGTAGGGCTTGTCGACCAGGATCAGGATCAGGATGAGCAGCGGCCACAGGCAGGCGCAGCAGACCAGCGCGGGCAGCCAGAGCACGACGGCACGCAGCAGCGACTGGCTCATCGGGGGCGTGGAGCCGTCGTTGAGCATGGCCACGCGCAGCTTCATCAGCCGCTTGCCGAGGGTCTGGCCGTTCTGCGCGGTGAGCACGGTGTCGTACGCGACGAAGGCGACGATCGTGAGCAGCTGGAAGACGAGCGAGCTGCCGCCGGTCAGGGTGTCCTCGAAGTCGGCGCCGTCGCGGGTGGCCCGGTCGTAGATGTCGAACGGGATGCCGATGATCGCCAGCGGCACCGCGACGATCACCCAGTCGATGAGCCGGGCGAGGACCCGGCGCCCGGTCTCGGCGAGCGGCGGCATCCCGGAGAGCGGGTCACCGCCGCCGTAGCCCCCGCCGTAGCCGCCGTACGGGGGCGGGGGCGGGTACGGGGAGTCGTACGGGCTCCCCGGCGGCGGACCCCCGGGGGGCGGGGACCCCGGAGGCGGGGAGCCCGGCGGTGGGGAGCCCGGTGGCGGTCCCTCGGGCCGTTTGCGGAACGGGTCGTCGTCGGGGGGCTGGCCGGGCGGCGGCTGGTCGGTGCTCATGGGGGCATCGCATCCCGGCCACCGGGGGCCCGCAACGGATGGGCCCCCGTTCGAGGGACCTGACCCCCCGGCAGGTCGGCGTCAGGCCCTGGCAGGTCGGCGTCAGGCCCTGGCGACGAAGGTGCCGGCCGCCTTGTCGTGCCAGCACTGGCGCCACGGGCGGTCGAAGACGCACCAGAGCACGTTGAGGACGCCGATCACCAGCAGGCCCAGGAAGGTGTACAGGAACCAGCGGCGCAGCGACCGGCCGAAGGACGGCGGCTCGTGCGCCTCGATGTCCCTGACCTGGATCCCGCACAGCTTCTTGCCGAGCGTCCGGCCCCACTTGGCCGTGGGCAGCGCCTCGTAGAGCACGCCGAGGACGAGCAGCAGGCCGAGCGCGATGCCGAACTGGACCGAGGTGGTGCCGTCCACCAGCCAGACCTGCACGGTGACGCCGGACCGCTTGGCCGCGTCGATCTTCTCCTGGATGTGGTCGAGGGCGGCGGTGACGAAGGGGTAGCCCGCGCCGACCGCCATCGCGCCGAGGAGGAGGGTGTCGACGAGCCGGGCGAGGAGCCGGCGGCCGAGCCCGGCCGGGGGCGCGGACGACTGCTCGCGGACGGCCTGGAGGAAGGGGTCCTCGACCGGCGGCTTCCACGGCACGACCGGCTGCTGTCCCTGCTGGACCTGCTGGGCCTGCTGGGCCTGCTGCTCCGGGGCGGCGGGCTGCTGCGGCTGGGCCCAGGAGGGCGCGGCGGGGGCGGGGGCGGGGGCCGGAGCGGGCGCCGGAGTCGGGGCCGGGGCCGGAACCGGCTGGGGGTGCGCGTGGGGCTGGGGGTGAGGCTGGGGGTGCGCGTGGGGCTGGGGCTGGGGCTGCGGGTGAGGCTGGGGCTGTACGGGCGCGGGGGCCGGGGCGGGGGCCTCGCGGACGGGTTCGGGCGCCGGGGCCGGGGCGGGGGCCGGGGTGACCGGCATGCCGCCGAGGCGCGCGGGGGCGCTCGCGATCCGGGGGTCGGCGGCGGGCGCCTCGGCCTGCGCGGGGGCGGCCGGCCACTCGACCGGGGACCTCGGGTCGGGCACGGCGGACGCGGGCGCCTGCTCGGCGGCGGGCGCGGGCGCGGCTGCCTGGGGGGCTCCCCAGGCGGCGGCCGGGCGGTCCTGTCCGCCGACGGGGGCGGGGGCGGGGGCGGACTGCCGGGAGGCGTCGGCGCGCCAGGCGGTGGCCGGTTCCCTGACCGGGGGTTCCTCGTCGAAGAAGAGCGGCCCGGTCTCCTCGACGGCCGCCGGGGCGGGTTCGGGGGCGGGCGCCGGCACCGGGGCCGGCGCGGGGCTCGGGGCGAGGACCGGCCCGGCCGGCGTCGCCGAGGCCGGCGGGACCGGTGCGGCCTCGCCGTCCTTCGGGGCGGGGCGGCTCGTGCCGGGCACCCAGGAGCCGCCGTTCCAGTACCGGATGTATCCGGGGATCGACGGATCGGGGTAGTACCCCGCCTGCGGTACCTCGCCGCCGCCTCCGGGAGGAGTAGCCACTGCCCCGACTCCGTTCAGTCACAACGTTCCGTCACCACACTAAGGAGGCACAGTAACGAAGAACGCCGCCGAGGGAAGAAAGAGCCCGCGAGAAAGGCCGCCTTCGGGCGACACGGGCCGGAATCACTCACTCCACGTGAGGTTCGGGCCCGCAGATCGGGGTGCGGGTCGGATGTGGATCGGGCGCGGATCGGGCGCGGATCGGGCGCGGGTCGGAGTGCGGCGGGGGCCCGAAAAAACTTCCCGAAAAAAACTTCCCGAAGTCGCGTAATGGATCCCGGGGACCGCGCTCTCTCCAGGTGAAGGCCCGTCCGGGGCCCCTACGCGAGAGGCAGCAGCCATGCGGAACAACACCGAGCCCACCACCGTCGAGCGCGAGCTGGAGCTGAAGCTGGTCCTGTCCCCCGAGCGCTCGGTCCCGGTGCCGGCCCGGCTGGCCTACCGCACGGACGACCCGTACGCCGTGCACATGACCTTCCACATCGGCTCCGACCACCCGGTGAACTGGACCTTCGCCCGTGAACTCCTGGTCGAAGGGGTCTTCCGGGCCTGCGGCCACGGGGACGTGCGGATCTGGCCGACCAAGGTCGACGGCCGCAGCGTCATCCTGATGGCCCTGTCCTCCCCCGACGGCGACGCGCTCCTGGAGGCCCCGTCGGCGCAGGTGTCCGCCTGGCTGGAGCGGACCCTGCGCACCGTGCCGCCGGGCACCGAGTCGGAGCGCCTGGGCATCGACGACGGACTGGCCGAGCTGCTCGCGACCACGGTGGTCCGCGACGACCTGTGGCTGCGCGACCCGTGGCCGTCGGACGAGTCGCAGGACGGCGAGCTGTGAGCCCGTACCGCTTCCCGTGCCGCGTCCCCTGCCGGTCGGCTCAGAAGAGCTTTCCGGGGTTGAGCAGCCCCAGCGGGTCGAAGACGCGCTTGATCTCCCGCTGGAGTTCGACGCCGACCGGCCCGAGCTCGCGGGCCAGCCACTCCTTCTTCAGGACGCCGACGCCGTGTTCGCCGGTGATGGTGCCGCCGAGGGAGAGGCCGAGCGCCATGATCGCGTCGAAGGACTCGCGGGCGCGCCGGGACTCGTCCTCGTCGGTGTGGTCGAAGCAGACGACGGGGTGGGTGTTGCCGTCGCCCGCGTGGGCGCAGACGCCGATGGTGAGGGCGTACTTCTCGGCGATGGCGGTGGTCCCGGCGAGCATCTCGGCGAGCCGGGTGCGGGGCACGCAGACGTCGTCGATCATCGTGGCGGGCTTCAGCGTCTCCAGGGCGGTGAGGGAGAGCCGGCGTGCCTGGAGGAGGAGTTCGGACTCGGCCGCGTCGGCGGCGGGGACGACCTCGGTGGCGCCGGCGGCGGCGCAGAGCTCGCCGACGGCGGTGAGGTCGGCGGCCGGGTCGGGCGTGTCGAAGGCGCACAGCAGCAGCGCCTCGGTGGTCTCCGGGAGTCCCATCCTGGCCATCCGGTTGACGGCCTGGACGGTGGTGCGGTCCATGAGTTCGAGGAGGGACGGGGTGTGCCCGCGCTCCATGATCGCGCAGACGGCCGCACAGGCGGCGTCCGTGGTGGGGAACTCGGCGGCGAGGACGAGCTGGGCCGGCGGCTTCGGCTTGAGGGCGAGGACGGCCTTCACGACGATGCCGAGGCTGCCCTCGGAGCCGACGAAGAGCCGGGTGAGGTCGTATCCGGCGACGCCCTTGGCGGTGCGGCGCCCGGTGGTGAGGAGCCGCCCGTCGGCGAGGACCACATCGAGACCGAGGACGTACTCGGCGGTGACGCCGTACTTGACGCAGCACAGCCCGCCGGAGGCGGTGCCGATGTTGCCGCCGATGGTGCAGGACTCCCAGCTGGAGGGGTCCGGCGGGTAGGACAGGCCGTGTTCCTCGACGGCGCGGGACAGGACGGCGTTGACGACGCCGGGCTCCACCACGGCGACGCGGTCGACCGGGTCGATCTCCAGGATCCGGTCCATCTTGACGAGGGAGAGCACGACGCAGCCCTCCGAGGCGTTGGCGCCCCCGGACAGTCCGGTGCGGGCGCCCTGCGGCACGACCGGGACGCGGAGCTCGGTCGCGGTCCGCAGGACGTGCTGGACCTGTTCGACGGTGCGCGGCAGCACGACGACCGCGGGGGTGCCCGCGTCGCAGAAGCTCGCCATGTCGTGGGTGTAGGAGGCCGTCACGTCCGGGTCGGTGAGGACGGCGTCGGCGGGAAGCCCGGCGCGGAGTGCCGCGTGGAGGGCCGCGTGGAGCGTCTGAAGATCGTCCATGCCTCCAGCCTGGCACTCGGGGCCAACGGTGTGAACCCGCCGGGGCGGGCGGCTCGTGTGCTCTTCGTACGAGCGCGGCCGGGCGCACAGTGAGGCGCATGAGCCCCATGAAGAGCCAGAACGTGTCGCGGGTGGTGCTCGCCTCCGGGGTGGGGGCGGTGCTCGCGGCGACGGCGCTGCTGTACCTGCCGGAGATCCTGGACCGGGACGCGCCGCGGCCTCCGGGGCCCGCCGAGCGGGCGGCGAGCGCGGCGCACGCGGGGGCGCCGGCGGCGCTGCCGGACCTCGTGGCGCTGATCGGGGACCGGGAGGAGTGGCTGCGGGAGCACCCGGACGACGCGCCGTCGTGGGCGGTGCTCGGCGCGGCCTACACGGAGCGGGGTGCCCGGCTCGGGGACGTACGGGACCTGCCGCGGGCCGAGCGGGCCCTGAACCGGTCGCTGGCGGAGCTGCCGGCCGGGCGGGGGAACGTGGACGCCCAGCTGGGACTCGGGGCGCTCGCGGGGGCGCGCGGGGACTGGAAGGGCGCGAAGGAGTGGGGCGAGCGCGTCAGGAAGGCCGCGCCCCGGCGGTGGAACACGTACCCGCTGCTCATCGACGCGTACAACGGCCTCGGGGACTATCCGGCGGCCCGGAAGGCGATGGAACGCCTGGAGGAGCTGCACGGCGGGGCGGTGGTGCGGGGCCGGGCGGCGCAGGTCTACCGGGACCGGGGCTGGCGGGAGGACGCCGACGCCACGGCCCTGGACGCGGCGGCGCTGGCGGCGACGGACGCGGAGCGGGCGGCGGCGCACACCCGGCTGGGGCAGTTCGCGTGGGAGCGGGGCGAGCCGGCCGAGGCGCTGGAGCGGTACGGGACGGCGCTGCGGTTCGTCCGGGACCACGCGCCGGCGCTGGCGGGCCGGGCGCGGGCGCTCGCGGCCCTGGGGCGGACCGAGGAGGCGCAGCGGGACTGGCGGGCCGCGCTGGCCCGGCAGCCGCTGCCGGAGTACGCCCTGGAGGCCGGGGAGCTGGCCGAGTCGCTGGGCCTGGGCGGGGACGCGGCGGCGGCGTACGCGCGGCTGCGGAGCGGGAGTTGGGCCTCGCCGTCGACCGAGGTCGTGCTCGGCCTCCTGGACGCCGACCACGGCGATCCGGTGGCGGCGGTGGCCCGGCTGAAGGCCGCGTGGGCGAAGGGGCACCGGTCGGTGGCGGTGGCGGACGCGCTGGGCTGGGCGCTGTACCGGGCGGGCGAGCCGGAGCAGGCCCTGCCGTACGCCCGCAGGGCCACGGACGAGGGGCTGCGCAGCGCCTCGTACGCGTACCACCTGGGCGAGATCGAGCGGGCGCTCGGGCGGACGGGACCGGCGCGGCGGCATCTGGAGGAGGCGCTGCGGATCCACCCGTCCTTCTCCCCGCTGCACGCGCCCCGGGCGGTGGCGGCGCTCGCGGAGCTGGGCGCGCCGGACCCGGACGTGGTGCCGGAGGACGCGCTGTCGGAGGAGGAGCTCGACCGCCGGAAGGCGGCGGAGGAGAAGGAGAAGAAGCAGGAGGGGGAGAAGAAGCAGGAGGAGGAGAAGCGGGAGGAGGCGGGGTGACTGCGCGTCCGGGGCGGCCCCCGTGACCGCCCCGGACGCGCGGCCGGTCCTGGGACCTAGAGGTTGCCGCGCTTGTCCTGCTCGCGCTCGATCGCCTCGAAGAGGGCCTTGAAGTTGCCCTTGCCGAAGCCCATGGAGCCGTGGCGCTCGATCATCTCGAAGAAGACGGTCGGGCGGTCCTGGACCGGCTTGGTGAAGATCTGGAGCAGGTAGCCGTCCTCGTCGCGGTCGGCGAGGATCTTCAGCTCGCGGAGCTCGTCGATCGGCACGCGGGTGTCGCCGACCCACTCGCCGAGGGTGTCGTAGTAGGTGTCCGGGACGGACAGGAACTCGACGCCGGCGGCGCGCATCGCGCGCACGGTGGCGACGATGTCGTTGGTGGCGAGGGCGATGTGCTGGACGCCGGGGCCGTCGTAGAACTCCAGGTACTCGTCGATCTGCGACTTCTTCTTCGCGATCGCCGGCTCGTTGATCGGGAACTTCACCTTCTTGGTGCCGTCCGCGACGACCTTCGACATGAGGGCGGAGTACTCGGTGGCGATGTCGTCGCCGACGAACTCCTTCATGTTGGTGAAGCCCATGACGTCGTTGTAGAACGCCACCCACTCGTTCATCTTGCCGAGCTCGACGTTGCCGACGCAGTGGTCGATCGCCTGGAAGGTGCGCTTGGCCGGCGGCTCGACGATCGGCGCGGCGGCGGTGTAGCCGGGGAGGTACGGGCCGGTGTAGCCGGAGCGCTCGACGAGGGTGTGGCGGGTCTTGCCGTACGTGGCGATGGCGGCGAGGACGACGGTGCCGTGCTCGTCCTTCAGCTCGTACGGCTCGACGAGGCCGGTGGCGCCCTGCCCGACGGCGTGGGCGTACGCGGCGCGGGCGTCGGGGACCTCGATGGCGAGGTCGATCACGCCGTCGCCGTGCGTGGCGACGTGCTCGTCGAGGAACCGGCCCCAGTCGGTGGTCGCCTTGATGACGGAGGTGAACACGAAACGGGCGTTGCCGTTGGTGAGGACGTAACTGGCGGTCTCGCGGCTGCCGTTCTCCGGTCCGGAGTAGGCGACCAGCTTCATGCCGAAGGCCGTGGAGTAGTAGTGCGCGGCCTGCTTGGCGTTGCCGACGGCGAAGACGACCGCGTCCATGCCCTTCACCGGGAAGGGGTCGGCCTCACGCTCGGTGGAAGGGGTGTGGTCAAGGGTCTCAGTCATGGGAGCAGGGTCCCGCCGACTTGCAAGGTGCGCAATAGTTCGCTGAAGGGGTGGGCAATCTGTACAGCGACCAGCGAGTATGGCCGGGCGACTTGTACATCGTGACCATTCGGAGGGCGCTGTGGCGATCGATCATTTGGACGGCCGGCTGATCGTGCTTCTGGCACGCGAGCCGCGCATCGGCGTGCTGGAGGCGTCGCGGCGGCTCGGGGTGGCGCGCGGCACCGTGCAGGCGCGTCTGGACCGGCTCCAGGCGAGCGGGGTGATCAGGGGGTTCGGCCCGCAGGTGGACCCGGCGGCCCTGGGCTATCCGGTGACGGCCTTCGCGACGCTGGAGATCAAGCAGGGGCAGGGCGCGGACGTGCGGGAGCACCTGGCGACGGTGCCGGAGGTGCTGGAGCTGCACACGACGACGGGCCACGGGGACATGCTCTGCCGGCTGGTGGCGCGGTCGAACGCGGACCTCCAGCGGGTGATCGACAAGGTGGTGGCGTTCGAGGGGATCGTGCGGGCGTCGACGGCGATCGTGATGGAGAACGCGGTGCCGCTGCGGATCATCCCGCTGGTGGAGCAGGCGGCGGAGGGGGAGGCGGAGTAGGGCGGGGCCGGGGCCGGCCCCGCCGCACGGACCGTGATGCAAAGAAGGTGTTGCAAAGAAACCCTTGCAACACCTTCTTTGCATGTCTACGCTCGGGGCATGCCAGAGCCCGAGACGTCCCCGCCACCCCCGCCCGGCGGGGAACCCGCCCCGCCCGGCCAGGAACCCGCTCCGCGCGGCCGGAAGCCCGACACCCGCGTGCTCGACCCGCGTTCCCTGCGCGGGCTCGCCCATCCCCTGCGCATCCAGCTGCTGCGGCTCCTGCGCCAGTCCGGACCCGCGACCGCCTCCGGCCTCGCCGAACGCCTCGGCGAGTCCAGCGGCGCCACCAGCTACCACCTGCGCCAGCTCGCCGCGCACGGCTTCGTCGAGGACGACCCGACCCGGGGCAAGGGCCGGGAGCGCTGGTGGAAGGCCGCGCAGGAGGGCATCAGCTGGGACGACTCGCTGTACAGCGACCCCGACCCCGAGGTCCGGGGCGCCGCCGACCTCCTGCTGCACGAGGTGGCGTCCAGCCACACCCAGGAACTGTCCACCTGGATCGCGACCCGCCACGACTGGGACGACGCCTGGTCCAGCGCGGCCGACATGAGCGACTTCGCGCTCCACCTCCCGCCCGACGCCCTGCGGGAGCTCTCCCGCCGGATGCACGACCTGATCGACGAGTACCGCGACGCCCCCGAGGCCCAGTCCCCGGACGCGGCGCGCGTACGGCTCCACCTGCACGCGTTTCCGCAGCGCGGGGAGTGAGGGGCGGGCGGGGGCGGTGCGGGGCCGGTGTGGGGGCTGGGCCGCTGCGCGGGGCTTTCTCCCCGCCCCGCCCCTTCCCGAACCGGGGGCAAGCCCCCAGACCCCCCCGTACGGCCTTCGGCCGTGCCTTCAAACGCCGGGCGGGCTGAAATTCAGCCCCGCCGGCGCTTGAGGCGCGGGGTCCGGGGCGGAGCCCCGGTTACGGGAAGGGGCGGGGTGGGGGAAGGCCCGCGCAGCGGCCACCCGCACCCGCCACCCCGCACCCGCACCCCGCACCCCGCACCCGCCCTGCCACTCCCCGCACCGCCCCTCCCCCACCCCACCCCACGGAAGGGACCGCGAGACATGCACGCCGACATCCACCTCCTCCTGCACCGGACGACCGCCGCCGAGGCCCACCGGAAGGCCGTCGTCGCGGCCCGGCGGGCCGCTCTTCGGGACCGGCTCGGGCGGCGCCCGGCCGTCCGTGACCTGCGACTGCCCGGGCCCGGACCGACCGACCTCACGGTCACCCTCGCCGCGTGAGCGCCCCGGGGGGAGCACAGTCCGACAGGGCCGACCGAAGGCCCCTGTTCACCGTCCTGACCGCCAACTCGATCTCCATCGCGGGCAATTCGCTCACCCTGATCGGCGTCCCGTGGTTCGCCCTGGAGACCACGGGCTCCCCCGGCAAGGCCGGCTTCGTCGCCTTCTGCGCCGCCCTGCCGGTCGTGCTGTCCGCGATCGCCGGCGGGCCTGTCGTCGACCGGATCGGCCGCCGCCGGGTCGGCATCGTCTCCGACCTGGTGTGCGGGCTCGCGCTCGCCGCGATCCCGGTGCTGCACCACGCCGGACTCCTCTCCTACTGGATGCTGTGCGTGCTGATGGGTGTCAGCGGGCTCTTCCACGCCCCCGGCGAGACGGCCAGGTACGTCCTCGTGCCGGACCTCGCCGAACGGGCCGGGACGCCGCTGGCCCGGGCCGCGAGCCTGTACGACGCGGTGTCGCGCGGGGCGCGGATGGGCGGCGCGGCCGTCGGCGGCGTCCTGGTGGCGACCGTCGGCGCGGACACGGTGCTCCTCCTCGACGCTGCCACGTTCGGCGTCTCGGCCGCGCTCACGGCCGTCGGGCTGCGCCGGTTCGCCGCCGCCGCGCCGCGCCGGGACGGCCCGCCGCTCTCCGCCGCCCGCTACCGCGCGGACCTGCGGGAGGGGTACGCGTACCTCTTCGGCGACCGGCTGCTGCTCGGCATCATGCTGATGGTCATGGTCACCAACGGCCTCGCGCTGAGCTGGAGTTCGGTGCTGCTGCCGCTGCACGCCCGGGAGCACCTGGGAGGCCCGGCCGCCCAGGGCCTGCTGGTCGCCGTCTTCGCGGGCTGCGCGCTCGCCGGGGCGCTGCTCTACGGGGCGGTGGGGCACCGCTTCCCGCGCCGGGGGATCTTCACGGTCGGCTTCGTCCTCACCGGCGCCCCGCTGTTCGTGGTGGCGGCGCTGACGGGGACGGTGGCGCCGCTGCTCGTGGTGGCGGTGACGGCGGGGCTCGGCGCCGGGGTGCTCAACCCGATCCTGTCGACGGTGATGTACGAGCGGGTGCCGGAGGACCTGCGCAGCCGGGTGGCCGGCGCCAGCACCGCCGGGGTCCTGATGGCGACGCCGCTGGGCGGCCTGGTGACGGGCCTGGTCGTCGAGCGGGCGGGGCTCACGGCGACGCTGCTCGGGGTCGCGGCGCTCTACTTCGTGGTGACGCTCGCCCCCGCCGTCTTCCCGGCCTGGCGCGGCCTGGACGCGAAACCGTCCCCGGCGGGCGCTGCGGCCCCGGCGGAACCGCCGACCGCTGGGGCCCCCGCGACCCCTGCCGTCAGCAGGACGGGACCTTCGACTCCTGCCCCTGTCCCAGGGCCCGCAGGGACGCCACCGCGTCGCTGAGGGTGGAGACGGGCACGAGCCGCATCCCGTCGGGGAGCTCGGCCTCCGCGTCGGAGCACTCGTCCTTCGGTACGAGGAAGACGGTGGAGCCGTCGCGGGCGGCGGCCTGGGTCTTGAGGGAGACGCCGCCGACCGCGCCGACCTTCCCGTCCGGCGCGATCGTGCCCGTACCGGCCACGTTCTTGCCGCCGGTGAGCTCGCCGCCGTCGCCGTCGCCGTCGAGCTTGTCGACCACGCCCAGGGCGAAGAGCAGCCCGGCGCTCGGCCCGCCGACGTCGGCGAGGTGGAGGTCCACCTTCACCTGCTTCGGGTCGAGGTCGAGGTAGTCGAGGGCGGCGAGGGCGGCGGCGTCCTGGGACTGCTTCATCTGCCCGAGGTTCCGCTTCTCGATCTCGGCGTCGGACTTCCCCGGCGGGTAGACGGAGTCGTGCGGCAGCACCGCCCGGTCCGTACGGAACCAGGCGTCGGCCACGTCCCCGAGGTCCACGTCCGTGCCGGGGCCGGTGGCGAGGATGGTCGTCATCCGCAGCTGGCCGGTGGTGGGCCGGACCGGGGCGCCGGTGATCGTGATGACCTCCCGCCCCTTGTCCTTCCCGAGGACGTCGGCGGTGGACCCGGGCTGGGCGATGGCGAACGGCAGCGGCGCGAGCCCCGCCACGGCGACCAGCGCCACGACGGGCACGGCACACGCGGCGAGCACACGGGACCGGGGCATACGGGAGAGACGCGAGAGCACGCCCCCAATCTACTGGCCCGCGGTCGCGTACGGGCGCGGGCCGCCACGGGGCCGGGGGAAGCCCGCACCGGGGACCCGGAGGGCGTGCGTAGGCCCTACGTAGGCGTACAGGGGGCACCCCGGAGGGCGTACGGAGGCACGAGGGCTTGCCCCTCCCCTCGCGGGCACCAAGGCCCCGCGAGGGGAGGGAGAGCCCCGCGCCTTCGCGCGGGTGTCCCTCCCGTGGGCCCCGCCGCCGTCGCCGCTACCGCAGCGCGTCCGCGACCTCGCGGGCCGCGTCCACGACGCGCGGACCGACCCGCTCCGGCACCGCGTCGGCCAGCATGACGACGCCGACGCTGCCCTCGATGCCGGTCACTCCGACGAGCGGCGCGGCCGCCCCGCTCGCCCCGGCCTCCAGCTCGCCGTGGGTGAGGGTGAAGCCGGGGTCGATCAGGGTGCCCTGGCGGGCGGCGAGGATGGCCCGGCCGGCCGCGCCCCGGTCCAGCGGGTGCCGGAAACCGGCCCGGTAGGCCACGTGGTAGTCCGTCCAGGTGGGCTCGACGACGGCGACGGCGAGCGCCTCCGCCCCGTCGACGAGCGTGAGGTGCGCGGTCGCGCCGATGTCCTCGGCGAGCGAGCGCAGCGCCGGCAGGGCCGCCTCGCGCACCAGCGGGTGGACCTGGCGGCCCAGGCGCAGCACGCCCAGGCCGACGCGGGCCCGGCCGCCGAGGTCGCGGCGGACGAGGGCGTGCTGTTCCAGGGTGGCGAGCAGACGGTAGACGACGGTCCGGTTGACACCGAGTTTGTTGGACAACTCGGTGACGGTCAGGCCGTGGTCGGTGTCGGCGAGCAGCTTGAGGACTCTGAGTCCTCTGTCGAGCGTCTGGGAGGTCTCCGCGGTCACGACGCCCTCTCCTTCGAAGGTGAGTGACGGCGGGCTCCCACGGGGTTCGCGGCGCCGGTCCCGTCGGCGACGCACGTCAGAGGCCGCCGGCAGGAAGGGGTACACCGGCTGCGCTCCGCGGCGGCGCTGCCACGGGGCGATTGCTTTTGAGCCGGGACAGTAGCGACCCGCTCCGCTCAGCGGAAGACCTCGTCCAGAATCCGGGCGCGGGCGACCGGATGCGGACGGTTCAGGACCTTCGTCGGCCCTCCTCGGGACTTTGGCTGACAAGGACGGCTATGTCGTGCCCGTAGCGTGGAGAGAGCCGGCTGGCCGTCCGTGGGGGCCGGCCCCGGTGCCGTACCGCTTCGCACGGAACGGCCGAGAGGCCCGTACGACCGCCGTCGTACGGGCCTCTCCCCTGACCTCGGCGCATGTCCGGGCCGCCCGCGTCACCGCATCCGGGTGGCCCACTCCTGGACCTTCTTGATCCGCTCGCGGATCTGCCCGGCGGTGGCCTCCGCGCTCGGCGGCCCGCCGCAGACCCGCCGCAGCTCGGTGTGGATCACTCCGTGCGGCTTGCCGCTCTGGTGGACGTAGGCGCCGACCATCGTGTTGAGCTGCTTGCGCAGTTCGAGCAGTTCCTTGTGGGAAACGACGGGGCGGCGCTCCGCCGGAAGCTCCAGGAGGTCCGCCTCGGTGTCCGGCCGCTTGCGGCTGTGCGCGATCTGCCGGGCCTGCCGCTTCTGGAGCAGCAGCTGCACCTGGTCGGGTTCGAGCAGGCCGGGGATGCCGAGGTAGTCCTGCTCCTCCTCGCTGCCGGGGTGCGCCTGCATGCCGAACTCTGCGGCGTTGTAGAGGACGCGGTCGAAGACGGCGTCGGACTCCAGCGCCTCGAAGGGCAGCATGTCCTGCTCGCCGGTGTCCTCGTCCTGCTGCTTCTCGGCCTCGGCGAGTTCCTTCTCGGACTCGGCGTACGGGTCCTCCTCGCCCTCCTTCTTCGGCTTGTCGAGCACGTGGTCGCGCTCGACCTCCATCTCGCTGGCGAAGCCGAGGAGGTTCGGGATGGTGGGAAGGAACACGGACGCGGTCTCGCCGCGCCTGCGCGATCGCACGAAGCGGCCGACGGCCTGCGCGAAGAACAGCGGGGTGGAGATGGTCGTCGCGTACACGCCGACGGCGAGGCGGGGCACGTCGACGCCCTCGGACACCATGCGGACCGCGACCATCCAGCGGTCGGTGTTCTCGCTGAACTCGTCGATGCGGTCCGAGGAGGCGGCCTCGTCGGAGAGCACGACGGTCGCCTTGGTGCCGGTGATCTCGCGGATCAGCTTGGCGTACGAGCGGGCCGAGTCCTGGTCGGAGGCGATCACCAGGCCGCCCGCGTCCGGGATCGACTTCCGCACCTCGGTGAGGCGCTGGTCGGCGGCGCGGAGCACGTTCGGCATCCAGTCGCCGCGCGGGTCGAGCGCGGTGCGCCACGCCTGCGAGATCGCGTCCTTGGTCATCGGCTCGCCGAGCCGCGCGGCGACCTCGTCGCCGGCCTTCGTCCGCCAGCGCATGTTGCCGCTGTAGGAGAGGAAGATGACGGGCCGGACGACGCCGTCGCCGAGCGCGTTCCCGTATCCGTAGGTGTAGTCGGCGGAGGAGCGCCGGATGCCGTCGTTCCCCTCCTCGTACGTCACGAAGGGGATCGGGTTGGTGTCGGAGCGGAAGGGCGTGCCGGTGAGGGCGAGCCGGCGGGCGGCGGGCTCGAACGCCTCCAGGCACGCCTCGCCCCAGGACTTCGAGTCACCGGCGTGGTGGATCTCGTCGAGGATGACGAGGGTCTTGCGCTGCTCGCAGCGGTTGCGGTGGAGCATGGGCCGTACGCCGACGCCGGCGTAGGTGAGGGCGACGCCGTCGTACTCCTTGCTGAGCGGCCCGGCGCTGTACTCCGGGTCCAGCTTGATCCCTATCCGCGCCGCGGCCGCCGCCCACTGCTTCTTCAGGTGCTCGGTGGGGGCGACGACGGTGATCTGCTGCACGACGTGGTGGTGCAGCAGCCAGGACGCGAGGGTCAGGGCGAAGGTGGTCTTGCCGGCGCCCGGCGTGGCGACCGCGAGGAAGTCACGGGGCTGCTCCTGGATGTACTTCTCCATCGCGCCCTGCTGCCAGGCTCGCAGCTTGTTGGCGGTGCCCCAGGGAGCACGGCCGGGGAAGGCGGGAGAGAGGTGATGAGAGGAGGTGGCGGTGGTAGTCACGATCTCCGGTCACGGTTCGACGCTCGTCCAGACGCTCGTCCAGATATGACAACCGGGCCACCTTACCGGCGGGGCGGGCGGAACCTCGATCGAAACGGTGCGGGGGCGCGCCCTTTGCGACCCACCTCACGCCGGCGTCACGCGCCGCGGTCGTCCGTGTCGACCAGCGCCCGCAGGCCGTCCGTGATCTCCTCGACGGCGTCGGTCTCCCCGGTCGCCACGGCGATGACCAGGCGTTCCGCCGCATCGATGTCCGGCCGGAGCTGGACGCCGTTGATGGCGAGGAAGGTGACGCAGGACAGCCAGGCAGTCCGCTTGTTCCCGTCGACGAACGGGTGGTTCACGGCGAGCGACTGGAGCAGGGCGGCGGCCTTGGCGAGGAGGTCGGGATACGCCTCCTCGCCGAACATCGCGGCCGAGGGGCGGTGCACGGCGGAGTCCAGCAGCCCCGCGTCCCGGATGACGACCTTCTGGTCGTCGACCGCGTGCTCGGCCACGACCAGGCCGTCCTCCGTGGACAGGTAGACGCAGCTCACTTCAGCCGCTCCATCAGCTCGTGCCACTTGGCCGCCTGCTCCATGGCCGTCTTGCGCACGATCGCCTCCTGCGCGGTGCGCGCGAGGTAGTCGTCCACCGCCTTGAGGACGAGGGCGTGCATGCTGGTGCCCTCCTGCTCGGCGCGCAGCTTGAGGGCTTCCGTCTGGTCGTCACGGAGACGCAGGTTCATGGCCATGCCGGAACGGTAACGCCGCGTGGGGCCAGAGTGGTACCACTTATCCCGCCTGCCCCCGCAGCCGCGTCGCCACCCACGCCCCCGCCGCCGCGACACCCGCCATCGGCAGGAAGACGGCGGCGAAGGCGACGGGGTGCGAGGCTTCGCCGGCGCCGGCGACCGCGTGCCCGACCGCCCCGCCGCCCAGCGCCGCGAAGGCCGCGCCGCCCGCGGCGAGCAGCAGGACGTTCGAGAGCCCGTCGGAGATCTGGAGCGCCGCCGAGTTGGCCCCGGCCTCCTCCGGCGGGGACAGCTTCAGGAGCAGCACGCTCGTCGACGCGATCACCACGCCCATGCCGAGGCAGCCGAAGGCCCAGGCCACGGCGACCACCCACACCGGCACGCCCGGGAGCAGCACGGTCGGCGCGGCGGCGATCGCGGCGGCGACGAGCAGCATGCCGAGCACGACCAGCCGCTCCCGGTACGGCTCCGTCCACGGCCGCGATTGGATCCAGGATCCAAGGGCCCAGGTCAGCCCGCCGACGGCGAGCGACAGCCCGGCGAGCGTCGGGCTGAGCCCGCGCTGGGTGACGAGCATCAGCGGCACGAACGACTCGGCCGCGATGAAGGACCCCGCGGCCACGCCCCGCAGCAGGATCACGGCCGGCAGCCCGCGCGCCGCCCGCACCGTGCCGCGCGGCAGCAGCCCGCGCACGGCCGGCACGAGCAGCGCCGCGCCGACGGCCGCGGGCAGCAGCGACAGCCAGCGCAGTTCCTGTCCGGCGTACTGGAGGAGCCCGGCGCCCGCTGAGATCGCGAGGGCCAGCAGGATCCGGCGCCGGTCCCAGGCCGCGAGCGGCGCCGACGGGTCGGCGGGCCCGGACGCGGTCCGGCGGATCGCCGGGAGCGCGAGGGCGAGCGGCAGCACGACGAGCGCCGGGATCCCGACGAACACCCACCGCCACCCCAGATGCTCGGTGATCGTCCCGGAGGCGAGCGGCCCCACCACGGACGGCACGACCCAGGCCGCGGCGAACGCCGCCATGATCGCGGGCCGCAGGTGTTCCTCGTACGCCCGGCTGACGACCACGTACAGCGCGACGATCACCAGCCCGCCCCCGAGCCCCTGAACGGCCCGCCCGAGGATGAACACCCCCATGACACCCGCCGTCCCCGACAGCAGCAGCCCGACCGCGAAGGCGCTCATCCCGGCCGTCAGCGGCATGAGCGGCCCGTTCCGGTCGGACCACTGCCCGGCCACGACCATCCCGAAGAGGCTGGTCGTGAAGTACGCGGAGAAGGCGAACGCGTACACGGACACCCCGTCCAGCTCCCGCGCCGCCACCGGCATCGCCGTCCCGACCGCCGTCGCCTCGAACGCGATGAGCAGCACGACGGACACGATCCCGATACTGAGCGCGCGATGGGCCCCGTCCAGAACGGAGCCACGGGCTATCCCGCCACCGGCGGTCACGGGGCCGGCACCGGTGCCGGCCTCACGGGGTTCAAGGGCGCTCATCCTGACAGGGTAAGGGCCAAATCGTTGTATGACCCCTGTCCCGCGACGGATCCGCGCTTCCGCCTTCGGTCCTACGCCCCCTCCTCGGGCTCCGCCCTGAAGACGGGCTTCTCGGTCAGCCCGGCGTCGTCCTCACAGCCGAGCTTCCTGACGACGGCGAGGGTGACGGAGTGGAGGATGGTGAGGTTCGCTTCGCGGATGGAGGGTGTCGGGGAGTTCCGACTCGTTGAAGACGAGCGTTCCCCGGATGCGGGCGGGACGCTTCTCGGAGCCTTCGAGCCGGGGGCTGACGCACCGCACGAAGAGGTACGCCTTCTTCGGGCCGGACTGCGCCTCCACTCCCATGTCGTAGGGGTGGAGCCCTCGGGGGTGGACGTCCTCGAAAAGATCGTCGTCCGCGTAGAGACCGAAGCGGATGTCCACCCTCTCCTTGCCGGCGGGTGGATTGACCCGGCACATGGGTGGATTCAGCGTCAGCCCCTTGGCCGTCGCGTGATCCCTGACCAACTCGTCCACGCCTCGCTCCAGACCGCCCCGGGGATCGTGATCGAATCTCTTCGTCCTCAGCACCGTCTCCAGCGCGCGGGCCGCGCCCGGCGACAGCGTGTCATCGCACTGCTGCGCCGCCGACACGCGCTCTGGCTCCGGCCCCGCACCCCCGCCACATGCGGTGGCAAGAAAACACACAGCCACCCCTCCGGCAGCCCGCTTGAACGCCCACCCCACGAAAGCCCTCCTACTCCGGCAACGCCCTGAAGACGGGCTTCTCGGCCAGCCCCGCATCGCCCTCACAGCCGAGCTGCCTGACCACGGCGAGAGTGACCGAGTGGAGGACGGTGAGGTTCGCCTCGCGGACGGGGACGGTGTCGGGGAGTTTGGACCAGTTGTAGGTGAGGGTCCCCTTGATGCGGGCGTGGCGGCTGCCGGAACCCTCGAGCCGGGGGCTGACGCATTCGACGAAGAGGTACGCCTTCCCCGGCCCGCTATGCCCCTCCACCCCCATGTCGTAGGGATGGAGCCCCGCATAACGGCCATCGCCCAGGAGGTCGTCGTCCCCATAGAGACGGAAGTCGATGGCGAGCTCATGCCCACCCCGGGGGCGACCGGGACTGCACAGGGAATGCGTCGGCGTCCTCCGCCCCGCCCTCTCGTAGTCCGCAGCCAGCTCGGCTGTGACCCGCTCCAGTCCCCCTCTGGAAGCGTGCGAGAACTCCTTCGTCCCCAGTACTGTCTCCAAGGCGCGCGCCGCGCCCGGCGACAGCGTGTCGTCGCATTGCTCCGCAGCGGTGACACGCTCCCGCTCCGGCTCGCCACCACAGGCGGTGGCAAGAAGACACACGGCCACCCCTCCGGCAGCCCGCTTGAACGCCCAGCCCACGAGAGTCCTCCTACTCGGGCAACGCCTTGAAGACGGGCTTCTCGGTCAGGCCCGCGTCGTCCTCGCAGCCGAGCTTCCTGACCACGGCGAAAGTGACCGAGTGAAGGACGGTGAGGTTGGCTTCGCGGACAGGGACGGTGTCGGGGAGCTTCGCCTTCCTGAGAGTGAGCGCGCCCTGAACGCGGGCGGGGCGCTTGTCGGAGCCACGGAACCGGGGGCTGACGCAGAAGAGGACGATGTCCGCCCCTCCCGGCCCGGACAGCGCGTCCGCTCCCATGTCGTACCGATGAAGATTCGCCGCGTGCCCCCCTCCCAACGGATCGTCGTCCCTGCGGAGACGCAGCTCGATCTCGAGCCTGCCGGAATTCCCGGGGTGGTTGACCTCGCACAGGTCACGCCCATGCGTCCACAACGGGAACTTCGTGTAGTCCTCGGCCAACTCGTTCGTGACGCGTTCCAGTCCCCCCTCACCCGCCGCCGAGAATCGCTTCGTCTTCAGTACCGTCTCCAGAGCACGGGCCGCCTCGGGTGACAGCGAGCCATCGCACTGCTGCTCGGCCGTGACGCGCTCGGGCTCCGGCTTCTCCCCGGCGCAGGCGGTGGCGAAAAGAGCCACGGCCAAGCCGAAGGCGGCACTCCTCGACGCCCTCCTCGTGCACCTCCGCGTCAGCCTCACACGATCACCCCGTCTCCGGTCCATTGCCGATCTGTCCGGCGAACGAGTTGCCCTTCGCGTAGCCGACGTCCGTGGCCATATAGAGCTGCTGCTTGAACAGACTGCTCACGTCGTCCCGGTGCACGTCGACGAAGTGCCTCGCCGGAGACTCGGCGCTGTGTCTGCCGGCCGTGTAGACGGCCTCCCGTTCCTCACCGGCCTTGTCCTCCGTGGCGTCCTTGTACTCCTCGACGGACTTCTCCGACCAATCCCCGACGACCACTCCCGCCAGGGTTTCCATGGCGCCAGAGGCCGTGTCGACCGCGAGCGGAACGAGGATCGCGGCGGCTCCCGCCGTCGCGGCGACAGGTGGGACGAAGGCGACACCCGCGGCGATGGCCGTCCCCACCCCGAGCTCCACCCACGCGCCCTTCTCCGCCTGAGCCTTCTCGTAGTCCTCAATGGCCTTCTCGCCCTCGGCCTGGATCTGCCCCGCTCGCGACTCGTCCAGCAGCCCCTGAAGCTGAGCGCCCGTCCCTACGGCCGCGAGGGCCCCGCCCTCGTCGATCCGCCCACCGGCGCCGACCTGCGCCTCCAGCACACTCACCGTATAGATGCGATCCGCCGTGGACATCGTCGCGTACGCGTCCGGATGCTGCCCCAGGACGCTCAGGAAGTCGACAGCGAGCCCTCGACCGAAGTCCGGATGGCCCGCCTGGATATCAGCCGCGTCCTTCAGCGATTTACCCTCGACATCCGGTGCGTGGACGGAATCCGGAGCATGGTCGTCCAGGGCCCAACTGAGGTCGTCGATGTATCCGGCGCCCATGTTGCCCAGACTGTCCGCGAGCGCCGAGTGGTGCTTCTTGACGAACTCCGGGTCACCGCCGTACTTCTCCACGACGTCCTTCATGATCTCGGCCGTGGTCGCGTCCCGATGGAGTACAGGATTCGGGTCGTCCCAGGCGTGGCCCAGCGTCGCCGCCTCCAGGGCGTGCCCCAGCGCGTCCGGCATGTACTCCTTGGCCTTCGCGGCGTCGTCCCCGGTGACGTTGTCCGAGAAGGACGCGTACTTCTCGCTGGCGAAGTAGTCGAGATATTTCCCGACATCGTCGCCGCCCTTCCCCTTCCCCAGATCCAGCGCCCCGCCCACGCTCCCGTCCCGCTCGTACGCCGTAGGTTCGGCCGAAAAGAACTGCTTTGCCGCCTCCGGGCTGTGGCCCAGGGCCTCCAGCACGGGGATCACCGGGTCGTAGCCGTGGCCGTTGGCCCCGGACGGGTTGTACGTGCCCTGGGAGCGGGGGCCCAGCATCGTGCGGTCGGGGCGGAAGAGGTCTGGTTCCTTCGCGTGGAGCTGGGTGACGTGTTCGGCGATCGGGACGAGGAACTTCGGGTGGTAGTCGCCGTGGCGGAGGAGACCGCCGAGCAGCTGGTAGCCGTACGGACCGGTGCCGTCGGGGCGGCTGGGGAGCGGGACGCGTTCGGTGCCGAGCCTGCGCAGCTCGGCGGACCACTCCTTCGCCCACCCTTCGTCGCCGCGCGTGGCGTTCGCGAGGTTGAGGCCCAGGTTCTTCTGGAGGGCCTGGACGTCCGCCAGGCGCTCCTTGTCCCGCTGCTCCGAGCCCTGCCCGCCCGTGTCGGACGCCAGCTCGCCGAAGAACTCCAGCGCGCCCTTGGTGCCGAGCCGGTCGTAGAAGGCCCGGGAGAACACCCCCGCCTTCTGGTTGTCGGCGAGCAGTTCGTTGAGCCGCTCCAGCTCCGCGTGCGTGAGGTCCCGGCCCTTCCGGGCCAGTTCGGCGGCCCGCGCGGCCTCCTCGGCGTCGAGGCTCGTGTACGTCGGGGCGCTGAAGTCGTGGGCGTCGCCGGTGATGTTGGCGCGCAGCGCGTTCGCGCAGGCCACGTCGGCGTCGTCGCAGCGCTCGACGACGGCGTCGACGCGGCGTTTCAGGGCGGCCACCTGGGCCTGTTCCTTGCGGTGGGCCAGGTCGAAGTCCGGGTCGTGCCGGGCGCCGACGTCCTCCGCCACCGGATCACGGGCCTCCACCGACCCGTCGCCCCTCACCACCAGTCCCTGCCCCGGCGCCTCGACCTCCACGAGCTTCTTCAGCTCGTCCTGGGCCCGCTTGAACGTCTCGTAGCCGTCCTTCAGGATCCTGTGGATCCCGTCGGCCGCCTTCGCCGCGTCGGTGAACTCCTTAGCCGTCTTGTCGATGAAGGGCTTCGTGACCTCGGCGTTCAGGCCGCGCCAGTCCTCGGCCCTGGCCTGATCGGCCATCGTCCGGCGCGCGTCCTCCGCGAGGTCGTCCAGCTTGCGCTTCATCTCGGACCAGCGGTCCGCCGCGTCCTTCATCCGGGCGAGCGGCGCCCGGTACACGTTGTCGAAAGTCAGCACGGTCCCGTCCGCTCCCCGTCTACGTGAAGTACTCGCTGATCTTGGACACGGACAGGGACGCGGCGATCTCCACGTCGTCCTTCGCGTGCGAGGCCACGCTGTAGTCGAGGTGGTTGGAGATGTGGGCGACCGCGTGCAGCAGGGTGCGGAGCTGGAAGCCCCAGGTCTCCTGGACGGTCGCCAGCGCCGAGCCCGTACGGAAACCGTGGACGGACAGCGCGGTCGCGCCCTCCGCGCTGTCCATGCGCGCGTGGTTGCCGTCCCTCGCCAGCCGGCCGTGCAGCTCGTACGCGGCGTGGCCGATCGCGCCGAGGTGGTCCTGCTTCACGGAGAGGTCGACGCCGGGGCTCCAGCGCCCCTGGTCGGCCGGCAGCCCGTTGAGCCTCATCGCGGCGCCCTTCGCCTGGGCCCACTCGTCCTCGAACGACACGATTCCCCCCGTTCGCCTTTGAGGAGGCGGAGTTTACGCATGCACACGGGCACGCACAGACGTACGCGTCGAATTTCGGACGGAGCCGGTACGTCACGGAACCACGCCCGAACAGGCCGTTTCCTTCGCCTGGTTGAACGTTTACTCCCGCTATCGGCCAACCCCGTCTGCCCCGAATCCATCAGGTCTCCGACCGCCTTTCATGAACGCCATGTGGCAGCCGTGTTGCGGTCCCGTGGCGCGCCTCCGTTCCCCCTTGAGGCCCTCCCCCGAGCCCCCTAACGTCGTCGTTGTCGCCACACCGACACGACCGTGTGCCCGAGTGGTTCAGGGGCTCGTCTGCAAAGCGAGTGACGCGGGTTCGAATCCCGCCACGGTCTCCACGCACCACGCACCATGCACCACGCACCACGCACCACGCACCACGCACCACGCACCACGCACCAACCACCTTGTGCCCGACGTACACGAGTCGGGTGAGCGCGACCCCGGAGGACTGAGCGCGGGGCCTCTCCGCCGCCTCGGTAGGCTCGTCACGGCCCCCGCCGTCGCGGTGGCCGCGAGCGAGTACGGCGGGGGGACGGACGAGTGGGAGCGGCGCGCGCGCACGAGGGTGCCGGCACCGGGACGTCCGGGCGCATCGGGCCGTACCGGCTGATCACCCGGCTCGACCCGCCGGGCTCCCCCGCCCTCCCCTGCCGGCGGTTCGTCGCGCGCGGCGGCGACGGGGAGACCGTGCTCCTGAGCGTCGCGGCGCCCGGGGCCGATCCCGGGGCGTTCGCCGCCGAGGCGGAGGCGGCGCGGCGGCTGCCCGCGCCCTGGTTCGAACCGGTCGGGCGGGTGTCGGGAGCCGGTGGGCGGCAGGCCGGCCAAGCGGCGTGGTACGCCTCGCCGTTCCGGCCCGCGCTTCCGCTGCCCGTCGCGCTCGCCGTGCACGGCGGTCCGCTGCCGGAGGCGACCGTACGGGCGATCGGCGCGGCACTCGCCGAAGGGCTGGCCGCCGCGCACGCGCAGGGCGTCACCCACGCCGGGATCTCCCCCGCCGCCGTCCTGCTCACCGCCGACGGGCCCCGCCTCTGCTGCCACGGGGCCGTCCGCGCGGCCGGACCCGACGGCGTACCCCGCTCCGGGCTGCCGGGGCTCGACCCGGGCGCGCTCGCGCCCGAGCAGGCCACCGGGGGCCGGCCCCGCCCGCCGGGTGACGTGTTCGCGCTCGGCGCCGTCCTCGCGTACGCCGCCACCGGCCACACCGTCCCGGAGAGCGCCGAACTCCCGCCCGCCCTGCGCGCCGCCGTCGTCTCCTGCCTCACCCGCGACCCCGCGCACCGCCCCACCGCCGCCGCCCTGCTGTCCGCGCTGGCCCCGCCCGCCCCGCACGCGACCGTGCTGAACTCCGCAGCGTCGCTCCTCGCGCCCGGCTGGCTGCCCGGCCGGGTGGTGGCCGCGCTCGCCCGCCAGTCCGCCGAACTCCTGGCGGCGGAGACCCCGCCGGAACCGGTCGCCCCGGCAGCCCCCGTCCCCGACGCGGCCCGGGAGGCGGCCTCGCCCGCGCTCCCGTCCCCGGCCTTCGACCCCGCGCCCGGCCCCGCCCTCGAGGCCCGCCACTTCGCCGCGCTCCCGACCGCGCCGGCCGCTGCCACCCCCACACCCCACCCGACAGCCGTCCCCGCACCCCACCCGCCGGCCACCCCCACACCCCACCCGGCGACCACCCCCGCACCCCACCCGACAGCCGCCCCCGCACCCCACCCGGCGACCACCCCCGCACCCCACCCGTACGACCCCCGGCGGACCTGAACCCGATGTTGTCGCCCCTGGCCCATGACGATCCCCCCGCGCTCGGTACGTACCGGCTGCTCGCCCGCCTCGGTTCCGGCGGCATGGGCACGGTCTACCTGGCCCGCTCCCCCGGCGGCCGTACGGTCGCGCTGAAGACGCTGCACGCCCGGCTCGCCGCCGATCCGGTGTTCCGGGGGCGGTTCCGGCTGGAGACGGACGCGGCCCGGATCATCGGCGGGCGGCACGGCGCGGCCGTCGTCGACGCCGACCCGCTGGCGGACACGCCCTGGCTGGCCACCGAGTACGTCCTGGGGCCGCCGCTCGACCGGGCCGTGAAGCTCGGCGGGCCGCTGCCCGAGCCGACCGTCCGGGCGCTGGGCGCCGCGCTCGCCGGAGCGCTCGGGCGGCTGCACGCCTCGGACGTGGTGCACCGGGACCTGAAGCCCTCGAACGTCCTCGTCACCGCGTACGGGCCGAAGATCATCGACTTCGGCATCGCCCGCGCGGCCGGCGACGACCGGATGACCCGCGCCGGGTCGGCCGCCGGCACCCCCGCGTACATGTCCCCGGAGCAGGCGGCCGGGCTCGAACACACCCCGGCCGGCGACGTGTTCGCCCTCGCCGGGGTGCTGCTCTTCGCCGCCACCGGGCACGGCCCGTTCGGCACCGGCACCCCCGCCGACCTGCTCTACCGGGTCCGGTACGCCGAGCCGGACCTCACCGGCCTCCCGCAGGGCCTGCTGCCGCTGCTCGCCGACTGTCTGGCGAAGGATCCGGCGGCCCGGCCCACCACGGACGCCCTCACCGCGCGACTCCACGACGGGCGGGGCGAGTTCGCCGACCACCTGCCGCCGGTCGTCCTCGCCGACATCGCGCGCCGGGCCACCGACGTCTGGCTCCCGCACCCCGACCGTCTCCCGGCCCCCGAGGAGGACCCGTACGCGGCGGAGACCCGGCCCTCCGCGCCGGCCGCCCGCAAGCCCTCCCGGCGGCGCTTCCTCGCGCTCGGCGGCGGCGCCCTGCTCGCCGCGGCGGGTGCGGGCGGGGCGCTGTGGGCGACCCTGGAGCCGGAGCGACCGGCCGGCTCCCAGCTGCCGAAGGCCCCGCTGCTCGGCGACGCCCCCGACTCGCTCTGGAACACGAACCTGCTGCTGCCCGAGGCGGCCACGGAGCGCGGCTTCCCGCTGGTCGCGGGCGACCGGGTCGCGGTGCTCGCCGGGCTCGGCGTCGCCTTCGCCGACGTCGGCACGGGCGAGACGACGGGCGTCTGCACGGTCGACACCGTCTGGCGGACCCTCGCCACCGACGGCCGCGAGGTCTACGCCGTCCCCCGGAAGCCGGAGGCCGACCACCACGAACTGGCCGTCCACACCATCGACACCGGCCGGTACGCGCTCCGCGAGCCCGGCGTCCGGGTCCGGGGCCTCAACGCCAACATGGCGACGACCCAGCTCGGCTGCGCCGCCGACGGGATCGTGTACCTCGCCGGAGCCACCGGCACCCGGGCCGACTTCGGCGAGGCGGCGATCGCGGCCGTCGACGTCCGCACCGGACGGGAGCTGTGGCGCACGCGGCCCGTCGACCCCCGCGAGGACACCCCGCCGTTCATCGGCGCCGCGGTCCGCGACGGGCGGCTCGTCGCCTTCGAACGCTCCGCCGACATGCAGAACTTCTCCGCGCCGCTGCTCGTCGTCCGCGACGCCGGCACCGGCGCGGTCCGCTGGAAGCGGACCGTCCCGTGGGGTTCCGAGGCGCCCTGCCTGGACGACACCCACGTCTACGCCGGCGGCCCCGACCTCGTCGCGTACCGGCTGGCCGACGGCAAGGAGGCGTGGCGGCTCCGGGGCGTCGGGAGCGACCCGTACGCGCCGCCCGTGCTCCGCGAGGGCACCCTCTACACGGTGTCGGAGCAGGGGGCGCACGCCGTCGCGGCCGACTCGGGGAAGGAGCGGTGGCGGGAGCGAGCGCCGCGGGACAACCCGCCCGTGTACACCTCGGAGCAGTACCTCGCGGTGGGCCCCGGGCACCTCTTCTACCGCACCCGCCTCGGCCTCGCCGCGGTGGACCTGGAGACCCGGGGCCGGTCCTGGGTGTACCAGACGGAGGCCGACCACCTCGTCGAACTCCCGGACCGGCAGCGGATGTTCGGCATCGGCGCCGGCTCGCTCCTCGCCCTCCCCCTGAACTGAACCGGGTCCCGATCCGCCTTTCCCGTCACACCGTTTCCCGCCACACCTCTGAATCCCTCACAAGGACGTGACCGACCATGAACCCCCTCGGCTTCGGCGATCCGCTCCGGCTCGGGCCGTACCGCCTCGTCGGCGTGCTGGGCGAGGGCGGCATGGGCAAGGTGTACCTCGCGGCCGGGCGGGACGGCGGGCCCGCCGCCGTCAAGGTGCTGCGCCCCGAACTCGCCCACGACCAGGACCTCGTCCGCCGCTTCGTCCGCGAGGCGCACACCGCGGCGGCCGTCGAGAGCCGGGGCGTGGCCCGGGTGCTCGGCGCCGAGGTGGAGGGCGGACGGCCGTGGATCGCCACGGAGTTCCTGTCCGGGCCCACCCTCGAAGAGGCCGTCGCCCGGTACGGGCCGCTGGACGAGCCGGCGGTACGGCTCCTGGCGGCGGCGCTCGGCGAGACGCTGCGGGACGTCCACGCGGCCGGGCTGATCCACCGGGACGTCAAGCCCGCCAACATCGTGCTCACCGCCGACGGCCCCCGCCTGATCGACTTCGGCATCGCCCGGCCGGAGCACGGCCTGACCCTCACCACCACCGGCCAGATCCCCGTCACGCCCGGCTACGGGGCGCCCGAGCAGGTCCTCGGGCAGCGGGTGACGGGCGCCGCCGACGTGTTCTCGCTGGGCGCGGTGCTCGTGTACGCGGCCACCGGCCGGCGCGCCTACGACGGGCCGCACGTGGCGGCCGTGCAGTACGCGGTCGTGCACGAGCGGCCGGAGCTCGCCGGGCTGCCGCCCGCCCTGCACCCGCTCGTCGCGCCCTGCTTCCAGCACGACCCGGCGCTCCGCCCGGCGCCGGAGCGGATCGCGGCCGCGTTCGCCCCGGGGACGGGCGCGAAGGGCCGGAACGGGCGGAAGGAGCGGGAAGTGTGGCGGCGGGGGCCGCTGCACGAGGAGGCGAAGGCCCGGGAGACGGAGATCCGGCGGCTCACCGCGGCCACCGTCGTCGCCGCCCCCGGGGCCGCCGGCGCGCGCGGCCCGTCCCGGCGGCGGTTCCTCGCGGCCTGGGGCGCGGGCGGCGCGCTGCTGCTGGCCGGGGGCGGCGGTGCGGCCTGGTGGCTGGGCGGCCGGGAGGCGGCGGAGCCTCCGGCGGCGGGCGACGCGCCGGACGCGGCGCTCCTGGAGGGGACGAGCGCGGGCATCCGGCCCACGCCCCTGTGGGGGCCGCTGGACGTCGCCGCGTCGGGGCCCCTGCCGGCGCCGGTGGTCCTGCGCGACGTGGTGGTGTTCGCGGCCCGGGACGGCGGCCTCACGGCGCTGAGGGTGGTCGACGGCACGGCGAAGTGGACCCACCGGGATCTGTCCGCCCGCGCCGGGCAGCTGACGGTGAACGAGGACGAGTTCGCCTGCGCCGACGCGTCCGGGCGCCTGTCGGTGCGGAACGCCTCCACCGGCGAGGAAGCCTGGTCGGTGGCGGACGCCGAGGTCGGGCTGCTGCTCGCCGCCGCGCCCGAGGGCGTCTACTTCCTGACCTCGACGGGGAAGGTGCGGGCCGTGGACACGGCCGGGCGCCGGATCCGCTGGACGGTGGAGTCGGCGGAGGACCCGTCGGGCACCGACGTCCCGCTCGCCGCCGTCGGCCCCGGCCGTCTCGCGCTCTCCGGCACGAACGGCGACCTCACGGTCCTCGACACGGCGGACGGCCGGACGGCGTGGAGCCTGCGGGGCAAGTCGTCCAAGGCCCTCCAGCCGGTGATCGAGGGCGGCACGCTCTACGCCGGCGGGAAGGCGCTCGGCGCGTACGCGCTCGCGGACGGCGCGCGCCGCTGGGAGGACGAGGGGTACGGGGACTGGGGTCCGCCGGCGCTCGACCCCGACGGCCTGACCGCGGTCAGCGGCGGTCTCGCGTACCGGTACGAGAAGGACGGGTCGCGCAGCGAGCTGTGGATCGTCACCCTGGTCAGCCCCTACGCGTCCGATCAGCAGCCGGTCGTGCAGGGTGACTGGATCTGGGTGGTCGAGGGCAATGACAACGAGGCGGGCGTCTCGGGCCTCTCCAAGTCCGCCAAGGACCGCGTCTGGACCTATGAGCGGGAGAACCCGGGCCCCTGGGCGGTGGCCGCCGCCGGGAACCGGGTCTTCCTGCTCAGCAGGGGCAGGATCGTGGCCCTGCCCACGGCCTGACCCGCCCGGTCTCCCGCACGGCCCGGCCCTGCCTCGTCTCCCGCACGGCCCGCCCCGCCCCGCCCTACGGCGTGGCGGCCACCGCCGCCTGGGGCCGGATGGGCAGCCGGTTGACCGGCCGTCCGGTGGCCGCGCGGACCGCCGCCGCCACCGCGGCCGGGGAGGTGACGACGGGCACGGCGCTCGCCGCCTTCGCCCCGAAGGGGGCGACGACGTCCCGCTCCTCGACGAGCTTGACGATCCGGATGTCCGGGGCGTCCAGCGAGGTCGGCAGGGCGTAGCCGGTGAGGTCGGGGTGGCGGACCAGGCCGCGGGCGGTGCGGAGGTTCTCGGTGAGGGCCGCGCCGACGCCCTGGGTGACGCCGGCCTCGATGCGGGTGGCGAGCTGGGCGGGGTTGAGGATCCGGCCGACGTCCTGGGCGACGGCCATCTCCACGACCCGGACCGAGCCGAGCTCGATGTCGACGTCCACGACCGCGCGGATCGCGCAGAAGGCGAGGCCGACGAAGGCGTCGCCCTGCCCGGCCCCGTCGAGCGGCTCGGTGGGGTGCGGGCGGCACTGCGCGGTGGCCCACAGCTCCTTGCCGTTCATCTCCTCGGCGACCGTCGTCGACAGGACGCCGTCGTACGAGGTGATCTTGCCGTCGTTGATCTGGAGCAGTTCGGTCGACATGCCGAACTTGTGGGCCAGCGGCTGGAGGAGCTGGGTGCGGACCATCTTGGCGGCGCGTTCGACGGCGCCGCCGGAGACCCAGGTGTGCCGGCCGTGGGTGGCGGCGCCGGCCGGGGGCTGGTCGGTGTCGACGGGGGCGACGTGGACCTCGTCGACGCCCAGGGTCTCCTGGACGATCTGCCGGGCGAGCGTGGTGAAGCCCGAACCGGTGTCCACCGCCGAGCAGATGACGGTCGCGACGCCGTCGAGGACCCGGACGGTGGCCGTGGAGACCTCGTCGGTGCCCTCGGCGCCGAGCATGTGGACCATGCCGAGGGCGTACCCCACGCCCCGGCGGACGGCGCCGGGTTCGCCCGCGCCCTCCGGGCCGCCGGGCAGCAGCCAGTCCTCCTCGGGGGTGTCCTTGGGGAGCGCGGGCAGCGGGAAGTCCCGTACGGCCGCGAGGAGTTCGGCGACGGGGGCGGGGCAGGTGACGGTCTGGCCGGTGGGCAGCAGGTCGCCGGTGGACATGACGTTCCGCATGCGCAGCTCGGCGGGGTCGACGCCGAGGCGGCCGGCGAGCTTGTCCATCTGCGCCTCGTACGCGGCGCAGACCTGCATCGCGCCCTCGCCGCGGACGTGTCCCGAGGGCGGGTTGTTGGTGCGGACCGCCCAGCCCTCGACGAAGGCGTGCGGGACGACGTACGGGCCGCAGGCGAAGGCGACGGCGGCGGCCAGGGACTCGGAGGAGGAGTCGGCGTAGGCGCCGGCGTCGAGGAGGATCTGGGCCTCGACCTTGACCAGCCGGCCCTCGGCGTCGGCGTGGTGGCGGTAGCGCAGCAGGGTGGGGTGGCGGTGGGCGTGGCCGAGGAAGGACTCCTCGCGGGTGGCGGTGAGCTTCACCGGGCAGCCGGTGCGCAGCGCGAGCAGGCCGAGGGGGATCTGGAAGCCGGGGTCCTCGCGGTCGCCGGTGGCGCCGGGCACGCCGGTGACGACCACCTTGACCTGGTCCGGCGCGAGGCCGAAGCAGGCGGCGGCGAGGTCGCGGTCGGTGTGCGGGTCGGTGGAGGCGGTGTACAGCTCGACGCCGCCGTCGGGGCGGGGCACGGCGAGGCCGGCCTCGGCGCCGATGGGGGCGGGGTCCTGGCGGCCGACCCGGTAGAGCCCTTCGACGACGACCTCGCCGGTGGCCTCGGGGTCGCCGAAGCTGAGCGGGATGTGCCGGATCAGGTTGCCGTCGGGGTGGAGGGGTTCGGCGGCGAACGCCTTCTCCGGGTCGGTGACGGGCTCCAGGAGTTCGTACTCGACGAGGATGGCGGCGGTGGCGAGCCGGGCGGTGTCGGGGTGGTCGGCGGCGACGGCGGCGATGGCCTCGCCGTGGTGGCGGACCAGGCTGTCGGCGAAGACGGGCCGGTCGGCGACGCGCCGTCCGTAGGTGGCCGTGCCGGGCACGTCGGCGGCGGTGACCACGGCCCGGACGCCGGGCATGGCCTCGGCGGCGGAGGTGTCGACGGAGACGATCCGGGCGTGGGCGTGCGGGGAGCGCAGGATCGCGGCCCACAGCAGGCCCTCGGCCCAGAGGTCGGCGGCGTACGGGAAGGTGCCCTCGGCCTTCGCGCGGGCGTCGGCCTGCGGGAGGGAGGCGCCGAGTCCGAGGACGGGGGCCTCGGGCTCCGGGGCGGCGCCGGCGGCCTCCGCGAAGGGGAGCGTGGGAATGGCGGTCGTCGCGTCGCTGCTCACGCCCTGCCTCCGTCGTGCTGGTGCGGGATGCGGGGCGAGGCGTCGTCCTCGCCCGCGGTGGCGTGCTCGGCCGCGGCGGCCCCGCGCTCGGCGACGACGTCCTCGACGGCCTTGAGCACGCCCTTGTAGCCGGAGCAGCGGCAGAGGTTGCCGGCGAGGGCCTGGCGGGTCTCCAGCTCGGTGGGGGCGTGGTTGCCTTCGAGCAGGTCGTGCACGGTCATGCACATGCCGGGGATGCAGAAGCCGCACTGGACGGTGCCGCAGCGGGAGAGCGCCCGCTGCACGTCGGACGGTTCGCCGTCCGACGCGAGCCCCTCGACCGTGCGCACCTCGGAGCCGGCGGCGGTGGCGGCCGGCACCAGGCAGGAGGCGACGAGCCGGCCGTCGACCTGCACGTTGCAGGCCCCGCACTCGCCCTGCGAGCAGCCGTCCTTGGCCCCGGCGAGGCCGAGGCGCTCGCGGAGCACGTAGAGCAGCGACTCGCCGATCCAGGAGTCCGTGACGGGCCGGTCGGCGCCGTTGACCCGCAGCACGTAGGAGGTGTGCGGGTGCTCGTCGCTGTCGACGGAGGTGTACGAGGGCACCGGGGCGTCCGGCACGGCCTCGGGCTCCACGGCGGCGGCGTCCGCCACGACGGGCTCGGGCTCGGGCGCGTGCTCGGGCGCGTGCTCGAACTCGGGCGCGTGCTCGGAATCGGACCGGGGGTCGGGCTCCGGCTCTCCGGCGTACTCCCCGACCGGGGCCTCGGCGGGCTTCTCGACGGCCCCGGGCACCGCCCACGGCGCCGGCGCGCCGCCCGGCAGGGTCGGCGGGGCCTGCTCGTACGACACGTGCTCGGGCACCTCGACGGGCACCTCGACGCGCGCCTCGGCCGGCACCTCCGCGACCGGTTCGGCGACCGGTTCGGCGATCTGCTCCGCGACCGGCTCCGCGACCGGCTCGGCGACGGCGTGCCCGCCCGCGAAGTCGTGCGACGGCGCCTCCGGAACCGGCGGGACCTCCCACTGGCCCGTCCCGCCGCCGAAGTGCCACTCCGCCGTCGCGTGCGGGTCGTGCTCCACGTACGGCCGCGCCACGGGCCCGCCGGCGGACTCCTCGCCGTACCCGTGCGGCAGCGACTCGGGTCCCTCCGTGAAGGGACCCGGCTCGGGCGCGAAGAACTCCACGCCCTCGCCGGCCCGCTCCGCCTGGTGCAGCGGCTGGAGCGGCACGATCATCGGCGGCGTGTACCCGTGGCCGGGGGCCTCCAGGGGGACGCCGTCCAGCATGAACTCCGGCGGCAGGTGGACGAAGGCGGTCGCGCCCTCGTCGTACCCCTCGCTCTGCGGGATCGGCTCCCAGCCGCCCTGCGCGGTCTGGGCCGCGGTCTCGTGCGGCTCGTGGTTGCTGGTGCTCACGACAGGGCCCTCCCCAGTGCCCGGCGGGCGAGTGTGGCGACGGTGCGCCTCAGGTGCAGGACGGCGGGCGGCAGCTGCTCGTCGCCCGGCGGATCGGGGATGCAGGCGGCGGCCACGTACTCGCCGAAGGCGGTCAGCGCCTCCGGGGCGAGCCCCCGGTCGTTGTCCCAGTCGACCAGGGACGCGATCCAGCGCTCGGCCTCCAGCGGGCGCAGCGGCATCGGGGCGACCGCGCCGACGGCGCAGCGGACCCCGCGCCGGGCCGGGTCGAGGACGACGGCGACGGAGGCGGTGGCGCGGGCAGGACCGGTGCGGCCGGTGGCCTTGAGGAAGACCTGGGGGGCGTGCAGCAGCGGCACCCGGACGAAGGCCACGAGCTCGCCGGGGGCGAGCAGGTCGCGGCCGGCGAGGAGGTGCGAGACGGGGAGCTCGCGGCTGCCGAGCGGGCCGACGACGACGAGGTCGGCCTCCAGGGCGGCGAGCACGGGCAGCGAGTCGCCGGTGGGCGCGGCGGTGACGACGTTCCCGCCGAGGGTGCCGGCGTTGCGGATCTGGGGCGGTCCTGCCGCGCGGGAGGCGGCGGCGAGGGCCGGGATGAGGGCGGCGAAGTCGGGGCGGCCCATGCGGGCGTGGGTGAGGCCGGCGCCGAGGAGGGCGTGGCCGTCCTGGTACTGCCAGCCGCGGATCTCGTTGATGCGGCCGAGGCCGACGAGCCCGGCGGGGCGGAGCTGGCCGCGGTTGACGGCCGCCATCAGGTCGGTGCCGCCGGCGACGGGCACGGCGGCCGGCATGGCGGTCAGCGCGGCCACGGCCTCGTCGAGCGAGGCGGGCAGCGTCACGGACTGCGCCGTCTGTGGTGCGTGCGTGGTCAACCCGCTGCCCCTTCCCGGTTGTCCCGGTCCGTCCCCGACTGTGCCCGGCCGCCGCGCCTGCGAGCGGGCGCACGGCGCGCCTGTGTGTGGGCGTACCGTACGTGCTCACAGGCCGGACGTGGCAACTCTGGCACATCTTCCGAGCCGTCCGGAGCGAGGGGCCGCGCGCGCCCCCTCCCGCCGGGGCGTCCGGGACACCCGGGACGCCCGGGTTGTCCGCAGACACCCCCGGACGCCCCGGGACGTCCTGACAGAGAAGGTAACTCCCGTTTCGCCGCTCCCGGGTGACCCCGGGACGCGAGGTGGCTCACACGATCGGGGGCGGCCCGTCGATCGGGCGGCCGAGGAGGCCGGGGCGGCGCTGCCAGGGGGCGGGGCCGCCGGGCGGGCGGTAGGCGACGCCGAGGGCGTCGAGGCGGCGGTAGTGGGTCTCCATGCGGCGCAGGAAACCGGCCGTGTCGCGGTCGGCGGGGGCGGGCAGCGCGGACCAGGCGACCTCGGCGAAGGCGGCGAGGCGGGGGAAGACCTGGTAGTCGACGCGGGCCCGGTTCTCCATCACCTCGGTCCACACGTTGGCCTGGGTGCCCAGGACATGACGGGCCGCCGCCTCGGAGAGGCCGGGCGGCACGGGCTCGAAGCGGTGGACGTCCTCCAGGGTGCGGACGAAGCCGATCGGCACGGGCTCGTCCTCCCCGCCGTCCTGCCGGTGGTCGAGGTAGACCTGCTGCTCCGGGCACATGACGACGTCGTGCCCCGCCTCGGCGGCGGCGATCCCGCCGCCGTAGCCGCGCCACGACGACACGGCCGCGCCTTCCGCGAGGCCGCCTTCCAGGATCTCGTCCCAGCCGATGAGCCGGCGGCCCCGGTCGGCGAGCCAGCGGTCGAAGTGGCGGATGAACCAGGACTGGAGCCCGTCCTCGTCGCCCACCCCGAGCTCCCGGATGCGGGCCTGGGCGGCCGGGGAGTCCTTCCACTGGTCCTTGGGGCACTCGTCGCCGCCGATGTGGACGAAGGTGCCGGGGAAGAGCGCCAGGACCTCCTCCAGGACGCCCTCGTAGAAGCGCAGCACCTCCTCGGTGGGGGCGAGGACGTTCGGGTTCACGCCCCAGGTGTCCCAGACGGTGAGGGCGGCGGTGTCGACGGCGTCGGTGTTGCCGAGCCAGGGGTAGGCGGCGATGGCGGCCTGCGAGTGCCCGGGGATGTCGATCTCGGGGACGACGGTGATGTGCCGCTCGGCGGCGTACGCGACGATCTCCCGGATGTCGTCCTGGGTGTAGTAGCCGCCGTGCGGGGTGTCGTCCCAGAGCGGGGAGGCGCGGTGGCCGCGCTTGGAGCGGGCCCGCCAGGCCCCGACCTCGGTGAGGCGCGGGTACCGCTCGATCTCGATCCGCCAGCCCTGGTCGTCGGTGAGGTGGAAGTGGAAGACGTTCAGCTTGTGCGCGGCCATCAGGTCGAGCAGCCGCAGCACGTCCTCCTTGGCGGTGAAGTGCCGGGACACGTCGAGGAGGAGACCGCGCCAGCCGAAGCGGGGGCGGTCGGCGACCTCGGTGTAGGGCAGCCGCCAGGTCCGGCCGGGCAGCGGCGCCCGCCGGTACGCGTCGGGCCCGAGGAGCTGGCGCAGCGTCTGGGCGCCCCAGAAGAGCCCGGCGGGCCCGCCGCCGTCGAGGAGGACGCCGTCGCCGGTCACGGAGAGCCGGTAGCCCTCGGGGCCGTACTCCCGCGCCGTCTCCGGGGAGAGCCGCAGCCGGACGGCGCCGGGCCCCTCGCCGTCGGGGAGGGGCAGGCCGGTGGCGGCGCCGAGGACGGAACGGAGCCAGCGGGCGGTGGCCCCGGTGCCGGGTCCGGCGTCGAGGGCGGTGGTCGCGTCGAGCGGGAGCAGGCCCTCCTGGTGGACGGCCGTCAGGGGCTCGGGGATCAGGTCCGTATCTGCCATCACGTCAGTCCTTCACCGCCCCGCCCAGTCCGGAGACCAGGCGGCGCTGTACGAGTACGAAGAAGACGAGCACCGGGATCGTCATCACGGTCGACCCGGCCATGATTCCTCCCCAGTCGTTCTCGTCGGGCTTGAAGAAGACCAGCAGCGCCATCGGGAGGGTGGACTGCGAGGTGTCGCTGATGAGGAACGACTTGGCGAAGAGGAAGTCGTTCCAGGTCGAGATGAACGAGAAGACGCTCGTCGCCACGAGTCCCGGCAGGACCAGCGGGAAGAGGATCGTCCAGAGGAAGCGGGCGTGGCTCGCCCCGTCGATGCGGGCCTGCTCCTCCAGGGCTTCCGGCACGGCCCGGACGAAGCCGCGCAGCATCCAGACGGCGAACGGCAGCGAGAAGGCGATGTGCGGCAGGACGAGCGAGCCGAGGGTGTTGAGGAGCCCGGCGTCCCGCATGAGGAAGAAGAGCGGGATGGTCAGCGCCTCGACCGGCACCATCTGCGCCACCAGGAACATGATCAGGAGGGTGGTGCGGAACCGGAAGCGGAAGCGGGTGACCGCGACCGCCGCGAGGAAGGCGATGACGGCGGAGGCGAGCACCACGGCGGTCGCCACCATCAGGCTGTTGAGGAAGTAGCGCCCGAAGTCCTGCTGTTCGAAGACGCGCCGGAAGGAGTCGAGCGACGGCGCGAGCGTCCACGGCCGGGGCTCGGTGGACTGGATCTCGCCGGCCGGCTTGAAGGCCGAGAGGACCATCCAGTACAGCGGGAAGGCGACGACGACGGCGGTGAGCAGGGCCGCCGCCTCGGCGAGCAGCCGCCCGGGGCGGCGGACGCCGGGTATCCGGAAGGTGGTCACAGGTCCTCCCCCTGGCGGCGCAGCAGCCGCAGGTACACCAGGGTCACGGCGAGCAGGAGCAGGAGCATGACGACGCCGATCGCCGCGCCCAGGCTGTACTGGGAGGAGGCGAACGCCTGCTGGTAGGCGTAGACGTTGAGGACGAGGTTCTGGCCGGCGATGCCGCCTCCGTTGGTCATCACGTAGATCTGGGTGAACACCTTGAAGTCCCAGATGACGGACTGGATGGTGACGACGGCGAGGATCGGGCGGAGCAGTGGCGCGGTCACGGTGCGCCAGATCCGCCACTGGGACGCGCCGTCGAGGGCGGCGGCCTCCAGGACCTCGGTGGGGACGGCCCGGATGCCGGCGTAGACGGTGACCATCACGAAGGGGAACGAGCACCAGACGACTTCGAGGAGGACCAGCGCGAAGGCGCTGTACCGCCCGTAGGTCCAGGAGAAGTCGCCGAGGCCGAGGAGCTTGTTGACGGGTCCGAAGTCGGCGTCGAAGAGGAAGACCCAGACGGTGGAGCCGGTGACGGCGGGGGTGGCCCAGGCGCCGAGCGCGGCGAGCATCAGGGCGAGCCGGGGCAGCGCCCGTACCCGGGTGAGGAGGACGGCGAGGGCGCAGCCGACGGCGAGGGTGCCGGCCACGCAGGCGGCGGCGAAGACGACGGTGGCGAGCAGGACCTGCCGGAACTGCGGGTCGGTGAAGAGGGCCGTGTAGTTGCCGAGGCCCTGGAAGGAGGTGGGTTCGCCGCCGCTGACCTGGGCCTGGGTGTACTCCAGGAAGGAGATCAGGCCGAGCTGGTAGACGGGGTAGACGAGGAGGGCGCCGAGGACGGCGAGGGCGGGCAGGAGGTAGAGCCAGGGGGTCCAGGCGGAGGTGCCGGTACGGCTCCGGGGGCGGCGCGCGGGGCGCTTCGGGGCGTCCGCCGGGGCGGGCGGGGCGGGGGCGGTGAGCGTCATGCGGGTCAGCCCGCCTCGGCGAAGGCCGCGTCCATCTTCTTCGCCGCGTCGGCGGCGGCGGTCTTGACGTCCTTCCGGCCGCTGGCGATCTCCTGGAGCATCGTGGGGACGACGAGCGAGGAGTCGACGCGGCCCCAGGCGGCGGTGGCGGGGACGAACTTCGTGCCGGCGGCGAGGGTGTCGATGAAGGGCTTCACGAAGGGCTTGCGCTCGGCGGCGGCGGTGCGGACGTCGGTGAAGGTGGGCAGGAAGCCCATCGCGTCGAAGAGTTCGGCCTGGGTCTCCTTGCCGGTGAGGCTCTTCATCAGCTCCACGGCGAGGGTGCGGTGCGAGGTGGACTTGAGGACGCCGACGTTGTTGCCGCCGGCGAAGGCGGGGGCGATGGAGCCGGGGGTGGTGCCGGGCAGCGGGACGACCGCGTACTTGCCCTTGACCTGGCCCGCCTCGACGGCCGCGTGGCTGAAGTCGCCGCCGATGGCCATGCCGGCCTTGCCGGCGGCGAAGGCGGTGACGGTGGCGTTGCCGCCCATCTGGGCGCAGGTGGCGGCCGGGCAGTTGTCGTCGGCGAGGAGCGAGGTGTAGGTGCCGAGGCCCTTGAGGGCGGCCTCGGAGGTGAGCGCCGCCTTGTAGGCGCCGGAGCCGTCCTCGGTGGCGAGGTCGCCGCCGGCGGCCCAGACGAAGGGCAGGGCGCCGTAGGTGTAGGCGCCGCCGACGGCGATGCCGTACAGCTCGGGCTCGGCCTTGCGGATCTTCCTCGCGGTCGCGACGAGCTCGTCCTGGGTCTTGGGGGCGGTGAGGCCGTGCTCGCGGAAGACGTCGGTGCGGTAGTAGAGCGCGCGGACGCCGACGAAGAGCGGGGCGCCGTAGACCTTGCCGCCGACGGTGACGGACTCCCGGGCGGTGGGGTCGGTGTCGGCGGCCTGGTCCCAGGCGGAGAACTCGGCGGTGACGTCGGCGAGTCCGCCGTCCTTGACGTAGCCGGCGGTGTCGGTGTTGCCGAACTCGATGACGTCGGGGGCGGACTTCGGGTCGTTGAAGGCCGCCTTGACGCGCTGGGCGCGGGTCTCGACGGGGATGTACTCGACCTCGACGTCGGCGCCGGGGTGCTTCTTCTCGAAGGCGGCGACGGCCTTGTCGACGACCTTCTCCTTGGGCTGGTTGGCGACCTCCTGGAAGAGCCAGACGCGCAGGGTGCCGCTCTTCTCGTCCCCGCCGGCGGCGGGGGCGGAGGTCTGGGGCGCGCAGGCGGCCAGGACGAGGGCGGCGAGCGGCAGGGCGACGGGGGCGGTGATCCGGGCAGGAAGCTTCATGGGTTCCCCTCCGAGCAAGCGTTGCAACATACGCAACGGGCGTTTCGCAGTGCACAACAACAGCGGTGAGGTTAGGCGCGCCCGGCGATCACGACAAGAGGTCTCGACCACTTCGGGCCGGGGCGCGGCGTCCCGCGCGGGCCCGGAGCGGCGTGCGGCACGGCCCGGCCCGGCCTCCCGTTCGCTCCCGGCCCGGCCTCCCGCACGGCCCCCGGAAGCGCGTCCGCGCGGCCCCGGAAACGCGAAACGGCCCCCGTCGCGCGCACCGCTGGTGCGCGTGACGGGGGCCGTTCCCGACGGGACCGGAGAGGGGTTACTTCCCCTTGCCGCCCTTGTCCTTGTCCTTGTCGCCACCCGAGCCCATGGACTCGTAGATCTCCTTGCACATGGGGCAGACGGGGTACTTCTTGGGGTCGCGCCCCGGCACCCAGACCTTCCCGCAGAGGGCGACGACGGGAGTGCCGTCGAGGGCACTCGCCATGATCTTGTCCTTCTGGACGTAATGGGCGTAGCGCTCGTGGTCGCCGTCACCGTGGGACACCTGCGGCGTCGGCTCGACGAGGGTCCCCGTACCTGCCCCGCGCTCGGGCTCGAGAGTGCTCATGGCACCCAAGGGTACTGGGAGCGGCGGGCCTCAGTTGAGCGACGGGTCGTCCGGGTAGGTCGCGATCATCGCGAGCTCGCCGCGCTGCCGGCGGAGGACCTGGCGCCAGAGGGTCTCGGGGGTCGGCGAGGAGACGTCGCCGGGCTCGGACTCGACGACGTACCAGGCACCCTCGGTCAGTTCGGTCTCCAGCTGGCCGGGGCCCCAGCCGGCGTACCCGGCGAAGATGCGGAGCGCGCCGAGGGCGGGTCCGAGGAGCTCGGGCGGGGTCTCCAGGTCGACGAGTCCGATCGCGCCGAAGACCCGGCGCCAGCCGAGCGGCCCCTCGTCGCCGGGGATGACGGCGAGGCCGAGGGCCGCGTCGAGGGAGACCGGCCCGCCCTGGAAGACGACGCCCGGCTCGCCGGCGAGACCCGCCCAGGGGGCGAGCACGTCGCCGACGGTGACGGGGGTGGGCCGGTTGAGGACGACGCCGAGCGAGCCCTCGTCGTCGTGGTCGAGCAGCAGCACCACCGCGCGGTCGAAGTTCGGGTCCGCGAGGGCGGGGGTGGCCACGAGCAGCCGTCCTGTGAGCGAGGACACCTCGGTCATGCGACACATGATCCCGCATCTTCGGCCGTCGCGGGGGTTCTCGGGCACGATGCCGGGAAAGCGGTGGAGGCGGGACGAGCCTCGCAGGTCGGGAGGGGCGGGACAGGACGCCCCCGACCGCCCCGCCCGAACAACCGGACGGTGACAGTCCGCAAGATCGCGGAAACGGAGGGTGTTGTGCCGAATTCATTACATCTGCCAGGCACCCCGACCGGCCCGATCAGGGTCCAATGGCCCCTTACCCTTTTCTCTGGCCACCCGACCGACGACTCCGGAACGCGAGATTCATGACCGGCACAGACAGCCATGATGTACTGCTCGTCCATGGCGGAACCCCGCTGGAAGGCGAAATCCGCGTTCGCGGCGCGAAGAACCTCGTGCCCAAGGCGATGGTCGCCGCCCTGCTCGGCAGCGGCCCCAGCAGACTGCGCAACGTGCCCGACATCCGTGACGTCCGCGTCGTCCGCGGACTGCTCCAGCTGCACGGAGTGACGGTCCGGCCCGGCGAGGAGCCCGGCGAGCTGGTGCTCGACCCGACGCACGTCGAGTCCGCCAACGTCGCCGACATCGACGCCCACGCCGGCTCGTCGCGCATCCCGATCCTCTTCTGCGGCCCGCTGCTGCACCGCCTCGGCCACGCGTTCATCCCCGGCCTGGGCGGCTGCGACATCGGCGGCCGGCCGATCGACTTCCACTTCGACGTGCTCCGCCAGTTCGGCGCGACCATCGAGAAGCGGGCCGACGGGCAGTACCTGGAGGCCCCGCAGCGCCTTCGCGGCTGCAAGATCCGCCTCCCGTACCCCTCGGTCGGCTCGACCGAGCAGGTGCTGCTCACGGCGGTCCTCGCGGACGGCGTCACCGAGCTGTCGAACGCGGCCGTGGAGCCCGAGATCGAGGACCTGATCTGCGTCCTGCAGAAGATGGGCGCGATCATCTCCATGGACACCGACCGGACCATCCGGATCACCGGTGTCGACAAGCTCGACGGCTACACCCACCGGGCCCTCCCGGACCGCCTGGAGGCCGCCTCCTGGGCGTCCGCGGCGCTCGCCACCGAGGGCAACATCTACGTGCGCGGCGCCCAGCAGCGCTCGATGATGACCTTCCTCAACACGTACCGGAAGGTCGGCGGCGCCTTCGAGATCGACGACGAGGGCATCCGCTTCTGGCACCCGGGCGGCTCGCTGAACGCGATCCACCTGGAGACCGACGTCCACCCGGGCTTCCAGACCGACTGGCAGCAGCCCCTGGTCGTCGCCCTGACCCAGGCGTCCGGCCTCTCCATCGTCCACGAGACGGTGTACGAGTCCCGGCTGGGCTTCACCTCGGCGCTGAACCAGATGGGTGCCCACATCCAGCTGTACCGCGAGTGCCTGGGCGGCTCCGACTGCCGCTTCGGCCAGCGGAACTTCCTCCACTCGGCGGTCGTCAGCGGCCCCACCCGGCTCCAGGGCGCCGACCTGGTCATCCCGGACCTGCGCGGCGGCTTCTCGTACCTGATCGCGGCCCTCGCCGCCCAGGGCACCTCGCGGGTGCACGGCATCGAGCTGATCAACCGCGGCTACGAGAACTTCATGGAGAAGCTCGTGGAGCTCGGCGCGAAGGTCGAGCTGCCGGGCAGCGCGCTGGTCTAGCCACACGGGCCACGTGGCCTGGAGACGCCCTCGGGGCGTCTCCAGGCCCTGGAAGGCCCTGCGGGGCCTTCTCCCGGACGAACGGAAGGGCGGCCACCCCTGGAGGGGTGACCGCCCTTTCGCGCGCCTACAGGCCGCTTACTTGCCCTTGGCGGCTTCCTTGAGCTTCGAGCCCGCGGAGACCTTCACGCTGTAGCCGGCCGGGATGTTGATCGGGTCGCCGGTCTGCGGGTTACGAGCGGTGCGAGCGGCACGGTGGGTGCGCTCGAAGGTCAGGAAGCCGGGGATGGTGACCTTCTCGTCGCCCTTGGCGACGACCTCGCCGACGGTCTCGGCGAGGGCGGCCAGCACGGCGTCGGCGTCCTTGCGGGTCACCTCGGCGCGGTCGGCCAGCGCGGCCACCAGCTCACTGCGGTTCATGTTGTTACTCCCGTGTTCTTCTTGCCTGTGAGGCGTGAGATCGAAGCCGATGCTGCCAGGGGCCTCGGACAGTCCCCGGAACCGGGGCTGCCTCTCGTGGATCCCTCGCGCCCTGGGGGTTCCCCCCTGGACGAAGTCCTCGGGGGAGCATCCTGCCCCCACCAGCGGCGGGAACGCCAATCCGGCACCCCCTGGGGTCACACGAAAAGCGCCGGAGCCCCCTGGTGGTGACGTAGCGTCGACTCCCCGCAAACGGTGCGGAGCCGAAAAGCCACCCTAAAGGCGGGTTTACGGCTCCGCGAATCGCGACACGCTCGGGGTACCGCTCCCCGGTGACGTCAGGCGCCGGCGCCCGCGGCCTTCGCGGCGGTGCGGACCGCCCCGGCGACGGCGCCCGCGACCTTGTCGTTGAAGACCGACGGGATGATGTAGTTCGGGTTCAGCTCGTCCTCGGTGACGACGTCCGCGAGGGCGCTGGCGGCGGCGAGCATCATCTCGGTGTTGACCGTGCGGGACTGGGCGTCGAGCAGACCGCGGAAGACGCCGGGGAAGACCAGCACGTTGTTGATCTGGTTCGGGAAGTCCGAGCGGCCGGTGGCGACCACGGCGGCGGTCTGCCGGGCGGCGGCCGGGTCGACCTCCGGGTCGGGGTTCGCGAGCGCGAACACGATGGAGTCCTCGGCCATCGCGGCCACGTCCTCCGCGCCCAGCAGGTTCGGGGCCGACACGCCGATGAACACGTCCGCGCCGACGACGGCCTGCTTGAGGGTGCCGGTGACGCCCTCGGGGTTGGTGTTGTCGGCGATCCAGCGCAGCGGCGAGTCGGCCGGGGCGGCCACCAGGTCCTCGCGGCCCGCGTGGACGACGCCGTGGATGTCGGCGACGACGGCGTGCTTCACACCGGCGGCGAGCAGCAGCTTCAGGATGGCCGTACCGGCCGCGCCGGCGCCGGACATGACGACCCGTACGTCCCCGACGCCCTTGCCGACCACGCGGAGCGCGTTGGTGAGAGCGGCGAGGACGACGATCGCGGTGCCGTGCTGGTCGTCGTGGAAGACCGGGATGTCCAGGGCCTCGCGGAGCCGGGCCTCGATCTCGAAGCAGCGGGGCGCGGAGATGTCCTCCAGGTTGATGCCCGCGAAGCCGGGGGCGATCGCACGGACGATGGCGACGATTTCGTCGGTGTCCTGGGTGTCCAGGCAGATCGGCCAGGCGTCGATGCCGGCGAAGCGCTTGAAGAGGGCCGCCTTGCCCTCCATGACGGGCAGCGCGGCCTTGGGGCCGATGTTGCCGAGGCCGAGGACGGCGGAGCCGTCGGTGACGACCGCGACCGAGTTGCGCTTGATGGTGAGGCGGCGGGCGTCCTCGGGGTTCTCGGCGATCGCCATGCACACGCGGGCGACGCCCGGGGTGTAGATCATGGACAGGTCGTCACGGTTGCGGATGGGGTGCTTGGACGCCATCTCGATCTTGCCGCCGAGGTGCATCAGGAACGTACGGTCGGAGACCTTGCCGAGGACGACGCCCTCGATGTCCCGCAGCCGCTCGACGATCTCGTCGGCGTGCGCGGTGGAGGTCGCGGCGATGGTGACGTCGATCCGGAGCTTCTCGTGCCCCGAGGCCGTGACGTCGAGGCCGGTGACGGAACCTCCGTGGGACTCGACCGCCGCCGTGAGCTGCGAGACCGCGGTGCCGCTCGCGGGCACCTCCAGCCGGACCGTCATCGAGTACGAGACGCTGGGCGCCGTTGCCATGGCCGGGTTCCTCTGCTTTCCCTAGCTTCGTTGCTACGCCGCCCCGGCTCGTTGCCTGGCGGCGCCCTCCGATCGTCGCACCTACCTGCCGGTAGCAGGTAATGCGGTCATTTTGTTTTCGGAAAGTAGTTTCCACCATACGAGAGTCGTGCGAACAACAGAAGGGGCCCCGGTCATCGGAAGACGACCGGGGCCCCAACTTCGTATGTATGTCTAAGTGACACCGACCCGCCATGCTCGCCTCGCGGCAAGTGGTCCCTCTGAGGGACGAAGGTTGGGCCCGGGGGCTTGGATCGAGCCGGTGTCACGGACAAGGCTAACAAAGCCTCCGCGAAGGTGATTCCCCCGGCGCGTGTTGACCTGAATTCGCCACCGGGACACCCCCGTCCGGCCCCTGGATCCGCCCCGGGGAGCCCGTCCGGCCCCCCGCTCGGTCCCTCAGGAGGTCCGGCCCTCCGCTCAGTCCCTCAGCAGGTCCGGGACGCCCGCCTCGTCCGGCAGGTCGCGCTCCCCCGAGAGCACCGTGAGCGCCTGTGTCGAACGGGTGAGGGCGACGTACAGGACGCGCAGCCCCGCCGGGGACTCGTCGGCGATCTCGGCCGGGGAGACGACCAGGGTGGCGTCGTACTCCAGGCCCTTCGCCTCCAGCGAGCCCAGCGCCACCACCCGGTCGCCCAGGCCGCCGAGCCAGCGGGCGGCCTCCGCCCGGCGGTCCATGGCGACGACCACGCCGACCGTGCCCTCGACCTCGGCGAGCAGCCGCTCCGCCTCGGACCGCACGGTTCCGGCCAGATCGCCGCCCTTGGCGACGGCGACGAAGCGCGGCTCGACGCCGGTCGAGCGGACCGCCTTCGGCGACTCCTTGCCCGGCATGGCGAGGGCGAGGACCTTGGCGGCCAGCTCGGCGATCTCGGCCGGGTTCCGGTAGTTCACCGTCAGCTCGAAGCGGCGGCGCGGCCGGGAGCCCAGCGCCTCGTCCCGGGCGGCGGCGGCCTCGTCGGGGTCGGACCAGGAGGACTGGGCCGGGTCGCCGACGATCGTCCAGGTGGCGTGCCGGCCGCGCCGGCCGACCATCCGCCACTGCATGGGCGTCAGGTCCTGCGCCTCGTCGACGATGACGTGGGCGTACTCGGTGCGCTCGGCGGCGAGCCGCTCGGCCCGTTCGCGCTGGGTCTCCTCCCGTACCGGCATCAGCTCCTCCAGGCCGGTCAGCTGGTCCAGCGGGTCGTACTCCCGCTTCCGCTTCGGCCGGGCCGGGGCGCCGAGCAGGGTGTGCAGCTCGTCCAGGAGGGCCACGTCGTGGACGGAGACGCCCGGGCGGCGCAGCGAGCGGGCGATCCGGCGGACCTCGCCCGGGTTGAGGACCCGGCGGGCCCAGCGGCCGAGCCGCTTCTCGTCGGCCATGGCGTCGAGGACCTGGCGCGGGGTCAGCTCCGGCCACCAGGCGTCGAGGAAGCCGAGGAAGGAGTCCTCGGTGGAGACGTCCTCGTCGAAGGAGGAGCGCAGCTCGGCGGCGAGCTCCGGGTCGCTGTGCCGTCCGGCCGCGCCCGAGCGGGCGTACAGGGCGTCGAGGAGGAGCCGGCGGGCGCGCGGGCGCAGCAGGTTGACGGGCGCGGTGCCGGAGAGCACGTTCTGCCGGATCCGCCGCAGCTCGCCCTCCTCCAGTTCGAGCCGCCGCCCGAAGGCGACGACGCGGAGCAGCTTCGGCGTGTCGGGCCGGTCCAGGGCGCCTCGGGCGGCCTTGCGGAGCACGGCGAGCATCCGCGACGACCCCTTGATCCGGGAGACGGCGGGCTCGTCGTAGGTATCGGCCACGCTCCCGGCCGCGTCCTCGGCGAGATCGCCGAGCGCCCGGATGGCGACCTGCCCCTCCTCGCCCAGGGAGGGCAGCACGCCCTCGGTGTACGAGACGAGCAGCGGGGTCGGCGAGACGATCAGGATGCCGCCGGCGTACCGCCTGCGGTCCTGGTAGAGCAGGTACGCGGCCCGGTGCAGCGCCACGGCGGTCTTCCCGGTGCCCGGCCCGCCCTCGACGTACGTGACGGAGGCGGCGGGCGCGCGGATGACGAGGTCCTGCTCGGCCTGGATGGACGAGACGATGTCCCGCATGGTGTGGGAGCGGGCCTGCCCGAGGGCGGCCATCAGCGCGCCGTCGCCGATCACCGGCAGTTCGGCGCCGCGCAGGCTCGCCTTCAGCTCGGGGCGCATCAGGTCGTCCTCGACGCCGAGGACCCGGCGCCCCTTCGACCGGATGACCCGGCGGCGGACGACCCGGCCCGGCTCGACGGGCGTGGACCGGTAGAAGGGCGCGGCGGCGGGGGCGCGCCAGTCGATGACGAGCGGGGAGTAGTCGGCGTCCAGGACGCCGATGCGGCCGATGTGCAGGGTCTCGCCGATGTCGGCGGTGTTGTCGGGCCGGATGGCGTCGTCGGCGGGCTCCACGGACGTGTAGGCGCCGTCCGGCCCCTTCACCCCGTCCTTCCCGTCCAGCAGGTCGATCCGGCCGAACAGGAAGTCCTCGAACTCGTTGTTGAGCCGGTTGAGGTGGACTCCGGCGCGGAATACCTGGGCGTCGCGCTCGGCCAGGGCGCCGGGCGTGCCGACGTGCCCCTTCTGAGCGGCGTCGTTCATCAGGAACTCCGCCTCGTGGATCTTCTCCTCCAGGCGGCGGTAGACCTGGTCCAGATGTTCCTGCTCGACGCCGATCTCACGGTCTCTGACCGTGTCGACGGCTTCCTGCGCGGCCACTCGGGCCCCCTTCTGACGTGCACTGGGCAGCCGTCAAAGGTACGCCACCGGTGGCCGCCGTGTCAGGCGAGGGGCGGCGCCTCGTCGTGCAGGATCCGCTGGAAGAGGTGGTGGTCGCGCCAGGCGCCGGCGATGTGCAGGTACCGGGGCGCGGTCCCGATCCGCTCGAACCCGCTTTTGGCGAGGACGCGCTGGGAGGCGTGGTTGTCGGGCATGGCGCACGCCTCGATGCGGTGCAGGCCGAGCGTGTCGCGGGAGGCCCGCAGGACCTCCTCGGTGAGCGTGGTGGCGATGCCCCGCCCGTTGTACTCGCCGTCGACCCAGTACCCGAGGCTGGCGCTGCGGAACGGCCCGAGCACGATGCCGGAGAGGATTGCGGCGCCGACGATCCGCTCCCCGTCGACGGCGAACCACCGCCGCCCGCCGTCCGCCAGCCGCTCGGCCTGCGCCTCCGCGGTGTAGTACGCCTCCGCCCTGACGGGCTCGTACGCCCGCATGTGCGCGCGGTTCCGCGTGAGCGCGTCGGCGAGCGCGTGCGCGTCCCCGGCGACCGCTTCCCTGACCATGACCCCGTCAACCATGCCCGTACGCTACCGCCGCCCCGCTCCACGCCGCGCCCGCCGTACCGTCGCGGGCCTACCCCCCGCCGCCCTCCCCGTCCTCCGCCAGCGGGTCCAGCGACAGCCGGTAGCCGCGTTTGACGACCGTCTGGATGAGCTTCGGCGTGCCGAGCGACGCCCGCAGCCGCGCCATCGCCGTCTCGACCGCGTGCTCGTCGCGCCCCGCCCCCGGCAGCGCCCGCAGCAGGTCCGCGCGGGACACCACCCAGCCGGGCCGCCGGGCCAGCAGCCCGAGCAGCGCCATCCCGGCCGGCGGCACGGGCCGCAGCGCCCCGTCGACCAGGACCGCGTGGCCCCGGATCTCGACGCGGTGGCCGGCGACGGGCAGCACCCGGGACCGCGCGGGCAGCTCGGTGCAGAGGAGCTGCACGAGCGGACCGAGCCGGAACCGTTCGGGCTGGTACGTCGGGATCTCCTCGGCCTGGAGCGGCAGCGCCGTCACCGGCCCCACGCACACCGCGAGCGTCTCGTGCCGCAGCGCCTCGACGACCCGCTCCCGTACCCCCCGCTCCGCCGCCCGCGCGAAGAGCGACGCCGCCGCCGGGGCGCTGGTGAAGGCGACCGCGTCGACGGAGCCGGCCACCACCGCGTCGATGAGCCGGTCGAGCGGCCCGAGGTCCTCCGGCGGCATCCACCGGTAGACGGGCACGCCCACCACGCTCGCCCCGGCCGCGGTGAGCGCCTCGACGAAGCCGGGGAGCGGTTCGCCGTGGAGCTGGAGGGCGATCCGCCGCCCGGCGACGCCTTCGGCGAGGAGCCGGTCGAGGACCTCGGCCATGGACTCGGAGGAGGGCGACCAGGACTCGGTGAGTCCGGCGGCCCGTACGGCTCCCTTGACCTTGGGTCCGCGGGCGAGGAGTTCGACCCCGCGCAGCGCGTCGAGGAGTTCGGTGCCGTACCCCCAGCCCTCGGCCGCCTCGACCCACCCGCGGAAGCCGATCGCGGTGGTGGCGACGACGACGTCCGGCGTGTTGCCGATGATCTCCTTGGTGGCGGTGAGGAGTTCGGTGTCGTCGGCGAGGGGGACGATCCGCAGCGCGGGCCCGTGCACGACGGCCGCGCCGCGCCGGCGCAGCAGGGCGATGAGTTCGTCCGCGCGCCGGGCCGCGGTGACGCCGACGGTGAAGCCGGCCAGGGGTCCGTGTTCGTGCTGGTCCATGGGCATCGAGGGTGGCGCGGACGCGTGACGGTCGGGGTTCACGCGTATTTCCTGGTCGTTACGGTACGCGCCCGGCACCCCGTCTCACACCTTCGCGTAGCCGGGCCGGGTCTCCGGGTCCTCCGCGCCCTCCGCGGTGTCGGGGACCACGGGCGGGCGCCGAAGGTATACCGCCCAGGTGACGGCCATGCAGGCGGCGTAGAAGGCGAGGAAGGCGACGAAGGCGCCGGTGCCGGTGCCGACGGTCTGGAAGGACTGCCGGAAGGCGAGGTTGATGCCGAGGCCGCCGATGCCTCCGACGGCCCCGATGAGGCCCATGGAGGCGCCGGAGAGCCGCCGTCCGTACGCCTCGGCGGTCTCGCCGCTCAGGCCCTTGCGGTGCCCCTGGGCGAGGAAGATCGCCGGGATCATCTTGAAGGTGGAGCCGTTGCCGAGGCCGCTGAGGACGAAGAGGGCGATGAAGCCGACGAGGAAGACGGTGAGCGACTCGATGACGGAGGCCCAGATCACGACACCGGTCGCGGCGGACATGGCGGCGAAGGTGGCGAGGGTGATGCGGGCGCCGCCGTGCTTGTCGGCGAGGGAGCCGCCGAAGGGGCGGATCAGGGAGCCGAGCAGGGGGCCGATGAAGGTGAGCGAGGCGGCCTGGAGCGGGGTGCGGCCGAACTGGGTCTGGAGGACGAGGCCGAAGGCGAAGCTGTAGCCGATGAAGGAGCCGAAGGTCCCGATGTACAGGAACGCCATGATCCAGGTGTGGCGGGCCCGGACGGCCTCGCGGAAGGCCCCGGTGTCGTTCTTCACGGGCGTGAGGTTGTCCATGAAGAGCGCGGAGCAGACGGTCGCGACGATGATCAGCGGCAGGTAGACGCCGAGCACGATCCTCGGGTGCATGGCCCCCGCGGTGCCGATGACGAGGAGGCCGACGAGCTGGACGACGGGGACGCCGATGTTGCCGCCGCCGGCGTTCAGGCCGAGCGCCCAGCCCTTCTTCCGGAGCGGGAAGAAGGCGTTGATGTTGGTCATGGAGGAGGCGAAGTTGCCGCCACCGACGCCCGTGAGGGCCGCCACCAGGACGAAGGTGGAATAGGACGTGCCGGGTTCCATCACGGCGAAGGCGAGACCGGTCGGCAGGAGCAGCAACAGGGCGCTGAAGACGGTCCAGTTGCGGCCGCCGAAGCGGGCGACGACGAAGGTGTACGGGATGCGGATCAGCGCACCGACGAGGGTGGCGGTGCCGATGAGGAAGAACTTCCCGGCGGGGTCGATGCCGTACTCCGGCCCCATGAAGAGGACCATGACGGACCACAGGCTCCAGATGGAGAAGCCGATGTGCTCGGAGAGGACGGAGAAGACGAGGTTGCGACGGGCGATCCGCTCGCCCTTCTCCTTCCAGAAGGTCTCGTCCTCCGGTTCCCAGACGTCGATCCAGCGCCCGCGCATCTCGCACCTCCACGGTGTCGGATCCACTTCCGGATCCTGGTGCCCCCGACCCTAGGCAGGCCGCGTTTCAGGGCCGTGCCGCGAGGTGACGTCGGCGGAACCGTGCTCTCACCCGTACGAGGGGGGCCGTGTGAGCGCCGCGGCGGGGCTACCCCGGCACCCCGGGCTCCCCCTCGGGCAGCCAGGAGCCGGCCGGCCGGTCGCGCCAGCCCTCCCGCTCCCCCAGTTCGGCGGCGGCCGCGCGGAGGGCGTCGAGGCCGGGGTGGCGCAGGCCCTTGCGCCAGACGAGGCTGACGGGCGAGAGGGGGACGGGGTCGACGAGGGGCCGCAGGACGCAGCCGGGCATGGGCGGGAAGCCGACGACGGCGAGGACCGGGTGCCGGTGCTTGGCCATGATCCGCCGGAACTCCTCCTGTCCGACGGCGAGCGGCGCGGGCGGCGAGAGGTGGATGCCGCGCCCGTCGAAGAGCCGGACGGCCAGGTCGGTCCACTCGGGGGTGCGGTCGTTGCCCGCGCCGGCGTAGAGGTGTTCGCCGGCGAGCCGGCCGAGCGGCACCTCGGGCAGTCCGGCGAGCGGGTGGTCCTCGGGCAGGACGACCGCCATCGGCTCGTACCGCACGAACTGCGCGTCGAGCCGGGCCCGCAGGCCCGGCGCGAGTCCGCCGTACCGTCCGAAGGAGGCGTCGAGGCGTCCGGCCAGGATCTCTCCCGCGGCGCCGGTGAGCCCGGACTCGAAGCGGGCCATCAGCTCCTGTTCGGGGGCGAGTTCGCGGGCGCGGCGCAGGATGCGGTCGTGGACGAGGCCGGGCGAGTTGAGGTCGACGAGGAGCGGCCGGTGCTCGGTCCCGAAGGCGTCGCGGAGCGCGTCGTGGGCGTCGAGGACCCGCCGGGCGTACGGGAGGAGCCGTTCGCCGTCCGGGGTGAGGGCGACCTGCCGGGTCGTCCGCGCGAAGAGCGGGGCGCCCACCTCGCGCTCCAGGCGCCGGATGTCCCGGCTGAGCGCCTGCTGGGCGACGAAGAGGCGGCCGGCGGCGCGCGTGAAGTGCAGTTCCTCCGCGACGGCGGTGAAGGCGCGCAGCAGCCGGGGTTCGATGTCGTACGGTGTGACCACCCGCCGCATTCAACAACACAGGTGCGTGAATGGCGACCGTACAGGTGTTGGACGGTCCCGGCGGGCGGGCCCGAGCCTGGTCCCATGCCGCACCAGCTTCTCGTCCCCACCCCTGCGGGCCCGGGCCTGGCCCCCCGCTACCGCGAGCGCCCCGCCGCGCTCCCCCGCAACCCGTACCTCCGTCTCTTCGCCCTCCCCGGCACGCGCGCGTTCACCGCCGGGAACCTGATCGCCCGGCTGCCCTCGGGCATGTTCGGCATCAGCGCGGTGATCATGATCTCGGCGGCGTACGACTCCTACGCCCTGGCGGGTGCGGTCACCGCGACCGGCCTGGTGGCGGGGGCGCTGACGGCGCCCTGGACCGCCCGGCTGATCGACCGGCACGGACAGGCCGCGGTCGCCGTGCCGGCCGCCGCCGTCGCCGTCCTCGGGCATGTGCTGCTCCTGCTGTGCGTCCGGGGGCACGCGCCCGCGTGGGCGCTGTTCAGCGCGATCGCGCTGACCGCCACGACCCCGAACACGGGCGGCATGTCCCGGGCCCGGTGGGCGCACCTGCTGCGCGGCGACCCGGCGGCGCTGCACACCGCGAACGCCTTCGAGCAGGCCGCCGACGAACTGTGCTTCATGCTCGGCCCGGTGCTCGCGGCGGTGGTCTGCTCGGCGCTCTTCCCGGAGGCGGGCACGCTGGTGGCCGCCGTCCTGCTGCTCACCGGGGTGCTGCTCTTCACCGCCCAGCGCGCGACCGAGCCGCCGGTGGCCCCGCGCACGGCGGCGGGCTCGCCGCTGCGGGCGCCGGGGATGGTCCCGCTGCTCGTGGTCTTCGTCGCCACCGGCGCGATCTTCGGTTCGATGGAGGTGACGGCGCTGGCGTTCGTGGACGGCCCGGTCGCGGGCCCCGTCCTGGCGCTCCAGGCGGCGGGCTCCTGCGCGGCCGGCCTGCTCTACGGCCGGGCCCGCCGCACCGCGGGCCTGCGCGCCTGCCTGGCGGCGATGACGGTGGTGATGGCGGCCCCGCTGCTCGCCGCCTCGACGGGCTCCCTCCTGGCGCTGGCCGCGGGTCTTCTCGTGGCGGGCATGGCGACCGCGCCGACGATGGTCACGGGCATGGCCCTGGTCCAGCGGCTGACCCCGCCCGCCCAGCTGAACGAGGGCATGACCCTGGCGGTGACCGCCCTCCTGGCGGGCATCGCCACGGGCTCCGCCACCGCCGGCTGGACCGCCGACCACGCCCCGACCCCGCTCCTCGGCTTCGCCCTCCCGGTGACGGCGGCGGCCGTGGCGCTCGCGCTGTGCGCGGCGACCGGCGTCGGCCGCCGGGCTCGGTAGGGGACGCGGGAACGACAGAGGCCCGGCGGTCGCTCGCGCGACCACCGGGCCTCTGCCCACATGGGATGAGTGGAGATGGCGGGAATCGAACCCGCGTCCAACGGTGCGGAACCAGGGCTTCTCCGTGTGCAGTCTGGTACGAGTTTCTCAGCCCTCCGGATCACCCAGACAAGTCCGGAACGGGCTCAGTCACTGTGTGATTTCCCTCTTCACCCCGTGACCGGGATCAAGGTTTAGTCCCCTTCATGATGCCAGGATCCGGGTCGGGAACAGCCCCGGGCTGACACTTCGCAAGTCGCTACTTAGGCAGCGAGGGCGAAGGAATCGCGCTTGGTGTTGGCGATTATTGGTTTCGGCGCGTGGTTTACGAGATCATTGCCGCTTCCTCGACACGCTTCCCCTGCTTCGACATCCGCTGTCGAAACCGATCATCCCCATGTTGTTTTTTCAAAAGACGCGCCCTCGGTGGGGTGCGCTGCCCATCGTACGTGACCGGCGGCCACGGTTGCCAGCGGATTAACGCGCCTGGGCGGCCCGCTGGCGCCGCTTCGCCGCCGCGATCGCCCGCGCGGTCTCGCGCGTGTCCTGCTTCTCGCGGAGCGTCTGGCGCTTGTCGAACTCCTTCTTGCCCTTGGCGAGCGCGATCTCGCACTTCACCCGGCCGCCCAGGAAGTACAGCGCGAGGGGCACGATCGTGTGACCCGTCTCCGACGCCTTCTGCTCCAGCTTGTCGATCTCCGCCCGGTGCAGCAGCAGCTTCCGCTTCCGCTTCGCCGAGTGGTTGGTCCAGCTGCCCTGCATGTACTCGGGGACGTGGATGTTGTACAGCCACGCCTCATGGCCCTCGATCTGGACGAAGCCGTCCACCAGCGAGGCCCGCCCCATCCGGAGCGACTTCACCTCCGTACCCATGAGCGCCACGCCCGCCTCGTACGTGTCGAGGATGAGGTAGTCGTGGCGCGCCTTCTTGTTCTGCGCGATGAGCTTGCGCTCCGGCCCCTTGTCCTGGGCCTTCTTGGCAGGCTTGCCCTGCACGTTGACGAGTCCCTTAGCCATAGTGCGGTCATTTTCGCACTACGAGCCCCCTCCGAGGCCACTCAATACCGTGCGGGCCCGCTCCTCCGCCGCTTCCCCGGCCGGCAGGTCGGGCGCGATGCCCCGGCCGTCTACGTCGTGCCCGGCCGGGGTGCGGTAGTGGCCCACGGTCAGCTCGGCCACCGAGCCGTCGGGCAGGGTGCTCGGCATCTGCACCGATCCCTTGCCGAAGGTCCTGGAGCCGACGGTGACCGCCCGGCCCCGGTCCTGGAGCGCCCCGGTGAGCAGCTCGGCCGCGCTCATCGTCCCGCCGTCGATCAGCGCGACCAGGGGCCGGCCGGTGTCGCCGCCCCGCTCCGCGTACACGGAGCGCTGCTCGCCCTCGACGTCGTACGTGGCGACCAGTCCGCCGTCGAGGAAGGCGGAGGCGGCGGCGGCCGCCTCGTCGACGAGTCCGCCGGAGTTCCCGCGCAGGTCGAGCAGGACGCCCGCGCCGGCCGGGGCGGTACGGACCGCCTCCCGCACCCGCTCACCGGCGCCCTTGCTGAAGGCGGCGACCCGGATGACGACGGTCCGCGGGTCGGGGCGGGAGACCGTGACGGGATCGGTCGCGAGCCGCTCCCGGCGCAGGGTCTGGGTCCAGGTCATGCCGGACCGCCCGACCCTGAGGGTCACGGTGGAGCCGGGCACGCCGTCGCCGCGCAGCAGGGAGACGACCTCGGAGACGGACAGGCCGTCGGTCTCGCGTCCGTCGACGGCGAGCAGCAGGTCGCCGCTCCGCACCCCGGCCCGCGCGGCGGGCCCGCCGTCCCGCACCCGGGTGACCCGGACTCCACCGTCCCCGGCCCCGTTCCTGTCCCCGTCCCGGGCCCTGTCCCCGTCCTCGGGGGGCGTACGGCCCTGCTCGCGGTCCGCCGTCCCCGCGGAGAGGCCGACGCCGGTGTAGGCGCCGTCGAGGGACCGCTCGAACTCGGCGTACTCCCGCGGGTCGTAGACCGCGCCCCAGCGGTCGCCGCTGCGGCTGACGAACTCCTCGGCGGCCTGCTTGCCCGACTTGCCGTCGGCGGCGGCCTCGGCGGCGGCGCGGTGCAGGGCCGCCCGGTCGTAGACGGCCCGGTCCCCGGCGCCGGCCCGGGGCTCCGGCCCGGCACCGTCCTCCCGGGGGAGCGCGCCGGTCGCGGCGGCGGTGGCGAGGACTCCGGCGAAGACCAGCGTGAGAACGGCCCCGCGGACGACACCGCGGGGCCGGAGACAGAGGGGCACGGGGCCGGCCGGCATGGCGCCCACTCTAGGACAAGGCGGCGGCGCCCCTGAGGCTTTGGCCTCAGGACGCCATCCACCACCGAAGGTCTCTTCTCACACCTTCAGGTACTTGCGCAGCGCGATGAACGCCGCCACGGACGGCATCAGCAGGCCGATGACGATCACCAGCGGCAGCTGGGCGAAGACCACGTCCCAGCCGATGAAGTTCACGAGCGGCATCTGCTCGGCGAGGTTCAGGCCGTGGTCGACGAGGAAGTACCGGCCGGCGAGGAGCAGCACGCAGGCGAAGGCGCCGCCGATCAGGCCGGAGAACGCGGCCTCCATGATGAACGGCATCTGGATGTAGAAGCTGGAGGCGCCGACCAGCCGCATGATGCCGGTCTCGCGGCGGCGGCTGAAGGCCGAGACGCGGACCGTGTTGATGATCAGCATGAGCGCGATGACCAGCATGAGGAGCATCAGCGCGACGGCCGCGTAGTTGACGCTCCGCATCATGTTGAAGAGCGTCTCAAGGATGGAGCGCTGGTCCTGGACGGACTCGATGCCGTCCCGGCCGGCGAAGGCGGTGGCGACCACCTGGTACTTCTCCGGGTCCTTCAGCTTCACCCGGATCGACTCCTGCATCTGGTCCGGGGTGATGACGGAGGCGATGGCGGTGTCGCCGTACTGCTCCTTGTAGTGCTTGAAGGCTTCCTCGGCCGTCTCGTGGATGACGTTCTCCACGATGTCCATGTCCTTGAGATCGGCCTGGATCTGCTCGCGCTGCTGCTTGGTGACGGCGCCCTTGGCGCACTTCGGCGAGCCCGCGGCGTCCGTCTTGTTGCAGAGGAAGATGGAGACGTTGACCTTGTCGTACCAGTAGTCCTTCATCGTGGAGACCTGCTCGCGCATGAGCAGGGCACCGCCGAAGAGGGCCAGCGACAGGGCCACGGAGACGATGACCGCGAAGGTCATCGTCAGGTTGCGCCGGAGACCGACGCCGATCTCGGAGAGCACGAACTGAGCGCGCATGGTGTTCTGGTTCCCCCGCCGTCAGTGCTGGTAGCCGTAGACGCCGCGCGCCTGGTCGCGGACGAGGCGGCCCTTCTCCAGCTCGATGACGCGCTTGCGCATCTGGTCGACGATGTTCTGGTCGTGGGTCGCCATGACGACGGTGGTCCCTGTCCTGTTGATGCGGTCGAGCAGCTTCATGATGCCGACGGAGGTCTGCGGGTCGAGGTTGCCGGTGGGCTCGTCGGCGATCAGCAGCATCGGGCGGTTGACGAAGGCGCGGGCGATGGCGACGCGCTGCTGCTCACCACCGGACAGCTCGCCCGGCATGCGGTCCTCCTTGCCGCCGAGACCGACCAGGTCGAGGACCTGGGGGACGGCCTTGCGGATCTCGCCGCGCGGCTTGCCGATGACCTCCTGCGCGAAGGCCACGTTCTGCGCGACGGTCTTGTTCGGCAGCAGGCGGAAGTCCTGGAAGACGGTCCCGAGCTGGCGCCGCATGTGCGGCACCTTCCAGTTGGACAGCCTGGCGAGGTCCTTGCCGAGGACGTGCACCTGCCCATGGCTGGCGCGCTCCTCACGCAGGAGCAGCCGGAGGAAGGTCGACTTTCCGGAGCCGGACGAACCGACGAGGAAGACGAACTCCCCCTTCTCGATCTCCAGGGAGACTTCCCGGAGCGCGGGGCGGTTCTGCTTCGGATAGGACTTGGAGACGTTGTCGAATCGGATCACGGATGCACCACGGTCGGCCGGGAGTAGGTGTGCGTGACCTTACGCGAACCGGGAAGCCCCGCGCAGTCGCGCTCCGGGCTTGCGCGCTTTATCCTTTTTGGCCCTTCGGGGCGGGAGAGAGGCGTTCGCGGCCGGGGCGCGCCGGAACCTCGCGAAGCTGGCAGAGTGGTAGGGGGAACGTCCGGATCCTTCCGGACGTTGTCCTGGTGTGAGCCCCGTGCGGGAGGAGGAGAGCGTATGACCTACGACCGACTGGTGTGCGCCAACTGCGCGGCCCCGGTCGCCGAGGGTCGCTGCCCCGTCTGCCGGGCCAACCGTGAGCGCCTGGAGCCTCAGGGGCTGTCCCCCGCGATGGTACTGACGCTGGTGATCGCCCTGCTGGCGACGCTGGCGCTGCTGGCGGCGGTCCGCGCGGTGTAGCCCTCACCGGCCCCTGGGGCCGCGGAGGGCCGGGGAAAGCCCGGGAAAGCCGTACACGAGCCGGAAACGGTCGAAGGGCCGGGGAGGAAAGCCTCCCCGGCCCTTCTGTGTACCGCTAGGTCACTCAGGCGGCGGCGCCGCGCCCGCCCGCGACGAGGCGCGGGAGGAAGCGGAAGCCGATGCCGCCGGCGATCATGGTGGCGGCGCCGATGATCAGGAACGAGGTCTCGGCCGCACCGGTCTCGGCGAGCTCCTCCTTGGCCTCGCCCTGCTGGACCGGCTGGGAGCCGGCCTGCTGGGTGTCGGTGTTGTTGTTGGAGCCGGTCGAACCGTTGGAACCGGTCGAGCCGTCGGCGACGCACTCGACGCCGTCGAGCTCGACGGTGCAGTTGCCGGAGCCGCCGTCGGTGGCGGAGCCACCGTCGGTCGAGCCGCCGGTCGTGGTGGTGGAACCGGAGTCCGAGCCGGAGCCGGAGCCGCTGCCGTTGCCGGAGCCGCTGTCGGAGCCGTTGCCGGAGCCGTTCGAACCGTTGCCACCGTTGCCGGAGCCGTTCGAACCGTTGCCACCGTTGCCGGAGCCGTTCGAGCCGTTGCCGCCGTTGCCGGAGCCGCTGTCCGAGCCGTTGCCGCCGTTGCCGCTGGAACCGGAGTCCGAGCCGCTCGACGAGTTGCCGCCGTCGGTGGACGCGCCACCGTCGGTCGAGGCACCGCCGTCGGTGGACGCGCCACCGTCGGTGGAGGCACCACCGTCGGTCGAGGCACCGCCGTCGGTGGACGCGCCACCGTCGGTCGAGGCGCCACCGTCGGTGGACGCGCCACCGTCGGTCGAAGCGCCACCGTCCGTGCTGGCACCACCATCGGTGGTCGCGCCGCCGTCGGTCGTGGCACCGCCGTCGGTCGTGGCACCACCATCGGTGGTGGCACCGCCGTCGGTCGTGGCACCACCATCGGTGGTGGCACCGCCGTCGGTCGTGGCACCACCATCGGTGGTCGCGCCACCGTCGGTCGTGGCACCACCATCGGTGGTGGCGCCGCCGTCGGTCGTGGCACCGCCGTCGGTGGTCGCGCCACCGTCGGTCGTGGTGCCGCCGTTCTCGCCGCCCTCGATGTCACCGATGCTGGTGTTGCCGTCGCTGTCACCCAGCGCGCCGACGGTCACCTCAAGGGTCGAACCGTCGTTGCCGCTGCTGACAGCCTGCGCGGCGCCCGCCGCGGTCAGGGACGCACCGGCGATGATCACGGCACCGGCCGCGACTCGCGCCAGGCGGACTCGCGTCTTGTTGGTCATCTGGTTGCTACCCCCAGTAGCTTCATCTCGTCATGGGGCAGCGCCAGGGGCCCCGGGCACGGGAGGCGTCATGGTTACTGGACCTGCCCCCGTTCACACGCGCCCCAGATATGCGCATGCCATCCAGCCACCCTTCCGAGTTTCCGATGCAGCGTCAAGGCCGTTGCGCGTGCGATGCCCGAAAGATCACCAGTTGGCCGTCATATGACGATGCAACTGTGACGTAAACCCGGAACTACAGGCCCCGCGGCGGCAGTTCCCTTGTCGACAAAGCGTCCCGCCCACCCCCGAACCGCTTGCACCGGCGAACGCGCCGGGCCCCGCACCGAGAGGTGCGGGGCCCGGAAACGAACGCTGCGGGGTTACTTCGTCTGCTCCTGCTGCTTGCGCCAGCGGATGCCCGCCTCCAGGAAGCCGTCGATCTCGCCGTCCAGGACGGACTGCGGGTTGCCGACCTCGAACTCGGTCCGGAGGTCCTTGACCATCTGGTACGGGTGGAGGACGTACGACCGCATCTGGTTGCCCCAGGAGCTGCCGCTGTCCTTGAGGGCGTCCATCTTGGCCCGCTCCTCCTGGCGCTGACGCTCCAGCAGCTTGGCCTGGAGGACGTTCATGGCGCTCGCCTTGTTCTGGATCTGCGAGCGCTCGTTCTGGCAGGAGACCACGATGCCGGTCGGGAGGTGCGTGATGCGCACGGCCGAGTCGGTGGTGTTGACGCCCTGGCCGCCGGGGCCCGAGGCGCGGTACACGTCGACGCGGAGGTCCGACTCCTCGATCTCGACGTGGTCCGAGGACTCGACGACGGGGAGGATCTCGACGCCGGCGAAGGAGGTCTGGCGGCGGCCCTGGTTGTCGAAGGGCGAGATGCGCACCAGGCGGTGGGTGCCCTGCTCGACCGAGAGGGTGCCGTAGGCGTACGGGGCCTTGACGACGAACGTGGTCGACTTGATGCCGGCCTCTTCCGCGTAAGAGGTCTCGTAGATCTCGGTCGAGTAGCCGTGGCGCTCGGCCCAGCGCAGGTACATGCGCTGGAGGCGCTCGGCGAAGTCGGAGGCGTCGACGCCGCCGGCCTCGGCGCGGATGTTGACCAGCGCCTCGCGCTCGTCGTACTCGCCGGAGAGGAGGGTGCGGACCTCCATCTCGTCGAGCGCCTTGCGCACGGCGGTGAGCTCGGCCTCGGCCTCGGCGCGGGTGTCCGCGTCGTCCATCTCCTCGGCGAGGTCGAAGAGCACACCGAGGTCGTCGATGCGTCCGCGCAGCGCCTCGGCCTTGCGGACCTCGGCCTGGAGGTGGGAAAGCTTGCTCGTGATCTTCTGCGCCGCCTCCGGGTCGTCCCAGAGGGACGGGGCCGCGGCCTGCTCTTCGAGCACGGCGATGTCTGCCCTCAGCTTGTCGAGGTCCAGGACGGCCTCGATCGACCCCATGGTCGAGGAGAGGGACTTCAGCTCTTCGGATACATCGACGACTGCCACGCGTCCAGCGTAACGGCTCCCGGCCGGGAGCCGAACCTGTGCCCGTCCGGCCTTTGGGCGGACGTGGTCACGGCTGCGCGGGCCCCGAGGACGGCCGGGAGTCCTGGGGCGGGCTTCCGCCGTCCCCGGCGAGCGCCAGATAGCCGCCGACGCCGAGCGCGCCCGCGGCGACGGCGGCGGCGATGCCGAGGGCGATCCGGCGCTTGCGGACCGCGCCGGAGCGGTTGCGGGCCGAGCCCGGTCTGCGGGCGCCGGCCGGGCGCGGGGCGCGGGCGGTGCCGTGCGGGCCGCCGGACAGCTCCTCGGGGCCGGGCACGCGCATGGAGGTGTGGGTGTCGCGGTGCGAGTCGGCGGAGGCTCCGGGCACCAGCGGGACGGCGGCGCGGCGGCGGCCGGTGTCGGTGGGCGCGGCGGTGGAGGTGGCGTACGCCGGGTCCTCGTACGGCTCCTGCGGCGCGGGCTCGGCGTCGGGCTCGTCCACGTCCAGCGGCGGGATGCCCTTGAGCAGCGGCAGGACGTCGGCGAGGCGGGCGGCCAGCTCGGAGGCGCGCAGCCGGGAGGCGGGGGCCTTGGCGAGGCACTGGACGAGCAGCTGCCACAGCTCCTCGGGGATGCCGGGGAGCGGGACGACGGTCTCGGTGACGTGGCGGCGCAGGACGGCGCCGGGGTGGCCGCCGCCGAACGGGGTGAAGCCGGCGAGGAGTTCGTACAGGACGGTGGCGAGGGCGTAGATGTCGACGGCGGCGCGCGGCGGGAGGCCCTCGACGATCTCGGGGGCGAGGTAGTCGGGGGTGCCGATGATCCGGGTGGCCTTGGTGCGGCCGGGGGTGTCGATGAGCTTGGCGACGCCGAAGTCGGTGAGGAGGGCGGGGTGGGCCCCGCCGGGGCCGATCGGGCCCTCCATGTCGAGGAGGATGTTCTCCGGCTTGACGTCCCGGTGGACGACGCCGGCCGCGTGGGCGGCGGCCAGGCCCTCGGCGACGTCGCGGATGATCGCGACGGCGGCCTCGGGGGCGAGCCGGCGCTCGCGGTCGAGGCGGGTGCGCAGGTCGGTGCCGCGGACCAGGTCCATGACGAGGGCGAGGTCGTTGCCGTCGACGACGAGGTCGCGGACCTTGACCACGCGCGCGTGGTCGAGCCCGAGCAGGGCGGTCCGCTCCTGCACGAAGCGGCCGACGAGCTCCTGGTCGGAGGCCAGGTCCTCGCGCAGCAGTTTGACGGCGACGGGGCCCTCGGGCCCCTCGCCGAGCCACACCGTTCCGGCGCTGCCCCGCCCGAGGATCTGGTGGGTGGTGTAGCGGCTGCCGATGTTCCGTGCCAAGACTGCTCCCTCAGCGGCTGCGGTTCGCGTCAAAGTTACGCGTCCGCGGGCGCCGGGCGGCACTTCCGAGGGGAAATCACCCCTCGGAAGTCGACAAATCGGCAGAGTTGCCTGCTCCGACCCCTGGTTACCGCCGGTAATCAGGGGGTGGTGGTGCCGCCCGATCCGGAGGATCCCGTGGCGTCGCCGATGGTGGAGATCCAGTCGGTCACCGTCGCGATGCCGTCCCCGATGGCCTGCCAGTAGCCCTTGCCCTGGGCGATCCAGTCCTGGAGCGGGGTGAGCTCCCAGACGAGCCAGCCGGCCACCACGAAGAGGACGATCATGACCAGGCAGCCCTTGAGGCAGCCGAGGCCGGGGATCCGCACCGGGTTGGCGCTGCGGCGGCGCGGCTCGCGCGGGGCGGGCGGCTGGGGCTGCGGCTGCTGGGGCTGCTGCGGCGGCGCGTACTGCTGCTGGGGCTGCGGCGGCGGGGCGTACTGCTGCTGCTGAGGGGCGGGCTGCTGGTACTGCGGCGGGCGCGGCGCGGGGCGCTGCTGCTGCTGGTACGGCGGCTGCTGCGGCTGCTGCCGGTAGGGCGGCGGGGGCTGCTGCTGGTACTGCTGCGGCGGCGGGCCCTGCTGGTACGGCGGGGCCTGCGGCGGCTGCTGCGGGCGGCGCGCGGGGCGGCGGCGCAGCGGGTCCTCGCTGGGGTCCAGGTACTGGACCTGGGTCTGCTCGTTGCGGTCCCGGGCGGCGCGGAGCTGGCTCTGCCAGGGGTGCGGGTCCTCCGCCGGCGGGTTCGGCGGCACGGCGGGCATGACGGCGGTCGGGCCGGCCGCCCCGGCGGGGGCGCCGGTGGGCAGCACCGTCGTGGGGTCCGCGGCGCCGGCCGGTCCTCCGGTGGGCAGCACGCTGGTGGCCGCGGCCGGGTCGAACTGTCCGCCCGCGCCGGCGGGCAGCACCTGGGTCGGGTCGGCGGCGCCGGGGGTCCCGGGGACCTGCGCCGGGTCCGGGTCGGGGGCGAGCAGGGCGCCGACGCCCTCGGCCGCCTCGATCTGGGCGGGCGAGGAGTGGACGCCGATGCCGGCGGCGACCGTGCGCAGGCCGCGCGCCAGGTTGACGGCGCTGGGCCGCCGGTCGGGGTCCTTGCTGAGGCAGCGCTCGATGACCGTCCACAGGGGCGCGGGCACCGTGGAGGGGCGCCGGGGCTCCTCGCTGAGGTGCATGTGGAGGACTTCGAGGGCGGTGCCGCCGGCGAACGGCGGACGGCCGGTGACCAGCTCGTACAGGAGGATGCCCGCGCCGTAGATGTCGACGGCGGAGGTCTGCGGGCGGCCCTCGGCGGACTCCGGCGCCACGTACGCGGGCGTGCCGACGAACTCGTGGGTGCGGGTGAGGCCCGGGGAGTCCGCGAGGCGCGCGATGCCGAAGTCGGTCAGCATCGGGTGCATGGCGCCGTCCCGCTCGGCCAGCAGCACGTTGGCCGGCTTGAGGTCGCGGTGGACGACCCCGTCGGCGTGGCTGGCGGCGAGCGCGTCGGCGATCTGCGCGGTGAGCAGGGCGGCGGCCACCGGGGTCAGCGGGCCGTTCTCCCGCAGGTAGCGGTGGAGGTCGGGGCCCTCGACGAGGTCCATGACCAGGGCGAGGACATCGCCCTCGACGACCAGGTCGCGGGTGCGCACGATGTTCGGGTGCGTCAGCCGGAGGAGGACGGACCGCTCGCGCAGGAAGCGCATCACGATGTCCGCGTCGTTGGCCAGCTCCTCCTTCAGGACCTTGATCGCCACGGTCTCGCCGGGCTGGCCGGCCACGGCCGCCTCGGCGCCCGCCGTCTCCCGCTGGCGGGCTCGCCAGACGGTGCCCGTGGCGCCGCGGCCGAGCGGCTCCTCGAGCAGGTACTTGCTGCCGATTGGCCGCACGTCACGCGCTCCCTGCTGATCGTGGTCCTGGGTGGCCGGTCCCGCTCGGCGCGAGCCGAGCCGGGGCCCCGGAGGTCCTCTTGCTTCTCTGTTGTGACCCGTCCGGGTGTCCGACCCACTCTAGTGCCGCCGAACGGGTCACAGCCCGGTCGTCCACAGGCCGATTTCCGCTGGCGTGTCCGAGGGCTCCGGACCGCCGGACGGCGGGCCCGCCCGCCGGTGACCGCTGCCGGAACCCCACCCGGGTTCCGTCCGAACTTGTCCGGAAGAAGACGCTCCTGCGGCCGGGATGGTTGCCGCACCGGCCCCGCCGCCCGGGACGACCTGGCGCTTTCGCGTCACACCCGGCGGTTCCGGGCGAGGGTTCAAGATCACTCCGGGGTGACCCGGCGGCGGGTTGTCGGCGGCAGGTGCGAGGATGCCTCCAGCACGTCGCATCGGTGGGGTCGGGAGCCCCCCGCGCCGTGCCGACCTGTACCGGGCGACGCGTCCGTGCCGGGTGGGGGGAGACACGGGGCGGTCCCCTGCCGGGCATGTCGCGCAGAAGGGACCGCTGACGGCGATGCAGATCCGGCTGACCGTCCTCGCGCCGCACGCCGGCCACGGCGCCGGCCGCGCCTGCGACGTGCTCGTCACGGCCCCCGCGGGCACGGCGCTGTCCGCCGTGGCCTCGAACCTCGCCGCCGCCGTCACCGGCCCCGACGCGGCCGGCACCGGCACGCCCGTGCTGTACGCGGGCGCGGAGCGGCTGGACGCCCGCCGCTGCGTGCTGGGCGAGCCGCCGCTGGTCGACGGGGCCGTCCTCGCGCTCCACGCCCCGGACCCGGACGACCGGGCCGGCCTCGCCGCCACCGCCTCCTCCGCCGCCCGGCTGCACGTGGTGGCGGGACCCGACGCGGGCGGGGTGCACCTGCTGCACGGCGGGGCGATCCGCATCGGCAGGTCCGTGGAGGCGGACGTGCCGCTGGACGACCCCGACGTCTCCCGCGCCCACTGCACGGTGACCGTCGCCGGTGACGGCCGGGTCACCGTCGCCGACCTCGGCTCCACCAACGGCACGACGCTCGACGGCGCGCCCGTCGGCGACCGCCCGGTCCGGCTGCGCCCCGGGGCCCTCCTCCGGCTCGGCGAGTCCACGCTGCGGCTCTCCGTCCCCGGCGAGGCCCCGGCGGACTCCGGGACCCTCCCCACCTCCCCCGACGGCGAGGGCCACCTGCGCGTGCCCCTGCCGGAGCCCACCGCCACGCCGGACGCGGACGCGGCCGGCGCGTTCCCCGGGCGCGCCCCGGAGCCGGACGCGGGCACGCGCGCGTGGAGCGGGCCGGGCGGGACCACGGGCCGTACGGGCGCCGCCGACCCGTCGCCCTCCTGGACCGGGCACGGCCCCGAGACGCACGGCGCGGCCCGTGGCGTGCCGCTCACCGACGCGTGGACGGACGCCGGGCACCCGCGCGCGGGGGAGCCCGGCGGCGGTGACGGGGGCGAGGCCCCCGCCCGGTCCCGTACGGGCTCCGAGGGCGCCGACCCGGCCACCCGCAGGACCGGCCGGCGCGGGCTCGGCGCCTGGGCCCGGCGGCTCGCGGGCGGCCGCGAGGCGGACCCCGCGACGCCCGGCGCGCCCGCACCCCCCGGCTCGCCCGGCACGGCCCGGCCCGACGCGCCCGGCGACACCGCCGCGCCCGACACCTGGCCCGATCCCGCGGCCGTCCTGCTCACCGCGCTCGGCCCCGGCCCCCGGCTGTGGGAGCGGGCCCCGGACCATCCCGAGGCGCTGGTGGTCCGGCTGGGCACCGCCGACCGCGCGGAGCTGTCCGGGGTGCCCGTCACCGTCGGACTGCGCGAGGCCGGCTCCCTGGGCCTCGCGGGTCCCGCGGACCGCCTGGCCGGCCTCGCCCGGGCCGTGGTGGCCCAGCTGGCCGCGCTGCACTCCCCCGCCGACCTGGAGATCGTCCTCGTCAGCGCCGACCGGAACCGCTCCCTGGAGGAGCGGCGGCGCGCCTGGGGCTGGCTCGGCTGGCTCCCGCACGTGCGGCCCGCGCACGGCCAGGACTGCCGGCTGCTCCTCGCGTACGACCGCGAGCAGGCCCAGGCCCGTACGGCCGAGCTGACCCGGCGCCTGGACGACGGGCCGCTCGGGCCCGGCTGGGCCAGCGCGGACCGGGCGGCCGTCGCGGAGGCCGCCGCGCGGTACGCGGGCCCGGCGACGGTCGTCGTCGTGGACGGCGACCCGGGCACGGCCGCGCTGCGCGAGACCGTGGCCCGGCTCGCCGGGGCCGGCGCTGCGGCCGGCATCCATCTGCTCTGCCTGGCCGAGGCCCCCTCGGCCTCCCCCGCCTCGCCGGTCGCCGCCACCTACGAGGCGGCCTGCGCGGCCTCCCTCGCCTTCCGCGAGTGCGGCGCGGCCGCCCTGCTCAGCGGGGACGTGGCGACGGCGCTGCGGCTGCTGCGGACCTCCGGCGGCCGGGCCGCGGGCCACGGCACGGTCGGGGTCGTGGACGCGGTCTCCGTCGCCTGGGCGGAGCGCTTCGGCCGGGCACTGGCCCCGCTGCGCACGGACGCGGCCTCGGCCGTGCCGGGGCGGGCAGCCGCCCTGCCGCCGAAGGCCCGGCTCCTGGACGAGCTCGGCCTGGCGCGGGCCACACCCGCGTCCCTGATGGCCCGCTGGGCCTCCGCCGGGGAGGGGACGGCCGTCCTCGGCGCGGGCCCGCGCGGCCCGCTCTCCGTGGACCTCACGGCGGAGGGCCCGCACCTGCTGATCGAGGGCCCGGCGGGCAGCGGCCGCACGGAGCTGCTGCGTTCGGTCGCCGCCTCCCTCGCGGCCGGCGCCCGCCCCGACCGGCTCGGGCTGCTCCTGGTGGACGGCGCGGGCGGCGACCGCGGCGAGGGCCTCGCGGCCTGTACGGAGCTGCCGCACGTCACCGAGCACCTGGTGGCGTCGGACCCGGTCCGCATGCGGGAGTTCGCCCAGGCCCTGGGCGCGGAGCTGAAGCGCCGCGCGGAGCTGCTGGGGGACGCGGACTTCGCCGACCGCCGGAGCACGCGCGCGGTGATCGGCCAGCGGAGCCCGAGCGCCGCCGAGGCGGTCCCGCAGGGCGTCCGTGCGGGCCTCCGGCTCCCCGACCCGTCGGACGTCGGCGAGCGCCCGAGCGGCCGCACCCTGCGCACGGGCGCGGGCGCGGTGGGCGACACCCCGCCGGGGCTCCGGGCCCCGTACCAGGGCGCGGACGAGCTCGCCGACCGCCCCTCGGCCCGGGTCCCCCGCCCGGCCGACGAGCTCCCCGCCACCCCCAGCGACCGTCTGGCCGGCCGCGCGCCCGTGGGCGACCTCCCGGCCACCTTCGGCCGCCCGGGCGGCCGCGTCACCGACCTCCCGACCCGCCCCAGCAGCCGCACGCTCCACACCGACACCCCCGCCCCGGAAGCCCTGGGCGACACCCCGAGCGGCCGTACGCCGTACCCGGGCGCGGGCGACGTGCCGGGCGCCGGCAGCGGCCGTACTCCGTACCCGGGCGCGGGCGACCTTCCCAGGACCCCGAGCGGCCGTACGGCGTACCCGGGCGCGGGCGACGTGCCGGGGGCGTCCAGCGGGCGTACGGCCTACCCGGGCGCGGGCGCGGGAGACGTGCCGGGCGCCGGCAGCGGCCGTACTCCCTACCCGAGCGCCTCCGACCTCTCCAGGACCCCGAGCGGCCGTACGCCGTACCCGGGCGCCGGCGACGTGCCGGGCACCGGCAGCGGCCGTACGGCGCGGGGTGACGGCGGGCCGGGGGCGGGGGGCGCGCGCGTGCCGCGGCCGGGCGGCGAGGAGGACCACCTTCCGCGGCCCGCCGGCGGGCGGGTGCCGCTGCCGCGGCTCATCGTGCTCGTGGACGACTTCGACGCCCTCGTCGCCCCTCCCCTCGGCGCGGCGGGGCGGCCCGCCGCGGGGTCCGTCGTCCGGGCCCTGGAGGCGGTCGCGCGCCACGGCGAACGACTCGGGGTGCACCTGATCGCGACCTCCGCCCGGCCGGACAGGACCGCCGACACGGACCTGGCGCACGGCGCACGGCTCCGCGTGGTGCTGGACGCGCCGGCGAGCGCGCCCGGGCCCGACGCGCCGGCGCCCGGCCGGGGGCGGCTCGGCCATCCCGACGGGCGGGTGACACCGTTCCAGGCGGGCCGGATCACGGGCAGGATCCCGCGCACGGCGACACTGCGGCCGACCGTCGTCCCGCTGGAGTGGGAGCGGATGGGCGACCCGCCCGCGCGCCGCCCGGTCCGCGAGCTGGGCAACGGCCCGACGGACCTGGCCCTGCTCGCCAGCGCCCTGGACCGCGCGGCCCGCTCGGTGGAGGCCGCCCCGGTCCCCCCGCTCACCCACGCCTGATCCGGGTCCCGTCAGGCCGCCGGGCCCCTCACGCGGCCGGCGGCAGCGTCCGCAATCCCGCCACCGCGGCGCGGACGAGGTCCTCGACGTACCCCGCCGGAAGGTCGGTGCGGACGACGACCAGACGCCAGTAGAGCGGCCCCACGACGACGTCGAGGGCGCGGGCGGGGTCGGTCCCCTCGGGAAGCTCCCCGCGGGCCACCGCCTCGCGGACGATCTGGGCGACCACGCCCTCGTGCCCGTCGAGGAGCGCCGCGCGGACCGGCGCGGCGATCTCGGGCTGCCGGGCGGCCTCGACGAGGAGTTCGGGGATGACCTGTGACGCGATCGGGTGGCGCAGGGCGTGCGAGGCGACGGTGAGGAGGGCCCGTACGTCCCCCTCCAGCGAACCCGTGGCGGGCGCCGGCAGCCCCTGCGCGGCGACGGCACCGACCAGGTCAAGGACGAGGGCGAGCTTGGACTTCCAGCGCCGGTAGACGGCGGTCTTCCCGACCCCCGCGCGGCGCGCGATGCCCTCGATGGACATCCGGGCGAAGCCGACGGCGGCGAGCTCCTCGAAGACGGCGGCGCGGATGGCCTCGGTGACGTCCTCGCGGAGCACGGCGGCTCCGGCGGGAGCGCGGCGGGGCGTGGGGGTGCTCATGCACGGCATCCTAACCAACGGCGACGTCACGACGATACGGTTGCGTTCCGACGTCGAGGCGGCCTAGTCTCCTTCTCACGACGATACGAACCCGTCCCGTCGCAACGCCTACGTCCTGACGCCCCGCCACCGGCGAACCGGTCCCGGCGCCACCCCACCCCCCCTCCGTCGAAAGCGCCCGCACGTGACCCTGACGACACTGCCCCCGCCGCCGACCGCGACCCCCGCCTCCACCACCACGTCCTCCGCCACCACCGCCCGGCCGGCCCCCGCGCCCTCCGGCGAGGAGCTCCAGGCCCTCGCCCGCCGCCACGGCCTGTCCGTCAGCGGCGCACGCCCGTCCCTCCCCGCCTACGTGCGGCAGCTCTGGGCCCACCGCGACTTCATCGCCGCCTTCGCGACGGCCCGGCTCACCGCCCAGTACAGCCAGGCCCGGCTCGGCCAGCTGTGGCAGCTGATGACCCCGCTGCTCAACGCGGCCGTGTACTACCTGATGTTCGGCGTCCTGATGAACGTCCAGCACGGCATCCCCGACTACCTCCCGTTCCTCCTCACCGGCGTCTTCGTGTGGACCTTCACCGCCAACACGCTGACCGCCGGCACCCGCGCGATCAGCGGCAACATCGGCCTGGTCCGCGCCCTGCACTTCCCCCGCGCGAGCCTCCCCCTCTCCCTCGCGGTGCTCCAGCTCCAGCAACTGCTCCTGTCGCTCGGCGCGCTCGTCGTGATCCTGCTCTGCTTCGGGGAGTTCCCGACCTGGAGCTGGCTGCTCGCGGTGCCGGCGATCGCGCTCCAGGCCCTGTTCAGCGCCGGGGTCTCGCTCGCCCTCGCCCGGCTCGCCGCCCGCACCCCGGACATCAGCCAGCTGATGCCGTTCGTGCTGCGCACCTGGATGTACGTCTCGGGCGTGATGTGGTCGATCGGGTCGATGGCGTCGAGCGGGCGCTTCCCGGACTGGGTGGTCCTCGCCCTCCAGTGCAATCCGGCGGCGGTCTACATCGACCTCGTCCGTTTCGCCCTCGTCGGCAGCTTCACGGCGGAGAACCTGCCGCCCCACGTGTGGGCCCTGGCCGCCGGCTGGGCGGTGCTCGCCTTCGCGGGCGGCTTCGTGTGGTTCTGGAAGGCGGAGGAGACGTACGGCCGTGGCTGACCCCGAAACGACGACACCCGACCCCACCCCCACCCCCGACCTCGGCCCCGACTCCGGCTCCGACTCCGACTCCGACTCCGACTCCGACGCGACGACACCCGACCCCACCGTCATCGCCGACCGCGTCCACGTCTCCTACACCGTGCCGACCGGTCCCCGCGGCAGCCGCCGGGTGCACGCCGTGCGGGGCGTCGGCTTCGTCGCCCGGCGCGGCGAGGCAATTGGCCTGATCGGTTCGAACGGATCAGGGAAATCCACCCTCCTGAAGGCCATCGCGGGCCTCCAGCCGGTGGAGAGCGGCACGATCTACACCCGTGGCCGCCCCGCCCTCCTCGGCGTCGACGCGGCCCTCATGGGCGACCTCTCCGGCGAGCGGAACGTGATCCTGGGCGGGCTCGCCCTGGGCATGCGCCGCCCGGAGATCGAGTCCCGCTACGACGACATCGTCGACTTCTCCGGACTCGCCACCGGCAACCCCCTCGACGACCCGCTGTCCCGCCCCATGCGCACCTACTCCGCCGGCATGGGCGCCCGCCTCCGCTTCGCGATCTCGGCCACCGCCAGGAGCCACGACGTGCTCCTCATCGACGAGGCCCTGGCCACCGGAGACGCCCGCTTCCAGCGCCGCAGCCGCCGCCGGATCGACGAACTGCGGGCCGCGGCGGGCACGGTCTTCCTCGTCGCCCACTCCCACGCGACCATCCGCGACACCTGCGACCGGGCCCTGTGGCTGGAGTCGGGGTCGCTGCGGATGGACGGCCCGGCGGACGAGGTGGTGGCGGCGTACGAGGAGTTCACGAGAACCGGCACCGGCACGCCCTGACGACCGACCCCTCGCACGCCCCCACGCCCGCCCCCCGGCCCGCCCTCGGGCCGGCCCCCCGACCGCCCCCACGCCCGCCCCCCGGCCCGCCCCCGCGCCCGACCCCCTGAGCGGCCACCACCCCCCTCACCCCCCACCCCCCGGCAGCGCGCCACACAGCCGAACAAACCACGCATACCACCCATCCCGGACCTAAGGTCGGAGCGTGACGACGCCCGATCCCCCACCCCCCGGCTCGACCTCCACCGGCCCCGCCTCCGCAGGCCCAGCCATCTCCGCAGGCCCAGCCACCCCCGCCGGCCCAGGCGCCCCCGCCACCCCCGCGCCCCCCTCGCTCACCCGCTCGCCCTTCGACTCGGACACCTTCACGTCCGCCACCTTCGTCACCGTCGGGCACGGCCCCGTCCTCGCGCTGGCCGCCGTCTGGCTGGTCACGCGCCTGGGCATGCTGGCGCTGCTCGCCACCGACAGCCTCGGGATCGGCGGCGTCGGCCACGAGGTCCAGCTCCTCTACCGCTACTGGTACGGGCTGTTCGCCGACGGCACCTTCCCGCCCTCCGACCCCACCTGGCAGTACCCGCCCGGCGCCGGGCTCGTGATCATGGCGCCGGGGCTGCTGACGTCCTGGCTCGACTACACCCAGGCGTTCGTCGTCCTGACGCTGGTCGCCGACGCCGCCATCACCCTGGGCCTCGCGCTCGCCGACCGCTCCCGGCTCACCCACGGCGCCTGGTACTGGGTCTGCGCCCTGCCGCTCCTCCTCCATCTGCCGCTCGCCCGCTACGACGTCATGGCGACCGCCCTCGCCGTCCTCGCCCTGCTGCTGTTCAAGCTCCGCTCCCCGGCCGGCCACCGGCTCGGCGGCGCGCTCGCCGGGCTCGGCGCGATGGTCAAGGTGTGGCCGGCGCTCGCGCTGATCGGCACGCCCCGGGGCCGTACCACCAGGGAGGCGTGGACAGCCGCCGCCGTCACCGCCGTCACCCTCCTCTGCGTGCTCGCGCTCTGCTTCTCCGACTCGCTCGGCTTTCTGCGCCGGCAGGGCGCCCGGGGCATCCAGGTCGAGTCCCTGGGCGGCACCGCGCTCGCCCTCGCCCGCTCCGCGGGACTCTGGCCGGGGACGGCGGAGATCCGCTACGGGGCGTACGAGTACGTGGGCCCGTACGTCTCCACGCTCGGCCACCTCTTTCTGCTGCTCACCGTCGCCGCCGTCCTGTGGCTGGTGCTGTGGCGGCTGCGCGCGAGCCGCTGGTCCGAGGCCACCCCGCTCGACGCGGCCCTCGCCGCCGTGCTGCTCCTCACCGTGACGAGCCGGGTGATCAGCCCCCAGTACATGATCTGGCTGCTCGGCCTCGCCGCCGTCTGTCTGACCTCGCGCCGGACCGTGATGCGCCCGGTGGCGCTGCTGCTGCTCCCCGCGGCGGCGCTCAGCGCCCTGGCGTACCCGGTCCTCTACGCCGACGTCGTGCTCGGCACCCCGGCCGGTCTCGCGGTGATTGTCCTGCGCAACGGCCTCCTCCTCGCCGCGGCCGCCCTCGCCGCCCACCGCCTGTGGCGGGCCACGGTCGCCCCCGTACGGGAATAGACGGGAGGGCCCCGCCGGAAGCGCGAGGCTTCGGGCGGGGCCCTCCCGTCGGTCGACCGTCAGCTGTGCGTGCGCAGCAGCGTCCGCATCGTCCGCATGGCCACCGACAGGTTCGCCAGGTCGAAGGTGTCCGAGCCCTGGATCTCCTCCAGGGTCGTCCGCGCGCGGCCCAGGATCGCCGCGTTCTTCTCCTCCCACGCCTTGAAGCGCTCCTCCGGCGTCGAGGTGCCGTTCCCGGCGACCAGGACGTCCGAGGTCAGCGCCGCGTGCGCGGCGAAGAGGTCCTCGCGGATGGAGGCACGGGCCATGGACTGCCAGCGGTCGGCCCGCGGCAGCTCGATGATCCGGTCCATGAGGTCGGTGATCCGGAGCCGGTCGGCCAGGTCGTAGTAGACCTCGGCGACGGCCAGCGGGTCCTTCTCGATCCGGTCGGCGATCGCGACGATGTCGAGCGTCGGGAAGGCGGACGAGAAGCCGGCGACGCGCAGGGCCAGCTCCTCCGGGACCCCGAAGCCGGTCAGCTCGTCGAGGATCGACTGGTACCACTCGGCGTCCGAGCCGCGCAGCAGCTGCGGCAGCCGCTCCCACACCTGCTGGACCCGCTCGGCGAAGAAGTCGATGGTCTCGCCGATCGCGAGCGGCTGCGGCCGGTTGTTGAGCAGCCAGCGGGTGCCGCGCTCGACGAGCCGGCGGGAGTGCAGCCGCATCCGGGTCTGGACCTCGGCCGGGACCCGGTTGTCGAGGGCCTCGACGGCATCCCAGACCTCGCCGAGCCGGAAGATGGCCCGGGCCGCGGTCTGGGCGCGGACGATCTCCTCCAGGGAGGCGCCGGTCTCCTCGCGGAGGCGGTGCAGGAAGGTCGAGCCGCCGGTGTTGACGGTGTCGTTGACCAGGACGGTGGTGATGATCTCGCGGCGCAGCGCGTGCCCGTCGACGGCCTCGCCGAACTTCTCGCGCAGCAGCGTCGGGAAGTAGGCGTGGAGCAGGCCGGCCAGGTACGGGTCGTCGGGCAGCCCGGTGCCGATCAGCTCGTCGGCCACCGTGATCTTGGTGTACGCGAGGAGGACGGCGAGCTCGGGCTGGCTGAGGCCCCGCTCGGTGTTGAGCAGCTCGCGGATCTGCCGGTCGTTGGGCAGGAACTCCAGGGAGCGGTCGAGCGCCCCGTCGCGGCCCAGGCGGCGCATGAAGCGCTGGTGGGCGTGGAGCAGGGAGGGCGACTGGGCGACGGCGTTGGCGAGGGCGGTGTTCTGCGCGTAGTTGTTGCGCAGGACGAGCCGGCCGACCTCGTCGGTCATCTCGGCGAGGATCTTGTTGCGCTGCTTGACGGTCATGTCGCCCTCGGCGACGAGTCCGTTGAGCAGGATCTTGATGTTGACCTCGTGGTCGGAGGTGTCGACGCCGGCACTGTTGTCGATGGCGTCGGTATTGATCTTGCCGCCGGTGCGCTCGGGGCCGCCGGCGCGGGCGAACTCGATGCGGCCGAGCTGGGTGGCGCCGAGGTTGCCGCCCTCGCCGACGACCTTGGCGCGGACGTCGTGGCCGTCGACGCGGATGGCGTCGTTGGCCTTGTCGCCGACGTCGGCGTTGGACTCGGCGGAGGACTTCACGTAGGTGCCGATGCCGCCGTTCCACAGCAGGTCCACGGGGGCCTGGAGGATCGACTTCATCAGCTCGGCGGGGGTCAGCTTGGTGACGCCGTCCTCGATGCCGAGCGCGGCCCGCATGTGGGCGTTGACCGGGATCGACTTGGCGGTACGGGGGTGGATGCCGCCGCCCGCCGACAGCAGCGAGGTGTCGTAGTCGGCCCAGGAGGAGCGGGGCAGGTCGAAGAGGCGGCGGCGCTCGGCGTACGAGGTGGCCGCGTCCGGGTTCGGGTCGACGAAGATGTGGCGGTGGTCGAAGGCGGCGACGAGGCGGATGTGCTCGGAGAGCAGCATGCCGTTGCCGAAGACGTCGCCGGACATGTCGCCGACGCCGACGACGGTGAAGTCCTCGGTCTGGGTGTCGTGGCCGAGCTCGCGGAAGTGCCGCTTGACGGACTCCCAGGCGCCGCGGGCGGTGATGCCCATGCCCTTGTGGTCGTAGCCGGCGGAGCCGCCGGAGGCGAAGGCGTCGCCGAGCCAGAAGCCGTACGACTCCGCAACGCCGTTGGCGATGTCGGAGAAGGTGGCGGTGCCCTTGTCGGCGGCGACGACGAGGTAGGTGTCGTCCTCGTCGTGGCGGACCACGTCGAGCGGGGGCACGACCTCGCCGGCGACCATGTTGTCGGTGATGTCGAGCAGGGCCGAGATGAAGGTCTTGTACGAGGCGATGCCCTCGGCCAGCCACGCGTCCCGGTCCAGGGCGGGGTCCGGGAGCTGCTTGGCGACGAAGCCGCCCTTGGCGCCGACGGGCACGATGACGGTGTTCTTCACCATCTGCGCCTTGACGAGGCCGAGGATCTCGGTACGGAAGTCCTCGCGCCGGTCGGACCAGCGCAGGCCGCCTCGGGCGACCTTGCCGAAGCGCAGGTGGACGCCCTCGACGCGGGGCGAGTACACCCAGATCTCGAAGGCGGGGCGCGGGGCCGGCAGGTCGGGGATGGCCTGCGGGTCGAACTTCATGGAGACGTAGGAGTGCGGCTGCCCGTCCGCGGCCTTCTGGAAGAAGTTGGTCCGCAGGGTCGCCTTGATGACGGTGAGGAAGGACCGCAGGATCCGGTCCTCGTCCAGGCTGGCGACCTGGTCGAGGGCGCCGTCGAGCTCCTCCAGGATGCCGTCGGTGAGCTCGGTGCCGGCGCGCTGCCGCTCCGGGGCCATCCGGGCCTCGAAGAGGGAGACGAGGAGCCGGGTGGTGTGGACGTTGTCGCGGAGGGTGTCCTCCATGTAGTCCTGGCTGAACATGGCGCCGGCCTGCCGCAGGTACTTGGCGTAGGCGCGGAGCACCATCGCCTCGCGCCAGGTGAGCCCGGCGGAGAGGACGAGGGAGTTGAAGTTGTCGTTCTCGGCCTGGCCGGTCCAGGTGGCGGCGAACGCCTCCTGGAAGCGCTCGCGGGCGTCGTCGCCGGCGTAGTCGCCGCCGTTGCCGGTGGCCGCCGGCATCCGCAGGCCGAAGTCGTAGATCCAGGCGTGGGTGCGGTCGGCGCAGCGGAGCTCGTACGGGCGCTCGTCGGTGACCTCGACGCCGAGGCGGTTGAGGACCGGCAGGACGGCGGAGAGGGAGACCTGCTCGCCGGTCTTGTAGATCTTGAAGCGGCGCTCGCCGGGGCCGGCGGCGACGGGCTCGTAGAGGGAGAGCGCGAAGTCCTTGCCGCTGGCGGCGAGGGCTTCCATGCGGACGAGGTCGGCGACGGCGGCGCGCGGCGAGTGGTCCGCCTTGTAGCCCTCGGAGAAGGCGTTGCCGTAGCGGCGGAGCAGCTCGGCGGCGCGCTCCTCGCCGAACTCGGCGTTGAGGGCCTCGCCGAAGCCGTCGGCCCAGGAGCGGGCGGCCTCGACGAGCCGGGCCTCGATGCGGTCCACGTCGGCGTCGGTGAGGGCGGCGAGCTCGGTGCCGGGCTCGACGCGGATGACGAAGTGGAGGCGGGAGAGGATCGACTCGGTGTTCCAGGCGGTGAAGTCGACGGAGGCGCCGTTCAGCTCCTCCTTGAGGATGTCGATGATCCGCAGCCGGACACGGGTGGTGTAGCGGTCGCGCGGCAGGTAGACGAGGGCCGAGTAGTAGCGGCCGTACTCGTCCTGGCGCAGGTAGAGCCGGAGGCGGCGCCGTTCCTGGAGGTAGAGGACGCTGGTGACGACGGACTGGAGCTGGTCGACCGGGGTCTGGAACAGCTCGTCGCGCGGGTAGGTCTCCAGGATCTGGAGCAGGTCGCGGCCGTCGTGGCTGTTCGGGGAGAAGCCGGCGCCGGCGAGGACCTCCTGGACCTTGCGCTTGACGACGGGGACGCGGCGGACGGACTCGGTGTACGCGGCGGACGAGAAGAGGCCGAGGAAGCGGCGCTCGCCGATGACGTTGCCGTCGGCGTCGAACTTCTTCACGCCGACGTAGTCGAGGTACGAGGGGCGGTGGACGGTCGCGCGGCTGTTGGCCTTGGTCAGGATGAGCAGCTTGTGCTCGCGGGCCTTGGCGCGGGCGTCGGCGGGGAGCCGGCTGAAGGACGGGGAGACCGGGTGGGCGTGGTGGCCGGACTCGCCGTCGGTGTGGTGCGGGTCGGAGCGCAGGATGCCGAGGCCGGTGCCGGGGACGGCGGCGAGCGCGTCGCCGTCGACGAGCTCGTACTCGCGGTAGCCGAGGAAGGTGAAGTGGTCGTCGGCGAGCCAGCGCAGCAGCTCCTGGGCCTCTTCGACCTCGGTGGGCCGCAGGTCGGAGGCGGTGGGCTCGGAGCCGAGGCCGTCGGCGATGCGCAGCGCGGCGTCGCGCATCTTCTCCCAGTCCTCGACGGTCTCGCGGACGTCGGAGAGGACGCGGAGCAGGTCGGCGGTGATCTGCTTGAGGTCGGCCTTGTCGGTCTCGCGGTCGATCTCGACGTGGATCCAGGACTCGGCGAGCGCGTCGTGCGGCAGCTCGCCGTGGATCTGGGCCGACAGGACCTCGATGAGCTTGCCGGTGATGTCACGGCGGACGAGGACCTGCGGGTGGATCACGACGTGGATGCCGCGGCCCTGGCGGGAGAGCTCGTTGGTGACGGAGTCGACGAGGAAGGGCATGTCGTCGGTGACGACCTCGACGACGGAGTGGCTGCTGGTCCAGCCGTTCTCCTCGACCGTCGGGGTGTGCACGCGGACGTTCGCGGTGCCCTGGGGGCGGTTCTCCGCGAGCCGGTAGTGGGCGAGCGCGGCACCGAACACGTCGTCCGGGTCGCGGTCGGTGAGGTCCTCGGGCGCGGTGTGCAGGTAGTAGCGCTGGAGGTAGTCGAACACGGTGTCCCGGTCCGGGCGGCCGCCCTCCGGGCCCGTCGGAAGTCGCCCCCCGACCGGGCTGTGCTCAGCTACACGGGCGGCCCTCTCGAGCAGCTCGGCCTTTGCTTCGTCCAGCTTGGTCTGCATGTCCTCTGACTCCTGTCGCGCGCCGTTGCGTGACGTCGGTGGGTAGGGCAGAACGCCTCGACGCGGTGATTCCGGTCGAAGTCGACGTTATGCCCGGCTGAGAGATGCCCGGACGGAATCCGGCCACGGAGGGCGGCGATTCCGGACGGAGGGGATCGGCGCACGCACGGGCGGCCCGGCCGCGTGAGCGGACCGGGCGGCAGCCGGGGGCAGCATTGCCCCCGCGGCGTATCGCGCTGATCACGGGAAAAGCCTATCGCTCAAGCCCCCTGCCCCGTCATGAGCCGTATGTGTACAAAAGCGGGGGTGGAAGTTTGACGTTCTGGACAGCGACACATGCACTGTTGGCGGATCGCGCGGAACGGTGCAGCGTGGACGCGAGCACGACGAAGACCGACCAGCCCTGAGACCAGGAGAGTCATGGCGAAGATCTTGATCGTGACGGGGGACGCGGCCGAGTCCCTGGAGGTGTTGTACCCGTACCAGCGTCTGCTCGAAGAGGGGTACGAGGTCGACATCGCCGCTCCGGCGCGCAAGCAGCTCCGGTTCGTGGTCCACGACTTCGAGCCCGGTTTCGACACGTACACGGAGAAGCCGGGCTACACCTGGCCCGCGGACCTGGCGTTCTCGGAGGTCGATCCGGGCGACTACGTGGCGGTGGTGATCCCCGGCGGCCGGGCCCCGGAGTACCTGCGCAACGACCCGGAGCTCCGCAAGATCCTCAAGTCGTTCTTCGACGCGGACAAGCCGGTGGCCCAGATCTGCCACGGGCCGCTGCTGACGGCGGCGGTCGGCGGCCTGGTGGGGCGCCGGGTCACGGCGTACCCGGCCCTTGAGCTGGACATGCAGTCGGCGGGGGCCGACTTCCAGGACTCGGCGGCGGTCGTCGACGGGCTGCTGGTCTCCTCGCGCGCCTGGCCGGACCACCCGACGTGGATGCGCGAGTTCCTGAAGGTGCTGCGGACGAAGGGCTGAGGGACGCGGACGGGGGCCGCCCCTCGGACGGCCCCCGTACGCCTCGCTACACCAGCTCCTCCGCGACGGCGACGGCCTCCTCCAGGGAGTCCACCACCGGCACGCCGACCCGCTCCAGCGAGGCCCGGCTGTGCGACCCGCCGGTGAAGAGCACGGCCTTGGCGCCGACGTGCGCGGCGGCCACGGCGTCGTCCGCCGCGTCGCCGATGACGACGATCCGCTCGGCCGGGACGCCCAGCGCCTCCAGGTGACGCACCATGTTCGCGGACTTGCCGTCCGTGGACCGGTCGGTGCGCCCGTCGACCCGGACGAACCGCTCCGCGATCCCGTGCCGCCGCACCAGCGGCAGCAGCTCGGCGTGCGGCGCCAGCGAGAGCAGCGACTGGGTGGCCCCGGCGGCCTGCCGGGCGGCCAGCAGCTCGGCGGCGCCCACCGTCAGGCCGCAGCCCTCCGCCCGCTCCCAGTAGTACCGGTGGAAGATGCCGTCCATCAGCGTCCACTCGGCGTCGGTGGGCAGCCGGCCCATCAGCCGCTCGTAGAACTTCGGCACCGGGACGGTGTACAGCTCGCGGTACCGCTCCAGGGTGAGCGGTGCGAGGCCGAGCTCCGCGAAGGCGGCGTTGGTGGCGCCGATGACGGCGGCGATGTCGTCGAGCAGGGTGCCGTTCCAGTCCCAGACCAGATGCTTCCCCGTGTGCTTCCGCATGTGCTGCTTCCCCATGGACCGACGGTACAGGCCGCGGCCTCAGCCGAGGAGAGAGGGGATCTCCTGGACTCCGAACCAGAGCAGCTCGTGGTCCTCCGCCCCGTCCACGACGAACCGCGCGTCGTCGTCGCCCTGGTCCGCGGCGCCCAGCGCGGCGGCCGCGGCGGTGACGTCCGCCTCGGCGTCGTCCGCGTCGGCGTGTACGGCGGCGGCCTTGGCGAGCGCCACGGCGGACGCGATCCGCACCTCGCCGATCGCGCCGGCGTCGAGCCCCCGGTCCGGGTCCGCGACGGCCTCCTGGTCGGCGACGTCGACGGCGACGACCACCCGGCGCCGCGGCGCCTCCGGGTCCCCCGCGACCAGCCGCAGCGAGGCGGCGGCGGCGCGGCTGAGCGCCGCGTACTCCAGCTCCTCGATGTCGTCGGAGACGTACCACTCGCGCAGCGCGGGCGTGACGGCGTAGGCGGTCAGCGGGCCGGGTCCCAGCTCGCCCGCCTTGTGCGCCTGTGCGAGACCGGGAAGGGTCAGAGGGACGTACACGCGCATGGCTGGCCGCTTTCGTAGTCGGAAACGCCCTCAGGATACGTCCGGCCCCACCACCCCGGGATGTCCACCCGTGGCCGGGAACCCCCCTGATAGGTGAATCACTCACCGTGTCCGCCCCGGCCGCCACGACCCTTGCGACGCCCGAACCGCCCCCAGTACAAGATCCCCACGGAAAGTTACCGACCGGTACCACCCGGTCACCCTCCGAAGGGACCCCCATGCGCCACCCCCAGCCGACTCCGCTCCCCCACCCCCGCACCGAGCCCCCCGCCGCCCTCCGCACGGCCCTCCCGCCCACCACCGAACACCCCGCCGCCCGCCACCCGGCCCCAGCGGTGGCCGGCCCCCGCCCGGCCACCGGCACCGCCGCCCGCAGGCCCGGGGGCCCCGCCGACGGCCTCGGGGGCCGCCCGCGCGCCACCGTGCCCGCGCAGGGCGCGGCCGGCGGGAGGTCCCGGTGCGCCGGGGCCGGCGCGGGCCAGGCCCGGCGGACACGGCCCGTGCACACCGCCTTCGCGGAGCGCCTCCTCGCGGTACTCAGCGGAGACCGGCCCGTCCACTCCATGCTGGGGCTGACCGTCGGAGACGCCTACGAGCAGCTGGTCCGCCTCGCGCCCAGGACGGCGGCCCGCGGCCCGGGACCCCGCCCGGTGCTCCGCAGGTGCGCCGCCCAGCCGCACTCCGGCGACACCGTCCTGGAGGTCTTCGCCTCCCTCGCCGCGGGCCACCGCGTCCGCGCCCTCGCCTTCCGCCTGGAACTCGGCCCCGACCACCGCTGGCGGTGCGCCGCCGTCGAACTGGACGGCCTCGGCCGGCTCGTCGGCGGCGCCGCCCACCCATGACGAAGGGCCCCGCCGGAACACCCGGCAGGGCCCTTCACCGACTCACCTCGAACCGACCCGTCCTCGGGCCGACCCGTCCTCGAACCGACCCGCCCTCGAACCGACCCGCCCTCGGGCCGGCCCGCCCCGGCCCGAGTCACCTCGGGCCGAGTCACCTCGGACCGGCCACACCCAGGGCCGCCCTAGGCCGAGCCGTCACTTCTTGCGGCGACGCCCGCCCGCGTTCTTCTGCGCCTTGCGGCGCTCCGCCCGCGTCATCCCGTCGCCCGCGTCGTCACCGTCCGACGCGAAGTCGCCCTCGACGACACCCCCGTCACCGTCCACCGACGGCGCGGAGAAGTGCAGCCGGTCCGGCCGCTGCGGCGCGTCGAGCCCCTTCGCGCGGATCTCCGGACGCCCGCCCGCCGGAGCGGCCTCGGCCTTGTCCAGGGACGGCGCGCCGGCCTGCACCGGAACCTCCTCGACCTGCTGCTCGACCTGGACCTCCAGGTTGAACAGGTAGCCGACGGACTCCTCCTTGATGCCCTCCATCATCGCGGTGAACATGTCGAAGCCCTCGCGCTGGTACTCGACCAGCGGGTCCTTCTGCGCCATCGCGCGCAGGCCGATGCCCTCCTGGAGGTAGTCCATCTCGTAGAGGTGCTCGCGCCACTTGCGGTCGAGGACCGACAGGACCACCCGGCGCTCCAGCTCACGCATGATCTCCGAGCCGAGCTGCGTCTCCCGCGCCTCGTACTGCGCGTGGATGTCGTCCTTGATGGACTCCGCGATGAACTCGGCGGTGATGCCCGCGCGGTCGCCCGCCGCGTCCTCCAGCTCCTCGACCGTCACCTTCACCGGGTAGAGCTGCTTGAACGCGCCCCACAGCCGGTCCAGGTCCCACTCCTCCGCGAAGCCCTCGGCGGTCTCCTGGCGGATGTAGTCGTCGATCGTGTCGTCCATGAAGTGGCGGATCTGCTCGTGCAGGTCCTCGCCCTCCAGGACGCGGCGGCGCTCGCCGTAGATGACCTCACGCTGCCGGTTCAGCACCTCGTCGTACTTCAGGACGTTCTTGCGCGTCTCGAAGTTCTGCGTCTCGACCTGCGACTGCGCGGACGCGATCGCCCGCGTGACCATCTTGTTCTCGATCGGCACGTCGTCCGGCACATTGGCCATGGCCATCACGCGCTCGACCATCTGCGCCTTGAACAGACGCATCAGGTCGTCACCGAGCGACAGGTAGAAACGGGACTCGCCCGGGTCGCCCTGACGGCCCGAACGACCACGCAGCTGGTTGTCGATACGCCGCGACTCGTGCCGCTCGGTGCCCAGCACGTACAGCCCGCCGAGGTCCTTGACCTCCTCGAACTCCGCCTTCACCGCCTTCTCGGCCCGCTCCAGCGCACCGGGCAGCGCCGCCGCCCACTCCTCGACGTGCTCGACCGGGTCCAGACCCGCCTGGCGCAGCTCCGCCTCGGCGAGGTCGTCCGGGTTGCCGCCGAGCTTGATGTCGGTACCGCGGCCGGCCATGTTCGTGGCGACCGTGACGGCCCCGCGGCGACCGGCCTGGGCGACGATGCTGGCCTCACGCTCGTGGTGCTTGGCGTTCAGCACCTCGTGCGGCACACCCCGCTTGGAGAGCTGCTGCGACAGGTACTCCGACTTCTCGACCGACGTCGTGCCGACCAGGACCGGCTGGCCCTTCTCGTGCTTCTCCACGATGTCGTCGACGACCGCGGCGAACTTCGCCACCTCGGTCCGGTAGATCAGGTCGGACTGGTCCTTGCGCTGCATCGGCCTGTTCGTCGGGATCGGGACGACGCCGAGCTTGTAGATCTGGTGGAACTCGGCCGCCTCGGTCATCGCCGTACCGGTCATGCCGGACAGCTTGTCGTAGAGGCGGAAGAAGTTCTGGAGGGTGATCGTGGCGAGCGTCTGGTTCTCGTCCTTGATCTGCACGCCCTCCTTGGCCTCGATGGCCTGGTGCATGCCCTCGTTGTAACGGCGGCCGGCGAGGATACGGCCAGTGTGCTCGTCGACGATCATGACCTCGCCGTCGATGACGACGTAGTCCTTGTCCTTCTTGAACAGTTCCTTCGCCTTGATGGCGTTGTTCAGGTACCCGACGAGCGGGGTGTTCACCGACTCGTACAGGTTGTCGATGCCCAGCCAGTCCTCGACCTTGGCGACACCCGCCTCGTGGATACCGACCGTGCGCTTCTTCTCGTCGACCTCGTAGTCGCCGGTCTCCTCGATGCCCTTCAGCTGGTTGCCGGGCTCGCCCCTGGTCAGGCGGGTGACCAGCTTCGCGAAGTCGCCGTACCACTTGGTGGCCTGGTCGGCGGGGCCGGAGATGATCAGCGGCGTACGGGCCTCGTCGACCAGGATCGAGTCGACCTCGTCGACACACGCGTAGTTGTGGCCGCGCTGCACGAGCTCGTCCTTCGACCACGCCATGTTGTCGCGCAGGTAGTCGAAACCGAACTCGTTGTTCGTGCCGTACGTGATGTCGCACGCGTACTGCTCACGACGCTGCGCCGGGGTCATGTTGGCCAGGATGCAGCCGACCTGCAGACCCAGGAACTTGTGGACGCGGCCCATCATCTCGGAGTCGCGCTCGGCCAGGTAGTCGTTGACCGTGATCAGGTGCACGCCCTTGCCGGAGAGCGCGTTGAGGTACGCGGGGAGCGTGCCGACGAGGGTCTTGCCCTCACCGGTCTTCATCTCGGCCACATAGCCGAGGTGGAGCGCGGCACCACCCATGATCTGCACGTCGTAGTGGCGCTGGCCGAGGACGCGCTTCGCGGCCTCGCGGACCGTGGCGAAAGCCTCCGGCAGCAGGTCGTCGAGGCTCTCGCCGTCGGCGTACCGCTGCTTGTACTCCTCCGTGAGGGCCCGCAGGTCGGCGTCGGAGAGGTTGACGAAGTCCTCTTCGATGGAGTTGACCTGGTCCGCGATGCGGTGCAGTTTGCGCAGGATCTTGCCTTCGCCTGCACGCATGAGCTTGTTGAAGACGGACACTGAGGCTGGTCTCCTTGCCGGTCGGGCCTGGCACTGGGTCTTGTCACGGACACGAGCGCGGGCACGGCAGGTGGTCCCCACCGCAACGGCCATCGTAAGCGAGACCACCCTCACGGAGGGAGGCCCGCAGGGCCGCCACCGCACGTCCGCCCGCAAAGAGAACGCACGAGGTGCTCGGAAGGTGCCGCGCCTTCCGAAAAGTGCTCGCCTCCGCCCGGCACGCGTCCCCACAATCCGGGCATGGATCCCATCACGCTCACCAGCGAACGCCTCCGGCTCCGCGGCTTCGTCCCCGAGGACGAGGACATCGTGTACGCCCACTGCCAGGACCCCGCCATCCGCCGCTGGACGACCGTCCCGGACCCGTACCCCCGCGAGGCCGCCGCCTTCTTCCTGAACCGCCTGGTCCCCGACGGCTGGCGCGACGACACCGACTACAGCTTCGCCGTCGAACCGCTCGACGGCGGCCCCCTCATCGCCGCCACCGGCCTGCACGACCGCGGCCAGGGCGTCTGGGAGGTCGGCTTCTGGCTGGCCCCCGAACAGCGCGGCAAGGGCTACATGGCCGAGGCCGTCCGCACCGCCGCCCACTGGGCCTTCACCGGCCTCGGCTGCGTCCGGCTCATCTGGCGCGCCGAGGTCGGCAACACCGGCTCCCGCGCCGTCGCCGAACGCGTCGGCTTCACCCTCGAAGGCGTCCAGCGCGCCGGCCTGCTCCACCACGGCACCCTCAGGGACGCCTGGATCGGCGCACTGCTCCCCTCCGACTTCGGCCTCCCCAGCCCCGTCCCCTACCTCCCGCCCCGCGACGCCCCGCCCACCGTGGACCCCCGTCCGGCCGCCCGCCCCGAGGGCTCCGGCACTGTCGGTCCGGGGGCCTAGGGTTTCCGCATGACGACCGTGCCGACCACTCCCCAGACAGCCCCGAAGCCCGCCCCCCAGCCCGTCGCCGAGCTCTCCGCCGCCGAAGCCCGCCGCATCGCGCTGCGCGCCCAGGGCTTCCTCGGAGCGCCCGACCGCAGGGCCGGGGTGCGCGGGGTACTCCGTCACCTCGGCCAGGTCCAGCTGGACACCATCTCGGTCCTCGCCCGCTCCCACGAACTGATCCCGTACGCGCGCCTCGGCGCCGTCGGCCGCCCCGCCGTGGAGGAGGCGTACTGGTCGGACGGCCACGCCTTCGAGTACTGGTCGCACGCCGCCTGCATCCTCCCCGTCGAGGAGTGGCCGCTCTTCGCCTTCCGCCGCCGCGCCTACCGCGACCGCCCCCAGTGGCACCACGAGCTGGCCGACGGCTCCTACGCCAAGGTGATCGACCAGCTGCGCGCCGAGGGCCCCCGCACGGCGACCGAACTCGGCGGCGCCAAGAACAAGGGCGAGTGGTGGGACTGGTCCGACACCAAGATCGCGGTCGAGCGGGCGCTGATGTTCGGCGAGGTCGTCGTCACCGAACGGCGCGGCTGGAAGCGGGTGTACGACCTGGCGGAGCGGGCGATCCCCGGGGAGCTGCGCCACGACGACCTGGACGACACCGAGTGCGTGCGCCGGCTCGTCCGGCAGGCGGGCGAGGCGCTGGGCGTGGGCACGCGCGCGGACATCGCCGACTACCACCGGCTCAAGGCCGAGCAGTTCGACGCGGTGGTGGCGGACTCGGGCCTGGTGCCGGTGACGGTGGAGGGCTGGGGGAAGCCGGCCTGGGCGGACCCGGCGGCGCTGGCCACGGAGCCGCGCGGCCGGCACCGCACGACGCTCCTCTCCCCCTTCGACTCGCTGATCTGGGAGCGGGCGCGCACGGAGCGGATCTTCGGCTTCACCCACCGCCTGGAGGCGTACGTGCCGAAGCCGAAGCGGGTGCACGGCTACTTCGCGATGCCGGTCCTGGCCGGCGGCCGGCTCGTCGGCCGCGTGGACCCCGCCCGCGAGGGCCGCACCCTGGTGGCCAAGCAGGTCTCCCTGGACGGCCCGAAGGCGGTCCCCGCGGTCGCCCAGGCGCTCCGCGAGGCCGCGGACTGGGTCGGCTGCGACACGGTCCGCGTCGAGCGCGTGGACCCCCCGGAGCTGACCCCGCGGCTCACGAATACGCTGGACGCGTGAACGCCTAACGGATCTCGGCCTACCGGATCTCCGCTTGCCGGATCTCCGCTACCGGATCTCCAGGATCTTCTCCCGCATCGCGTAGACCACGGCCTCCATGCGGGAGTGGAGCTGAAGCTTCTCCAGGATGTTCCGCACGTGGTTCTTCACCGTGTTCTCCGAGATGAAGAGCTCCTTGGCGATGTCCCGGTTGTTCATGCCGGTCGCGACGAGCTTGAGGACCTCCAGCTCGCGGTCGGTGAGCCGGGGCGCGGGGACGAGCCTGCGCTCGTCCGTGCGCTGGATCATCGACTTGAACTCGGTGAGGAGCTTCGACGCCATCGACGGGCTGATCTGCGACTGCCCGTCCGCGACGGCGCGGATCGCGGTGGCCACCTCGTCGGTGGAGATCTCCTTGAGCAGGTAGCCGGTGGCCCCCGCCTTGATCGCGTCGTAGAGGTCGGCCTCCTCGTCGCTGATCGTCAGCATGATGATCTTCGCGCTGGGGGCCACCTCCTTGATGGAGGTGCACGCCTCGATGCCACCGCGCCGGGGCATCCGTACGTCCATCAGGACGATGTCGGGCAGCAGGTCCGCCGCCTTGTCGACCGCCTCGGCGCCGTCGCCCGCCTCGCCGACGACCTGGATGTCCTCCTCATGGGCGAGGACGATCTCCAGTCCGCGCCGGAAAAGCGCGTGGTCGTCCACGACCAGCACCCGGATCGGCTCCTTGCGCGCCGCCTCGCTGGCCGATTCCGATCCTTCCGGAGCATCCTCATGGGCGAGCGCACCGCGCTCGTGCCCGCTGAGCACCGGGCCGAAGCTGTCTGCCATCGTTCCTCCCCCTGAAGGCCGTGGCCTGAATTCGTTTCCGGTCCCCCAACCACTGCCCGGGAAGCACCGGTTGGCGTGCACGCCATGATTTCATGCCCCGGCGGTCCCGGGGTGGCCCCAGGGGCACACAGGGGTGCCCCTGGCGATCGCGAGAAGCGCTCCAGGGGCACCGGACGGGACGTGTGAGGCGGGTGGTGCGGTACCGGACGGCCGGGCCGTCCGGTCTGCCGTTCGACGGGTCAGCCGCCGAGCGCACCGCCCGCACCGCCGCTGTTCTCGGCGAGCGGGTCGTTCTCCAAGTGGATGACGCCGTAGTCGTACGCGTGGCGCCGGTAGACGACGCTCGGCTGCTTGGTCTCGGCGTCGACGAAGAGATAGAAGTCGTGGCCGACCAGTTCCATCTCGTAGAGGGCCTGGTCCAGCCCCATCGCGGCGGCCTTGTGCGTCTTCTCGCGGACCACCAGCGGGCCTTCGCCCTGGACCTCGATCGAGCCCATCATCGTGGTGGGCACCTCGCCGCCGGTCTCGTCGGCGACGAGCTCGCCCTGCCCGTTCAGCTGGGCGACACCGGGGACGACGTCGGCGACCTCCGCCGCGGAGAGCCGCCCGTTGCCCCGGCGGGTGTAACGCTTGTCGTGCTGCTTGCGAAGCCTGGCCTCCAGCTTGTCGCTGGCCAGGTCGAGGGCCGCGTACGGGTCGCCGGCCGACGCTTCCGCCCGGATGACCGGGCCTCGGGAGTGGAGGGTGATCTCCACCCGGTCGGACCTGTCGGCCTGCCGCGGGTTGGGCTCCTTGGACACCTCGACGTCGAGGCTGATCACCTTGCCGTCGAGCTTCTGGATCTTCTCCAGCTTCAGCTTCTCGGCCACGTGCTTGCGGAACCGCTCGGGCACCTCGGTCTTGCGGCCCTTGACGACGATGTCCACGCAGAACTCCGTTCCCGGATCGCCCACCCGGCTCCTAGGCCGGCGGGCATCTCCCTTTGCACCAGCTCCGGCGGTCTCACCGAAGCTCGGACTTGGCGACTTCGACCTCCTCCTCCCCAGCCGACAAGATCGCCACCCCATCGACGAGAGGTTAATTCGCCCTGAACTCCTGTCCTGTAGGCGCAACCATATGTGCGGTGAGGGCGGGCATTCACGCCTCCCTCACAACCGAACATAGCCCCTTCGGACGGGTGTCGGCACCCGCTGCCGAGACTTACCTCCATTCGGGCGCTTTCACCTCTCACCACCTGCAACGATCCAAGTTCTTGGCGAGTTCCGGTTTATTTCGAACGAGGCGGGAGATGATGCGATCACAGCCGCCACCCGCTGTTCGAATTCGTGCTGCGCGAAATCACTCCGGGATCTTTCCGCCGCCCCGTCGGTGAACGGCGGGTGTACGACTCCGAGGGCGCGCGCCGCCTCCGCGAGCGTCGCGCCGGTCGTCATCACGTCGTCCACGAGGACCACCCGACCCGCCGCCAGAAGCCGCCCGCCGCCCGGCACCACCTCCAGCGCCCCCGCCAGGTTCGCCCGCCGCCCGCGCGCCCCGAGCCCCGCCTGGTCCGCCACGGCCCGCCGCTGCCGCAGCACCGGCACCACCCGCGCCGCTCGCCCCGCCCCCCGCAGCCGCGCCGCCGCGGCCAGAGCCACCCGCCGCGTCGGATCATGCCCCCGCGCCCGCACGGAGCGCCGCGAGGACGGCACCGGCACCAGGAGCAGCGGACGGCCCCCGGAGCCGCCCACACCGGCCTCCACGGCCCGCGCGAGCACATCTCCCAGCACCCGGCCGAGCCCCAGCGCCCCACGCTCCTTGTGCGCGATCAACAACGCCCGCACCACGCCCTCGTACGGCACGGCGGCATGCACCACGGGCAACCCCGGCGGCTCGGGCACGGGCCACACCCTCCGGGGGCCCACCCCTCCCCCTCCCCCGCCCCCACTCCCCCCGTCGCCACCGGCACCCACGCCGACACCGTCGCCGTAACCACTCCCGCCGTCGCCCGCCAGCACCCCCGCGCACCGCGCGCACAGTCCCGTGCGAGGCGCCCCGCACCCCTCGCACGCGCCGGGCAGCACCAGCCCGGAGATCTCGCGCCACCAGCCCCGCATACGTCCACTCTGTCGGGGCCGGGACGGCGCCGCCACCCCTGTGGACAAGGCCCTGTGGACAACTCGGCAACCGCGGAACAGCCGGCCCCGCGCTACCCCGGCGCCCCATCGATCCCCGGGGCGGGGCTACCCGGGGTAGACCGGCTCGTTCCCCGACTTCACCACCGGCTGCCAGTTGGCGCCCGGCATCAGCCGCACGATGCCGTCGTTGCCGGAGGAGGCGATCAGGGGTTCGGTCTCCCGGTGCGGCGCGGCGACGCCGTTGACCCCGTTGAGGCCCGGCAGCACCGAGCTCGCGGAGGTGGAGCCGTCGGTCTGGAGGTAGCGGATCTGCTGCACCCCGCCGGCCTCCCGGCCGACCACGACGAGCCGGGAGGGACCGGCCCAGGAGACGGACGAGACCGATTCCATGCGCGGCGCGGCGGGCTGGAGCCCGTCCACCGACACGACCTGCTCGTCCATGCCGTCCTGCCGCTCGATCCGGCCGATCTGGAGGGTGGTCCGCCCGTCCCGGGTGATCAGGAGCGCGATGCGCACCCCGTCCGCGGAGACCCGCAGCGACTCGACGCGGGTGTCCTCCGTCAGCCACGGCGTGTGGACCTCGATCCACTTGCCGTCGCCGTCGGGTACGAGAATCAGTCTCTGGTGGCCCTTGGCCCGGTCGGCGACCCACAGGTTGCCCTGCCCGTCCCAGCTGGGCTGCGAGAGCCGGTTCTTCGGCCCGGCGGCGGCGCCGGCCGCGCTCCTGAACACGGCCGGCGGCTGCTCCTGCTCGGTGGTGATCGAGGAGACGTAGAGCGAGCCGCCGTCCTTGGAGACGCCGGCCGCCCGGGTCCCGCCGCGGGCCACGGCGATCGAGCCCAGCGGCTCCGCGCCCCGGCCCAGCGGACCCGGCACGTCGGCCGTCTGGACCGTGTCCTTCCCGCCGCTCTGGAGCGCCTTCATCCGGCCGTCGTCGTCGATGAAGTACGGGGTCTCGGCCTGCCCGGTGTCCCGGACCGCCTCGAACTCGGCGGCCTGCGCCTTCCCGAGCCGGCACACGACGTTGTTGTCGACGTCCTGGAGCTCCACCTGGTCGACCCGTACGGAGGGCAGGTCGCCGAGGGTGACGAGCAGCTGGGCGGCGAGCCGCCGGCACACCTCGCCGCCGAACCGGTCGGCCTTCACGTTGAGCGGCACCTTGAGCGTGGACTGGTCGTCCGTGCTCAGCGTGGTGACGCCCGCCTTCAGCCCCGTGCCCGACGGGAAGGGCGCGTCGACGGCCGGCCGCAGCCAGTTCGTCGGCCCGGCGAGGAGCGACTTCACGGTCTGGGTCACCGGGTCCATGCGGGTGACGGGGTCCTGCCGCTGCCGGATGTAGACGGGGTCGGCGACGAGCCGGTTCTCGCCGGAGGCGAAGTAGTACTTGTTGACCGACCGGTAGTTGCGGAGGAAGTCGGCCTCGCCGAGGACCAGGCCGGGCGGCAGGGTGTCGATCCGCCACTCCTTGTCCTTGCCGTTGGCCACGGGCTCCTGCACGACGTGGATCGCCTGGGCGTACTCCACCGGGCTGATCGCCTGGTAGGCGTGCCGGGAGTCCACGGTCGCGATGGTCCGGCCGGAGATGGGGTAGGCGCGGCCCCGGTTCTCGGGGTCCGCGTGGCGGTCGGCCGGCTCGCGGTCGGGCGCGGTGGAGAGCACCGTGATGCTCTGTTCCGGCTTCCAGTTCTTCGCGGCCTTCTGGGTCAGGTACTTGCGGGCGGTCGCGAAGCCGGGGTCGTCGCTGGTCATGGCCTCCAGGAAGCCGTCGACGATATCGTCCGGGTTGGCGTTGTCGCGGGGGGCGACGGCGTAGACCCGCACCTGCGAGTCCCCGGGGTTGGCCCCCCGTACGGCCTGGACGTCACCGCTGTCGGGCATGGTGGCGCAGCCCGTCACCAGGAGTCCGCCGCAGGCGGCGAGCGCCAGCGTCCGTCCGCTCCGTCCCCGCCCCGCCCGCAGTCGCGCGTCAGCGCTCACCTGTGCCGTCCTCCCGCTCCGCGTTCCCCGCCGTGCCGTTGCCCCGGCCGTTGCCCCGGTCCTGACCTGTGCCGTGGCCGTGTTCCGTGTCCGCCGCCGTACGGGCCACCACCCGGGCCCCGCTGCCGGGCAGCGCCGCCGGGTCGACGGCCGCTCTGGGCGGCCCCGGGATCCGCGGCGGTACGGGGGAGAGCGGGGGCCGCTCCCCGGCCGGCTGGACCGGCACGGAGGCGTTCCGGGCGGTGTCCTGCGTGCGTGCCGCGGCGGCCTGCTCCCGGTTGCGCCGGGAGTCGGCGGGCTCCAGCGGTATCGGGGAGCCCCGCAGCGGCTCGTCGGCCGTGCGCGGCAGCGTCAGGCGGAACTGGGAGCCGCCGCCGGGCTCGCCCCATGCCTGGAGCCAGCCGCCGTGCAGTCGGGCGTCCTCGACGGCGATCGACAGGCCGAGGCCGGTTCCGCCGGTGGTACGTGCGCGTGCCGGGTCGGCCCGCCAGAAGCGGTTGAAGACCCGGGTGGCCTCGCCCGGCTTCAGGCCGACGCCGTAGTCGCGTACGGCGACGGCGACGGCCCCGCCGGCCGCGGCCAGCTTCACGACGACGTCCCGGCCCTCGCCGTGCTCGACGGCGTTGACCACGAGGTTGCGCAGTACGCGCTCGACGCGGCGGGCGTCCGCCTCGGCCACGACGGGCTGCTCGTCGCCGACGACGACGATCCGGGTGCCCTTGCGTTCGGCGAGCGGCTCGGCGCCGCCGATGACCCGGCGCACCACCTGCCGCAGGTCGATCGGCTCGGCTTCGAGGGCGGCGGCGCCGGCGTCGAACCGGCTGATCTCCAGCAGGTCGGAGAGGAGGGATTCGAAGCGGTCGAGCTGGTCGCCGAGGAGTTCCGCGGAGCGCGCGGTGACGGGGTCGAAGTCGACCCGGGCCTCGTGGATGACGTCGGCCGCCATCCGGACCGTGGTCAGCGGGGTCCGCAGTTCGTGCGAGACGTCGGAGACGAAACGCCGCTGCATCCGCGACAGCTCCTCCAGCTGCTGGATCTTCAGCTGGAGGTTGGACGCCATCTTGTTGAAGGCTTCACCGAGGCGCGCGATGTCGTCCTCGCCGGTGACCTTCATCCGTTCCTGGAGCCGGCCCGCGGAGAGCCGTTCGGCGATCCCGGCCGCCATGCGTACGGGGGTGACGACCTGCCGCACGACGAACCAGGCGATCGCCCCGAGCAGCACCACCACGAAGAGTCCGGCGGTCGCCAGGGTCGTCTTGACCAGGGCGAGGGAGTCCTCCTCCTGGGTGAGCGGGAAGAGGTAGTAGAGCTCGTACTGCTTGCCCTCGGCGTCGTTGAGCCGCTTGCCGATCACGAGCCCCGGCTCGGACGGCTTGTCGCTGGTGTAGTGGATGCGCCCGAACTTCTGGTACGGCACGTTGCCCAGCGCGACGTTGTGCCGCAGGGCGACGGGGACGGACCGCGCCGGGTCGACCTCGCCGGAGGCGCGGGCGCCGCGGCTGGCGGTGTCGCTGGAGTCCAGCGAGAGCGCGACCACGTTGAAGGCGTTCTGGCCGCCGCTGGCGAGCTGCTCCACGAGGGTGGAGCGCCAGTTCACCGAGGAACCGGCGCGTACGCCGTCCTCTCCGGGCACGTTCGGGGTGGTCGCCGCCCGGTCCTGGGCGGCGGAGAACCCGCCCGCGGCCTGGATCTGGGCGGCCTTCTCCTTGGTTTCGAGGAGGCCGTTGCGGACCTGCCCGATGACGACGAGGCCCAGCAGCAGGACCACACCGAGGGACATCAGGAGGGTGCCCGCGACGACCCGCAGCTGGATGTTCCGCCGCCACAGCCGTACGGCCGGAAGCAGCGGCCGGCGGATCAGCCGGGCGACGATCCGGAAGACCCGGCCGCCCGGCGTCCCGTCCTGGAGCAGTCGTCCACCGCGTATCAGGCGGCCGGAACGCGAGCCCCCCCGTCCCGGTCCGGCAGCCCGCCCCGTACGGCCCCCGGGGTCCGGGGACTCCGGAGCAGTACTGCCCTTGCTCATATCAGCTCGGTCCCGCCTTGTAGCCGACGCCCCGGACGGTCACCACGATCTCCGGCCGCTCCGGGTCCTTCTCGACCTTGGAGCGGAGGCGCTGGACGTGCACGTTCACCAGCCGGGTGTCGGCGGCGTGCCGGTAGCCCCACACCTGTTCGAGGAGCACCTCGCGGGTGAAGACCTGCCACGGCTTGCGCGCGAGCGCGACCAGCAGGTCGAACTCCAGCGGGGTGAGGGCGATCGACTGCCCGTCCCGCTTCACGGAGTGCCCGGCCACGTCGATGACGAGGTCCCCGATGGTGAGCTGCTCGGGCGCGGGCTCCTCGGAGCGCCGCAGCCGCGCCCGGATGCGGGCGACGAGCTCCTTCGGCTTGAACGGCTTGACGATGTAGTCGTCGGCCCCGGACTCCAGGCCCACGACGACGTCGACGGTGTCGCTCTTGGCCGTCAGCATCACGATGGGCACACCGGACTCGGCCCTGATGAGCCGGCACACCTCGATGCCGTCCCGTCCGGGCAGCATGAGGTCCAGCAGCACCAGGTCCGGCTTCGCCTCCCGGAATGCGGAGAGAGCCCGGTCGCCGTCCGCGACGAACGACGGCTCGAACCCTTCACCCTTGAGCACGATCCCGAGCATCTCGGCCAGTGCGGTGTCGTCGTCGACGACGAGAACGCGTCCCTTCATATCGACATCATCCCATTTCCGTATCAGTCTCAAGGCGGCTGGTGAGATACCTCACTGACCTGCGACAACGCCTCGGACGGGTCCCCCTGACTCCCCGTGTACGCGCGCTCCGCCGCCAGTAACGACTGTCACCCCCGTGCCCCCGCGGTCGCCCAGAACCGTACCCCGCCGGGAGCCGAACGCCCACGTTCCGGAGCAAGCTTCGTACCCCTCTACGAGAAGGGGGTTCCGCTCAGGTCCATGCCGGGGCCCCTCGTGACACGATGGCGGTCGGCCCGCCGCCCGACCGTGGACGGCCGCCGTGACCGAGCCGGTTCGCCGACCGGCACCGCGACCCAATCCGCCGAGGTGGACGACCGTGAACGACACTCCGGGCCGGAACAAGCCCGGATCCGCCCCTTCCGACGGCCAGGACGACGTCCCCGCGATCCCCGGGCCGTCCTCCCCCACGGAGCCGAACGACTCCGCGTCCCAGTGGTCGAAGGACCAGCCGCCCGCCGGCCGTTGGTCGCCGCCGACCGCCGGCCGCGACCGCCCGCCGGCTCCCGGTCGCGCCTGGTCGACGCCCCCGCAGCGCGCCGGGGGCGGCCAGGGCGCCCCGGTGGCCCCGAAGCCGGGTGTGATCCCGCTCCGCCCGCTGGGTGTGGGCGAGATCCTCGAAGCCTCGGTCGCGACGCTCCGCCGCTACTGGCGGACGGTGCTGGCGGTCACGGTCCCCGTGGCCGTCGTCACCCAGGTCGCCCTGATGTTCGTCCAGCGTTATCTGTCCTCGGAGGTGCCGACGCTGCACGCGGACGCGACTCCGGCGGAGCAGCTGGAGGCGGCCTCCGCGTACCTGCGGGCGTCCGTGACCGAGCTGGCCCCGACCATGCTGGTCTCGGTGGCGGCCTCGGTCTTCGTCAGCGCCCTGCTGACGGTGGTGGTGAGCCGGGCCATCCTGGGCCGCCCGGTGACGCTCTCCGAGGCGTGGCGCGAGGCGAGCCCCCGTCTGCCCCAGCTCCTGCTCCTGTCCCTGGCGCTGCCGCTGGCCGCCGGTCTCCTCGCCTTCGTGGCGATGCTCCCCGGCCTGCTGCTCGGCGGCGCCGGCGGCGCGTCGCTGGCCGTCCTCGGCGGCGCGGCCGCCCTGGTCGCCATCGTCTCGCTGCTGATCCGCTTCAGCCTGGCCTCTCCGGCGCTGATGCTGGAGCGCCAGGGCATCGTCCCCGCGCTGAAGCGCTCCGCGAAGCTGGTCGCCGGCTCCTGGTGGCGGATCTTCGGCATCACCGTGCTGACGCAGCTCCTCATCACCGTCTTCACGATGGTCCTGGCGATCCCGTTCACGGCGGTCGCGTTCGCCGTCGACGGCGTCGGTACGGGCTCCGCCTTCGAGCTCACCTGGACCTATCTGATCGTGATGGCGGTCGGCGGCATCATCAGCAGCTCTCTCACGTACCCGATCGCCGCCGGCGTCACGGTGCTCCTCTACGTGGACCAGCGCATCCGCCGCGAGGCCCTGGACGTGGAACTCACGAAGGCCGCCGAGTCCCCTTCCCAGCACTGACCCCGTCCCCTCGAAAAGCTCCCGTCCTCCGCCCCAGGGCATCGAGGACGGGAGCTTTTCTCGTACCCGGGAAAGCCCGTAGCGCCCGCTTCACGGCGATACGAGTCACCCCCAGGCACAGGGGCGCACGGCACCCGGACGAAGCCACCCAGCCCCCCGTGAGGGCCTTCACGGCGCCCGTCCCGTACGACACCACCGGCCTGGTGAAGCCGGCGTAGGGACGGGTACCCCTGAAACGCAGAAAAGCCCCGCACCATAAGGTGCGGGGCTTTCCCACAATGATTGTTCGGCGGCGTCCTACTCTCCCACAGGGTCCCCCCTGCAGTAC